>NZ_JACXAI010000033.1 GCF_014773385.1 Metabacillus arenae | reverse complement strand
GCTTCCGCTTGTTTGCCTCTTCAGGATGACATGGCTCTACCGATCCATGTCATCCTGAAGAGGTACGTTTCCTCCCACAAACATTTTACTCATACACATCCATATTACCGTTTAATAGTTTCACTCTTTCTCTTATTCCAGATAGACCCATGCTTTCATGCTTATTAAATATACTCTTTTCGTCAGTTCCAACACCATCATCCTCATAATGAAGAACGATCCGATCCTTTATGCTGACTAGCATGAGAAGAATATGTTCAGCTTGCGAGTGTTTGACAGCATTATTCAACAGCTCCTGGGAGATTCTATATAGGTTAAGCTGAATCTCAATGTCAGTAGGAAGACTAAGATTCCCGATATTTAACTTGATATTTATACTTGTGAGATCCTTATACTGACCGATTAGTTTTTCTAATGCCTTATCAAGACCAAGATCATAAAGAATTTGCGGCCGCAATTCATTACACGTTTCTCGTGTCGTTGCGATGACTTTAATTAAATTATCTTGAACGTCCTTCATATAATTTATTGATTTATCTGGTGAGGACTCCATTTCAATTGCAGCGACTTCTAGTTGTCTTTTTAAAGAAATTAAATCCTGTAAAACTGAATCATGCAGGTCTTTTGCAAGATTAGACCTTTGCTTTTCCTCGATCGAATACATCACCCGGCTTAACCAAGTAGGGTTATTGCCTTCTGATTGATAAATCTCAACCCGCTCCATCATTTCTTCAAGCTTAAGGAAGTTTTCCAGCGTAACATTTGTATAATAAGCCAATGCTTTTAAACAAGAAATCTCGTCCCTAGTGAGCTTTGGTGTATTTATTTTTGATGTACAGACTAATAAGTAATGTTTACTTTGGGTTTCACCGATATTTAAAGCAAACCCTTTATCAAACTGGACAACTTTTGCAATTTCCATTGTTGCTTCTTTTATATGTTTTTCATACCGATCATAGATTGAATTGTTTACAGCGTCTTCGGAAATGTAGACGATGTTTTGATTTCGGTCTAAGATGAAAAGTTTAGCTTCAGTAACAAGCATCATTTCTAAAATAACGCTTTTTAACTCCAAAATAACTTGATCAATACTATTAGCTATGCGCAATTTCTGAGTATACTTAAAAATACTGTGCTGATAATTATACTTTTCAGAAATTCGGACAAGCTTAAATCTAAAATCGAATACTTCTTTTAAATAAAAAGTACTAAGAAAAATTACGTAAATTATAATAAAAATTCTAGTTGTATATATTAAGGGATCGCCCGTTTTTAGAGTCAAGGTAATCAATGTTGCGATAATTGCAGGTACAATTGCTAACAAAGCATAGTACCTTACCCGCCCCACGATAAACTCAATATCATATATTTTTGTTGCTAGAAACTGATAAACTAATGAAAACGGAATAATAATTAAGAAAGATGCTAAAATCACTGGAGAAAAAATCTGAATTCCAAAAAATGCGTAAGGAATAACATAAAATAATAATGCCGGTAAAAAAGCTAACAAATTTGATATTATTAGAACTCTTATTATATATTTTTGAGTGCGATAGGAAACTTTTTTGTGCCCGACTGTCATCACTGATAGAACGAGTAAAGATAAAAATAAAAAACTAAAAAGGTTTAAAGGTCTTCTTATTGATAAAAACGGTCCGAAAGGAATTAATATTTCTACTAAAACATTGATTATTATAATAGAATAAGAAATCCAAAGAAACTTTTTTCCAAACCATACGTTAGACATCTCTTTAAAATAAAAATAAATAAAATGTAAGTACAATATTGGAGTTAAGAGGAAAAAGGCAAGATTTAAATAGCGAGAAAAGACATCCCCTCTTGCAGACCCTCCGGCACTTAAATATGCCAAACTAATTGTGAGTAAGAATAAAATTAAAAATATTGCTGATTTTTTATTAGAATCCCGATTGCTTTTGTATATAAAAATGCTGCAATAAACACTTAAAAAATAAACTATTAATGGGATAATAACCTGAAAGACAAATTGATTGTCCAATAAAAAATCAACTTCATATTTAATAATCTCTCCTGTTTCTTTCTTAATAGTTAAGTTTTTAATTTGTTCTACACTTTCCAAATGAGTCACAGTATATTTTGATAGGGGATCACTATCATCGATCTTTAATACTATATCCCCTTTTTCGATTCCAACTTCTTTACTCCAAGTATTTGGTTCAACTTCTGTTATGATTACTTGTCCATCTTTTATAGTAGTTAAAGCACCAATATACGGGGATTTAGCAATTTGATATACAAAATAAGTTGAGAGAACAAGGCTTAAAAGAAGCAGGAGGACATAGATCTTATTAAAACGATATGACATAGATGAGACCATCCTCCTTTTTTTGATTACTGCCAATAATGTGCAACCATGTTTACTTGATCATTTGAGAAGAAACGGATTATTTCCAGCATTTGTTCGGCATCGACACCTAATAATGATGCTTTGCCTGTAAGTACTGAAATTGCTTCTTCTTGGTTCTCTGCTAAGTATTTGATGATTTCATTCATTTTTTTCACCTCCTTTGAGCAAGTCTGCTTGTTTCATACTAAATATTCTTTTGAAAGCTGCTTTTTCCACTTTATTTAAATAAAGCAATTCGGATCTGGATAGCAGCACTGCGACTAGCTCATCAGGATGATTCATGAAATGGTCGACAACTCTAGCAATTCTATTTTCCATATCATATTTCCTCCTTTTGAGAGGTCGATTTAATCACTACAATTTTACTATATTTATTAATGTATATGATGATATTATTTGAAAAATTAATATGCTTGTAATAAAAAAATACTTTTCCTTAATAATTTTTTTACGAAAAGTTCAGGATATTTGTTTTAAATACTTTAAACCATCACGTTATTTGATGGTGGCAGGGGATGAGAGTCTATGAAAGAGTAAACGAATGAGGCGCTGTTTTTGAATTTTCTCTTAATGATGCCTTTCTCCTATTCATTTCCGTATATTAGCAAAAAGGATGAGATTCTATCTCATCCTTTTGCTTTCTGGTTTGTTTTTTCCCGATGATGTTTCAAGTCATCTTGAACACTGCCCTTCCAAAGCGGAACCCCTTTGTTATAAGCAGCACGGCTGATTAAGTGGCCTGCAACTGGAGAAGTCAAAAAGACAAAGATAATTCCAAGAATGATGCGGGAGTTCGTTTGTCCTTCGATGATTAAGAAGTAAAGAAAGACTCCTAACAGAATACTGATAACTCCAAGGGTTGCACTTTTAGAAGCAGCATGATTTCTTGTGTACGCATCAGGAAGCCGCAAAACACCGAATGCGGCTATTAAACTTAATAAAGCTCCTTGGAGAACGAGATACCCAATAATGAATTTACTGATCACGATCATTTTCGATGATTTCTCCTTTCTCCAGGAATTTAGAGAATGCCACGGTTCCTATAAAGGTCAAGATTCCTAATAAAAGAATAACCTCCAGGAAAGCATCTGTATTTAAAACTACAGAGATGACAGCCGTTATTCCAATTAAGTTGATTCCGATTGCATCAAGGGCAATGACACGATCAGGAGTAGAAGGCCCTTTAATAACCCTGTAAATATACATTAAGCTGGAGATAGCAATCAGCAAAAGAGAAATTAGCATAATTATTTCAAACATTAACGGCTCACCTCCTTTATTGCCTTTTCAAATGAATCTCTTATTTCCCGCTTCGATTCTTCGCTATCGGCAATATCCATGGCATGAACGTATAATATTTTGTTATCCATCGATACATCTAAAACAAGAGTACCTGGCGTCAACGTGATTAAATTTGAAAGAATCGTAATTTCCCAATCCTTTTCTAACGTTGTTTCAAATGCAAAAATTCCTGGTCTGTTATGAAGCTTAGGGGATAAAACAACTTTCAGCACAGCAATGTTGGCCGTTATTAATTCCCTGCAAAATATCAGAAACAGTTTAATGATGGCAATCACATTGTTTATATAAAACCGCCGATGAAAAAATCTTCTGAGTACAAATAGAACTCCTATTCCAAGCACATAGCCAATGATAAATGTAATTCCACTATAGTCTGCCTGAAGAAACATCCAGACAAAAGCAAGAAAAAAGTTTAATAAGATTTGAAATGCCATGTTATCTACTCCTTTAATACGGCTTGGATATAGATTTCTGGATTAAGAAGAGCTTCAGCTGCCTGCGTGAAGTATGGAGACACAAGCTCTATTCCAAATCCAAATGCAACAGATAAACCTGCCATAAGACCAATAGGCAGTAACATCCCTTTTGTATTGCCTTTTTCTTGTTCTGTAGTCATGACTTGCTCGCCCCAAAAACCATTGATGAAAATTTTCAAAACAGAATATAAAACAAGCAAACTGGATAATAAAACAACCATGGAGATTGCATACTCCCCGGCCTCAAAGCCGCCCTCCACTATTTTCAGCTTTCCGATAAATCCGCTTAAAGGTGGAATTCCTGCTAAGGATATGGCTGAAACGAAAAACAACCATCCTAAGAACGGGTGATTTTTAATGAGTCCCCCCATTTTTCTTAAATCATTTGTTCCTGTAATTATTGCAATGGCACCCACTAGGAAAAAGAGAGCACATTTTATAATCATGTCGTGTACTAAATAATATACTGAACCCAAAACAGAAGAAGAGGTATTCGCAGCAATTCCAAAAAGGATGACCCCTACTGCTGTAAGGATATTATAAATGATAATCTTTTTAATATCCGAGTATGCAATGGCCCCGATTACCCCAAAAATAATGGTAAAGGCGGAAAGCCATGCTAAAACCTGATGAGTGAAGCCGGTATCGTGATAAAAAATCAATGTAAACACCCGAGTAATCGAGTATACTCCTACTTTTGTCAGAAGAGCACCAAATAATGCAGTGACAGCAGATGGTGGGGCATAATAAGAACCTGGAAGCCAAAAATACATAGGGAAAATGGCTCCTTTTAATCCAAATACAACTAAAAACATAATGGCGACAACTGTTATAATACCTGTTTGTCCATTTTCGCTGATTACAACACTCAAATCCGCCATGTTTAAAGTACCAGTCAATGCATAAAGATAAGCTACTGTTATAACAAACAGCGCTGATGAGATAACATTAACCAAAAGATATTTTATGGATTCTCTTAACTGAATCTTTGTACTTCCAAGTACAATTAAAACATATGAAGACATTAGCATCACTTCAAAGAATACAAAAAGGTTAAAAATATCTCCTGTTAAAAAAGCACCTGTAACACCAGTTATTAAAAATTGAACAGCAGAAAAATAGTAAAATCTTTCACGTTCTCTATCAATTGTACGGAAAGAATAGAGAACCGCTGCTAAACCGATAATGGAAGTAGTTAAAACGAGTAAACTTGCAAATTGATCAGCAACTAAAATAATTCCAAATGGGGGTTCCCAGCCGCCAAGGTACAAGCTTTGAATGCCTTCCGTATAAACCATTTGAACAAGACATAGCGCGATAACAACCGATGATGCAGCGGCAAGAAGGCTAATGGCTTTTTGAACGGCAAACCTTTTATTGAAAAAAATCAACAAGATTCCTGTAAGTAAAGGTATTAAAATTGGTAATATGATAAAGTTATTCATTCTGATCATGTCCCCTTAGTTGATCCATATCATCTGTTCCGAGCTCTTGATAGGATCGGTAGGCAAGAACTAAGAAGAAAGATGTAACACCAAAGCTGATAACAATTGCAGTTAAAATAAGTGCTTGGGGTAAGGGATCAACATATAATGAAGCTTCTTCTCCCAATAATGGAGATGCTCCTTGCTTCAGGCCGCCCATCGTCAAAATTAACAAATGAGCACCGTGGCTTAGTAATCCTGTCCCGATAATAATTCGCAATAAACTCCTAGAAAGCATCAAATAGGTAGCAGCAGTAAAAAGAATGCCGACTACAATGGACATTAACAATTCCATTATTCCGTCTCTCCAATCGTTTGGATAATGGTCATGGTCACGCCTATGACAACTAAATATACACCTAAGTCAAAAATTGTTGCTGTTGTAAGCTCTGTTTTTCCTAATAGCGGCAGCTCAAAGTAATCAAATGCATGAGAAAGAAAAGGTTCGCCAACTAGAAACGAGCCTGCTCCGAATCCTACCGCAATAAATAAACCAACCCCCGCGAGGTTTATATAATTGATTGGCAATATATTTAGTACAGTTTTCACATCAAATGCTAACAGCAGTAACACAATTGCACCCGATGCCATAAGTCCGCCTACAAATCCTCCACCAGGAGTATTATGACCTGCAAAGAAAAGGTAGATGGAGAATAGGACAATAATAAACAATACTATTTTTGTCACGGTTTGGAGAATTACATCATTTGTTTTGATATTTGTCTTCTTCAATTTTTTTCCTCCTTTGCAGTCTGAAGCTTAATCATTCCGTATATACCAAGGGCAGCGATTCCTAGAACTGTAATTTCGAACATTGTATCAAAACCGCGGAAGTCAACGAGAATGACATTGACCATGTTTTTCCCGCCGCCCAGCTTGTATGTGTTTTCAATGAAGAAGCTCGCAATTGTATCTGAGACCCGCTGGCTGTTAGCTGAAATAGCAATTAATGTAACAATGGTCCCAACTCCTAAGGAGATTATTAAATTTGCTAATCTAAATCTAAGCTTTTTCTCTTTATTCTTTAGTTCAGGCAAATGGTAAAAACAAAGCAAGAATAGTGCGACTGAGATTGTTTCAATAACTAGCTGGGTCAGTGCAAGATCTGGCGCTCTAAATAAAACAAAGAATAAAGATAAAGAATAACCTACAGTTCCTAAAGCAATTATGGCAGTAAGCCTAGATTTCGATAGGAGAGTAGTCACAGTTGCAATGACCATCACTAAAGCTATAATAACCTCATAAATTCCTATCTGCGCTAAATGATCCGTATTAAAGACAAAAGCGTTATTAATGGCCATTGTAGTTCCAACAATAGCAATAAGAAAAGCAAAGATATATATTAAGTAATCACGTATATATCCAGTCATATAAAAACGTGTTAATTGATAGGAGCCTCTGTCTAAACCTATTAACGAGCAATCATATACACGATTTAAGGTCAGCTTCTTAGGCTGAAGTTCGTAAATTCCCGACCATTTAGTAAGCGTAAAATAACCAAGTGTACCTAATACAATAACCCCAATTGTCATAAATAATTCTAAGTTCCAGCCATGCCAGTAAGAAATGTGGGCATGGAAGTGTTCTCCTTCACTTAATAGGCTTGGGAGAATAGAGGCCATTGCCGGTTCAATTAAGCTTTGAGCGATAATGTTTGGAAAGAAGAAAATAACAACGGCCAATGAAGCCAAAATAATTGGCGATATTAACATTCCGATTGGAGCTTCATGTGGCTTCTTTTCCAATTTTTCAGGCTTATATTTCCCGGTAAATGTTTTGAAAACTAATACCATACTATAGATGAAGGTGAAGATACTGCCAACCCACGCTAAAACAGGCAAAAGCATCCCCCACGTATCTGTATTGAAAAGATCCATTTCAGTTACACGAATCATTGCAGAAAAGAACATTTCTTTACTTAAAAAGCCGTTGAATGGCGGAAGCCCTGCCATTGCAAAGGTACCAATTATGGCTATTGAAAACGTAATCGGCATAAAGCTCATTAACCCTCCGAGCTTGCGAATATCTCTCGTTCCAGTTTCGTGGTCAACAATACCTGCAACCATAAATAAACTGCCTTTAAACGTAGCATGGTTTATCAGATGGAATATAGCAGCTGCCGTAGCAACTGTATAGTACTCATAATCTTCAAAATGAAGAGCAGCTGCACCGACTCCAAGCATCGCCATGATCATCCCAAGCTGACTGACTGTTGAGAATGCAAGGATTGCTTTTAAGTCAGTTTGTTTAACTGCATTAAAGG
Source organism: Metabacillus arenae (assembly GCF_014773385.1). Lineage (GTDB taxonomy): Bacteria > Bacillota > Bacilli > Bacillales > Bacillaceae > Metabacillus_D > Metabacillus_D arenae. The sequence goes on along the minus strand of NZ_JACXAI010000033.1, from coordinate 63,506 downwards.
AACCCCAAAATAATGTAAAGATCCCGAAAAGAGAGACAATCCAGAACCATTCAGCTGTTATCGCAAAAACTGGACTAAAGCGGGCTACTAAATAAATTCCTGCTTTAACCATTGTGGCCGAATGCAAGTAAGCGCTGACAGGGGTAGGAGCTTCCATTGCATCTGGTAACCAAATATAAAAAGGAAATTGTGCAGATTTTGTAAATGCCCCTAATAATATCAGCAGGAGTGCTGGGATAAACAAGCTGCTTTCAATAATAAACGGTACATGTTCAATTGTTTCCCGAATACTAAAGGTTCCGGTCATCAAGTAGAGAAGAACAAAGCCTCCAAGCATAGCCAGACCGCCAAAAACCGTAATCAGCATTGATTTTTGGGCTCCGTACCGTGATTTTTCACGGTTGTACCAGTAGCCTATCAATAAAAAGGAAGAAAGACTCGTGAATTCCCAAAATGTATACAAAACGATCATATTATCTGATAAGACAACACCGAGCATGGCTCCCATAAACATTAATAAGTACACATAAAATGTGTTTAGCTGCTCTTTATCTTTAGAAAGATAATAAATAGAATACAATACGACTAAAGCGCCAATACCGGTAATCAACAGAGCAAATAATAACCCTAAGCCATCTATGTACGCTGTAAAGTCGATCCCTAATGAAGGAATCCATCTTGCCACAGAAATAACCGTATCTCCATTCATTGTCATTTCAATAAATTGCGTTAAATAAATAAATAGGAATACAGGAAGAATAAGGACAAACCAGCCTGTATGAATATTTCGTATGTATTTGTAGAAAAATGGGACTAAAAAAGCCATTAAGAATGGAGAAATAATGGCGATATGCAATAACGTCATAAAAGACCTCCTTACTTTTTTGGGTTGGCCAAAAATATTTTAAGTTAAAGTTTAACCTGTAAAAGGATGTTATCTGCATCCAGCTTAGGCGGGCATGACAGTCTAATGCTTGCAGGCAAAATGGACGCGACGGCTTAGCCGGTCTGCTTCTAGCAGCTCGGGTAGGCTTGTCTTAGGTTTAACAAGATTATAAGCTTTTCGTTTCTAGAACGAGTGTTTTTTAAATGGCTGCCGGATTTTGTCGATTTTAGAATTTAAGAAAATTATAACTTAAATTACCTCCACACGCATGTTTTCCCTTTTAGCCTTCTCCATATCAATCTAACATATGAAATGAAAGAATAGTGAAAAAATATCATTTTCAGGTTCATATGAACATGAAATATCATAACAAATTTTTTTACATTTGTATATTTCAAATCTAAAGGTTAATGCTAAATGGTGAGGTGATTTGATGCTCAAATATAAGGTTATCACCGCCTGCAGCATTTTTTCATGTATGTTTGGCGCTGCTTGGATGACAAACGAGATAACAAAAAGGACGTATATAGATCCAGTCGGTGCTAATGACTATCTGATCCAGAATACGGCTGAACAAAATTCGACAATCAATGTTTTATTCGAAGAAGAAAAGACGATGGAAAAATTTAAGCCGAGGGAATATGTAAGGGTAATTGCAAGATAGGAAAAAGGACAACTCTAAATGATCGAGTTGTCCTTTTTTGTCAGTTATGAAAGTTAATTAAATAACGTAATAAAGAGTGGTATCTTTGTCCAGCACCGAGCGCCATCGGCTGGGGGTCACAAGTCAATCTGTCAAGAAAGTTAAAGAACAACCTTCATGCCGGCTCGCCCGAGTGCTTATCACCGAAGGAAAAATGAACCTATAACGAAGCTGAAAAAAGCTTGCTATAGGTTCTATCCTTTAATCTAAAAACCTTTTTCGAATATCGGGTGTTGGGATCATACATTCATCTTTCATCCCAAACCATTTGTAACGATTTTTAGCTATTATTTTATAGATCATATCTCTTAGCGGCTTTGGGATAAGGAGGAAAAAAACAAGGTGCTTATAAAAACCATCTAAGTATTTGAGAGTTTTTAAAGCAGCAGTTGATCTCGTGTAGTAAGTTTTATTAGACACAAGGATAAATGTCTGTAAATCGTTTGTTGGAAGGTTGAATTTTTTCAATAAATCCTGTCCTGCATTCGATTGTAATGCCGCAAACCGAATGTTTCCTTTAGGATCATGATTGATTAGAAATTGAACGGCGCCATTACAAAATTGACAAACTCCATCAAATAGCACAATCGGTTTTTCAGTGTCTGCCATTTCGAAATCTCTCCTTGCTAAAGTTACTCCTGCTTAAAGTATTTTAGTCTATTTCACGATGTCCTTCCAAATTTTCAAGTGGGGTGGCTGCTTCAATTAGGGATTGGACAGTGCTGCCTTTTTCCTTTCCAACCCAAACGGCTGTCGTATCTTATTCATTCAAGCCAATAAACCATAAATCTTTATAATCATTTGAGGTTCCGTTTTTCCCGTCAAACTCCTTGATCTCTAACTAACTTTTGCAATTTCGTTTTCTTCAGTATTATTAAATTTCCACAGCCAAACAGCACAAATAAAAAATATAGCTGCTGTCACATAGAAAACGGATGAAATTCCAAAGTGGCTGGAGATTACTCCTCCTAGAACAGGACCGAGAACATTTCCTAGAAAACGAAAGCTGACATTATAGCCAAGAACTTCACCTTGAATAGAAACTGGAGACGCCTGCCGGATATAGGCAGTTATACAAGGTATAATTCCTCCAAGGGCGATACCGAATAAGAATCGGCAAAGCACAAGCTGCCAAAGTTGTTCTGCAAAGCCTTGCGGGACAAAAAAGACGGCTGCAAGCAGTAATAAAATCATCAATACTTTTTCATACCCAATACTATCCCCAAGCTTCCCCCAGTTACGAGCAGCAAGCAAATTCCCAAGTCCTGTAGCTGAAAAAGCTAAGCCGGCATAAAAGGCGAGGTTGCTAGGTCCGTGAAGCTCACTAACATACAAAGCAAGCAATGGCTGGATACTAAAATTTCCAACTTGAATGAGCAGTGTTAAACCCATCATTGTTAAGAGCATTGGTTTTTTTAACACAAATTGAAAAACTTGCTTTCTGGTATATGTGGTTTTCTTTTCTTTTTTTTGCTGAATTGGCGTTTCTTTTATCCCAACAGCTACAAGAAACACAGCTAGAAAAATAACGCTTGATGTAATGAAAAATGTATAGGTAAAGCCATAACTATCAGCGAAAAATCCTCCGATCAGCGGACCGAATAATCCACCAGATACAGTACCCATCTGCAGGGTTCCGAGCGTTTTGCCAGCTGTCTCCTTTGGTGTTTGAGCAGAAATTAAGGCGAGCGAGGTAGGAATAAATCCAGTTACAGCTCCCATCATCATTCTAAGTAAAAAATAGTTGATAAACAGATTGAACAAACCCCATAAGCAGAATAGAGGTCGCGATACCAGTTCCTGTTATCATTAATATTTTTTTATATCCGTGCCGATCTCCAAACCTGCCCCAAAAAGGAGAAGCAATGAATGCCACTAGGAAGGTTACACCAAACACATAACCAGACCATCGCTGCACAAAATCTGTTGAATAATGGTCAAATGTTTCAATATACAAAGATAAAAACGGTAAAATCATCGTTGCGCTCGCCGCTACAAATAAGTTGGCAAACCACATGATGAAAAAATTCCGTTTCTGGACAGTGATAAATACCACCTTCTTCTTTCAATAGGATCTTTTCTAATTGATTGTTGCTTTTGAGCTTCAAAGCAGCACCAATAGGATCCTTATGTTTGCTTTAAGTCTCACATTAGTCCGCACATCAGATAGAGACAAAAAATCCAGGAGTGATGAAAACAATGTTTCTTTGCAGCAAATCTTTGAAAACTGCCTTCAAAATCCGAAAAGAGACTGAGTAAAATTTTTATGAACCACCTTGGAAGGGTTATTGACTTAATTTCTATTATAAAGAAATTATTTCGGATTATGAAATATCTAACTACTCATTTCTGGTAAAAAATAAAGTTAAGAAATGATGAAAGGTGATATAATGGTAATAAAAAGAAATTCAAGGGAAGGTTTGGAAAGGAGGACGAAAATGAAAGACTCGCTTTTGCTTTTTATTGATTTCGAGTTTACGATGCCCGAAGGAAAAGAAAATCCAATAGGTTTTTTCCCGGAAATTATTGAAGCAGGCTACTTTGCTGTTTCAGGTCAAAAAGTAATTGAAAAGTTTTCATCTTATGTGATTCCTTCTCATTTTCCTCATTTAACAGCCCGGTGCAAGTCCTTTTTAAAAATAACACAGCAACAGGTGAGCAATGGGATGGCGTTTGAAAAACTTATTGAAAGGCTCTCATACTTAAATAAGCAAGCTCCAACGACAGTCATTACATGGGGAAACATGGACATGAAAGTACTGAAACAAAATTGTGCCAAATTAAATATTCCATTTCCTCTTCACGGAACATTTCGTGATTTATCAATGGAATATAAAAAGTTTTTTGGTGACCGGAATCATACAGGGCTATGGAAGGCTGTCGAAGAATATGGAAAAGAAGGGACAGGTAAACACCATCGCGCCCTAGATGATGCCATAACGACCTATCACTTATTTAAATTAGTGGAAAAAGACAAAAAATACTTAGCGAAACCAGAGCCGACTACGATTGGTGAACGGATTGATTTATCGAAAATGTATCAAAAATTTGCTACCTAATGTAAAGCTTCTAACAGGGGGGGCGACGCACTTGATGTCATTGTAGCCGCGTCGCGACCTGCACCATGAACATATTTCCACTACTTTTAAAAATATTCCATTTCCAGCTGTTTAAGATTTACCATCGATTTTTTTGCCCATGTTGAGTCATCCTTTGTTAATTCAATCATTAACTCTGAAATAGCATTTTTTAATGAGCTATTGTAATCAGGCACAGCTTCTTCATATTTTCGGACCATCTGAGCAGGTATATTGGTTTGTTCATTTAAAGCTAGTGCTCTTCGTTCATGGAATAAAGGAACGTCAGCTTCCTTATGATTATGAAGATCACCTTGGGCTGGATGCTTTAAAACAGCCTTTATTTTAACTAAGTATTGTTGTGGCCGAACAGCTGTCACTTCTCCTACATATGTTCCTGTTTTGTAATGCCCTTTTACAATATCTCCGATTTGAAATGATTGTCCCAATCTTTTCACCCTCTCATCTGTATATGCTTATTGTAAATTTAATCTTCTCCCTTTTTCAACAAACTGTCAAAATTAAAAATTTCTTAACCTAGAGGATAAGAACAAAAATTGATATAGTAGAGAAAGAAAAGCACGAAAAGAGCAAGCACTGGACAAACTTTTATACGTTAAATTATTTAATCTGCGATAAATGGTCTGGAAATAACAAAGAAAGGTTGTGAATGCCTTGGAACAACTAATTTTGGCTTTGTTTTTATATTTCCCTGAAGATAAAACGGAATATATTCCAGCAGGAATAACAATGGTAATTTTCGGTATTGCTGCTGTTATTGTCTTCCGATTAATTGTAAGAGCTTCCAATAAAGAAGAGAAAAAAGTAGAAGAATTATACAATAATAAGGATCATAATCCAGAAAAAAATAGATAGAAATCACTGTTATGAATAAAAGCCCTCTATTAAGCAAAAAACATAAGTATTAAAGATATGAAGCTTTCATCATTTCAAATGATGGGTAATTAAACTTACCTGCCATTAGGACGGGATAACGCTGGAGGGCGTAGAAAATGAAAAAAAGGTCTTTTTACCTAATAGGTTTTCTTGTATTTCTTGTAGGCTGCACTGAAAAAGAGCTCACTAATATGGGGGTGGAAATGTTTAATCCTGATGGTGATTCCTTAGGAACGATTAAGCTTTCAGAACAAGCTGAAGGTGTTAAAATGGAAATCGTTTTAGAAGGGATACCTTCTGGAGAACATGCCATTCATATTCATGAAAATCCAACCTGTAATGGTCCTGACTTTAAAACGGCAGGAAATCATTTTAACCCCGACAATAAGCAGCATGGGCTCATGCATCCAGAGGGAGCACATGCTGGGGACATCCCGAATATCGTTACTGATCCAGAAGGAAAAACTGAAGCAGAGCTCGTTGCCTCGCAAGTTACACTGAAAAAGGGTGCAAAAAACTCATTGTTGTTTAAAGAAGGCACGTCTATTGTAATTACCGAAAATAAAGATGATGGGATGACACAACCATCTGGTGATTCAGGTGAAAGAATTGCATGTGGAGAAATCACGGAAAAAGAAGCAATGAAAAAAGAGAAAAAAGAAGTAAAGAAAAAAGAGGAAGAAAAATAATCAGGACCATAACACCAATCATGCAAAAAATCGTCGGGAAATTATTCACCCGACGTTCTCTGTATCAATTCAAAATGTTTAAACTATTTATAGTACTATAGGGTGTAGTGTATTTTTATATAAAAAGAATTCAGCTTTCATCGATAAATTTTTTTAGTCATTGTTAAGCTTTTAGGGACGGAGTTATTACGATCTGTACATCTTCTCTTATATTTCAGCAATCTGATCACAATTTGCTTTAACCTTTTTAAAAGGAATCCCAAAAAACGTATAAAATTGAACGGTTGTTTCGTAACAAGATTCTGTTTTTTTGTTAACACTCAGCACTTTCTGGTTGAGCGACAGCACTCTTTGCACGGAGTTAAAATGCAAGGAATTGATCGTCTCAACTGCATTCCAAGCTTCAAATTCTAGTGCTTCATTGTTAAGTCTGTTTACTCCATTATTGAATTGTTTAGGAATGGATATACCGGCTGTAAATACAATTAAAATACAAATTAGTATGGACATAAAACGATTTTTCAAAGCATCACCTCTTTACTTAGGCTGTTTTTCGCAAAACCTGCTGCTAATAAAACAAAGTCTATCAATTCAAGAATTTAAATATTTCATTAAGGGAAAGATAGGAAGCCAACAGTGAAACTTAATGATTTCCTATCTTTAAAGTTTCTTGTTTGATTAATAGCAACAATCTTTTAGAAAAGAGCTTTTTACAGTCGGAGTAAATAGGCTTTATTAAAGCTATATTAACTTATACCCGTATTGATATTGTTGAAATCTTCCGCGATGATGGATTAAAACGTAAGGTAAACACTCATTTCTAACATGTGTGACTATTATACCATTCTATTTGTTCTTTATAAAATATTTTGAAAATTTTGTTGAGAAAAGATATGTATAAGCTATTCTAATATAAAAAAGCCTGCTATTTGGCAGGCTTTTTTAAGTGGTTTCAAAGTTAAAAAGATTAAAGTATTAACGTATTAAAGTTAGTTATAATTGTCCAGCGCATGCGGACAAGACGTCCTGGTATCGGCATGCATAAGGACGTGACGTCTTTGCCGGCAAGTCGCCATCGGCTCGAGGTCACAAGCCTCTTCTCCCAAAAATGGCAATAAGATGGTGTGCCCTTGGTACTTGTCATATGCTGTTTAAGGTGGATAAAACATTTCCTCAAGATGCTAACGCTTTTTTTAGGCGAAGGAGCCCTTCTTCCAACGTATCTTTAGGACATGCTAGGTTGATGCGGAGAAAACCTTCTCCACCTTCTCCATATTTGTTTCCAGGCTCTAAGGCGATTTTTCCATAAAGTAATAACTTTCGCTTTAGTTCTTGATCAGATAATCCCATTGCTCTGCAATCAAGCCAAACTAAATAAGTTGATTCTGGTTCGATGATTTTTATATTTGGAATTTCTTGATTAATAAATTCTTTCAATCTTATCACATTCTCTTCTAGATAAGCCAGCAGCTCTGTTAACCATGGTTCCCCGTATGTATACGCTGCTTCCATCGCAACAAAGCCAAAGGTGTTCAGTGTAAAAAAACCTTGTCTGTGCTGCTGTTCATTGAACTTCCGTCTGAGCGAATCATTTGGGATGATAATCGCTGATGCTTGAAGACCGGCCAAATTAAATGTTTTACTTGGAGCAATACATGTGATCGAATTGTTTTTAAATTCTTCAGAAAGGGAAGCAAATGGAATATGTTTATGACCAAACAAGATAAGATCAGAGTGAATTTCGTCAGATACAACAACAACGTTGTATTTTAAACATAACTCACCTAATTTTATCAGCTCTTCTCTCGTCCAAACTCTGCCGACTGGGTTATGAGGGTTACATAAAAGTAAGAGCTTTACCTTATCTTCCTTTAAAATGTTTTCTAGACCTTCAAAGTCCATTTCATATTGATGATTGGTTAAGATCAACTGATTGTTCTCTACAATGCGGTCGTTTTCTTTTGCCATCTGAAAAAAAGGAGTGTAAACAGGAGATTGAACAATAACTTTATCTCCTGGCTCTGTATATGCTTGGACGGCCATACTAAGAGCAGTCACAACGCCAGAACTGTAGGTAATATCTTCTTCACTTATTTCCCATCCATGCCTTGTTTTTAGCCACTTGCATATAGACTCTTTTGTTTCAATGGTAGTTGATGTATATCCAAAAATTCCATGATCCAACCTATTTTTCAACGCATCTAAAACTTCTTGCGGGGCTGGAAAATCCATATCCGCTACCCACATTGGCAGTAAATCATCTGTACCAAATATTTCTTTTGTTAAATCCCATTTGACAGAAGCTGTTTGTTTTCGATTAATAACCGTATTAAAATGACTCATTATTTCACCTCGTCGATATTTTCTCTTTGATTTAAACATGGTACACTATTATCGTAACTTATTTGTGGGTGATATTCATGGAAAAGAAACTGGCGAATGAAAAAATAATTGAAATATTAACTCGATGGGATCCCCTTAATTATGGTGAGGGGTTTTATGAAACGGAAGTCATAGACGTCCTTCAGGCCGTACATGTAATGGATAATTCAAAAGGGCTTGCACGGAAAATCCAGGCTATTTACGAGTTCACATCAGAACAAATTATTCCTTTAAATGAATGTGAAAAAATGGCTTTGCGATTACTGCAGGTTAAAAATGAATCCTCCTGTGAAATTTAAAAATGCTTGGCTCTCAAGGATAAGAGAGCCAGTATTTTTTTTATATCCAGGTTCAGTCCATAATCTTCATTATTATCGATGGGACAATCAGGAACCTTTTTCAGTTTTAGGGTTTCCTAAATATGACAAAAATCGAACATTTTCTCAGAAACATACTCAGGACGTTCCTCAGGGATCAAATGGCCTGTCTTTTTAAAGGAGACAAAGCTTGAATTTCTTAAGTCTTTATGAAGCTTTTCTCCAATGTGGACTGGAATAACCTTATCCTCCTCACCCCATATTATTAGGCTGGGGACCTCAATACTATTTAAGTCCTCAGGGGAAAGATCGCCTTCTCTATCCCTGATCATTCGGGTTAAGGCTAAAAAAATCTTATCATCATAAAAAGGCTGAACATAGCCATCCATCATTTCCTGGTCAATTAATGTCCTGTCATGAACAACATTTGAGAGGTTTCGAAGAACTCCGCCCTGTCTGGCTAACCAATGTTTAATGAACAGGTAGAAATAAGGGATGTACGAGCTGAATACTAAGGATGAATGTGCACGTTTCATATAACCCGAGCTGCAAAGCAGAATTACCTTTTTAAATAAGTCGGGCCTGGCTTTTATGGCATACAAAGAAATTTGTCCTCCCATTGAATGTCCCGCTAAATAAGCATTTTTTATGTGAAGCCTATCAACCATTTTAATAACTAAATTTGCCATATTACGATAGGAATACACAAAGGATGTTGATTTTTCTGACTTCCCGAATGGCGGCAGATCAATTGCAATAATTTCAAATTCATCCTTTAGAAGGGGAATGAGCTTGCGATAACAAAAAGTGGATGATAAAAAACCATGAACTAACACAAGTGGAGGTTTACTTGGGTTATAATATCGTTCATAATACACATTGATGCCTTGCACATTCATTGTGAAATGAGAACTGTTATTCATACCTAATCACTCCATCAATGATATTCTGTTTTATCATGTTTGTTAGACTAACATCAATTTTTTTTGTTTATAATTGTTCTATACCCAGATTTATGCCTTTTCAATAGTATTTCCTAAAGAAGTCGACCCACTCATGTCAAATCTATCCTCAGGTATTTGCAAAAAGATTGTAAACATACCTTTTTTGGTTTCATGATATAATTATCTGAAGATTCTATTAAAAAATGGGGGAGGAAAGAAAAATGAAGTTAACTGAAAAAGAAACAGAAATTCTTGAAATTCTTGAAGAAAACAGCCGAATTTCAATTGATTCTATAGCTAAAATGATTGGTTTAGAAACAGAAGAAACAAATGAACTTATTCGAGGTCTTGAAGAAAGAAAGATCATCATGGATTATTCGACAACCATTGATTGGCGTAAGGTAGAAGGACATGAAGGTGTAACCGCAATGATTGATGTAAAGGTAACACCAAAAAGAGGTGTTGGTTTTAACGAAATAGCTGAACGAATTTATCGATATAAGGAAGTGAAATCAGTTTATTTGATGTCTGGTGCCTATGATTTGTCTGTTATAATTGAAGGTCGTTCAATGTCTGCTGTTGCCCAGTTTGTGTCAGAAAAGCTTTCAACTCTTGATTCAGTGTTATCAACAACAACTCACTTTATTTTAAAGAAATACAAGCATGATGGAAGAATTTTTGAAACTGGAGAAGAAGATAAACGCATTGTGGTGTCTCCATGATTGAAACTTCCCGTTACATATCAAACACTGTTCAAGAATTACAACCATCAGGCATCAGAAGATTTTTTGATTTGGCAGCCAATATGGAGGGTGTCATATCTTTAGGCGTCGGAGAACCAGATTTTGTAACGTCGTGGAACGTACGGGAAGCAAGTATTCTTTCATTAGAACAAGGCTTTACCTCCTATACTGCAAATGCTGGTCTAATTGAATTAAGAGAAGAGATCGGAAGCTATTTATCAAGCCGGTTTTCGATTAACTATCATCCAAAACATGAGCTATTCGTTACAGTTGGAGCAAGTCAGGCACTCGATTTGGCATTAAGAGCGATCATCAATCCGGGTGAAGAAGTGATTGTTCCAGAGCCTTGCTTTGTTGCCTATGGCCCTTTGGTCACCCTTTCAGGAGGAAAACCCGTGCCGCTCGCAACGAATGTAAAATCCGATTTTAAACTGACGGTAGAACAGCTTGAGAAAAGCATCACACCTCAGACGAAAGCACTTTTGCTTTGCAGTCCAAGTAATCCAACAGGATCCGTTTATTCAAAAGAAGAATTGCAGGAAATAGCAGCTATAGTAGATAAAAATGATTTGTTGGTTATTTCTGATGAAATTTATGCTGAACTTACCTATGATGATACGTTTACGAGCTTTGCTTCCCTTGAAGGCATGAAAGATAGAACGATATTAATTTCTGGATTTTCAAAAGGGTTTGCGATGACTGGCTGGCGTTTAGGATTTGTTGCGGCAGAATCAAAGTTGTTAGCGTCGATGTTAAAAATTCATCAATATTCAATGATGTGTGCTCCCACAATGGCTCAGTATGCCGCTCTAGAGGCTTTAAGGAACGGATTGGAAGATGTGGAAGCCATGAAAAAAAGCTACCGCAGAAGACGGAATCTCTTTGTCGAATCACTAAACGAAATGGGACTGACATGCCATCATCCTGGTGGTGCCTTTTACGCATTTCCGTCGATTTCAGCAACTGGGATGACTTCTGAACAATTTGCCGAGCAGCTATTACTTCAAGAAAAAGTAGCAGTCGTCCCAGGGCACGTCTTTGGGCCAAGCGGGGAAGGATTTATACGCTGTTCGTACGCATCTTCATTGGAACACTTACAAGAAGCATTAAATAGAATTCAAAGGTTTTTAAAAAAATAAAAAAAAGAGGATGAGGTGCCTGGCACCAAAGTCATCCTCTAAAAAAGGGGGAATACATAAGAAAGCCTTCGTTTTTAAGTTATTCCCCTTCCGAATTACCATAAACCTGTCTGCAAACATTAATTAAGGAATCTTAGCACACTATATCGGAAGCAGCGAAAAATTTCGCTGCTTCTTTTTACATAACGTAATCTATTTTTGAAAAAAGTATTAACATATGATATAATTTTAAATTGCGTATTAGAAACGTTCATATATAATAATTATTTAGGAGTGTTACCATGTCTAATTATGAAGTAGGTAATGTGTATACAGGCAAAGTTACGGGAATTCAACCTTATGGGGCTTTTGTTGCACTAGATGAAGAAACTCAAGGATTAGTTCATATTTCTGAAATTACACACGGATTTGTTAAGGATGTAAGTGAGCACCTTAAAGTGGGCGATGAGGTTCAAGTTCAAGTTCTTACTGTAGACAAAGAAGCTGGAAAATTAAGTCTTTCTATCCGTGCTACTCAGGAAGCACCTGAACAACCTGAAGTAAAAAAGCCGCAGCAGCCTAAAAAGCGTCAAGCTACTGCAACTGTTAAAACTGACTCTGCACCACAAGGCTTCAACACATTAAAGGATAAGCTTGAAGAGTGGATTGAGCAATCTAAACGTTAATAATTCCTAAAAGAATGAGTTTATCGACTCATTCTTTTTCTTTAAATTAGAAAATAAAAGTATTAACTTATAGAGTGTTGTCGTTGTTTAGCTCCAGCGCCTAGCCCTCCTGAGGCCACAAGCCAATCCTTACAAAGAGAAGTTAAACTAACACAGTCCTTTTGTCTTGCGATCAAAATTAGGATATCAACGAAAAAAGACCTGGTATTAGGTACCAGGTCCTTTTAAAAATTAACTACTATCGCCCTTCTGGTCTTGGCTCGTCACGAGCAAACTCTGCTGCCGGCTTGAAAAGCAATCCTAGGTTAATTAAACCTGCAATTCCCACTAAGCTATAGATGATACGGGATAACCAAGAATTTTGTCCGCCAAAAATAGCGGCTACTAAATCAAACCCGAAGAAGCCGATAAGCCCCCAATTGATTGCTCCGATAATAGTAAGAACTAGTGCTATTCGTTGAATTGCGCTCATGTTGATCCTCCTTCAGTATGCTTTGGAAAAAATGGTTCCTCGGTAATAGATTGTGATGCCCAGCTTCTTTTTATTCATGTTTGAATAGAAAAGTTTAAATGAGCGCATTTCTTTACAAGATTTTTTATCTTTTACATAATCTAAGTTAGGAGGCGATAATAATGAACAACTTTACATATTGGAATCCAACAAAATTAATCTTTGGTAAAGATCAATTGGAACAGCTTAAAGTAGAAGTACCCAAATATGGAAAGAACGTTTTGATTGTGTACGGCGGCGGCAGTATCAAGCGAAATGGGCTGTATGATCAAGTAATCGCAATGCTGAAAGAAATAAATGCAGAAGTATTTGAACTTTCTGGGGTTGAACCGAATCCGCGTTTGACAACCGTTAATAAAGGGGTAGAGATTGCCAAAAAGGAAAACATCGATTTTCTCTTAGCTGTCGGCGGAGGAAGTGTCATTGACTGCACGAAAGCAATAGCTGCAGGAGCAAAATATAATGGCGATACATGGGATATTGTAACAAGAAAACATACTGTGACTGAAGCATTACCTTTTGGAACAGTCTTAACTCTTGCGGCAACGGGATCTGAGATGAATTCAGGATCTGTTATTACGAACTGGGAAACAAAAGAAAAGTATGGATGGGGCAGTCCACATACATTCCCTAAGTTCTCAATCTTGGATCCAGTGAACACTTTTACAGTACCGAAGGATCAAACTGTATATGGAATTGTTGATATGATGTCTCACGTGCTTGAGCAATATTTTCACCATACAACAAACACACCCCTGCAGGACCGGATGTGTGAATCAGTTCTTACAACAGTCATGGAGGCAGCCCCAGAATTACTTAAGGACTTAGAAAACTATGAGCTTCGCGAAACCATTCTTTACAACGGGACAATCGCTTTAAATGGTATGCTTCAAATGGGCTACCAAGGCGATTGGGCTACTCATAATATCGAGCATTCTGTTTCTGCTGTCTATGATATTCCTCATGCAGGCGGTTTAGCGATTCTTTTCCCGAATTGGATGAAATTCACTTTAGATGAAAATGTGGATCGGGTTAAACAGCTTGCTATCCGAGTATTTAACGTAAATCCAAACGGTAAATCTGATCGGGAGACAGCCTTGGAAGGGATCGACAAGCTGAGCGAATTCTGGAGCAGTCTAGGTGCACCAAGCCGATTGGCAGATTACAATATTGATGAAGAAAATATAGACCTAATGGCCGAAAAGGCAATGGTAAAAGGAGAATACGGTCGATTTAAAGTATTGAATAAGGAAGATACAATTCAAATCTTAAGAGCATCACTTTAACAAAAAGGGGGCGAAAAAAGCATATTGATGCTTTTTCGCCTTTTTCAAAAAATGAAAATTTTACCCTGCCCCAGAATTTTAATACAGGGGTATTCTAGCTTAATAATAATCGATTTCGCAATTTGTCCGTCCAGCTTCACACCAGATTGCTTCTGCTGCATCAGGCAGTACGTGTGCTGTCTAACAAAACTCCACTACTTTATTTGAAAACGATAAATCAAGCAATTTTTGTTGTACTACTTTTGCACTTTCCTTCATCTTTAATTTCTACATCTTCCAAATAATAGCTGCATCATTAAACATAGGGCTTTTATCTATTTAACTGGAAGTAAATGATCAACTACAATACTATTTATTGCATTGATATACGCTAATGCACTTGCTTTCATAATATCGGTATCTGTTGCTTTGGCCGTATATATCTCCCCTTTATATTCCACTTGAATCTTTACTTTCCCTAATGCTTCTTTACCTCTTGAAACACTGCTAATATTGTATTCAAGCAATTTAATATCTAATTCACTAATTTCTGTAATAGCAGAATATAAAGCATCGATAGGACCAGAACCGACTGCACTGTTTTTCAAAATTTGATCCGCTTTTTTCATTTTCACACTAGCAGACGGAAAAATTGGATTACTAATCACTTGCAGGTCCATTAGTTCAAAAAAGTTATCACTATAATTTGTTATATCTTGATTATGAATATCATGTTCGGTGTAATAGTTCTCAACGATAACATATAAATCATGATTATAAACTTCTTTTTTTGCATCAGCTAATTCAAGAAAGGCTTCAAATATCCCTTCAAATTGTGTTTCAGTTAATTGAGTAAAACCTAATTTCTCAAGTGCATTTTTTACTGCATGACGGCCAGAGCGAGCCGTTAAAACAAGTTCCATATCATCAAGGCCGACTTCAATCGGGCTAATGATTTCGTAAGCATCCCTCGATTTCAACAAACCATCTTGATGAATGCCTGAAGAATGAGCGAAGGCATTATCTCCTGTTATCGCTTTATTTACTTGTACATCAAGCCCCATGAAGCTGCTTATCAACCTAGATGTATTCATAATTTCTCTTGTATTAATATTGGTGTACGCTTGATAGACCTCTGATCGTGTATTTACTGCCATTACTACTTCTTCTAAAGACGCATTACCTGCACGTTCACCGATCCCGTTGATTGTACATTCCACTTTATCTGCACCATTTTTGATAGCAGATAGTGTATTAGCGGTTGCCATACCAAGATCATTATGGCAATGGACGCTTAAAAGTACTTGATCATTCAAGTTTTTCAAGCGATCATTTATTTTAAAGATTAGCTTTCCAAACTCTTCTGGTTCAGCATAACCAACTGTATCAGGTACATTAATAATGGTAGCTCCAGCTTTTACTACAGCTTCAATTGTTGCCCATAAGTATTCAAAATCGGAGCGAGACGCATCTTCTGTTGAATATTGCACATCGGGTAGTAATGTTTTTGCATATTTTACGGCATCAACACCGATATCCAATATTTGACTTTTTGATTTCGCAAATTTCTTTTCCACGTGAATGTCTGAAGTACCTAACACTATATGGATTAAGGGTTTTTCAGCATACTTCACACTATTATAAACAGCATCAATATCAGATTTTACTGCCCTTGCTAATGCAGTGATAATTACGTCATCCGTATTTCCTACTTTCGCAGCAATTTCCTTCACAGCATTAAAATCACCAGCTGATGACGAAGGAAAACCAGCTTCAATCATATCAACTTGCAGCTTTTTTAATTGCTTAGCAGCTTCTAGTTTTTCATAGAGATTCAGCTTAGCTCCTGGAACTTGCTCACCGTCTCTTAAGGTCGTATCGAACACCCAAATTTTTCTCGTCATTTCAGAAACACTCCTTTGTCATATTAATTTATAAAAAAAGCCTCGCCTCTATAAAAATATAGAGACGAGGCATTGCTCGCGGTACCACTCTAATTGATTAATCAATACATGATTAACCCACTCAATTTTCGGCAGCTATCACCACCTATCCTCGTAACGGCAGAAAACCGACATCCCCTACTTAACATGTTCAGGGAGTAGCTCTTGGATGAGTTCAAAGGGGATAACTACCGATTCTCACCAACCACCGGCTCTCTGAAAAAGATTATAAACCTTCTACTATTTCCAATCTTTGCTTGTTTTTATTTAATTATTTGTAATAATAAATCGATAAACTCGAGTTGTCAACAGTAATTTTCAGTAGTGTTGTTTTAATTTTTCATGCCTATTTCCTGCTGCATTAATGATCTTTGTCTCATAGTTATAATGGAAAGTATGACTATTTGCCCAAGATTATTTACCGTCTTCCACCAAACTCTGTGACTGACACACAAATATAAAGTCTAGCTTAAATCTCCCAGCAGGAGGAAGAGTTTGGCGCAAAAAAGTTACATTTGGCTCACTATGAGAGTAATTTGACTTCTTATAAAAAGTTACTCATCTTTTTATAAAAGTCAAATTTAATAAAATAAATTTGATAACGCTTACATTTTTACGTGCAGCTTGATTTAATAATTTAGTTCCGATAAAGTGAAAGGGGTAAGAAATTTTCAGGATTTGGAGGATATCTTTATGACTCATATTCGTTTTGATTATTCGAAGGCATTTTCTTTTTTCAGTGAACATGAAATTACATATTTACGAGATTTTGTAAAAGTGGCCCATCATTCAATTCATGAAAAGACAGGTGCAGGCAGCGACTATCTTGGCTGGGTTGAGCTGCCAACAAATTATGATCGCGAAGAATTTTCCCGTATTCAAAAGTCTGCAGAGAAAATCAAATCGGATTCTGATGTCCTGCTAGTCATTGGAATTGGAGGGTCTTATTTAGGGGCTCGTGCAGCGATTGAGATGTTAAACCATTCTTTCTATAATGCTCTCTCTAAAGATCAACGAAAAACTCCTCAGGTAATTTTCGTTGGAAACAACATTAGCTCTTCTTATATGAAAGATTTGATGGACTTATTAGAAGGGAAAGACTTTTCTATTAACGTCATTTCAAAATCAGGGACAACAACAGAGCCTGCGATTGCTTTCCGTATTTATCGTAAGCTTCTTGAGGAGAAGTATGGCAAAGAAGAAGCAAAAGCACGTATTTATGCAACAACTGATAAAGCGCGTGGAGCTTTAAAAACGTTAGCTACAGAAGAAGGATATGAGTCTTTTATCATTCCAGATGATGTAGGGGGCCGTTTTTCTGTGCTGACAGCTGTTGGTCTGCTTCCAATTGCAGTTTCTGGAGCTAATATTGAAGAGATGATGAACGGTGCTCAAGCAGCACAAGATGACTTTTCTCATTCTGAGCTTGCAGAAAATGCAGCTTATCAATATGCAGCGGTAAGAAATGTCCTTTATAACAAGGGAAAAACAATTGAAATGTTAATTAACTATGAACCGGGATTGCAATATTTTGCAGAATGGTGGAAACAGCTATTTGGTGAAAGTGAAGGAAAAGATCAAAAAGGTATTTACCCTTCATCCGCTAACTTTTCTACTGACTTGCATTCATTAGGTCAATTTGTGCAAGAAGGCCGCCGAGATCTATTTGAGACGGTTATTAACGTAGAGTCTGCTCGTCACGAGCTTACGATTGAAGAAGACGCAAATGATTTAGATGGATTGAATTACATTGCAGGTGAAACAGTGGATTTCGTGAACAAAAAGGCGTTTGAAGGTACGATGTTAGCTCATACAGATGGCGGTGTACCAAACTTAGTGTTGAACATCCCGAAATTGGATGCTTATACATTTGGATATATGGTCTATTTCTTTGAGAAAGCGTGTGCGATGAGCGGTTATTTACTTGGAGTTAATCCATTTGATCAGCCAGGTGTTGAAGCATACAAAGTAAACATGTTTGCCCTTCTCGGAAAGAAAGGTTTTGAGGAAAAGAAAGCTGAATTAGAGAAACGCTTAGAGAAATAAGGTTCTTTTAGGAATCTAACTTCCTTTTATACCTAATATCAATAGAATTGAGTGAAGGTTTGATGTGACCATATTTTGACTGCTTTTTAGTTGAAATTGGTCACATTTATTTTGTTTAAATAAAATGATAATTTGTGGAAAAGTCTTATTTGGTTTGAAACATAGGAGAGAGTATTGGGGTAAAATCCGAAAATACAGCTCGTTTGATTCCTTGAATAGAAGATTATATACTGACTGTTGGTTCGAGGACAGTCAATGTATTATTGACAGTATCCAAATTAACCATTGCTCCAATTGGAATGGCTGCTTTATACAATCCATGTGCAGTTGTCAGGTTCGTCATTAATGGTTTTCCGAGGGGAACGACGAATTCATTTATTAAATCCTCGTATGACTTGCCATATGCGACTGGGCACGCAGTGCATTCCCCCATAATAATACCGATGCAATCATTGAATTTTCCAGCCAGCTTCAATTGGTTCAAGTATCTATAAACTGTATTCGCAGGTTCGTGAGTCTCTTCGAGAACTAGAATTTTCCCCCATGTATCGATTTCGAAGGGCGTTCCAAGCGTACCAACAAACGATGTCAAATTTCCCCCAACTAGTGTACCTGTGACGTTGCCGGGAACCCTGCTTATCTGAGGGATTCCCGGTGGATTTTGAATCGTGCGAGTCGTTGAAAACACAGAAGAAGCGGAAAAAAATTGGTTAAAATTATAAACTGGCGTCTCAAGTCTAAAATCAATAAGCATGAGACTTTGTAAAGAGATTAAATCAACACTTTGATGAAGTACGTTTAACAATACTGTTATATCGCTGTAGCCTGTAACGATTTTTGGATTTCTCCTGATCACATTATAATCAAGGTAAGGAAGAATTCCGGCAACCCCAGTACCACCTCTTGAAGGAAGAATCATTTTAACCTCTTCGTTTTCAAACATCATCATCAAATCGGAGGCCCTTTGTTCGTCTGTGCCCGCAAGAAACCCGTTTTGCGCATATAGATACTGGCCCAATACCACATTTAATCCCGTTGTCCTCAGAACTTTGATTCGTTCATTAATAATAGTTGCATCTAATGGACTACCCAAGGTTACGATTCCGACGGTATCACCTCTTTGTAAAATAGGCGGGCTTATGGCCATATTTATGCATTCCCTTCCGCGAAATGATATGTAGAATAATACTCTCTAGATTATATTGGAAAAACAGTTGGACTATACCCAAAAATAATCCTTGGAAGTATTCGGACTATATCGAAAAAATTGCATTTTGCTAAAAGCAATTAATCGGAAATTGCCACCAATCTTCGGAGATTAAAAAGGCTGAAAGTAAATAAGACAAGGAATTGAGAGCTATAAAGTTAAAAAAAGAAAAGGAGGCTTTCATAAGCCGCCTTTTCTCTTAGTTGCAGATAAGTTTGATCAGTTTGTCATATACCTCGGCTATTGTTTGTTACTTGTTAAATAGAGTCTTCACACCATAATAAATGAGAACAAACGAGAATACTAAAACGGTTACAACTCCGATAACAACTACAAATGGAGATAAGCTTTCTAAAAAGGTGTTTGTCAAAGGAACTTTAATTAGTGCGAAACCAGCTAAAATACTAGCTAAAAACGTCCAAATTATTCTATCCATTTTTACCCCTCCCTTAGTATAAATATATGCCCTTTTTTTAAAAAAGTACGGAGCTAATTTAAATTTTCCTAAATGTAATCCACTCTCCAGGATACAACTGATTCTCGGATGATTTCTTTTCTATTAGGGTAACTTACATAAAAAAGGAGGGTGCTTCAAGTATGATTGAAATTCCATCGAAGCTAGAAGGACAGTCATTTAAATTGTATCATCTAGAAACAGAATTAAAGCCGATAGGGTATGAAATCGGCGGGAATTGGGACTATGACCATGGCTATTTTGATTACAAAATGGATGATGAAGTGGGTTACCAATTTCTGCGGGTACCTTTTAAGGCCGTTGATGGACAGCTTGATTCTGAAAATGCATCGGTGAAATTAGGGAGGCCATTTTTGCTTTCACATGTCTATCAAATTGGTGTTGATGATAACGTTCATGTCGGAAATGGGAGTGCTACCCTTAATCAATTTGCAGAGCCGCAGGATAAAGACGCGACATTTCCTGAGAAATACATTGATATAGGAAAGGCACTTGTAAAAGAACTTGAAGCAGTTTTATTAGATTAATGGTATAAACATATAAATGACCTAAAAAATAAAGGCAATCGGTGATTAACCGACTGCCTCAAGTCACAAATCTAACCTCTCACTTAGGGAAATAGCCGTCTTTGTTTCGAATAGCAACAAAGTATGCTGGTAAACCCTTAGTCTAATGGCATAAGATAACAAGGTGGTCGTTGGTTTCAATTTTGTAAGAGAGCGGCGGATTCATTTTCGTAAGCTCTCCTTTTTTTGTTCCCAATAAAATTTGTTCTTCTTCCATTAATAATTGATGAACCTCTCTAAACGTTTTTCCAATGTAATCAGGAGGTGTGTCAATCACTTTAAAAAAGTTCCCTGAAATCGGATTAAGTTCCTCATAGACCTTGGATAATCCATTTTTTGAAAGAAAGCTGCTCATGATAAACTGGCTGCTTAATTCATATGATTTAATTATTTCATCTGCTCCTGCTCTTGCAGCGTTATTTGATTGCTGTTCTGTCAGAATTTCAATGATACTATAAATGTCAGCATTTAACCCTTTAACAGCCAGTAAAACTAAGACAGACTGCATATCAGCTTCAAGCTCACTTCTGTGTTGATCAGCCGTAATAATGACTGTATCTGCTTCCACTATATTAGCTTTCAATAATGTGTGATCATTAACAGGATTTCCATGAACAAAATGAACATTTTCTATTAATGGTGATTGTTTTAACGTGCGGTCAATGAGAACAATTTGTTTGTGGGGTTTTATTTTCCTAAAACTATGAATGATCTGATGAGCTTTTTCATTCCATCCAATAATAACGACATGTTCCTTTTGCTTATAATTCACTTTACCTTCAAGGTAAGAATGCTGCTTTTGAATGGCAGCTGCTGATAAAGTTGCAAAATAAGCAGTAATAAAACTTGCACCTAAAAAAATTAAGATGATCCCTGCAAGGCGCCCAGGCACAGTGGTTGGCGCAAAATCTCCATATCCTACTGTTGAAATGGTCACCAAAGCCCACCAGATTCCTTCAAAGACTGTTGGAAACTGTTCAGGCTCAATATATGTAATGGCTTCTCCAAACACTAAAATAATGAGCAGAACAAATAGGACGATTCGTACGTAGATGGGCCATTTCAGCCATTCAATTAATAACTTATTCGACTTCATGACTTCTCTTCCTCCTTTTTCCCTTTAGGCAAAAAAGATAATACTTCACGTACAATCGTATTAATTTTTTTCTCAACCTCTTCATGGCCATAATGTTCAATAGCCTTTTCAATGATCTTTATCGTTTCGTTAGTAAACTCAATAAGCGGTTTATCCTCTTCTGCATCGTTATAAAACTGTATAAAGACATCCAATCCTTCATTCATCTTATCAATTGCATCACTCAACGAGCTTTTTTCTTCATCTCTTAATTTCATAGTATCACCTGCTGCCATCATTCTTTGCCTGTAGTCGATTAAACAAAGCATTCTCCATAGTTCAAGCTTTACAAGCCAATCCTCAAAAATAGGCTTTTGTGTTCCTCGTTTAATGTATGAATAGGTGCGCTTTGATTTTCTTTCTTAGTATGTACTTTTTTAGCAATCAGATGATAGTTATTCTTAATTCATTAAAGACTTTTGGAAATTTACCGTGCAGAACGGTGGAGTTGATCCAAGCATGTCCGGAATTAGGTGATTTGCCGGGGTTGATGAATGAACTCCAAAATTGACTGGACCAACCGTTATTTAGAAGACTTTTTTGCTGCAAAACCAGAAAAAAGGTAAATAAAACATATCCCTTTATTAAAACCCATAAACATGAAGTAAACTGGGTGAACGAGGGGATTGAGATGAACTTCTTTGTCAGGTTTTGTATATTGATGGTTGGCGTTTTGTTAGAGATTGCCGGGGGATTAATGCTAGTGTTTGATTTGAATTCTTACAATTACTATAAAGAGCGCTTTACCTTCATTGAATACATTCAAATTATTACAGGTAGTTATGCTTTTTATTTATTGCTGATTGGTTTTATCATCATTGTTGCAGGATTTTATTACCCAGCCTCAAAAAAATAATCGCAATCTCACCATAGCTCTGAAAAGAATAAAAAGGACAGGCCTTCCCTTCGAAAGGTTAAAAAAGGATTTGACTAAAACAATTAAAATAAGGTAATGTCGTTTAATGGAAGAGGTTTCAATTACGCGTCTTTGAAAGGAGATGACCTGTGAAGTGAATGGAATTCAGGTATATGGAGAAACAGTTGATGAACAAACCAGATGTGTCCATTATCATACGGAAAAAGATATTATTGCTATAAAATTTTATTGCTGTAAAACCTATTATCCTTGCTATCAATGTCATGAGCAATCAGCAGGTCATTCAATAAAAGTATGGCCTAAAACTGAATTTAATGAAAAAGCGATTCTTTGTGGAGTTTGCAAACATGAGTTAACGATTAACCAATATTTTCAAAGTCATTCAGTCTGCCCTTATTGCCATTCCTCCTTTAACCCTGGATGTAATCGGCATAAACATCTTTATTTTGAAGCTAAGATGTGAATGTTTGCACAAATTTTATTCATTTACTTGCAGTTTTGAAGTATAATGTTTGGTAGTGCAATACTATTTAAACTAGAACTAATAGATAGCGCTTTCTAGTAAAGGAGTGTTTATATTGAAGAAAGCTTGGTGGAAGGAAGCCGTTGCTTATCAAATATATCCGAGGAGCTTTTTAGATTCAAATGGAGACGGTGTCGGCGATCTAAGGGGAATTATTTATAAATTAGATTACTTAAAGGATCTTGGAATCGATGTCATATGGATTTGTCCGATGTTTAAATCACCAAATGCAGATAACGGATATGATATTAGCGATTATCAAGATATCATGGAAGACTTCGGAACAATGGATGATTTCGATGAATTATTAAGAGAAGTCCATGATCGCGGAATGAAATTAATATTAGATTTAGTGGTGAACCATTCCAGTGATGAACATCCTTGGTTCATTGAGTCCCGCTCTTCCAAAGATAACCCGAAACGGGATTGGTACATTTGGAAGGATGGAAAGGGCGACAAAGAGCCTAACAACTGGGAAAGTATTTTTAGTGGATCTGCATGGGAATATGATGCGAAGACTGATCAGTATTACATGCATGTATTTGCGACAAAACAGCCTGATTTAAACTGGAAAAACAAAGAGATGAGAACGGCTGTTTACGACATGATTAACTGGTGGCTCGATAAAGGGATTGATGGATTCCGTGTTGATGCCATTTCTCACATTAACAAAAAAGAAGGGTTTCCAGATCTTCCAAACCCAAAAGAATTAGATTATGTTCCGTCCTTTGATTATCATATGAATGTAGATGGAATTATGGATTATTTGACCGACCTCAAAGAGCAAACGTTTGCACGTTATGACATAATGACGGTAGGTGAGGCGAACGGAGTAAAGCTTGAGCAAGCGCACGATTGGGTGGGGGAAGAGAACGGAATTTTTAATATGATCTTCCAATTTGAACATTTAGGTCTTTGGGATACAGGGGTAAAAGGAAACATTGACTTGGTTAAATTGAAAAAAATCTTATCAAAATGGCAAAAAGGTCTTGAAGGCAATGGATGGAACGCTTTATTTCTGGAAAATCATGACCAACCGAGATCGGTTTCCACTTGGGGCAATGATAAAGATTACTTAGTAGTAAGTGCAAAAGCGCTGGCAGCCATGTATTTTCTAATGCAAGGAACACCGTTTATTTATCAAGGCCAAGAAATCGGCATGTCAAATGTGCGATTTCCATCAATTGAAGATTATGATGATGTGGCAATGAAAAACTTGTATGAAATTGAAACAGGTAAAGGAAGACCTCACCTTGAGATCATGGAGATAATTTGGGATAAAGGCCGTGACAATTCCCGAACGCCGATGCAATGGAATGCAAACGATCATGGCGGCTTTTCAGACGTTAAGCCATGGTTTGGTGTGAATCCAAATTACTTGGATATTAATGTTGAAAAACAAGTAAGTGATCCCTATTCTGTTTACAATTTTTACAAAAATATGATTCAGCTTCGGAAAAAGAATAAAGTTTTTGTATATGGGAGTTATGATCTCATTTTAGAAGATGACAAGCAGATCTACGCTTATACAAGAACATACGAGAACAAAAAAGCACTTGTTATTTCTAACATCAGCAAAAATGAAGCCTATTATCAATACAGTAAGCTGCCTTTGTCACTAGATAAACTTGTTCTTCAAAATTATGAGGTGCCAACTCATAAGCATAGAACATCATTTACGTTAAAGCCATATGAAACAAGGGTATATTTATTTTAAAGGCTGGTTTCGAAAACCTGTAACAAAGTCTGCAAAGGTATTTAAGAGGTAAGAGGTCGCATGTTGGAGTTTACCGATTATTAGCTTCTTTAAAAACTATTAAAAATGGTATAATTTTCAGCTGCTGACGCTAATTCTAAAAAACAGATTTTTCACGCTCTTAACGGTCAGTAAATCCTTATGTCTTAGGCAGCAGGTGAAGCAATCACTTGCCTGCAAGCGTTGGAAAAAGGAACACATATTAAAAGCGCAAGTCCGTTGCAGTGTTTGTGACCCACAATAACCATCAGTGAGCCACTGATGGAAGATTCACTATAAAAAAAGGAGAACTTTCTATGCTCAAAAAATTTTCAATCTCGACAGATTCACATGATGAAATGCTTGAGATAACAAAGAAGGTACAGCAATTTATTGATGATGCTGGTGTTAAAGAGGGAACAGCTATTGTTTACTCTCACCATACAACAGCAGGGATCACCATTAATGAAAATGCTGATCCTGATGTTAAGAAAGATATGCTTAGAAGGTTTGATGAAATGTACCCATGGAATCATCAAAAAGATCTGCATATGGAAGGAAATACAGCAGCACATATGAAGGCAAGTACAGTAGGTGCATCACAAAATATTATCATTACAGAAGGAAAGCTGCTGTTAGGCACATGGCAAGGAATCTACTTTTGTGAATTTGATGGACCAAGGAACCGAACTTGGTTTGTTAAATTAATTGAAGGATAAGGGAAAAATTCGAATTAATCATTGAGCCACTCTGAAAATGAGTGGCTTTATTTGATAATCCGAATAATTTGACACCTAGATAGATAAATTCATTATGCATGGGCAGGGCAGCAAATTCCATAAAAGTAAACTTTCTTTCAGGAAAATTAATTAACATGGAGGCCAAAAAATGAAATTAGCAGAACATGAGCTTCCTGATTTGAACGAATTGACAATGAGTTAAATGTAACTTTTCAGCAGCCTGCAATTATGGAGCTATCATTTTTTTACACATAAGAAATCTGCCTAGTCATTGATAACTTCAAGAAAGGTAAAGGTGGTCGCCAATTTGTCCTGCTGCATATCTATTTGAAATTTTTTTCTTAGGCCTGGTATTTTGGGATAAGGATCTATAGTTAAAAAGGTAGTTGAAATCTAATCGGGTAACTTGGGGCAGGAGATAGGCAGATTGAGAGGCAGAAGGTCTTCTGTATTTATTTAATGCTTCAATGATTCCTTCTCCGTCCTTTATTCCTATACCATGCGCAAAATGTAAATCTTCACCTAAATAAATAGTATTTTCTCCGCGCCAATGCGGTGTCTCCGGATCAAAATCAGGATTGTTAAAATACAAGCAATCCCCAGGGAGAAAATCATTTCCTCTTGTCGTGAAAATTCCTAAGTCATCGTCAAAGTGCCAATCATACAAAATCATTCCATAAAAAATCCGATCAAACTGAAAACGATCAATATTTTTTAACACGGCTCTGTAAAAACAAATAACAATTGCTGTTGCACACTCAAAACCATAAAGCCGGCCGTTTTGATAAATATCTTCAATAGCATCTGAGGGACGAATACCTCTTTTTATAATAAAGGCTCCTTGGCTATTTAAGGTCCAAAAAAGCGGATTACAATAGGAAGTTGCGAAAGTCTCAAACGTTGCACCGCTTTTCAACAAGGCTCTTGCTGATTCTACCACATCTTCACGAACGGCCAGCTCAAATTCTAGCTGCTCGAAACTGTCATAACTATAAACCTTCGGATATTTAACCATAAAATCGAGAATTTCCTGCTGTTCATTATTAAAAGCTGCTTGTTGCAAAAAATTCATGTTTAATGTGTAATTTCGTATTTTTATCATGCAGCTTCCCTCCAATTCCTGTGATTATAAATTCAGTATATGTTAAGGACTTAGGAATGGGTACGTGAGGGAAATGAGCATCCATCAGGGGAAAAAGGCAGAAACAATAGCGGATTGCGAAAGTAAGACTCTCAGCCAATAGCAGCCCAAAAACAAAAAGAAGAAACTTTAACTTGTCTGTATAAGACAACTAAACCTCCTAATAATGGTAGCCGAGAAGCGATAAAACAAGTTTCCGAGGAATAGAAAATAGTAAGCGGAAAGGTCTTTATTTCACATTGGAGGAAAAACCATTAATTTGTGAAGTACTGATGAAGCCAGCCATTTATCTATAGTCATTATTATAAAAAAGTTGAAAGTTCTGAAACAATCTCCATTTCTTATACGTCAAAGGTATGATTGCTTATACAGGGGGAACTGTGCAATGAAATTAGACTTGAGATCATTTGGAGTAAATCCACTGGCACCCATCATTTATCCATGGCCATTAGCAGTAGTAAGTATTGTGCTTATTTACAGCTTATATTCGATTTCGCAAGGAAACTTGTTCGTTCTGGCCTTCAGCAGTTTTCTTTTTTTATCAAGCCTGCTTTTATGGGCAAACTACCAAATATGCAAGTTTGATTCACTTGTAGAAACAGGAGACGAACTAGTTGAAGAAAAACTTACTCCAAAAGACCTGTTCCATCTTTCAAAAAGAAAACTAGTGAAGAGGTTTTATATAGCTTTTTTCTATAGTATTCTATGGACCATTTTAATTATCTTCACCTTATTAAGCGGATACCTTCTTGACGGAATCGAAAGATATTTTTTAATCGGAATAAGCATCATCATTCTAGGAGTCACCTTAACAAGAGGTTTCCAATTCCGTAATCGATTTAACTTCGTCATGAACGCCCCGCCTGAATTGCTTGAATTTTTGGATGGTGAGGAGTAAAAGTTTTTTAAAGTGGGTTGATTCAACTAAAATCGGCTCATCAACTTTCCATATCCAAATCTATGTGTTTTATAGACCTTTAATTTTAAACCTTCAACAATGGAATCCGAACCTTCTTGGAACCAGTGAGCTTTGTGTGGAGCTATGGGGCTTGATCACAAAATGTTCACATTTATGTGCAATTATTTTGTAAACCCTAGCAATTAATTTAAAAACTATAGCAATAATTTTGTAAACTCTAGCAATTTTTTTTGAAACTCTAGCAATTATATTTACTTTATAAAAAATTACTTTGTAAGAAGGATTTTATCTGGACAGTACAGAATTTATTCTAGAATCTAAATAGAAGGAGTTAAAGATGATAAGAAAAGAACGAAAAATCCCTATATCACTTTTAAAATATGAAGCCTTATTGAGGAGAATTCAGCCCTCCCATCCAAAGAGAGCAAAGATAGAAGAAGAATATGCTAAAAGCAGGGCTGGTTATTATGGTGAACAATCATTAGATTACTATTTAAAAACTCTTCATGATAAAAAATACTATATTTTCCATGACCTCCGTCTTTCGGTTAATTCCTCTTTTTTTCAAATTGATTCCCTTTTAATTTCTCAACAATTTATTCTTGTCATTGAAATGAAGAACATTTCAGGAACTATTTATTTTGATGACAAGTTTAAACAGCTTGTCCGAACGATAAACGGAAAAGAAGAGGGATTCCCAGATCCTATTTTACAAGCAGAACGGCATAAATCAATGCTCTTCGATTGGATAAAATTTCACAAGATACCTTGTCCGCCTATTGAATACCTCATTGTTATTAGCAAACCTTCCACAATTATTAAAACTCCTCCTAGTAATCGTAACTTACCCCATAAAGTCATTCATAATGCGAATCTTCCTTCTATGATAAAAGAGTTTGAGAGAAAAAATGTGTTCGAGAAATTATCTATAAAGGAAATGCGCAAACTTTCGAATTTACTAATCAAAAAAGATTCTCCATATTCTCAGGATATACTCAAAAAATTTAATATTCATGAGTCTGAATTAATTAGAGGAGTGCATTGCCGTCATTGCAATTACTTGCCAATGACTAGAACTTATAGTTCTTGGAAATGTGTGAATTGTTCTTTTTCTTCGAGAAGCGCCTTTATCCCCTCATTAACTGACTTTGCTCTTTTATGCAGTTCTACAATCAAAAATAAAGAAATGCGGGAATTTCTTCAGTTATCCTCAAGGTCTTCAGTTATGAACTTACTAAAATCGTTAAATCTTGAACACCGTGGGACTACAAAGGGAAGGGTATATGACCTTAAGCAGCTGATAGAGAAATTGCAAAATGAAAAAGGTTTCGACATAAACATATAGAATATATTAAAAGGTATGAAATCGTTTCCTGAAGGAGGATAAACATTGAACTATTTAGCAGATTCTAATAGATATGCAGATATGGTTTATAACCGTTGTGGGAATTCTGGACTTAAGCTTCCTGCGATATCACTCGGTCTATGGCATAATTTTGGCGGGGTTGATTCTTTTGAGAATGGAAGGGCTATGCTTAGAAGGGCATTTGATCTTGGAATTACTCATTTTGACTTAGCGAATAATTATGGACCGCCGCCTGGGTCTGCAGAAGTGATGTTTGGAGAAATGCTTAATCAGGATTTTAAGGGATATCGGGATGAAATGGTTATCTCTACAAAAGCAGGATATCATATGTGGGATGGACCATATGGAGAGTGGGGCTCTAAAAAGTATTTAATTTCTAGTCTTGATCAAAGCTTAAAGCGGATGGGACTTGATTATGTTGACATTTTTTACTCCCACAGGTTTGATCCGGATACGCCATTAGAAGAAACAATGGCAGCACTTGATCAGATTGTCAGACAAGGTAAAGCCTTATACATTGGGATTTCAAGCTATGATTCAGAGCAAACAACAAAAGCTGTGGAAATTTTAAATCGTCTTGGGACACCGCTTCTCATCCATCAGCCAAGCTATTCCATGTTAAACCGCTGGATTGAGGAGGATGGACTTCAGGAAGTATTAACCAGAAATGGCGTAGGTTCAATAGCCTTTTGTCCACTGGAGCAGGGATTGCTCACTAATAAATATTTAAAAGAGATTCCAAAAGACTCAAGGGCATCAAAGGAAACAGGGTTCTTGAATAAAGACAGAGTAACAGAAGATGTAATCACTAAAGTAAAACAACTAAATGAACTAGCTGAGAATAGGGGGCAAAATATTACACAAATGGCTTTGGCGTGGGTGCTCAGGGAAGGGCGGGTTACCTCTGCTTTAATTGGTGCCAGCCGAGTGAGCCAAATTGAGGAAAATGTCAAAGCCTTAAATAATTTGAAGTTTACGAATGAGGAGCTAGCTTCTATCGACCGCATTTTAAATTCTTAACTGAAAAAAATCCACTATTTTTGTAGAAAGAACTTACACTTTCAGTAATCTTTATTCTTAGTGTAAGTTCTTTTTATTACGAAATAAATCATATAGGTTTACTATTGGATTTCACTTAATATTAAACCTGCAGCGGCTAGTGAATTTTCAAATGTACTTTCACCTTTTTACTAATTGTTTACATTAGTTCTGCTAAGGTGGATTAATTTCTGTAATGGTGCGATTATCTCGATAAGGGCACAAAAAATTCTGCGAAGGAGCAATTATTCAGATAACGGCGCAAAAAATTCCGTGACGGTGCAAATATTTAAATAACGGCGCAAAAAGTTCCGTGACCACGCAAACTCCTTTGTAAAATAGATCAATTCCCCATCAATCAATAGAAATAAAACATGAAATCTATGCGATGTCCCCTATTCATTGGCCTCCCATATTCACCCGAGGACGGCAAGCTTCTATTAAGGTTCCTGCCTTATCAATCTGTTTAAAATCAATGCCGCTCTTGAAGGTTATATCTATTTATAAGTTGCTCTCTCCATCTTTCCGCTAATGCTTCAATATGTATAATATTTTTTGCTGCGTCTGTATTATCGTTCTGATGGTAATAGACTTGGAGAGAAGCTTGGACAGTTACTGATTTTGGATCTCTTTCGATTAAGGTGATTGGGGAGTTTTCGGTGAGAATTCCCTCTTTTAACACTCTGCATAAAATACCTGTGTATCCCGTTTCAACAATTCTCTTTAGAAGATGGTTTTCTTCGTTGTATTGAGAAAGCGTTTGACAGGGGATGCGTCCTTGTGTTACTTGGATGATGGCATCTCCCACCTGATATGTATCCCCAATATAGACCTCAGACTCTTTCATCCCAGTAGCAGTTAAATTTTCCCCGAACCCTGGTACCTGGAACTGTTTTCCGAATTCTTTTTCCCAAAATGAATAATGTTCGTATGCATAAATGAGGACAGCTCGATCAGGTCCGCCGTGGTGCTTTTTATTTGCAACATCGTCATCATTAAAACCGTTGAAGGAAAGAAAAGCCTCTTTTACTGACTTTTTTTGAACAGCTGTTTCGAAAGGTTCTCCTTTCCATATTAATTTTTTTGGAGTTCCAATATTTAATGAAATCAATTGTATTTGTTCAGCCATCATAATCACCTCAGCAATTAGTGTATCAAATTTTCTTAAATGAATGCTCCTTTTTGTTCCGAATATCACTAAAAAAGTAGTACAAGCGGAAAGTGCTGAATAGAATGTGTACAAGTATCTTACTAGTTAAAAAATACTTTGTTGCGATTTGGAACAAAAAGGTTGAAGAGTAATTATCCCACTTGTTGTGAAAGGACAGATGCAGGACTAAAAGCAATTGGCAATCCTCCGATTACCTTTTCATTTAAACTTTCCGTATTATTTCAAAAGCAACAATTATTAAGAAAAGAGACAATATTAAAAGGGGAGGGTTAGATGAGTATATTTTTTAGTTATATCTTGCTTGGAATTTCACTGGCCGCTCCAATCGGGCCGGTAAATGCTGCTCAAATTGATCGAGGAATTAAAAGTGGGTTTCTTCACGCCTGGTTTATTGGTCTCGGGTCAATTACAGCAGATTTAGTCTATATGATGGTAGTCTATCTAGGAGTCGTCCACATACTTGATTCGCCATTTATTAAGGCATTTCTATGGCTTTTTGGCTTTTTTGTGCTTGTTTATACAGGAATTGAAACATTGATGAACACGAATAAAATTCTAATTGATAACAAAAGAGGACTTGAGTCATTAAAGAAAACCTTCTTAACAGGATTTTTCATGTCGATTTCGAATCCTTTAACCATTTTATTTTGGCTTGGTATTTATGGATCAGTCCTTGCGAAAACGGCCTCTACATATAGTCACCTTCAGCTGTTCTTTTATAGCAGTGCCATCCTTGTTGGACTTTTAGTGTGGGATTTAACGATGGCTGCAGTATCAAGCGGTTTTCGAAAGGTTTTGACTCCTAAGCTATTAATGGGGATATCTGTTTTCTCAGGAGTCACACTTGTTGGGTTCGGTCTTTATTTTGGCTGGGAAGCTGTTAAGCTGTTAATTTTATGATAGGACCCGCTAAATAAGTACAGTCACCTATTTTCCTCCTTTCAATAAATTAATTTGTAAAGGAGGATTTTGTACGTATGCTGCTTTTTGACAAATTTACAATAGAAGAGAACAGTGAGATGCTTGAGAAATGGCAATATGATGCTTTTCTTCATTTTAAAAATAAATTGATGGATGATGATAAAAAGTTCCCTTGTATACCTGCTGTTCAAGGGTATAAATTAAACCATTTTCGATTTGGTTTTGTTAGTGATCCTACAAAGCCATCTGCACATCAAGAGCTAGCTCAATTGTTAACCTTGTTCGGCAGAAAGTCGCATTCATTTGGGAGTTATACATCGCTTGTTATTTTTTTTGAAACGACAGAGAGCTTAATAGGAAACTATGAAATTGAACAATATCGAGAGCTTTTCTGGGGGATTTTAAATCAGCTCAGCAAAATGGATGAGGAGAAATGGCCAGAGCATATTCCTGTCGATCCGAATCATCATATATGGGAATATTGTTTTGGTGGAGAGCAGTATTTTATGTATTGCGCCACACCTGCCCACAAAAACAGAAAAAGCAGAAGCTTTCCTTATTTTATTTTCGCAGTCACGCCCCGCTGGGTGCTGGAAAGGTTCAATTCCTTCCCGCAATCCGCAGCCAAGATTAAAAAATCCATTCGTGAAAGGATAAAAGCTTACGATACAGTTAATGTACATCCTGACTTAAATGGATATCGACAAGAAAACAACTTTGAATGGAAACAGTATTTTCTAAGTGATGATGAGTCGACTCCTTCGAAATGTCCTTTTACTTATATGAAAAATTTATTAAGGGGATCTAGGTATTAAAAGAGTCTGTTCCATTGTTAGCATTTATTTAGCAACAACCCAATAAGATGTTAAAGAAAAGGTGATTGGGGGTTGTCTATTGAACGGGTTAGGAAGTGAAATGAAATTTGAGCTGCAGTTTTGGACTCAAATCCTAGGGGATCACAGCACATTTATTCATGATTCACTGGCGCCTTCCAAAAAGGTATATATTGACAATTCCAGTAGATTCAGGAAAAATTTGAGACTTTTATCGTCGATCAAAGGCAGAGGCGTCAGACCAGGAGCTTATACGGCTTTCTTGAGAGGTGTATGAAACAAGTTCAGAGCTTAGAGAGCTTAAGCTAACGATTGTTAAGCAGCAGCTTATTGGAAAAATTAAAATCTCTTTATCACCAACTTTTATTAGCCATATGGTGAATGAATTAGAAGAGGCAATGCGCCTTTTCTCTTATTATCGCAAAGGTGAGAAACCGCCAGTGGTACACCCTTTACATCATGATCTTTTATGGTTACTAGATGCTGCAGGTCATGCAGGAGCAATCGATGCTAATTTAGATCGGGTCGAAACGAAGTTAAAAGAAAAAGGCCGAAAATTTAGTGAAGATTAGGAGGATTTCTATCTCAAAGCCGTTGAGCTCGTAGGCTTTCTAAGAACGAACATAGAAATATTTCCTGCTTTATCACGATTTCATAATCATGTAGAGCTTGAAATGACGGTCTTTAAAGCTTTTTTGAGAGAGCTTGAAGAAATGGGGCTGACGAAAGAGATCCTTGGAGTCCTAACACCTTTAATGGCAGACCATATGGCAAGAGAAGAATGCTACTATTTAACAAAATTAGCAGAGACTACTGCAGAAGTGAAAATGCCTGATTGTGATCCCGCAAAACCGAGAACACAGGCTTAAATAGATGACAGCCTCAGGTTTTCTTACCTCAGGGCTGTTTGTTTTTATTGGATATGTTTATCAGCTATTGTTAAGCCCTGCTGCTCGATTCTTTGGAGAATTTCATCAAAGGTTATTTGATTTTCGTAAAACTCGATCTTAACCTCCCCGTCTCCCATGTCTACTAACGCTCTTTCCACTCCATTTAGCTGTGTCAATAGAGATTCCACTGTTTGTGCCTCTTTTTGATTTCCTGCATCTTTGATAAATATCGTTTTTGAAATAGTCATCATCATTCTCCTTCTAAGCTTTTTATAATTAATTTGTTTGCTTGTATGTAAAAAATCCAATTTGCAGCAATTCATCTGTATATTTCGGTTAGACATTTTCCTCCTCTTATCAGTACCCAACTCTATCTCATTTCAACCATACATATTTTGAGCAAGTTTGTAAAAAATAGTATTTGAATAAAACTGAAGCTACTGCCAATAGTTCCCCATGTACCTAATCACCAAATCAGCTTTCCGGACTTTTTGATAAACATGCAAATGATTTGATTTTTGGTAACAAGGAAAAAGGAAAATATGGTCTAGGTATTTCCGGGATATAGATGAAGTACATCATGTCCCATTCAATTTGGGATAGGTGTGTATCTAAAGAAAAAGGGTGGCAAGTTTTTTCTTTCCGTTCTAAAGTCTCTTTATTTAGGGAATTAATAAAACAAAATGAAGATAGGAGTCAGCTATGAGAATTTTTTCTGCACTTGGTGTTAAATTTATCATTACATTTGGGCTTTTATCCTTAGTGCTAGGAGTATTTTTTGGGATTAATTTTGCTTATGTATTTGTTTATGCTGTTGCTTTGACAGTATTGTCTTATTTAATCGGCGATTTATTTCTTCTACGAGGATCAAATGCAGTGGTAGCTGCTATAGGTGATTTTGGTCTCTCATTTTTTGTATTATGGGTATTATTATCCTCAACGATTGCAAATGCTCCAGTAATTTCAAGTGCTTTTTCAGGCGCAGTTGCTGTAACAATTGGGGAGGTTGTTTTTCACCGTCTAATTAGAATAAATAATAATGTCCAAGGACTAAACAGGCGGACTCCTATCCAAAATAAAGAACGATATCGTATGGAAAGCGCTGAAGAAATTGATCCGAGGAAAAAAGAATAATGGCGGCAAAATTTTGCCGCCTAACCTAGTTGCAGGATCACCATCGCCATCCCCGTCCCTATGCTGCTGAAAAACAATGCAAAAAGTAAATTCCACCTAGAAACTGCATATGGGTTAACATTTAAAAGGTTGCCAGTTAATGAAACACTAATATTAAACGGCCCAGCCATAACTGTGGATAAACTGGATGAAATGAGGACAATCGCAAGGCTTATCGGGTTGATTTCGGCAACCAAAGGAGTTAATACTCCGCCAAGTATACTCATCGTGACAATAGGATGAAATCCAACCATCGCCAAAAATAGAAATAGAAATTGGATGAATACGAAAAGTAAAAGCGGCAAATGGATGAGCTCTTTAAAAGGCTGCTGGATATAGTCAAGGAAAATAGAATCATTTAAATTACTAGTAAAAAAACCAACTGACAAAAAGAGAACCATATAGCTATTCAGCGATAAGGTCCGCTGCTTCCAAAACGGAATGACATAGTGAATAAAAGATTTGAATCTTCTTATCGAAGCAGCCCAGATAAGGGAATAGGGCACAATCGTTAATCCAACAGTTTGTAAGAGACCAATTCTTGTCACATCGTTTATAAAGATAATAGAAACTGTGAACAGGATTAAATAGATCAAAAGAGTAGTAATCTTAAAAATCGTATGTTTCGTCAATGTAATATATCTTTTATTTACCTCTTTACCAAGTTCAATTTGCTTATACTTAGAAGATACCAGCCAAATTGTCAGAGCTATTATGATGACAAAAATAATTAACAAAGGAAGTAAAGTGAGATACGAGGTTTCGGTGTAATCAACACTTAAAATAACTAATACCTCCATTGGACTTATAAAAAGGGCTAATGTATACCCGCGGAGCATGGCTTCTGAGATAAACCTGTTTTTAAGAGAATTCGCTTTATCGAGAAGGCTTTGTTTCACGACGTTTTCAATCAGAGGAAGTGTGGCAACATTTAAAAATCCCCCTAACAAAAAGGTTGCAAGCGAAGTCCGGTTATACAGCTGGCCTAAATGGTCAATTTTCATTTTCATCAATGAATTTACATTCCGATCATATCTGCCAATAATAATCACACTATTCATAAAAGGAATAACGAAAAACAAAGCAAGCAGTGTAATGTTTGAAGTCATATATAAAGGGACCTCATAAAAAGGCCTGCCTTGAAAAAGGAATAAACCTGTACCTGTTAATAAAAAAATAATGCCAGCTGCTTGAAAGAGCCGGTTTGCACCTTTAAATGAAAGAACACAGGAAAGGACGGCAAGAGTACCTACTATATAATTCAACACATTCCAATCAACAAAAAGCCCTATGAAGTACATACCGATAAGTATAGTATATAACACAATCATGTTTATCCCTCAATTCTTGGGTGGTTATAAAAAACAATGAAAAGTGGATGCGCCTTGCTCAGCCTAGTTCAAGCCATTCGGAAAGGCTGTCTTTGCCTTTTTGGAAGGATTATCTTGTGACCTTTGGCGGGCTGGGCAATGATAACGCTCTTTACCATGTTAAACTTTACTTAATTCTTTCTGATTTCATAAAAAAAGAGGGCAAAGACTTCGGAAGTAGAAGTCAGCCCCTTAAAGCCATAGAGCTAATCTTGTTCTCATTAATAATGAAAATTTCCTTAAGGAAATTTTCTCTTTATTTACCAATTGTTTGAGCACAAGAAATTCTTTCTGTCAGCTCAGGTGTCAATGTTTGGACAGAAGGAATGGATTCCTTATCAACAATAAGCTTCATTAATGATTGTACAATTGTACTTGCTATTTTTTCAACAGGGACTCCCACACTCGTTAAAGGAGTCTCTAAAGTCCCCATTTGAGGAATGTTATCATATCCAAGTACTGAAACCTCTTTCGGGATGAGAATTTTTGCCTCACGCAATGCACGAATGATTCCAGAGCTAATATCATAACTGCTGCCAATAATTGCACTTGGTCTAGTAGAAGATTGCAAAAGCCGGGTAGTGGCTACATATCCATCATACCAGTCTAATCCGCCTGTATTTATAACAGAATGATCATTCATAGGTAGATTAAGCTCTTTGAATGCCAATTTAAATCCATCATATTTTTCCATTTGTCTAGGGTCGGTCGGCGAAAAATCGCCAATATACGTAATTTTTCTATGGCCAAGATTATACAGATAATAAACTGCATCGTAAAGGGCTTGCTGCCAATTTACGTCAATTACTGGAAAAACATCATTTCCTGGGACCCCGTAGGAAACTGTTGGAATAGAGGTTAAGTGATGAAGTTCACTTTTTGTTAGAGTATTATTTTCTTCAAAAACAATCACTCCGTCTACTTGAAAACGCCTAAACATTTCAAGCGACGCTTTAATTGAATTGATAGAAAGAATCATTGAATAAGAGTTTTCCGTTATTTTTTCGTTAATATTCGTTATTAGGGTTGATAAGGCGACTCTTTCAATGCTTGGCCAGATCAAACCTATCGTTTTTGATTGCTTAGAGACAAGCCTTTGAGCTGCAAAGTTAGGTTCATAGCCCATTTCTTTAGCAAGCTTCACTATTTTTATCTTTGTATCCGGTTTTACCAGCGGGCTGTCATTTAATGCCTTAGAAACCGTTGAATAACTGACACCAGCTTCTCTTGCAATATCTTTAATCGTAATATTCATCGAATTCACCTTTAGAAGAAAAAGTTTTGAAAACGTTGTTATCATTATAGAAAAAAACATATGAAACAACAAGGGTCTAGAGGTACATTTAGGAGATAATAGCAAAAAAATTGTAAAAATTCCTCTGAAACCGTTGTCATTTAATCATTGATCATTTAGTATTATAAATAAAATAACAACGTTGTTATTTTGAGCAGCCCTGTATATGAATTTAAATTATAGAGAAACAGTTTCTTTTAGGAACGATTAATTTACTAGGCACAGGTGCTAAAAGTAAGTCTAAATGATAGAAATTTTAATGAGAGGAGAATGAAGAATGTCCGAAGTGAAAATTGCACATGAAGAGCTGAAGGAGCTTGTTATAAAAAAGCTGACGGAAGGTTCACTGGTTGAAAGACACGCAGAGGTAGTTGCAGAAGTATTAATTCATGCTGATTTAAGAGGAGTCAGCTCACATGGGGTTTTAAGAACTGAGCATTATGTAAAAAGATTGACTGAAGGAGGCTTAAACCCTGAGCCATCTTTTAAGGTGAAGGAAACAGGTCCTTGTTCTGCAGTATTTGATGGAGACAACGGAATGGGACATGTGATTGCTAAGGAAGCGATGGAAAAAGCAATTGAAATGGCTGAAGAAAAAGGGATAGGAATGGTTTCTGTCATTAACAGCAGTCATTGCGGGGCATTATCCTACTTTGTTCAGCAAGCGGCAGAAAGCAAGTTGATTGGAATGGCGATGACTCATACTGATAACATCGTTGTACCGTTCGGCGGGGCGAAGCCATACTTCGGGACAAACCCAATTGCTTATGGATTTCCAGCTAAAAAACATAAACCGGTTATTCTCGATATGGCAACAAGCAATGTTGCTTTCGGCAAAATCCTTCATTCCCGCGAGCAAGGAAAGGAAATACCAAGCGATTGGGGGGTAGACTCTGAGGGTCAGCCTACAACAGATCCAAACAATGTTTCTTATTTGCTTCCGTTTGCGGGTCCAAAAGGCTACGGGCTCGGAATGGTTGTCGATATCATGTCAGGAATCTTAACCGGGTCAGCTTTTGGACCGAGTATTGCGAAAATGTATGGTGACTATGATAAAAAGCGGCAATTAGGACACTTTGTTTGTGCGATCAACCCAGCG
This sequence comes from Metabacillus arenae, assembly GCF_014773385.1. Classification (GTDB taxonomy): domain Bacteria; phylum Bacillota; class Bacilli; order Bacillales; family Bacillaceae; genus Metabacillus_D; species Metabacillus_D arenae. The sequence goes on along the minus strand of NZ_JACXAI010000033.1, from coordinate 24,826 downwards.
ATGTTTACAGATATTCAAGCATTCTTACAATCTATGGATCAAATGATAGACGAAATTCATGAAGTAGAGCCTGCAAAAGGCTTTAAAAGAGTTTTAGTGCCGGGCGAGCCAGAGCAATTAAAAGAAGAAATCGGTTTGAAAGAAGGAGTTTCTTTACCAAAAAGCATTCATGATTATTTAACTAACTAAACTCATTTGGAGGGGGAAGGATCATGTTCCAATTGGAAGGAAAAACTGCGGTCATTATGGGTGGAACAAGCACACTTGGTTCAGCTATTGCAGAAGGGCTTGCCGAATATGGGGCAAACATTGCGATTGTTGGCAGAAATAAAGAGAAGGCAGAAGAGGTTGTCTCAAGATTGCAGAAATATGGAACAAAAGTTCAAGCTTTTTTTGCAGATGTACAAGAAGAAGATTCCCTTCAATCAGCAGCAGATAAGATCATGGAATGGGCGGGAACAATTGATATCCTGCTCAACGCTCCAGGGAAAAACAGCCAAACGCCGTTTTTAGAGCTAACGATGGACGAATGGGATGATATAATGGGAGTCAATTTAAAAGGAATCGTTTTAAGCTGTCAAATTTTTTCTAAGAAAATGATAGCAGCAAGTACGCCTGGAAGCATTATCAATATTTCATCTGTTTCTGCAAATACCCCATTATCAAAGGTTGTCACTTACTCCGCATCAAAAGCTGGTGTAGATAGTATTACAAAATATCTTGCAAGGGAGCTTGCCCCAAACAATATTAGGGTGAATGCGATTGTTCCAGGATTTTTTCCGGCAGAACAAAATCGAAAAATCCTCGATAAAGAGAGAGTGGAATCGATCATGAAGCAAACACCTATGAATCGTTTTGGTAATGCGGAGGAGCTAAAAGGAGCTGCTATATTTTTAGCATCAAATCAAGCGTCAAGTTTTGTGACAGGAGAATTTTTACATGTAGATGGCGGTTTTTGTGTAACGAAAATTTAAATAAGTTGGAGAGTAATTATTTGAAATTTTGAAAGCGCTTATAAGGAATTAGTCAAGGGGAGGGATCTTACCGATGCAAGCAAAGGGGAGAAATGGATTTATTATTCTATTGTTCATTGCTTTTTTAATCATCGGCTCAAGCTGTTCAACAAGCCCTACGGCTACGCTTGGTACCGATCAAGTAACAGTTTTGCGTTTAGCTCATAATCACGGGGAATCACATCCAGTTCATCAATCTTTAAAGAAGTTTGCTGAATTAGTTGAGGAAAAAACAGATGGGAAAATGAAAGTGGATCTGTATGCAGGTGGAAAGCTCGGTTCAGAGCGTGAAGTGATTGAATTGCTTCAAGCAGGATCCATACAAATTTCGAAAGTAAGTGCAAGTGCATTAGAGCCTTTTGCAAATGTATACTCGATTTTTTCATTGCCATATATTTTTGAAAGTAAAGAACACTATTATGAAGTAATGGATAGCAGCTATGTACAAGAAATTTACCAATCTACGAAAAATAAAAACTTTAAAGGATTAACCTTTTATGATGCTGGATCACGTAACATATACACTCGTAATAAAAAAGTGGAGTCTCCAGACGATTTAGCTGGAATGAAAATTAGAGTTCAGCCAAGTCCTACTACGACAAAAATGATCAGTCTGATGGGCGGGGCCCCAACCCCAATGTCATATGGAGAAGTCTTCACTTCACTCCAATCGGGCGTTGTCGATGGTGCGGAAAATAATGAAATGGCGTTAACAACTGATAACCATGGAGAAGTAGCGAAGGCCTATACGTATACGGAGCATGCATTTGTGCCTGACGTTTTAATCATTAATCATGAGGTTTGGGATAAACTTCCTGATAACTTTCAAACTGCGATAACTGAAGCAAGTATTGAATCAACAGAATACCACAAGGTTTTATGGGAGAAAGAAACAGAGAATGCGAAAGCAAAGGCAAAAGAAAAAGGGGTTTCTTTTTATGAGATTGATAAATCAGCCTTTGAAGAGGCTGTACAGCCGATGCACGAATCATTTAAACAGGATAAAGAATTGCAGAAGGTCTATGAAAATTTTAGAAGCTTAGCAGAAAACGGCAGCTAAGGGGGGAAAACCGTGTATACACTCGAAAAAAGGGTCAATCGAATCATTGAAATGATTACTTGCACATTAATGGTCATCATGGTCATGGTAGCGGCCTACCAGGTTCTTTCAAGGTATATATTCAATGCACCGAGCAGCTTTTCAGAAGAATTTCTCCGGTATTCACTTATTTGGCTTTCCATGCTTGGGGGCGCATATGTGTTTGGGAAGAAAAAACATATTGCCATTACCTTTCTGCAAAACAAGCTTTCAGAGAAATTAAAAAAGGTCACGGTTATAATTGGGGATATCTTAGTAATCGTTTTCTCAATTTTGGTATTGATTATAGGCGGGGCTGCAATTGTCTCAAATACAATGGGACAAATGTCAGCTTCACTTGGGATTCAAATGGGATATATTTATATGATTCTGCCGCTCACAGGCTTTCTTATTTTACTATACAGCATATTGAATTTATATCAGGTGATCATTACGAAAAAACCTGCTGAGGAATTTGAATACAACGAAACAGGTGAAATAAAAGGATAATCAAAGGGGGATAATCCTTATGGTTCTTGAGGCAGCTATATTGTTATCAATTGTTTTTGCGGTTTTATTGGTTCTCGGAATACCAATCTCCATTAGTATTGCAATTTCGTCGTTCGCAACGGCTCTATATATGATGCCATTTGAAGCAGCGGCATTTACGTCTGCACAAAGGATGATTGTAGGATTAGATAGTTTTTCTTTACTTGCTGTTCCATTTTTCATTCTGTCAGGCATTATTATGAACAATGGCGGCATTGCCATTCGCTTAGTGAACTTTGCCAAGGTTCTAAGCGGAAGGATGCCTGGCTCCTTGGCTCATACAAACGTAGTAGGCAACATGCTGTTCGGAACGATTTCAGGTTCCTCTGTCGCTGCAGCAGTAGCCATTGGCGGGGTTATGAATCCTTTGCAGGAAAAGGAAGGGTATGCTAAGTCGTATTCGGCAGCTGTTAACATTGCATCAGCTCCAACTGGGTTGATTATCCCTCCAAGCGGGACACTAATCATTTACTCGCTTGTCAGTGGTGGAACTTCGATCACCGCACTTTTCCTTGCCGGCTATATTCCCGGCATATTATGGGGACTTAGTGTTATGCTTGTCGCTTATTTATTTGCAAAACGATATAACTACTCGATTGCACCTAAAGTTACCTGGAAGATTGCTTTAAAAACATTTTTAGAAGCCTTCCCAAGTTTATTGCTTATCGTCATTGTAATCGGAGGAATTGTTGGAGGTATTTTTACTGCAACAGAGGGCGCGGCTGTAGCCGTCATCTATTCGTTTATCCTTTCTTTCTTTTTTTATAAATCTATAAAAGTAAAAGCAATACCGAGAATATTAAGAGAATCTATTGAAATGACGGCCATCATTATGTTTTTAGTAGCGGCGTCTGCTTTTATGTCATGGATTATGTCCTTTACAGGAATTCCAGAGCTGATAAGCGGCTTTGTTGCAGGTATTTCAGAAAATCCAATTATTATTCTTTTACTAATGAACGTATTGTTAATTGTTGTTGGAACGTTTATGGATATTACACCAGCTGTGCTTATTTTCACGCCGATCTTTTTACCGATTGTAACTGGTTTTGGGATGGATCCTGTTCATTTCGGAATTATGCTTGTGATGAATTTATGTATCGGGAACATTACCCCGCCTGTTGGCAGCGCACTCTTTGCAGGGGCCAGTGTAGGAAAGGTTTCAATCGAGCAGGTTGTTAAACCGCTGTTACCCTACTATGCCGTTATTTTTATCGTGTTGATGCTTGTAACGTTTATTCCGCAGCTTAGCTTATTTATACCTCAGCTGCTCGACTTGTAGAAAGGATGAAAGCGAATGGAAAAGACAAAATTTTGTTTAAAAGAAAAAACACAGCATTCCGTCACTTTTCATTCTCCGGTAACCAACTATTCAATAACTGTCTATGTACTAGAAGACGATCTTTTTCGTGTTTATCTAAGAGAAAAGGAATTGCTTTCAAAAACATGGATGGTAGCGCCGGGAATGGAGGACGTGCCATATGAAGGTAGAGAAAAGACGGATTTCAGTCCTTTTTCTCTACCAACCTATCACATTACCGAAGAGGATCACTCTTGTTCAATTGAAACAGAAAAAATAAAAGTAACGATTGATTTAACAAAGCTTGTTCTCTTTTGGTATTACAAAAAGGATGACAAATGGATTCTCATTGCTAACGATCGGAAAACACAAAGCTACAATATGGATTCCAGGCTTGGAGAGGGTATTTATCATTATATGGAGAGGCACCCAGATGAACAGTATTTTGGTTTGGGAGAAAAAGCCGGCAATGTTAACAAATATGGAAAACGATTTCGGATGGTCAGCTATGATGCGATGGGATATGATGCAGAGTTTACGGATCCATTATATAAGCATGTTCCTTATTATTTAACTAGAAATGTAAATACGAATATTTCCTATGGAATATTTTATGATTCGATGAGCTCCTCAGTTTTCGATATGGGCTTAGAGTTAGATAACTACCACGGCCACTACCGATACTTTCAGTCTGATGAGGGCGACTTGGACTACTACTTTTTTGTCGGACCAACGATCGAGAAGGTTGTAAAAAGAGTATCCTGGTTGACTGGTAAAACGATTTTGCCCCCTAAGTGGAGCCTTGGATACTCAGGATCGACAATGTCTTATACAGATGCACCTAATGCGCAGGACAAACTAGAAGAATTTATGGAAAGAACTGAAAAAGAAGACATATTATGCGATTCCTTTCAGCTGTCATCAGGCTATACAAGTATTGGAGATAAACGATACGTATTTAACTGGAATACCCAAAAGGTCCCTGATCCTCAAGGTCTGATGGAGAACTTTCATAAACATGGCATAAAGGTGTGCGCAAATATCAAACCATGCTTACTCATTGACCATCCTGCGTATCAGGAGCTGCATGCTCGTTCGATGTTCATTCAAAACGGAGCTGGCGGATCTGAAGTAAGTCAATTTTGGGACGACTTAGGAAGCTATCTGGATTTTTCAAATCAAGAAACTTTTACTTGGTGGAAAGACAGAGTGAAAGACTCGCTGTTGAAATATGGCATTGATTCAACTTGGAATGATAATAACGAATTCGAGGTTTGGAATAAAGAGGCCGTCTGCCATGGGTTTGGAACCAAAGCGCCTTTCGAAAGATTTCGTGCTCTCCAGCCTCTGCTCATGATGAAGGCGTCTTATGAAGCTCAAAAGGAATACGATCCTGAAAGCAGGCCATTTTTAATTTCACGCTCAGGCTGCTCGGGAATGCAGAGGTATGTTCAAACATGGTCAGGCGACAATTATACAAGCTGGAAAACGATCAAGTTCAACATCAAAATGGGGATTAGCTTAAGCTTATCGGGCATCTATAATTTTGGGCATGATGTAGGAGGCTTTTCAGGCCCGAGCCCGGAACCTGAATTATTGATTCGCTGGGTTCAAAACGGGATCTTCCATCCGCGTTTTACGATTCATTCATGGAATGATGATGAGACTGTCAACGAACCGTGGATGTACCCGGAATATACGACTATTATCCGCGAATTAATAAAGTTCAGGCATGCATTAACTCCATACTTTTACACTGCCCTTTATCTGGCCCATGCTGAATATGATCCGATTATTAAACCTACTTTTTATCAGTTTGAAAACGATAAGCAGACATTTGAAGAGTGTGATGATTTTATGGTTGGTGAGTGGCTCCTTGTTCCATCGGTCGTGAAAAAGGGTGAAAAACTGCGAAATGTTTATTTACCAGAGCATTCTTATGGCTGGTATGACTTTCATACAGGAAAGCATTACAATGGCGGGCAAACGATCACATTAAATGCCCCATTAGAACAGCCCCCATTACTTGTAAAAGCAGGAGGAATGATTCCACTCAACAAGGCAGAAGTGACAGCGGCTGCAAAAGAGAAGGATCAACGAGAAATCCGGTTATTTCCGCCAAAGGGCCAAGGGGAAGCCGTTTCGATGCTTTATGAGGATGATGGGATTTCAAATCAGTCAAACTCCTTAATCTTTACCTTTAAAATGATTTGTACAACCGAAATGATTGAGCTTGAAGTCATTCAGGAAGGCAGCTATCAACCTTCTTATAGTGAAATGACCTTTGTTTTGCCAAAGGATGAAGCCCGGCAAGTTACCATTAATGGTAAACCAGCAAAAACGCTTACTATTTAGAAAAAGGATGATGACTGTGACATTTATTAAAGATGACTTTTTATTAAAAAATAAATGGTCGAAAATGCTGTACCATGACTACGCGGAGCAGATGCCGATATTTGATTTCCATTGTCATTTAGATCCGAAAGAAATTGCACAAGACAAAACCTTTCTGAATCTAACAGATATTTGGCTAAAAGGAGATCATTATAAATGGAGAGCGATGAGAGCGTTTGGCATAGAGGAGAAGTATATAACCGGCGAGGCTTCTGATTACGAGAAGTTTCTCGCCTGGTCAAAAACATTGCCTTATACAATTGGAAATCCGCTTTATCACTGGTCACATTTAGAATTGAAGCGGTATTTCGGCATCGATGAGCTATTAACCCCGCAAAATGCGGATAGGATTTGGGAGCTCTGCAATGAACAATTGCAGCAGGAGTCATTTTCTGCCCAAGGCTTAATAAAAAAGTTCAATGTCAAAGTTATTTGTACGACAGATGATCCAACAGACAACCTTGAATGGCACGAAAAGCTTGATGAAAAATCGTTTAAAGTAGTCCCAACATTTCGTCCGGATAAACTGCTTGCGATAGGTGAAGAGTCATTTCCTAATTACCTTCTATCTTTAGAACAGGAGACGAACCGAGACATCCAATCATTTGATGAATTCATTCAAGCTATTAGAGACAGAATGGACTATTTTCATAAGAGAGGCTGCAGAGGAGCTGATCATGGATTTTCAACATTTCCTTATGCTCATGCAAACGAAGAAAAAGCAGAAGAGATTTTTTATAAAGCGAAACAAGGTGTTAGTCCGACTTATGAGGAACAAGGAATCTATCAAAGCTATTTATTAACGGTATTGGGAGAATTCTATCATGACCTCGGCTGGGTTATGCAAATGCACATAGGAGCCTTAAGAAATAACAATACGAAAAAGCTTAAACAGATTGGCAGAGATATTGGCTGTGATTCCATCAGAGACTTTGATTTAGCTGAAAGCTTGAATTCCTTTTTTGATGAGCTGGATCAAAGAAACAAGCTGCCTAAAACCATTATCTACAATCTGAATCCATCACATAATGACATTGTGGCAACGACAATCGGGAACTTCCAAGCCCCCGGCATAAAAGGGAAAATGCAATTTGGCTCCGGCTGGTGGTTTAATGACCAAAAGGACGGCATGGAAAAACAATTACTAACTCTCGCCAATCAAGGGCTGCTCAGTACATTTGTCGGAATGCTCACAGATTCAAGAAGCTTTTTATCCTACCCTAGACATGAATACTTTAGAAGAATACTATGTAATCTGTTCGGAACATGGATAAATGAAGGCGAGCTGCCAGAAGATCCAACTCATATTGGCTCAATCATTCAGGATATATGCTATCACAATGCAGCGAACTATTTTCCAATTGAAGAAAGGATCGCAAAAGGATAGTTAGCGGGTCTGATACAATTTTGTAGTAAACAATGAAGAGTGACGGCTAATAAGGAGCAAATAATCGGATGAAAGTGCATAATTTCGGTAAGCGCTCAATTAATTGGCTGATGATGCTATTAGTTTGATAACGGTGCAAATATCGTCTGACGGTGCAATTATTTTAAAAAGGGTGCAAATTACTCGAATAAGCGTTCAATTAATAAATAAAAAAGGGCTGCCTTTCACGTTTTTACTGTGTAGGCAGCCCTATTATTATTCCGTGTTTTCTCCTTTTTGTGCTTTCTCTTCTGTTGGAGAGTTTTTCGGATTCGGATTTATATATTGATAGTCTTTCCGATCGATTGGCTCGTAGTTTTTTGGCTTATAAAAACGTAATAAGTCTTCGTAGATAACTTTGTCCGACAGACTTAATCGTTTTGTCGCGTCGTCTTTTATATTTGTACACATTTTTTCATCGACTGGTTTGCCTGATTCGTTATCGTAGCAAACACCTTTTATATCAGAGAACTTTTCTGATATGACATCACCGTTACGGAAAGGAACGATTTCCTTACGATCTTCTGAGAAAAGATCCTGGCCGAACTCAATATAATCCTTGGTCTCAACACCTAATAAGTGCATCAATGTTGGACGTACATCTATTTGACCGCTATAGGTGTGGTTGACTTCACCTTCCATGCCTGGAACATGAATAAACAATGGCACACGCTGCAAATCAGCGTTTTTAACATCTGTAATATCTTCTCCAAGCACTTTAGACATGGCATCATTATGATTTTCTGAAACTCCGTAATGGTCACCGTATAAAACAACGACTGTGTTGTCATATAGTCCAGAATCCTTAAGATCATTGAAAAATTGCTCCAATGCCTGGTCCATGTAATGAGCTGTTTGGAAATAACGATTAACCACGCCGTCACCAAATTCCCCTTCAGCAAAATCTGTATCATTTTCATGCTTATCAAAAGGAAAATGATTTGAAAGAGAAATGAATTTTGAGTAAAACGGTTGAGGCAGCCCTTCCAGCATCGGCATTGATTCTTCAAAAAATGGCTTATCCTTTAATCCATAATCGACAAGTTCTTCTTTATTGTCCATATTATAATAGGTTGCATCAAAAAAGTGGTCGTACCCAAAAGAACGATAGATTTCTGAACGGTTCCAGAACGTTTTATAGTTTCCATGAAACACCGCTGAAGTGTAGCCTTTTGATTTCAAAATGGCTGGCGCAGACTGAAACGTATTCTCAGCATGAGTCATAAACACAGACCCTTGCGGCAGCGGATACAGAGAGTTTTCCATCATAAATTCAGCATCAGAAGTTTTCCCCTGGCCGGTTTGATGGAAGAAGTTATCAAAGTAAAAAGCTCCTTCATCTTCAACTAATGAATTTAAAAATGGAGTCACTTCTTTCCCATTCACTTTATAATCAATTACAAACGATTGAAGAGATTCCATTGACACGTAAACAACATTCATCCCTTTCGCCTTTCCAAAATATTCTGGATTTGGTTCAGGGTTGTTTGCTTTCACATAGTTTTCAACCTCTGTAATTTCACTGCTGTCGGCAAGTGCCCGCTGAGTTGAAATCTTCGAGTTTTGAATGGTGTCATAAATTGTAAAATTGTAGGTTCCCAGATACTTAACTAAATAGTTTCGATCAAAGCTGCGCGTTAACAATTCAGGACGATCAATTTCTGCTAATCCTAAATTAATCAGGAAAACAAGAACCGCTGATCCTAAAACTCCAGACACTGCGCGAAATCGCAATTTTTCCTGTGGTTTGACTTTTTTCAAAACAATCAAAGTAAGGATAATCATTGTATCTAAAAAGTATAAACTATCAAAAGGTGTTAACAATTCAAAAGCGCTGCCGCCTATTCCACTATTCACTTTGGCCTGCATAATAACAGGGATCGTGATAAAGTCATCAAAAAAACGATAGTAGACAACATTTGCATAAAGAACAAATGACAGCACCAAGTTGATTAGGACGAATGCTATTTTTCGGGCACCGCCCTTCCAAAATAGAGCAAGACCAAAAAATAATAGAGCTGAACTTAATGGGTTAAAAAACAACAAAAAATGCTGCATGAAATTTTGTAGCCCTAAATTAAACTCTATTAAATAAGTCGCATATGTTTTTAACCAAAATAACAAAACAACTAAAAAGAAAAACGAATATTTCCCTTTTAGTTCCTTTTTGAAATCAATATTTTTTAAATTCATTCCACTTCATCCTTTATCTATTTTTCCGGGAATAAAAATCATTATAACAGAGTAGTTTTTCAATTGTGTTACAAACTGAATAAATTAAATTGACTTCATTTGTAATGTTTGTTTTTGTTCGAAATTGTTCTATAATAGGTCATAATAATTAGTATTCGGGAGGGTATCATGCTTTCGGTAGAACGATATGAAAAAATTGTGTATTACCTAGAAAAAAATAAGATTGTAAAGGTCTCAGAACTTAGCAAGCTTTTAGAAGTTACCGAAAAAACAATCAGAGGAGACCTGGAAATACTTGAACAAAGAGGTTTGTTAAATCGAATACATGGAGGCGCAATGCTTGCTGAAGATGAAGATCGGATGCTGCCGATTCAAGAAAGACAGTCTGGACATAGTGAGATCAAAATGGCAATTGCAAAGCAAGCCTTAATGCTCATAAAGCCGAATGACACGATTCTTATGGATGGCGGCAGTACAACGCTCGCACTTGCTGAACTTCTCGGTAATGATCCAGTAACGGTTATTACAAATGATGTAAAGATCGCCTATTCTTTATTGGAAAAAGAAAAGGTTCAATTAATGGTACTAGGAGGAACAAAGATTGGTCAATCAGCCTCCTTAATGGGAGCACAAGCAAGCAGTCTGCTGCAAAGAATCAGAGTCAATCGCTTATTTTTTGGAACAACAGGAGTATCTTTGGAACAGGGATTGACAGTGCTGAACACTATTCACGCCGATTGGAAAAAACAAATTATTGATAATGCAAACCAAGTTACATTACTGGCTGATTCCACAAAGTTCGGTAAGTCAGCACTTATTCAATTTGCTTCTTTAGAGGAAATTAATGAAATTGTGACAGATGATAAATTAGAGCAGCATTTTGAAAAAGAGTTGGTAGCAAGGGGAATCAGGGTTTATTTAGCTTCTAGCAATGAAAGAGGATGACAGCTTATAAATTTAGAGTTGTCATCCTCTTTTTATGTGCTATAATCGAACTATAGTGAACATAAAAGAACATTTACAAACAAAAAGGAGGTTAGAAAAGATGAACAAATTGTTCTCATTGGAAGGTAAAGTTGCATTGCTTACAGGTGCGAGCAGAGGTTTAGGTCAGGGAATGGCTGTTGGCCTTGCAAAGGCAGGTGCCACTGTAATCGGTGCTGGTATGAGTGACATGACTGAAACAAAGCAGCAGGTTGAATCAGTTGGCAGCATTTTTCATGAATTAAAAGTTGACTTGTCAAAACAAGGAGCAGCATATGAACTGGTTAGTGAAGCTTTAGCGCTTGAAAACCGGATTGATATTTTAGTAAATAACGCAGGTATTATTCGCAGGGCAGAAGCGGCCCAGTTTGAGGATGAGGATTGGCTTGATGTCATACAAGTGAATCAACATTCAGTCTTTCAGTTATGCAGGGAAGTTGGCAAGCATATGATTGAAAATGGATCGGGAAAAATCATTAATGTTGCTTCGATGCTATCCTTTCAAGGCGGGTTAAAAGTGCCGGCTTACACGGCAAGCAAACATGCAGTGGCAGGATTAACAAAATCATTTGCCAACGAGTGGGCGAGCAAAGGTGTTAACGTAAACGGAATTGCGCCTGGCTATATGGAGACTGATAATACAGCACCGATTAGAGAAAACGCCGATCGAAATGCTTCCATTACCTCTAGAATCCCGCAAGGCCGCTGGGGAACTCCTGAAGACCTGCAAGGGGCGGTTGTTTTTCTTGCATCAGATGCAGCAAGTTATGTAAACGGACACATTTTATGTGTGGACGGCGGATGGATGAGCTCTTAAGCAAAGGCTGTTCTCTATTAGGTTGCAGCTAGTAGTGACTATAGAGGTAATCAACAGATCTCCGAATGCTTCTAGTTACACATCCTAGAATTAAGATCGCACATTGACCCGGGCAGCTCGCGCATAGAGGAAGAAATTTCGCTCAAAGGGAAGCGAATCTTGCTCAAAGGAAGCCAAGAATCACGCATAGATCTAGGCAAATCGCACATAGAAGAAATTTCGCTCATAGAATTAAGATCGCTCATAGGAAGTTTGCGTAAACAGATTAAAACCAATTAGAGGAGATGAATAAAATGGAAGTAAGACATACAACGAATCCAAATGATGTAAAACAGTACACAACGGAACGTTTAAGAAGTGAATTTTTAATCGATTCTTTATTTGCAGCAGGGGAAATCAACATGGTGTATTCCCACTATGACAGAGTTGTAACAGGAGGAGCGATCCCAATAAATGGTTCCCTTACACTAGAAGATAAGGAAACTCTTAAAACAGAGTATTTCTTAGAAAGACGGGAAGTCGGAATTATAAATATCGGTGCAGAAGGAAAAGTAGTTGTAGATGGGCAGGAATATTCATTAAATAAACGCGACTGCTTGTACGTTGGGCTGGGAAATCAAGAGGTAACATTTGAAAGCAGCAACTCAAGCGATCCAGCAAAGTTTTATTTTGTATCTTCACTAGCTCATAAACAGTACCCTACAAAGAAAATTCCGATCGAAGAAGCGGAACCGAACAGACTTGGATCAGACAGCGAATCCAATAAACGAACAATCTACAAGTACATTCACCAAGACGGCATTCAAAGCTGTCAATTAATGATGGGGATGACTCTATTAGAGCCAAATAATATGTGGAACACAATGCCTGCCCATCTTCATGACCGTAGAATGGAAGTTTACTTATATTTCGATTTAGATCAAGAGGATTCAAGAGTATTCCACTTTATGGGAGAACCAAACGAAACCCGCCATCTTGTCGTGAAGAATGAACAAGCTGTCCTTTCACCGCCATGGTCGATACATTCAGGGGTAGGTACAAACAACTACACATTCATCTGGGCAATGGCTGGTGAAAATTATACCTTTACTGATATGGATAGTGTGAAGATGGAAGAATTAAAATAATAATGGAAAAAAGATGAACATTTCGTATCTTGAATGTTCATCTTTTTTCTTTGCATCAGATTTAGAAAGAAAAACTGTTGAAATTTTCGGGGTTAGTTTTTGGTTAATATTTAATGCCAAGAGGCTTAATCCTGGGTGCTTAATATTAACATTTTTTGTCATTCGCAATGGTCTGACAAATGGTGATTACACATCATGTTTAATAGGTTTCATGCCAGATCTGAAAAGGGTACACATAATGTATTAAGAACGCCTTGTAAAATAATCTGTCGATTCATTGTGCCGGGAATGCAGGTTTGATTGAAGATAGTGTAGAAATAAAGATACAAAGGATTATTTGATGATGGTGTCAGTATTTGAATCCGCCAAAAAACAAATAGTAAAGCCAGAACCAAGAAAAACCCGCTAATAAACCCCCAGTTCGGTCAAAAATTTTGATTTAAGGAAACTAAAATCGCATATGCGGCCAAAAAATGTTCGGAATCAGCCAGTAAAACCCGCGATAGGGAAAGTAAGCGGGTCGGTGCGGCCAGTAAAAAGGTGGTGCGGCAAATAAATAAAAGATTGTAAGAGGCAAAAGCGGTTTTACCAGCTAATAAAAAATTTCATTCTAAAAACCTATTAATAAAAGAAAGAGCAGGTGAAATTTGGTGGTCGAAAAGAAAAAGATCAATGTAGGGTTGATTGGATACAAATTTATGGGGAAAGCACATTCTCATGCTTATCGTGATCTACCGTTTTACTTTGAAAACAGTGCTGTTCCCGTGCTTAAAACGGTAGCAGGGAGGAATCCAGAAGGAGTTAAAAAAGCTTCAGAGCATTATGGATTTCAAGGTTATACAACCAATTGGAAAAACCTTCTTGAAGATGAAGAGATTGACTTAATTGATATCGTTACCCCGAACAATACTCATGTAGAAATGACAATTGCAGCGGCCAGGGCAGGGAAGCATATTCTTTGCGAAAAGCCTCTTGCAATGACGACAGCTGAAGCTTATCGAATTCTAGAGACTGTAAAGGAAAACAATGTTGTTCATATGATCTGCCATAACTATCGCTATACTCCTGCAGTCCAGATGGCCAAGAAACTAATTGAGGAAGGTAAGCTTGGGAAGATCTATCATATAAGAGCTCACTATTTACAAGATTGGATCATGGATCCAAAAATCCCGCTCGTATGGAGACTAAAGAAAGAAGTGACCGGGTATGGGGCCCACGGAGATATAGGAGCTCACATTATTGATTTGGCGCGGTTTTTAATCGGAGAATTTAGCGAAGTTACTGGAATGATGCAAACATTTATTAAAGAAAGACCAATAAGTACTGATAGTGACGGATTGAGTGGAAGTACAGCAAGTGATAAGACTGGCCAGGTCGATGTAGATGATGCCACTGCTTTTCTTGCAAAGTTTAGTAATGGTGCATTTGGCGTATTTGAGGCTACCCGGTTTGCCGGAGGAAACCGTAATGGCAATCGTTTTGAAATTAATGGCGAAAAAGGCTCTATTCGATGGGATATGGAAAATATGAATAACTTAGAAGTCTATTTTGATAATGATCCTAAAGGTCTGCAAGGTTTTAGGACTATTAATTGTACGGAAGAAGTTCATCCGTTTGCAGGTGCATATTGGCCGCCAGGACATATTATTGGGTATGAACATACTTTTATTAACCTATTGAAAACTTTAATAGATGGAATTTCAGAAGGGATCATCCCAACTCCAAATTTTGAAGATGGATTGTTAAACCAAGCTGTTTTAGAAGCAGTAGAAAAATCTGCCGAGAAGGGGACCTGGATCTCTATTAAGGAAGTTCTTGAACAAGCAAAAGCTGAGAGTTGTAAACACTTAAGCAATTAGGCTTGAAAAAACGAATTTTCGCTTGGCCAATCATTCTATGTATTCCTTATTTGAATAATGATCAAGCTTACTTTCAATGTTCATTCAGATCATTGAGGCAAAATGGATAGGAATGCTCTAAGGATAGAAACAAAAAAGGATGAATTCTTCAATCTTTTTGTTCTAGTTTCAGAAATTTTAAGTAGATTAAAGTATTAACGCATTAAAGTTAGTTGTTGTTGTCCAGCTCCAGGCGCCATCGGCTCTTAGGTTATAAGCCAATCCGCCCGAGAAGGTTATAGAACAACCTTCCAGCCGGCTCGTCTTATGCTTGTCGCCGATAAGCGGGCGCCTTGCGCTTTTCGTGAATCCTTTTTTGCTCTTTTAGTCTATTAATAATTGAAACTTTTAGAAAAAATGATTAAAATATAGATAAATGTTCACGTGAACATAATGAAAAGTGTTAAAAAGTTTAATAATCTGTTTTTAAATAGAATAAAATGTTCACGTGAACAAAATTAAATGAGAAGGTGATTAGATTGAAACCATTTATGGGAGAAGACTTTTTATTATCAAATGAAACAGCCTCCGCTTTGTATCATCGCTATGCAAAAGATATGCCGATTATTGATTATCACTGTCATTTAAGTCCACAGGAGATTTTTGAAAATAAGAGATTTAATAATATAACCGAAGCTTGGTTATATGGGGATCACTATAAGTGGCGAGTCATGAGAAGCAACGGAGTCGATGAAGAATATATTACTGGAAACGCAAGCGATTATGAGAAATTTCTAGCATGGGCGAAAACAGTTCCAAAGACGATAGGAAATCCGCTTTATAACTGGACTCACTTAGAGCTTCAACGCTTCTTTGGTGTATATGATGTCTTAAATGAACATACAGCGCCAGCTATTTGGGGAAAAGTAAACGCTTTATTAAATAAAGAAGGATATGCTGCAAGAGATCTTATTAGCAGGTCAAATGTTAAAGTGATTTGCACGACAGATGACCCTGTTGATTCACTTGAATATCATCAGAAAATCAAAAATGTTAAAGATTTTGAGGTCCAGGTTTTTCCTAGCTTCAGGCCTGATAAAGGATTGGAGATTAATAGACAAGGATTCCTTCAATGGGTGGAAAAATTAGGGGCTGCTGCAAACCTGCCGGTTAACAACTACGAAGGGTTTCTAATGGCGCTGAGCTCAAGGGTTGAGTTTTTCCATTCTCATGGAGGCAGGGTTTCCGACCATGCGATTGATACAATGATGTTTGCAGAAGCAACGAAGGAAGAGGCAAGTGAAATTTTTTCAAAAGCACTGAACGGAGAGAAAGTCACATTAGAAGAAGAGAAAAAATATAAGTCCTTTACTTTGAAATTTTTAGGGGGAATGTATTCAAAGTTAGATTGGGCCATGCAATTTCATATTAATGCAATGAGAAATACCAATACAAAAATGTTCCAACAATTAGGACCTGATACAGGCTTTGATAGTATTAACGATGAAGGCATAGCAAAACCCCTTTATCAATTATTGGATTCATTAGAAAAAGTAAATTCACTTCCAAAAACGATTCTTTATTCCTTAAACCCAAATGATAACTACATCATAGCAAGCATGATTGGAAGCTTTCAAGGCGGCGGCATTCCGGGAAAAATTCAGTTTGGTTCAGCTTGGTGGTTCAATGATACAAAGGACGGAATGCAAGAACAAATGAAAGCGTTATCTAATGTTGGATTGCTCAGCCGTTTTATTGGCATGCTTACCGATTCTAGAAGCTTTTTATCTTATCCAAGGCATGAATATTTTAGACGGTTAGTTTGCAATTTAATTGGAGATTGGGTGGAAAATGGAGAAGTCCCAAATGATCTAGAATTTTTAGGAGGCATTGTCCAGGGGATCTCTTATCAAAATGCAAATGAATATTTCAACTTTGAAAAAAAGGTGCGTTCGTTGCAAGATCAAAAAGTTTAAGTAAATGAAAGTATTAATATGTTCCTGCTAGCTGTCGATATCCAGCCCAGCCGGAATGAACGTCCTCGTGCCGACATGGATAAGGGTGTGAAGTCTTTGCCGGCCAAGCGCAATCTGTATCTAGGTCATAAGCCAATTCGCTAGAAAGGTTAAAGAGCAACCTTCCAGACAAGTCGTCTTCCTCTTGTCGCCGAAAGACTCGTACTTTGCGCTTTTCGTTCCTAACAAGGCAGGAAATATCACTTTGGATAGTTTTCCTGTCGCAAAAGTGTGCTATTCTTTATTTACTTGTAGTTAAAGGAAGGGTATGCCAATGGGAGTTACTATAAAAGATATTGCAAAATTAGCAAATGTCTCACATACAACCGTTTCAAGAGCGATGAATAATAGTCCTCATATTAAAGAAGCGACCAAGAGAAAGATATTGGAAATAGCCGAAAAATTAAATTATTCTCCCGATTATCATGCGAGAGGATTGGTTCTGCAAAAATCCTATACAATCGGCTTGTTTTTCACGAGTATAGCAGATGGCACTTCATCGAGCTTTCTAGTTGAAGCGATTAAAGGAGTAAATAGTGTAATCGATGAAAACTTCAATCTGTTTATCCGGGGTATTAGTGATTACGAAGATTATTCCTTTATCACCAATAAACGGTTTGATGGGATCCTGTTAATGAGCCAAAGTGATGAAGATAATACGTTTATTTATCATGTTTTAGACAAGAACATTCCCTTGGTTGTCCTGAATCGGGAATTAGAAGATCGCTCTGTTACCAATATTCTTTCTAATGATAAAGAAGGAGCCTATCAAGCGGTCAACTACTTAATGGATAGTGGTCATCAGCAAATCGCCCTTATCGAAGGAAGAGAAGATTTCCGTTCGGCTCATGAAAGAAAAGCAGGTTTTCTTCATGCATTAATTGACCGGCAAATACAACCGAGGAAAGAATATATGATTAAGGGAAACTATGATATGCAAAGCGGGTACGATGGATTGAAGCAGCTCTTAAAGTTAGAGCGCCCTCCTTCCGCAATCTTTTGCGCTAATGATGATATGGCAATTGGTGCAATGAACGCTGCTTTTGAAGCGGGTCTTTCTGTACCCGATGAGTTATCGATTATTGGATTTGATGATATTGGCTTTTCACAATATACGATTCCGACGTTGACAACTGTAAAAAGACCGATCGAAAAAATCAGTAAAGCAGGGGCGGAAAGAATATTACAATTAATGGATCAGCCTGCAGAACGCGGGGAAAAACAATTCATTAATACCGAACTTATCATTAGAAACTCAGTTAGTAACATAAATAGTAAATAAAAAGGGGAAACCCTCTCTGTCAAAAAATGTTCACGTGTGCATAAAAAGGAGGTTTTTAGATGCAAAAATTAAATAAGCAAACATGGACTGATTACAACAAGTATCCTGAGAAGGTGCTCCAATTTGGAACAGGCAATTTTCTTAGAGCATTTACTGATTGGCAAATTGACAAAATGAACAAGAACGCAGGGTTTAACGGAAGTATAGTCGTGGCACAATCTACAAATAGCGGTACAGTAGAAAAGCTAAACAACCAAGACGGTTTGTTCACTCTTTTTTTACAAGGGATAAAAGGTTCAAAACCAGTCAGAGAACACCATGTTATTAATAGTATAAGCAGGGGCATTAACTTACTCACAGATCAGAAAGAGTTTTTTTCTTTAGCTGAGAAGCCGGAATTGCGTTTTGTTTTCTCAAATACAACAGAGGCTGGGATTGTTTTTAACAAAGAGGATCGTTTAAATGATAACCTGCAGAAAAGTTTTCCAGGGAAATTAACGGACTTTCTTTATCACCGCTTTAAGGCTTTTAAAGGAGATGAGAAGAAAGGACTTATTATCATTCCTTGTGAATTAATTGAGCACAATGGGAGGGAGCTAAAAAAAGTAATCCTTCAATATGCTGATCTATGGAGCCTTGAAGAACCATTCATTCATTGGATTCACAAAGCCAATACATTTTGCTGTACGTTGGTGGACCGGATTGTGCCTGGGTATCCAAAGGATTCTATTAAGGAAATGACCGAAAGCTTGGGGTTTGAGGATGAACTAATCGTTGTAGGAGAGCAGTATCATTTGTTCGTCATTGAAGGGCCGAAATGGATTGAACAAGAATTTCCTGCAGAAAAAGCGGGGCTGAATGTAAAATTTGTTCAAGACATCAGTCCATATCGGATGAGGAAGGTTCGAATTTTAAATGGAGCCCATACGGCCATGACTCCTGTTGCTTACCTGGCAGGAATAGAAACCGTAAGAGAAGCTGTCACAACTGAAGAAACGAAACAATTTGTAGAAGAACTTATTTATAAGGAGATTATTCCGACTTTGGATCTGCCTAAGGAGGAATTGGAGCTATATGGAAAGGACACTTTGGATCGATTTAGCAATCCATTTTTAAAACATTATTTATCAAGCATTGCGCTTAATTCGATTTCAAAATACAAAACTAGAAATTTACCGACTTTATTAGACTATTATGAGAAATATCAGCAATTGCCGCAAAAACTCGTTTTTTCCCTTAGTGCCTTAATCCAATTTTACAAAGGAAAACGCGGGTCAGAAGGAATTGCCCTTGCTGATGATAAAGAGATTTTAACTTTTTTTGAAGAATTGTGGAAAGACTGCGATGGAACAGAAGAAGGATTAGAGAGAGTAGCTGCAAGAGTTCTGGCAAATGAGAAACTTTGGAACCGGGATTTAACAGAGATAGAGGGGCTAACGGAACTTGTCTCAAAGTTTTTAATAAAAATTCATCAAGTCGGTATGAAGGAAGCCGTGCAGGACGTACTTTCAGTAAGGAGGGCTTCCTTGTGAAAAAGTATTTGAAAATTAATGAGCAGGATAATGTGGCAGTTGCATTAACAAATTTAAGTGAAAATGAGCCTGTCTATTTAGATGGAAAAGTAATTTATTTAAAAGAACCGGTTGAAAGAGGGCATAAAATCGCTTTAACCGTAATAGAAAAAGGAAAGCATGTAATGAAATATGGAGCACCGATCGGCCATGCCAAACAGACTATTCAAGCAGGGCAGCATGTTCATGATCATAATATAATAACGAACCTGGAAGGGCTTGAAGACTATCGTTATCAGCAAAAGCTATACCCGAACCCATATTCAAAAGAGCCTGCGACATTTAAGGGATTTAAAAGAAAGGATGGCCAAGCAGGCATTCGAAACGAATTATGGATCGTTCCTACTGTAGGGTGTGTAAACGGAATTGCTGATTTAATTATTCAGGAATTTAAGCAGGAACAAGGAGATATCAGCCCTTTTGATAACATTCTTGTCCTCAAACACAATTATGGCTGTTCCCAGCTTGGGGATGATCACGTCAATACTAAAACTATACTTGCTAATGCTGTAAAGCATCCTAATGCCGGCGGTGTTCTCGTATTAGGCTTGGGCTGTGAAAATAATAACATTTATGAGTTTAGAGATTCATTGGGCGAATACGATAACAAAAGGGTGAAATTCCTTTTATCTCAAGATGTTTCCAATGAGGTAGAGGCAGGCGTAAAACTTTTAAAAGAAATCTATGAAGAAGCAAAACAGGATCAACGGGAAGAAGTCCCGCTTGCTGGGTTAAAGATTGGACTTAAATGCGGTGGATCAGATGGTTTCTCAGGGATCACCGCAAATCCATTACTAGGACAATTTTCTGATTATCTCGTTGCACAAGGAGGTACAACGGTATTAACTGAGGTGCCTGAAATGTTTGGAGCGGAAACGATTCTTATGGAACGAGCAGCAAACCAGGAGGTTTTCTCAAAAACGGTTGATTTGATTAATGACTTTAAACAATATTTTATGGATCATAAACAGCCCGTCTATGAAAATCCTTCACCAGGAAATAAAGCAGGAGGAATTTCTACCTTGGAGGATAAATCCCTTGGCTGCACGCAAAAAGCAGGAACATCTTCCGTGATGGACGTCCTAAAATACGGGGAGAGATTGAAAAAGAAAGGGCTAAATTTGCTCAGTGCACCCGGAAATGATTTAATTGCTTCTTCAGCTTTAGCCGCCGCTGGCTGTCAGCTTGTCCTTTTTACTACAGGAAGAGGAACGCCATTTGGTACATTCGTTCCAACGATGAAGATTTCGACAAACACACCTTTATATCATGCAAAAAAACACTGGATCGACTTTAACGCCGGAACCCTTTTAGAAGACGGTTCATCTGAGGATGTATTAGCGGAATTCATTGAATATGTTAAAGACGTTGCAAGTGGCAAGCTTGTAAACAATGAAAAAAACAATTTCAGAGAACTGGCCATCTTTAAATCAGGAGTGACACTATAAAAATAGCGGGATATACTAACAAGCAATCGATGCTTGAAACGGGTATATCCCCTTATTCATTGTGCCCGTCAAGAAAAGCGTGAAGGATGAAATCGCTGTATTGAAGCCTAATGAAGTCATTATCATTCTGTCTTGTGTTTAAAATCAATTTTTCCTAACAAGCCTACCTGATTAAATAAATCTTGCAGTTATACAAAAAGAATAAAAAACTTACACTTTAGCCTGCTAGTTAAAATATGGATTAAAAAAGCTGCGGGAGCAGCTGGGATTGAATCTGTTTGAATAAATTTAAAGGTTTAATGAGAAAGAAAAGAGAACTTGTAGGAGATAAGGGATAAAAATAAAAAGGTGTTGTAATAAGATGACAATTAAGCAGGAAAATCAATTTAAGATAAAAACATTACTATTTTTCTTTATTCCATTAGGTTTATCCGCAAGTCTTGTAACTTTATCTCACATTATTATTAACAGTACGTTAGCTAGAAGCGACAATTCAGAAGTTATCATCGCTGGTTATGCGATAGCAATGAGTTTATTCGCCGTTACTGAGCGCCTTGGTGTCATACTCCGCCAAACCTGTTCGGCTTTAGTAAGAGATAAAGGGTCAGTAAAATTAATGATGATATTTTCCTTTTATATTATTGCCAGTTTGTTGATTGTGTCTTTGGCAGTTGCATATACCTCTTTTGGAAATTTTATTTTTTCTACGATCTATGGGATTAAAAACGAGTTGGTAAAACAAATAAAAGAAATTTATCAAGTCCTTATTATTGTAACGATATTTTCAGCCTTACGTTGTTTTAGTCAAGGCATTATCATTTATAACAGGCAGACGAAATGGCTGACAATGGGCATGGGTATACGGCTGATTTTCATGTACTTATTGTCCTTATATTTTATTCATACAGGTAATATAACAGGAAGAACAGGGGCTTACATATTTCTTTGCGGGATGATCATTGAATGTATCGTAAGTGTTATCGAAGCACGGCTGCTTGTCCGTAAAATGCCGGTAAGAAAAAAGCCGAACATAAAATCTAAATTTGAAATCTTTCAATTTTACAGTCCGTTAATGTTATCTTCCTTTATTACTGTATCAATTGGACCTGCAATCAATATATTTTTAGGTAAGACAGAAGAAACGGAGCTGGCGATTGCAAGTTACGCCATTGCGTTGAGTGTCATCCAATTAGTCTTAAGTTTTTTTAGTTATATCCATCAAATCGTCATCAATTTTTATGATCAACATGAAGTGAAAGTGAAAAGATTTACTTTTATGATTAGCTTCATCCCTGTTATTATTATTGGAATCCTTTGTTATACGCCATTGGGTGTATATTTTTTAGAGCAAGTAATGGGGATAAAAAATCAATTATTAATTGAAAGTTTAAAAGCTTTGAAAGTATTTATGCTAATGGCATTAGCATTTCCATTTGTCGACTTTTTCAATGGGTTGCTAATGCTCCGCAAGAAGACAAAAGTAACAATTATAAGTCAATCTGCAAATTTAATCATAACCCTGACCATTCTTTTTGTCTGTATAAAAATGACTTCAGGATGGAACGGATCAATAGGTGCCCTTGCCCAATCAGTTGGATTGGCAGGGGAATTAATCGTTTTATACGGAATATTCCAATCAAATAAACAATCCAATCGAAAAACAAACATTTTTACTTATGGAAAAGAAGTGGATAAGGCATAAGGCAGCTTCGTTACTTGTTAGCTAGGCAATCGATACTTTGCCAAGTGCCTTTATTTTCTTATAGAAAACCGAATGATCAGGCTTCCTCAAGGCTATAACTAGTGAAGACATACTGATGGGAGGGTACTATTTTGAAGAAGATTGTAATAATCGGCGGGAATGGAACTGTTGGAAAATTATTAGCAAAAGGACTTTCCGAAGATTATATTGTCGAATTAATGGATAAAAATCCTTCGGATGATCCGAATAATAAACGATTTATTATAGTTGATGCTGCCAATTATCAAAGTCTTCTTAGCACGATTCCAAAAGATACGGATGTGTTGGTGAATTTACTTGCTATAAAAACCTCTAATAATATAACTGATATAAATGAATTTGAAGCAATGACTGACATATACTTTAAAGCTTCGTATTACATTCTCCGTGCCGCTTTAGAGCTGAAAATTCCGAAGGTTATTTTTGCAAGCAGCAATCATGTGACTGATTATTATGAAGAAAATGGCTTTTCAATGCTGGGAAGAGAGATTACAACAAAAGATTATCCTCGTTCCAAAGGACTTTACGGCCTACTAAAGCTTGCATCTGAAAATTTAGGTGATATTTTTACAATGGATGAAAATGTGAATCTATCCGTTGTGAATTTACGAATTGGGACGGTAATTGAGAATGAAACGGAAGCCCTAAGCAAAAAACCACGAACAAACAGAACCATGCTATCTCATACTGACCTTGTGAACATTTTTACTGCCGCAATTGACTCTACCATTCAATTCGGTACTTATTATGCTGTCTCCGATAACTTGGATCACCCTTGGTCCGTAGAATCAGCTATAAGGGAATTAGGATATAAACCAACTGTCAATTCAACTGATGTAAAAGAAAATAAAGGTGAATGAGGAAGATCTAATCATGCGGTCTTCTGCCCCCGAACTCCAGCATAAAAAAATGAAACTCCCAAACCGGTGGATGTTTCATTTTTTATGGTTTTAGAAAACTTTCGTTTATCTTATTGTACCACTTAACATATATTTTCTAAACTACTCCTCCATTATTTTTCGGTCCATTTTAATGAAACTTAATAATATATAATAGATAAGGCAATCTTCGGAAAACTCTATTTTTCTATCATTTCCGGCATCTGAATTAATTGTGACAAATATGCAATAAGATCATCGTTTTGTTTAGAACTGCCTATCGTAACTCTTACACTAGTTGGGCATGCAAACTCACTACCCGGACGAATAATAAATCCTTTAGATAATAGACGATTAGCTAAACTATCTGTGTTTCTTTTCATATCGATAAATATAAAATTAGTTTGAGTTGGAAAATATGAGAGTCCAAATCGCAAACAAAATGAATAGAATTGTTGCAGTTCCTCCCGGTTTTTCTTGTGACAATCTTTAATAAAAGATTGATCTTCAAAAGCTGCAATTGCAGCCACTTGGCCTAAACGGGAAGTATTAAATGTTTCCCTTACTGTTTCTAAAACATTGATTACATCCGTTTTACACATACCGTAACCAATACGAAGTGCTGCTAGACCATAAGCTTTTGAAAAAGTTCGCAAAATCATTAAATTGGGATACTTCTCCATTAAAAATACTGTATTCGGGAAATCTTCAGCATCGACGTATTCGTAATATGCCTCATCACAAACAACAAGTATATCCTTACTAAGGTTATCTAAGAGTTCTATGAGCTCACTTTGACGGACAAACTCACCTGTAGGATTATTAGGATTACATATCCAAACGACAGTTGTACTTTTATCAACTGCATCAATTATTCCTTGAATATTGTGTCGACCATTTATATGAGGAACCTCTCGGACCTCTGCCCCCTCAATAATCGCATTTCGTTTATATTGAGAAAAAGTTAAATCTGACATTACTGTATTTGTATCCGTTCCCATGTAAGCTCTACATATCATTCTTATCAATTCATCAGTTCCGTTTCCAAAAATAAATTGATCTTTAATCAATCCAGTATAATCAGAAAGCATTCCTGTATTAAAGCAAAATGGGGTTTGAATAAAAAAAGTCCCCTTGGTATGATACGAGGTGTCCAAAGCTGCGCAGCACAAGGA
>NZ_JACXAI010000032.1 GCF_014773385.1 Metabacillus arenae | reverse complement strand
CAACGCATCAAAATGAGGTTCACTTGGTTTTTTTGAAACATAAGAAGTCTTATCCTTAATAGAGGAACCAGTGATAGTTAAAATAAGCGGAGGTTTCCGGTTAAACTGTAGAATAGAGCTCAGTTAGGTGTATATAAGCGGAGGTTTTCCGATTAAGCAAAGCAAATGTACCCATTTTCACTTTTTTCGAGTCAATAGTCGGAATCTTTCCGTCTATTTTGGCTATTTTCAGTGCTATTAGATAAATAAGAGAAATTTCTCCGCTTATTTATCAAACTCGCTTTAGCGACTAATTAACTTGTACAACTTAAAAAAGTGAAAATTTAATAAAGGCTTAGAGATATTTGCATCTCTAAGCCTTTTTTATTGTGTTGTAAAATTTATGAGTTTTGCTATGTGATAAGGTTTGTGATTTGCCGTTTTGCACCTTACAAGTAAACCCGTTAGCCTTTTGCACGCTCTGTTTATTTTTAATAGCTGTTCTAACAAACTTTGTTGCTATTTGTATAGGTGATGATTTCGAGAGTGAATATACAACTAGAGGTGAAACTAGAAGCAATCGGCGATTCACCGATTGCCTTTATTTAAACCTCCACTTTATCTCCAGAACAATTTAGAAAAGAGCCTTTTAATTTGAATGGATATAAGGTGTTTCTTCGCTGGCCCTTACCATAAATTCGTACTGCAGCAATCTTACTTCGAACAGCTTAAGCGGATCATAGTAAACTTCAGGGTTTGATTCCATTTTTTCAAGCATTTCTTTAGCCTCGTTTATCTCCATCTCTGTTTCTGCCACTGTCTCTGTCAAATAGCTGAATGGAGCCTTGAAAAACATGGAGATATCGGCTTTTAATGCCTTTTCAAACAGATTAAATTCAAGGAAGAACTTATCTGCGATTGATTTAGCGACATCATCATAATTTTTATTCTCTAAATACTTTTTGTATTGATTGTAGAGCAAGCTTTTGTTTTGAGGGATCGCTCCAAACAGTCTTCCTGCACTTTTCAATAAAAATTCCGCTGGTTTAAAGC
This sequence comes from Metabacillus arenae, assembly GCF_014773385.1. GTDB lineage: Bacteria > Bacillota > Bacilli > Bacillales > Bacillaceae > Metabacillus_D > Metabacillus_D arenae. The sequence continues at coordinate 70,394 of NZ_JACXAI010000032.1, read as the reverse complement.
GTAATAATATATTTTCATCCTCTACTTCTGCCCTATTCGTCATCCGGGTTATATCCCTGCGCCAATCCTCAACTACCTTAAAATCACATTGCAGCTTCATCTTTTCTTCCCCATATAATCCATTAAAGGAATTACACATCTCATTTAAATGAGATTGGCTTTGCAGGAGCTCTTTATGGGAAGATTCAATCCATTCCTGAAGAGCAGCGCTGAATCTTGGTACTAAATCTTCTTTAAAATATGCCTGGATTTTGTCATTCATTTTATTGTTAAGCTCAACATGAATTTGACTAAAATCACTATCCTCACTTAACAAATTGGCACAGCCGCGAAGTAATTCAGGGATGCTTTCTAACAGATCTCTCCTCATTTCACCTTTGACAGATTGATAAGATTCTTTAATTTCCCTGACCTTTTCACCCTCTAAATCCTCTATGTGATGAATCAAGCCATTTAATCTTCCTAAAATGTCTTCATTGAAATGAACAGTTTCAATCAGATGGTTTTCCATAGCAACCCGGTTATTTAGAAGTTCTGTCAGCGACCTGCGGATTAAGTATAATAGCTTTGTTGATCGTAATTCTTCAAGAGCCAAAGAGTTTGATTGGAACACTCTTTTCATAAACTCTGCCAATCCTTGCTGCTTGGAAACTGATTTCAGGGAAGAGTATGGGAATACTTGAGCTTGAGGGAAAAACCCTTTTACCCTCATTTCCATTTCCTCCACAAATTTTTTCACATCTGTTTCAACCGGCAGAATATCCATTTTATTTAGCAAAAAATGCATAGGAACTTCAGGAGCATTCTCTTTTATTTTTACTAAAAGATTGAGTTCCTCCTCAGTAAAAGGATCACCAGCATCTAAAACAAACAACAGCCCATCAGCTAACGGCAAGTAATCAAGCGTTTCACTTCCATCAATTGTTTCCTGCTCAAACCCAGGAAGTTGAATGAAGGAAAGATCGTTTTGATGTAAAAACCTTGATGGCCATTTTAATTCAACAATGGCTCCCTTCTGCAGCTCGCTTATATCAGAAAGCGGTCTTTGTGAAGTATGAGAAATTTCATTCATCTCAGTCACATCGCTTTCAGTCCGAACGAAAACAGTTGGAGACGGACCTTCCAAAAGCTTCTCCTCTAACATCGAATTAATAAATGAGGATTTTCCGCTTCCAATCATTCCTGCAACGGCAATACGAGTTGTCCGCAGATCAGACAGCTGGGAAACAAGCCAAGGTTTTAAATAACTTACTTCAAGATGGTTGTTTTCTGCCCATTTCATTAATGTTTTAAAGAGATCTAGACTGTTATCCAAACTAATTTTTTCATGCTCATTATTAAAAATTAAGTTTTCAGCAGCTTTGAAATCGGATGAATCAATTGACGATGGAAATACCTCACTCCATGCCAATATAGCTGTCGAGGCAAATAGAGCTTTTGACTTACTCGTAATTTTAAGCCAGTTTCCAAGTAAAACAGGAATAACATCCTCTAGTTCCTTGATCAAATATTGTCCTGCAATACATTCAAGATATGTTTGTTGATGGAGTTCAGCAAGTTCCTCCCATGATTCACGCGCATTAACATTTATATTTAAAAAGATCGTATTCACAGTCTTAAGCCAAGATAAATAAGTATCTTGTGTTTTATAATTATTCCACAAGGAAGAGGTAACAAGCTTAAAGTATTGCTGTTTCGCTCTATAAAGCGTTATTAGTACCTGATAGAAATAATCTGGTGCAAAAGCCTTTGTATACCCTTTGTCCGCATACTTAAGGAGAACTTCAAACCATTCAACCGATTCCGTTCTGATCGATTCGGCAACAGCCAATTCAACTGCCCGTTTCCAATCCACCTGATCCTCATAAAAATTCTTTGCAATTTCCGTAACATTTGGATAATCCGGGTCCAGCTCAATGGCATTGCCCAGCACCTCATAAGCTAGCTCAAGCTTCCCTCTTTCTAGATAAAGTGAGAACAATTGCAAAGAAATCTCCATCGAAAGGGATTTAGAATCAGAATTTATCGCAGTGTATGTATCCTCTGCAGAAGATAAGAGTCCAAGTTCATAGTAAGAATCTGCAATATTCTTTTTCGCCCATGACTCAAGCTCATTATTAATATTCTCCCATTTAAAAATGGCAGCTTCATAGTCTTTATGCTGGAAATAGACCTCGCCTTGTGCATAGCGAACATAAGACAAATCGTATATTTCCTTTGTCTGCTCTTCCATATAAGCCTCGCCAAGCACTTGAACAGGATGCAGACTACTGCTGTCAGCAAGAAAAGTTTCATAATATGTTTTATTAATTAATCGCGTTTCTTCAGTCATGATTTCCTCCACCTACATGTAATCAAATCGATCTGCTCTTATAGTAATATTCTAACAGAAAAATGTCGAAAATAAATTTCAATTGCTTATCAATTTCACCTTTTCCTTTGATTATCAGGATTTTCAGGCGAATATAAGCACAATCTGACTCTCTACTATTAAATGATGCAAACTTGGTTTTTATTCTTTTAAAAATGCCTATTAACACAAATTGGCTCATATCGACAAATTCCCGCTAATAATTACGGGAGAAAACGACAAAACATTAGGTATTAATTCTTAAGTTCAAGACAGAGTATTGCAGGAAGTCTGACTATATATAGTCATTTTGGACAATATATCTTGACTTCAGAAAGTAAGTCTTGTGATCCCAGATAGTAAATCTTGAGAATCGGACAGATTATATGTAGAGTCAGACATAGGGGATGTGAAATCCTTCAACGTTTCCCCATAATTAACTTTAATGCATGAATACTTTAATCAAATTAAACATTCTAAAACTATAAATAAAGTACCAGAAAGCCAAATTGGCGCATGGCACATTGTCATTAAATGAAGAAATAAACCTATAACCTTAATAAAGTTAGGTATAAGAATTCCCCTTCTCAGTCAACTTAAGAAGAAAAGGAGATGATTCTATGCCAAAAGACAGCGAAATTCAGCATTCAGAAGCAACCCCTCATTTTGACGGAAAAAATGAAAGTATCATTAATGATTCAACTTCGACCCAAGGAAAACAAATGGGAGTTGAAACAGTAGCCGATAGAGAGTTCACACAGAAAAGAAATCCTTTTCACCTTTCTCAAAAGAAAAACGAAGATTTTGAACAGTTGGGACAAGTACTTGGCGGAAAAAAGGTCGATGAATAATTTATTTTGCTCTTAAACAGACAGTAAAACCCTCACCTCAATCTAAATACGAGGATGAGGCTTTTAAAAAATAATCCTTTCAGGGGGGGTTTCCCCCACTGATGAAGTTATAAAGAACTAATGCTTAAGGCAATTCTGCCTGATTTCTTTAACTTTGTTTGGGTCTATAGGTCGCAATAAACTATTTCCATAACGAACACCTGAACCAAAATGAATTTCTTTGACGTTTACTTTCTTTAAAAACCGTTCAAGATTTTCAGGAGTCAACCCAGCTCCAGCCATTATATTAAGATCGCAATTTTCCGTCCATTGTAACAAAGGCTGATATTCGCTCACAGCGTCCATGGCTTTTTGTTTGCCGCCAGATGTTAAAATCCTAGAAATCTGCGGATACTTTTGAATTACCTGCAGGGCAGCCAGTTGATCAGATACTTCATCAAATGCCCGGTGAAACGTAACATCCAACTGCTCGGATTTATCTAGTAATGCTTTGAGAGTGTCTTCGTCTATCTGATTGTCAGCAGTAAGTGTGCCAAATACAACTCCTGTTGCTCCCAATTCCTTGCACACCTCAATATCCTTAAGCATCATTCTTACATCCTCATTTGAATAACAAAAACTTCTGCTATGCGGACGAATCATCACACTCACAGGAATCCTTAATTCTCCACAAACCTCTTCAATTAATCCATAGCTCGGTGTTAAACCGCCCTCAACTACTCCTGTTATCAGCTCAATTCTTGAGGCACCAGCTTCTTGAGCAGCTATGGCATCGCTTAGCGTATCAGCAATTACTTCAATGATCATAGGTTTATTCCCTTTCTAGTTTTTTCATAGAAATCGGTCCATCCTTAAAAGTTAAAAGTCTCCCCCACATCAGCCGCCAAGGCTCTTTGATACACACTTTGAGCAACCATGGTGTCTAAATAAGCAATACCTACCGCTTTATAAAAAGTAATTTCTTCCTGTTCGGTACGCCCTTCTTTTTGGCCGGTAATAATTTCACTGATTTCTCCATAAATGGATTGAGCGTTCCATAATCCCTGTTCGATCGGCACAATGAGGTCACCTGCTTCATGAAGTGCTCCTTCCATAGTGTCAACGACTATTTTGCCGCTTTTGTACAAGGTTTGTACATCCACTTCCTGCATATGAGACTGATATGAACCAATTCCATTAATGTGAGCTCCTCTTTTCAATGATCTTCCATCAAATAATGGTGTGGAGGATTTTGAGCTGCAAATCACGATGTCTGCGTCTTTAACGGCCGCATTGGCATCTTGCTGAACTGTAATTGTTCCTTTCCAGTTTGGAAATAACGCATGCAGCTTTTCTTTTAAACCTTCCGCCTTTTCAAGCGTTCGATTAAAAAGGAGAATGTGTTCAATTTCTCTTACGGCCATAACCGCCTGAATTTGTCCTAATGATTGAGCTCCGGTACCCAAAACAGCGCACACCTTTGCATTTTCTCTTGCCAAATACTTAGTAGCCACGCCGCTTGAGGCACCTGTTCGCATAATTGTCAAATAGCTAGCATCCATCAAGGCAACATGTTCTCCTGTTAGACCATCAGTTAAAAGAATAATGCCTTGCAGCACCTTTCTTCCTTCCTTTGCATTATTTGGAAATATACTGACAACTTTTAGGCCAGAATAGTTTACCGGTTCGATATAGGAAGGCATATATAAGGTTTCTGCTTGTTCTTTTTCATGTGGAACTGACAGGCGGACAGGAGTTACCGTTTTTCCCTCTTTTTCATAACGAAACGCTTTCTCCACATCAGCCATGCAATCTTCCATTGTATAGAGATTCCTAATTGTTCGTTCATTTAATAACAGCAACATATTCACTCCTCTAATAGACAATAACCCTTGGTAAAAGATATCTGAGCTAAAATCTAGATCGCAGAATTTTTCTGTTTTTCAATCGCAATAGCTTTGGTTGTATGAATAAACATCATGGCAATCAAAGAGATAAAACCAGCTAGTATAATATAAATTGCAACTGGAATGGAGGAATTGCCAAAATTACTTAATAGAGCAGTCGCAATTAATGGAGCGGTACCACCCGCCAGTGCTGCACCAAGCTGATACCCGACCGTAACACCAGTGTAGCGAACATTGGTTGCGAATATTTCTGAAAACATCGTACCCAAAACGGCTGTAATTGGCGCCCAAATGATTCCCAGGCCAATAATGGTTGCCACCGTCAGCCAAAAGACAGACCCTAAAGATAATAAATAAAAATAAGGGAATGCATATAACATCATCGCAACAGTACCCCATATATAAAGCGGCTTTCGGCCTACCTTATCCGACCATTTACCCATAAACGGAATCATAATTGTCGTAATCAAAGTAGCGATGGTAACCGCATTTAGGGCAGAGCTTTGCTCAAAGCCAAGCGTACCAGCCGCATAAGAAATAATAAACGTTGAAAAAATATAAAATGGTCCAGTCTCTACTACCTTCGCGCCAACAGCTATAAGGACCTCCCGCCAATGATATTTAAATGTGTCGACCAACGGAACCTTTGCGATGTTTCCTGTTTTTTGTGCCTCTTTGAATGCAGGGGTCTCATCTAAGCCATTTCGAATCCAAAGTCCCATAAATACTAGTATTGCGCTTAAAATAAATGGTACACGCCATCCCCATGATAAAAATGCTGCATCCGGAAGCAGGGTCATGAGTGAGATCGACAACGTCCCTAACAACATACCGATGGGTACGCCCATTTGTGGAATACTTCCAAAGAAGCCTCTTTTCTTGTCAGGGGCATATTCGACAGCAAGAAGAAGTGCGCCTCCCCATTCGCCTCCAATTCCGAGTCCTTGAATAAGCCGTAAAACAATTAATAAAATGGGTGCCCATATCCCGATGGCTTCATAGGTTGGCAGCAACCCAATCAGAACCGTTGCTCCTCCCATTAGTGACAAGGTTAAAACAAGGGTCTTTTTCCTCCCAATTTTATCGCCAATATGACTAAAAATCACGCCGCCAAGCGGCCTTATAAAAAACGGAATGGCAAAAGACGCATAGGCGAGCATTAGGTTTACGGCCGGATCGCCAGAAGGAAAATAAAGCTTACTAAATACAAGTGCTGCAATCGTTCCATATAAAAAATAATCATACCACTCAATCGAGCTCCCTATTAAACTGGCGATCAATGCTTTCTTTGCTACTTTTTGTTCCCCTTGTTGCTGATTCACTTCACCCACTCCTTTGTTTGTTCATATATAAATAGTTGCTTTTGACATTTTAAATATTGTCAATTAATCACCATTTGCTTAAAATCTCCCAACCAGCCTCTCCCCAAGAGGAGATACAGTAACCTTTGTTAAAAAAGCTTCTTAATAGAGCTCTCAACTACATCAATTAGTTTTTCAACGGTCTGTCTCGCTTTGCTGTCATTTCCTTCTTTCACATATAGAAAGAGCTCTTCATGTAAATGATAGGTATCTTCAAAAATCCGTTTAATTCCGAATGGCTTTTGCCAAAATTCATGAAAAGAATCATAGACGGAGTCGATCATTTTACAAAGAACTTGATTATGCGATGCTTCATATAGTGTCTGGTGAAAAAGCAAATCGGCTTTTGCTGTGTCTTCATTTAATATTCGGAGCTGTTCATAAATCTTTAAATTTGCTTCCATCCTATTTAGCTGGTCTTCTGTTGCATTACGAGCTGCAAGCTCAACAGCCCTTCCTTCAAGACCTCTGCGTACATCACACAGTTGAAGAAGGAAAGTCTTTTCATTCTCAATTTGAATTCGAGTTTGAATTTGATGGGAATCAGCATCCTTTACTAGGATCCCTTTTCCATTAACAATTTCGACAAAATGAATAGCTTCTAAATGCCGCATTGCTTCTCGAATACTCGTTCGGCTGACACTGAATTTCAAAGCAAGCTCTCCTATTGAAGGCAGCTTGTCCCCTTTTTTAAGCTGTTTCATTCTGATGTATTGTTTTACTTCCTCTGCGACAATTTCATGAACCAATTGTTTTCTTACCTGCTGCATATTCCCTCACCTCCCATCAACAAAATGTATCTACCTATCATATAGGTTACTATAATATGAATATTATGACAATTAACAATATTGTTAACCTTTTAATTTTTAAAGAAAAGAAAAAGGAGTATTTAAAGAAATACCCCAAAAAATCACATTTTTATTTCTAAAAAGATCTCTCAGCCATCCTATAGAAAATAAAATCTTATTGCTGATACTGTACACTATGAAGCTTTGCAAAAATTCCTCCTTGATCGATCAGCTCATCATGACGCCCTTCTTCAGCAATCCCATTTTCGGTAACAACAACAATTCGGTCTGCATTTCTGATTGTTGCAAGTCTATGTGCGATCACAAGTGTAGTCCGGTCTTTTGCAAGCTCAGTTAATGCTTTTTGGATGATCCCTTCTGTCTCTGTATCAAGTGCGGATGTAGCTTCATCTAAAATGAGGATTGGGGGATTTTTCAAAAACATCCGCGCAATGGCGATCCTTTGTTTTTGACCGCCCGAAAGCTTTAAGCCTCTTTCCCCGATCTGTGTCTCATATTTATCAGGAAGACCTTGAATGAAATCTTCGAGATGAGCCCGCCTAGCTGCCCCTGCAATCTCTTCCTCGGATGCGTTCAGCATTCCATAAGCAATATTTTCACGCAGCGTTCCAGTAAATAGAAAAACATCCTGCTGGACAATGCCAATTTGAGAACGGAGCGAGGATTTTGTCATTTCTCTAATATCGATCCCATCAATCGCAATTGCTCCTTCGTCGACATCATAAAAGCGAGGAATCAGCGAACAAATTGTGGTCTTTCCTGCTCCAGAAGGTCCAACAAAAGCCACAGTTTCCCCTGCATTAATTTGCAGATTGATCCCGCTTAACACTGGCTTGTGATTTTCATAGCTAAACGTTACATCACGAAATTGAATATCACCTTCCAAGGCTGCTACCTGCAGGGCATCTTTGCTGTCTGCAACCTCAGGCTGTTTATCAATCAACTCTGTAAATCTCTTAAACCCTGCCATTCCTTTTGGATAAAGCTCCATAAGCGCACTGATTTTATCAATCGGTTTAAAAAGAACATTAATATACAGAACAAATCCAACTAATTCTCCATAGGAAAGCTGTCCTGTAAAGCTTAACCAAGCACCATATACAAGGACAACAAGGATAATCAACCGAGTTAGCATATAAATGCCTGATGAGCTAAAAGACATAACCCGGTATGCACCAATTTTCGCTAAACGGAATCTCTCATTGTTTTTTGTGAATCTTGCAATCTCATGATCTTCATTTGTAAATGATTGGACGACACGAACTCCAGATACGCTGTCTTCAACTCGAGCATTTACATCGGCAATATTGCTGAACATCTGTTTCCATGCTTTATTCATTTTTAAGTTGCAATAAACAATAAGCCATACAAGAAACGGAACAACAAGAAGGGAAACTAAAGCAAGCTTCACATTGATCGTAAACATGATCCAAAATGCTCCCACAAAGGTCATCACGGCAATAAACAAATCTTCGGGGCCATGATGGGCAAGCTCTCCGATATCAAATAAATCGTTCGTAATTCGGCTCATAATATGGCCTGTTTTCGTATTATCGAAGAACCGGAATGACTGCTTTTGAACATGCTGAAACAGCTCTTTTCGCATATCTGTTTCAATATTAATTCCGAGCTTATGCCCCCAGTAGTTCACAATATACTGCAAAAACGTACTCATGACATATAAAAGCAATAAGCCAAGACTTACCCAGACAATAGCAGGCCAATCATTACTTGGGAGCAGCTCATCAATAAACCATTGCACAGCTAATGGAAACGCAAGCTCTAAAACGGCTACCACAACAGCACTGCTAAAGTCCAAGACAAATAGTTTTTTATGAGGACGATAATAAGAGAAAAAACGTAGAATCATATGAGACCTCCTGTTGAATAATCCAATTAGTCTAAGCAAAATTATATTCCGAAAAAACATTTATAGCAATTTTATTGTATAATATTTCTAATTACTCTTATTAGTAAAAAGTTCAAAAGGAGGATGATGCCGATAAAAAGTAAAACTTGGGATCATAAGTGATTATGATGCCAAATAACTACTCAAAAACCCAATCTTGGGCATCATAAGTGGGCTTTGATGACCGATTCCTACTCAAAACCGTATCTTGGGCATCATAACAGGTCATTGTGCTCATCATTTCTTAAAGTAAGCATATTAAAACAACAATCTCATAGATCAAAGCCAAACTTTATTTCTGATTACCAGATTGATTTTGTATAAGAAAGGAGAATGACAAATGCTTTCAAAACCTAATGATAATGAATTTGCACCTTATTACGAGGAATATATCAATATGGTACCCGAAGGAGGATTACTAGAAATTTTAAATGATAGTTTAGCAGAAACGATTTCGCTTTTTAAGGGGATATCTGAACAAAAAAGTATGTACCAATACGCACCTGATAAATGGACAATTAAAGAAGTTCTTGGCCATATGACTGATACAGAAATCATCATGTGCTACCGTCTGCTCCGGATAGGGCGCGGAGATGCTACACCGCTGACAGGGTTTGATGAAGACACATATGTTAAAGCTGCATGCTTTAATGATCGCACATTAGAAAACCTTCTGGACAGCTTCATCATCACTCGGCAGGCTACACTCAACCTAATTAAGAGTTTGCGGAGCGGGGATTGGGTGAACACCGGAACAGCTAACGAGCAAATCGCGACGCCCCGGGCAATTGCATATATCATTGCAGGCCACGAAATGCATCACCGGAAGATACTAGAGGAACGGTATTTAAGAAGGGCTTAAGAGGCCTTTTACAGCTAATCATTTAAATAAATAAATGAACATCTTTCTGAAGAACAAAGGTGAGATTGATGAATCGGCGAAATAGCCGATTTCTTTTTTTATAAAAATGCCCTTTACACTTTAATAAACTTCAACATCTAATAAAAAACCTCTCCCCAAAAACACAAAAGAAAAGTCCGTTACATGAGAGAAACTAACGACCTTTTTCCTATAGGTTGTTTGCTTTTTTATCAATGCCGGTATATTGATGAAAGATTACGCAAGTTTTAAAATAACTTTCCTTTCTCAAATGCCTCCGTTCCTATGGGCTTTTTTCCTTCTTTATCCTTCCCATTGTAATAATCTTAACAATTCTGTTTTCATTTATCTCTGTAATTTTTCAATCTAGTAACATATATAGAATAATAAGCCAGTTAAATAGTCATTTGGTGACATTCCGTACAGACAACCCAGGATAAATGACTCTATATTTTTTCCGCCCGCTAATTCTTTTGGCATATTTTTTATTAACAGTAAATTCACACTAAACAAATATTAGCTTAAATTACGTTTGTTAGTTTTTTTATAGAGAAAAGATTAACCCCTTATAAAAAGGAGGATTTCAAATTATGGATAATAGCCAACCTTACAAAAAAAGCATGAACAGACGCGACTTTCTAAAAGCAGGAGGCTTGAGTACAGCTGCATTAGCATTAGGTACTACGGGTGTACTCTCTCTCGGTGCTAACAACTCTTTAGCAGCACCGGTTAAGCATGCAAAAAAAGGAAAAGCAGGTTTTGGGCCTTTGGTCAAAGATCCAGGCGGAATGCTTGATCTTCCAAAAGGGTTCCAATACCGCATCATCTCCGAAGAGGGCGGTAAACTTTCCGATGGGCGTCCTATTCCTGCCATGTTTGACGGAATGGCAGCATTCAATGGACCTAAAAATTCTACAGTCCTTGTTCGTAACCATGAATTGACTGGAAACACAAAATACCCGGTAATCGGAAAAAACCCATATGATAAAGACAATACAGGGGGTACAACTGCTCTTGTTATAGGACCGAATCGCAAAGTAATCGACGAATATGTGACTTCTGCAGGAACTATTCGAAACTGTGCAGGAGGTGAAACACCGTGGGGGACATGGCTTACATGTGAAGAAACGCTTGAAGAAGGCCACGGGTATGTATTCGAGGTAGATCCTCATAATCCTGAAGGTAAATTGTCCAAAACACCGATTAGAGATATGGGTGCTTTCTCACATGAGGCAACCGCTATTGACCCATCAACAGGAATTGTCTATTTAACAGAAGACGGAGGCCCTAGCTTCCTTTATCGCTTTATTCCGAAAGACCGGAGCCAAAGACAAGGCGCCTTGCAAAAAGGCGGCAAACTTCAGGCTGCGGCTATGGAAGAAATGGTGACAGCTAGTGCAAGCAAGTTTTATACAGGTCAAAAATTCGGAATTGTTTGGAAAGATGTGGATCCTGAAAAACCTACTCTTGAAGCAAAAAATAAAGGCTGCATCCAGTTCAGCCGCTTAGAGGGCGCGTATTTTGCAGGCGGTGTATTTTGGTTTGATGATACATCTGCCGGGGATAAAAAACTTGGCCGTATTTACCGTTATATCCCTGCAACAAACACATTGGAGCTTTTTTACGAATCATCAGAAATCAACGATTTGGAAATGCCGGATAATATTTGCATTACTCCATGGGGCGACTTATGGATTGCGGAAGATGGCGACGGCATTAACCGAGTTATCGGAATTACGCCTGAAGGTGAGAATTATGTGTTTGCCGAAAACAAACTGAATGATTCTGAATTAGCCGGGCCTACCTTCTCTACTGACGGAAAAACATTTTTCGTAAATATTCAAAGTCCAGGGATTACTTATGCGATTTGGGGACCGTTCGCACGCAAAAATGCTGGCCGCCAAAGGCTAATGGGTCATGCTGCACCTCCAATCCATCTTGCGCCGCAAATTTCGGACAAGCTTAAAGGATTTGCAGAGGTTCAAGGTATCACTGAGCTTGAAGCTGCTGCATTCCATCGTCATGGTATGCCTATCTTATAAGATACACTGAAAATTAATTTATAGGAGGAATTTAAATGTTTCAAAACATCGGAATTCCAGGTTTAATTATTGTTCTAGTCATTGCGTTAATTATTTTTGGACCTTCTAAGCTCCCTGAAATTGGACGTGCCTTCGGAAACACTTTAAAAGAGTTCAAAAAAGCCACAAATGATCTTGTAAATGGTAATAGCCAGGAGAAAACAGCTTCTGAAGAAGAAGGGAAAAAGCTTCATGCCGTTCAACAAACAGAAACAGTAGAGAAAACAAAAACTGGAAGCTAAAGACCATGAGAGATGTAGGCAGGCAAGATTTTGTCTACATCTTTCTATATATTGGATAAAGGAGTCTTCCTCCCATTATGCCTTTAAATACCTCTAATTTGAAGAAAGGAGCAGCCATTGTGATTGCCGTTTGTCCAAAGCATATAAGAAATGGGCTAAAAACGTTATACCTTCCCCATGTAAATAAAGTTGATGAAAAGGCTGCAGGTTAAGTTCTTACATTTATCTATATCTGAATGGATATAATACCTTCTAGTACATATTGCTAGGAGGTATTTAAATGTTTAGAACAACAGCAGGTGACCTTATGATGGAGCTTCTGATTGATTGGGGTGTTGACCATGTATATGGAATGCCTGGTGATTCCATCAATACGTTAATTGAGTCGATTCGAAAAGTAAAGGATCAACTTACGTTTATCCAGGTCAGACATGAGGAAGCAGGAGCCTTGGCAGCAGCAGCTTATGCGAAATTGACTGGTAAGCTCGGTGTTTGCATGGGAATTGCAGGCCCTGGTGCCATCCATTTATTAAATGGTCTCTATGATGCAAAGTTAGATAGAGCTCCAGTGTTAGCAATTGCTGGACAGGTTGAAACAGATTTGATGGGTACAGATTTCTTTCAGGAGGTTGATTTAGCCAATCTTTTTAAGGATGTAGCTGTATATAGTCAGACAGTTATGTCAGCTGAGCAGCTTCCTGCCGTGTTAAATCAGGCCATCCGTGCCGCATATGATAAAAAAGGCGTCTCTGTTCTTATCATTCCTGATGACATACCAAAATTTGAAGTAGAACGGCAAGCTCGAATCACAAGCTCGTTCTTTGTTCAGTCTACTGCCCTTCCGCAAGAAAAAGATATTAAAAAAGCTGTCGACATTTTAAATGAAGCAAAACGTCCTGTCATCTTAGCTGGAAAAGGGGCCAGAGGAGCAAGTAGCTCTCTTCTTGCTTTTGCCGAAAAAATGAAAGCACCAATTGTCCTTAGTCTGCCGGGAAAAGGGATCATACCTGATGAACACCCGTACTGTTTAGGCGGTCTTGGTTTATTAGGTACAAAGCCTTCAACGATTGCAATGGAAGAAGCTGATACTCTAATAATGGTCGGTACCTCCTTTCCATTTACAGGCTTCCTTCCTGCAAAAGCAAAAACCATTCAAATCGATAAGGATCCTTCCCAGATCGGTAAGCGTTATCCCGTTGATGTAGGACTTGCCGGTGATTCCCATCAGACTTTAAACAGCCTGATGGAATTAGTCAAAAATGACAATAATGGTTCTTTCCTAGAGGGTTGCCAGGAAAACCTAAAAGAATGGCGAACAAAATTATATGAGCAGGAACAAGATCATTCTACTCCTATCAAACCTCAGCGTGTCATCCGCGCACTTCAGGAAGTAGCAGATGATGATGCCATTCTTTCAGTAGATGTCGGAAATGTTACCGTTTGGATGGCCCGCCACTTTAACATGACAAATCAAAAATTTGTCATCTCAAGCTGGCTTGCTACTTTAGGCTGCGGCCTGCCTGGGGCGATTGCCGGTTGTATTGCCTATCCAGATAAGCAAGTATTCGCGATATGCGGCGATGGCGGCTTTCAAATGATGATGAATGACTTTGTCACCGCTGTAAAATATGATTTACCACTCGTCGCTATTGTTCTTAACAACCATAAAATCGCTATGATTAAATTCGAACAGGAGGTTATGGGTAACGCTGAATTCGGCACCAATCTACAAAACCCAAATTTCGCAAAGTATGCCGATATTTGCGGGGGAGTTGGATTTAGAGTGGAACAGCCTGAAGAGCTTCTCCCAGCCCTGAAAAAAGCAGTTTCTGAAAAAAAACCATGTATCATTGATGTCGTAGTAGATGCGAATGAAGCACCATTACCTGCAAAAATTACATTTGGACAAGCTGCCGGCTATGCCCGCCACATGCTGAAGGAATTTTTCCAAGAAGGGAAGATTCATAAGCCGCCTCTTTAAAATTGGCTGTTTTTATAAATTTATACTACGAACTTGTGCCTCTCCCTGAGGTGAGAGGCAGGTTGTGAGACTTGAATAATTAGAGAACCACCAATTCTTTATTTAACTGTTTTTTATACCTCAAAAGCAACAATTATATAGATGCGAGAGGATTGAATTTTAATAAGCTAAACTTATATAGAAGTGGTGAAATTGTGCATTGAATGGCCAAACTCTTGCTAAGGAGGAATGAGGTCATGTATTGAACTGCTAAACTCATGAATAAGAGTAGAGAAAGAGGGAAAACAAGACAATGAAGAAAGAAAACGAGCCCATATGCAATGAAAAAGTTGATTACTTGCACCATTTTCTTAATGAGCAAATAACGCAGATTAATGTCATTGAAGAAGAAGAGCGAATAAGAGAAGAAAATCAACAAAAGTGAATAAAGTGGTACATCAAAAGCATCTATTTTTATTTAGATGCTTTTTTTTATGAAATAGGGTGCCAGGCACCAAAGTTTAAATTTGGTGCCTGGCACCCCTCGTGAACATTCCTGTATGGCCTCTCTTTTGCATAAAATACCCCGCAGCAAGGCCAGCTTGACCTCCGCCGATCACAATGGTATCCAACAAGTCACTTATACAATTCCTCCCGTAAATTATTTGCAAAAAACAAATATAATAAAATGTAATAAACAAAAATCATGTAGATTCAATTTAGGTAAACAGTAGAGAAATAACATTTTTTATTAAGAAGTCGTATTAAATAGTGTCGTTCGCGAAAGAATGTTTTGGTCCACTTTATAAATAGGATAAAATTTTTATTTGCAAATTACAAGTATAGTGATATGCTTAAGAAGCACAATTAATCAGAACCAATTGTGATTTAATAATTCAGGGAGGGTTTTTCATGAACATGAATACATTTACTAACGCCTTACAAGATCAAGGATGCTGCATGGCCAAAAATGAAGTTCGTCCAGAAGAATTAAATCCGAAACAAACAAATATTTTACCTGTAGCGATTATCGGAGCTGGGCCTGTTGGACTTGCAGCTGCAGCACATCTTGCCAAACGTGGTGAATCATTTATTCTGATAGAAGCAGGATCACATGCCGGGGCAAATATATTAAAATGGGAACACGTACGATTGTTTTCTCCATGGAAATATAATGTGGATAAGACGGCAGCAGACCTTTTAAAACAGCAGGGCTGGTCTTCACCAGAGTTAGATGCACTGCCTACTGGAAAAGAGTTGGTTGAATATTACTTAGATCCATTATCAAAAATCAAGGAGATTAAACCTCATCTTGTTTTAAATACAAAAGTTCTATCAATCAGTCGAAAAGATATAGATAAAATGAAAAATGCAAACCGCGACCGCGTCCCTTTTATCCTTTACACCGAAGCAGATGGAGATTTACAAAAGATTGAGGCACGTGCTGTTATTGATGCAACAGGGACCTGGGGGAATCCTAATCCTGCTCATTCAAATGGTGTTTGGTTAAAAGACGAAAAAAACCTCCAAGAGCAAATTTATTATGGTATTCCAGATGTATTAGGAAAAGAAAAAAAGCGTTATGCAAATAAACGGTTAGCTGTAGTAGGAAGCGGACATTCTGCTATGAATGCACTATTAGAGTTAGTCAAACTAACGGACCAATACCCTCAAACTGAAATTCTGTGGATCATGAGAAGAAACCAAGTAGAAGATGCATATGGAGGCGAAGAGAAAGACGCTCTTGCTGCAAGGGGAGAACTAGGCAGTCGTGTGCATAACCTTGTGGATAAAGGGAAATTAACGGTCTATACTCCCTACCGAATTCAATCTTTAGTGAAAAAAAGCGATACGATCGCCATTAAGGGAAATTACAATGGAGAAGAAACGATAATCCCAGAAGTGCAGGAGATCATTGTCAATACAGGAAGCCGTCCGGATTTTGAAATGCTGAGAGAAGTGCGTACATCAATTGATACCGCAACTGAAAGTGTGGAAGCATTGGCTCCGCTAATCGATCCGAATATTCATAGCTGCGGAACTGTTCGTCCTCACGGGGAGAAAGAACTTCGCCAGCCTGAAAAGGATTTTTATATTGTCGGCGCCAAAAGTTATGGACGTGCACCGACCTTCCTAATGGCAACAGGTTATGAACAAGTCAGGTCGGTTGTTGCCCATCTTGTTGCTGATTATGAAGCAGCCAGGAAAGTAGAATTAGACTTACCAGAAACCGGAGTTTGCAATGTGAATTTAAACCTTAAAGATCCATCTATTGTCGCAAATTCTTGCTGCTAAAGGGCATCAAACTAATTTCATTTGGAAAGAAGGAGAGAATTGGTAGGGCTGGCTCCCCAAATAAGTTTCATTCATCAAAAGCCGGTTGTGATTGTGGCAATTATTACTTATCTAAGTTTACCTTCTTCGTCATGGCAGGAGCTGCCTCATTAACAACATTAACTGAAACCATTGCCCTAGGCAGCGCCAAGTCATCCATCAATGTTGTCTCATTTCTCACAACATACTCTATTGTACAAGATGTAAGTACAGCGTTAGGTCCTTTTGTAGGACACCTATTAATAACAATCGTTTACGGCCTTACTTATCTCTATTGTGGAAGCAGCGGAATCTTTCTGATATTAGCTTTAAATTGGCATAGGTATTGTTTAGTTGTATATTACAAGAAATCAAGAAAGAACATCTTATTGAACAGGCTTGCAGCACATTTTGCTTTTCGCCATCGATTCATTGAGTAATTTTAAGGAACGGATAACAGTGTCTTTTTCAAAATCATTCATATAAGAGAAGACCTCGTTCAGATATTGATTCATTTGGGTATCAATGGACGCGCCCACTGCTTTTCCTTGCACAGTTAATTGGAGTTCATACACTCTCTTATCTTGTGAAGACTGTCTTTTTTCGACTAATTCACGTTTGATCATGTTTTGTATTTGCCTGCTGAACGTTGTAATATCGATTCCTAATACGTCTGCAACCTCTTGCATGGACGGATGATCCATTCGATCAATTTCATACAAGATATGGCTTTGAATGAGAGAAATTTCAATTGAACCGATAGAACAACAGTTTTTATCTAACAAACCAAAGCCTCTCATCGTTGTTTGCAATATTTCTCTTACGTTTTCCATTTACTCACCTCTTTTTCTACTTTAAGCAAAGTGAAGAAGTTTGAAAACTTTGTAAAGATTTTTCACCAAGTGATCAGGAATCTCCTTAAAAAAATGTTGAAGAATGAAGTAATTAACTTCTTCTACATTAATCTCATTGTTAATTCAAAGTAATAGTGACAATAATCAACCGACAAATTACCAGGTTTCTTTACAGTTATTTTTCTTATTTCTTTCTATATTTTATTATAAACACTTAGTTGTAAAATACAAATAATAACCTTGAGATGTTATACTAATAAAATATTGTGTATATAAGTATATTGTTATATAATCATTTACGTAAATTGGAGGTGGGCAATGT
Organism: Metabacillus arenae; assembly: GCF_014773385.1. Classification (GTDB taxonomy): domain Bacteria; phylum Bacillota; class Bacilli; order Bacillales; family Bacillaceae; genus Metabacillus_D; species Metabacillus_D arenae. The sequence goes on along the minus strand of NZ_JACXAI010000032.1, from coordinate 52,573 downwards.
GAAAGTTCAACCTGAAGTAATAGATATTGCAAAAGCGAGCCAGGTTTTAAAGTTATTAGGTGATAAAACACGATTATCAATTATAAAGCTGCTAGAAAAAAATGAATGCTGTGTATGTGAGTTTGTGGAAATTTTTAAAACAAGCCAGCCAGCCATTAGCCAGCATCTTCGAAAATTAAGAGACGCTGATCTAGTAAAAGAAAATCGAAAGGGCCAGTGGATCTTTTATTCTTTAAATCGAGATTCAGAAACGTATGAGTTTGTTGAAAGCCTTCTGGCCTTCTTACCAGATCAATATGGGAAATTAGCAGAATTAGAAAAGCAGGGACGGCGTATCACCTGTGAATAGAGAGGAGAAAGGAAATTGACTTCCATTATTTTAGCATCATTGATCTTTCTTTTAACTCTTATCTTGGTTATTTGGCAGCCAAGGAATTTGTCAATTGGCTGGTCCGCTTGTGGAGGAGCCATTTTAGCCTTACTTGCAGGGGTCGTTGATTTTCATGATGTCATTGATGTGACCTCGATTGTTTGGAACGCAACTTTAACATTTATTGCTGTTATTATCATCTCTCTCATCTTGGATGAGATCGGTTTTTTTGAATGGTCTGCTCTCCACATGGCAAGAGCTGCGAAAGGAAATGGAATTCGCATGTTTATCTATGTCTCGATTTTGGGAGCGTTGGTTGCAGCATTTTTTGCAAATGACGGAGCAGCCCTTATTTTAACTCCGATCGTTCTCGCTATGGTGAGGAATTTAAATTTTAATGAAAAAATGGTATTCCCATTTATTATCGCAAGTGGATTTATCGCAGATACAACCTCCTTGCCATTAGTGGTCAGCAACTTGGTGAACATTGTATCAGCAGATTTCTTTGGAATTGGTTTTATTGAGTATGCGTCACGTATGATTATTCCTAACTTTTTCGCTTTGATCGCAAGCATCATTGTTCTTTACTTATTTTTCAGAAAAAGCATTCCTAAGAATTATGATTTGGAAGATTTAAAAGCTCCTAGAGAAACCATCCAGGATGAAAAAATGTTTAAGCTTTCATGGTTCGTATTAGGAATTTTATTAGCAGGGTATTTTATCAGTGAGTTCCTTGGGATTCCTGTCTCAATCGTTGCTAGTATCATCGCTATTTTCTTTTTAATGATGGCAAAAAGAAGCCCAGCTGTTCCAACAAAACAGGTATTAAAAGGGGCACCTTGGGCGATCGTGTTCTTTTCGATTGGAATGTATGTGGTTGTGTATGGATTACGGAATGTTGGCCTCACAAATGTATTGACTGATACGATCAACTTAGCTGCCGATCAAGGGCTGTTTATTGGAACGATTTCGATGGGCTTTATCGCGGCAATTCTTTCATCCTTGATGAATAACATGCCGACAGTTATGATTGATGCCTTAGCGATTGTCGATACAAATACAACAGGAACAATGAGAGAAGCTTTAATTTATGCCAATGTGATCGGTTCAGATCTTGGGCCTAAAATTACGCCAATCGGATCTCTAGCTACCTTGCTTTGGTTACACGTTCTTTCCCTTAAGGGAGTGAAAATTTCCTGGGGCACGTATTTTAAAACGGGGATTATCTTAACAATTCCAACATTATTTATTACCCTTTTAGGGCTTTACTTATGGCTATTGATTATATAACAAAAAAGGAGTTTACAACATGTCAAAAAAAACACTCTACTTCTTATGTACTGGTAACTCTTGCAGAAGCCAAATGGCAGAAGGCTGGGCAAAAAAATATTTAAGTGAACATTGGGATGTGAAAAGCGCTGGGCTTGAAGCGCATGGACTAAACCCAAATGCGGTGAAAGCCATGAAGGAGGCCGGTGTTGATATTTCTGGCCAAACCTCTGATGTCATCAACACTGAAGTTTTAAACAATGCCGACTTAATTGTTACGTTATGCGGCCATGCAGCTGACCATTGTCCAGTAACACCTCCCCATGTGAAACGTGAACACTGGGGCTTTGATGATCCAGCTAAGGCAGAAGGAACAGAAGAAGAAAAATGGGCATTTTTCCAACTCGTCCGTGATGAAATTGGCGACCGAATGAAACGATTCTCTGAAACTGGTAATTAACATCACTTAGCTGCTGCTTTTACGGATCACGCCTTTCTATAGAAAAATACCGGCTCGCCGGTATACCGAGACTCCCACCAATCAACTCGCGTCGAACGAAAAGCGCAGAGCGCCCGCCTATCGGCGACAAGCACAAGTCAATCCGTCAAGAAGGTTGTTCTTTAACCTTCTTGACGGATTGACTTGTGACCTCGAGCTGATGGCGCTCGGAGCTGGACAATGATAACACTCATTAACACGTTAATACTTTAATTAACTTAAACTTTCTTAACTGAAAAAAAAACGCTTGGTCTTTTTTAGATTGGGTCAGGGATTAGACAATTTGAGAGAAAGATTCATAGAGCTGTTTGATCCAGTTATTCTCTATACTAGCCAGGTACAAGCGAATCCCTTCCTCATGCTAGGTGATTTTAGCCAAATTTTACGTTTGCGGGCCAGGTCACAAAGTTTGGTGTCCGGTTCTTAAATTATTCGGTCCTGTTTCTACTATGATTGAACCAGGATTGAATAATTTGAGCGAAGGTTCGATTTGAAAAGAGCTGTATGATCCAATTACTCTCTATACGATCCAGATACAGCTTTTTTGAGCAGATCCCTTCCTCATGATAGTGGCTTGAGCGAGATTTCACGTTGCGTGCAGTTTCTCGATATTCTCCCGGCGTCTATGCTCATCCTAAAAAATCCATTTAAAAATGTTGTCTCCTTAGACGAAAAACACCAACGTATCAAGGTCTGTAGTAGGGTGAAATTTTATGCTATCTTACATATCAAAAAATGCCTCCTTTATTGGAGGCATTTTCTCTATGATCGGCTGCGTTAATCAAACTTTATTAGACTCATTTTAAGATACTGCCCGTTCCCTCCGACTAACTGTTCTGCTGCGGCGTCCTTGAACAAATGTCATGACTATGGCAATTAATAGAAAAGCACTTGATATGCGGAACAAATTACCTGTCTCAACATATTGGGCAAGGATACCGAACACAAGTCCGCTTAATCCAATTCCTAAATCAATTGATGAGAAATACATGCCATTCGCAACACCCCGGCGGTTAGCAGGTGTCTGCGATAGAGTCCAAGATTGTAAGGTTGGAATGAGAGAACCAAACCCGATTCCAAAAAGAACACCGGCAACAGCAATAAGTATACTTGAATGTGCAAAGGACAAAACCCACATTCCGATAAATGTTAGTGTCGAGCATAGGAACACAATTCCTTTTGGTCCATGCTGATCAAACCATCTGCCAGCTATCGGCCTTGAAAGTGAAGCCATTATTGCGTTAAATAAATAGAAAAGGAAAATCTGGTCGATTCCTCGTTCTTCTCCAAAAATCACGATAAATGTCACAATCGAACCGTACCCAAAGGTCACTATAAACGTTAAAAATGCTGGATACCAGCTGGATTTTTCAACTAAAGAACCGAAATAAGAGAACTTGAGATCTTCCCTTTTCGTATTCTTGACCACTTCAGGTGTTTGATAATGGACGATTGCTAAAAGCCCAACTGAAATTAAACCTAGAAAACTAGAGATATAAATTAAATTTGAAAAGGAAGTCACTTGGTATAATAAGATCCCTAAACTAGGTGCAATGATCATCCCAAGTGTAACAGAAAGGCCATAATAGCCCATTCCCTCACCCAATCTGGAATTTGGCACCACGTCAACTGCAGCTGTTCCGTTTACAGTTGTTGACCAGCCCCATGCTAAACCATGGAGTAAGCGGAATAGTAAAAAGATCACTACAACCTGTGATAATGGATATAAAATGGTAATGAATAATAATGCGACTGCTCCTACTAAAACTAACGACTTTCGCGCTTTATATTCAAGTAAGTACCCAATAAACGGCCGGCTAAGCACTGCTCCAATTGAAAAGAGGGCTGTAACCAGACCAATCTCAAGACCTGATGCCCCTATTGATTTTACATATGGAGGCAATGTTGGAAGAAGCATTTGAAACGACATAAACACAAACAGATTCCCAACCATCAGCATAATGAAAGATTTCGTCCATAAAGGATCTTTACTTGTTGAATTCAACCCATTCACACTCCCTCGTCAACCTGCGAACAAATAAGCTCAGGGCGTCATTGCCCAGCACGTCAACCCTCTCAACTGGACTACATAGAAAAGCGGAAGAACCTTGTACAGCCTAGGAGGAGCACTCGGGCAAGCTTCACAGAAAGGCGTTTTTTCCTTTCTTTGAAGCTTGGCTTGTGATCTAAGGCGGGCTAGGCGCTGCAGCTGGACAACGATCGCACACTTTGTACGTTAAAAATTATTGAACTAATCATTTTCTTGCAAAATATAGAACGAAAAGCTCAGGGGGCGCTAGTCCTTCGGCGACAAGCATTCGGGCTAGCCGGCTGGAAGGTTGTTCTTTAACCTTCTCGGGCGTATTGGCCCTGAGACCTAAGGGCCGATGGCTCTTGGCCGGCAAAGGCGTCACGTCCTTATGCCTGCCCTGGACATCGATAGCGGGCTTAATACGTTAATACCTTAATTAACTTAAACTGCTATCTGATCTCAAAAACAAAAAGAACCTTCTTCTTTAGAAGATCCATGTACACAGGTTCGTTCACTAAAGTAATATTTCGACCTACTAAATATTATCACAGCTTAGAGTAAAAAGGAAAGCATCCAATTTCCTAATTATGAAAACCAAAAGCTTAGGTGAATGTCTTTCGGTGACAAGCACAAGAAGAGCCATGAAGTTGGTTCCTTCTTCGTGTCTCTTCTTGGGGCACCAGAACTCCGTGGCGTCCGAAAACTTATAACTTTTAAACATTCTGAGAAATACTTTAGTTTTTTCCAGCCATTTCCTAACAAGCCATTGAGAGCTAATGTAATGATTCTCCTCTAACCAGATACCCGCTGCATACTCGTATAGATTTTTTTATAAGTATTCGATTCCTCAATCATACCCAGCTCCAAATAAACCTTCGTTATCCACTGAACTGGTTCAGGGTCATTTGGATTTAATTCCATCTCCCAGTTAAAGCATTCGATTGCTTTCTTTGATTGGTTTAATTTGTGGTAAAGCTTTCCTAAATAAAACTGTTGATCTGGGTCGTCTTGAATGACAACCATTGTTTGAATCATTGATAAAATGGGGATCCTTCGATTTATTTTCCGCAGAGGCTGCGACCATTTATGTACATATAAAAGATCAAATTTTTTTAAAAGCTGAGGGACCATCATTTGCAGTATTTTTTCAATGGTTTCTTCGTTTTCTACATAGGTGAGGTAAGAACAGAGGTTTTCTAAATGCAGCTTTTCTATACATAAGGAATCCTTATCTAATAAGTTAGTCAGCTGTTCAACTTGAGAGAAGGCAAGATTTTCTCTTGGCTGTTCAATTAATAAATTGACGGCTTCTTCATTCTGTTCTGTATTTATTAAAAGATCGAGTAATTCTTGTGGAACTTGTTTCATTTGTGCGGCATTATTTTGCAGTAAGAAGATACGGTCTTTCTTGGAGAAATGCTTAGTGATAAGTGAAAGGAACTGATCATATCTTTGCTCGCTTTTAGTGGATTCGCGGATATAAAGTGAAATTAAATCGGCCCATCTTGATTCTTTTGTTAACACTGCTTCCAGGTGTGAAAAATAAGGCTCCTTCTCTCTTTTAGTAAAAGACAATATTTCTGTATATAAAGGGTCTTTTGCTTGAAGCTCCCTTCCTCTTTCATCGTATATAAGCTTATACTTCAAAAAATCAATATGATTGACTAATTCAACCGCCCATTTTTCATTTGGATCATAATTGTGGAGGATTATCAATATCTGGTAAGCAAAACGGTATTGTCCCTTTCTTCGGAAATGATAATAAAACTTTTTCATCACCTCGATAATTTTTTCTTTTGGAACAAAGGCATCAAAAAAGGATAAAATGAGAGCTGTTTCTTGTGGTGAATATTTTTTTAGTAATACTTTATAGATTTGATTAATCGTTAGAAGTTGATAGGTTTGTTCGACGGGAAGGAGAACATCAATAAGAGGGTGTGGACTATTGAAAACAATCCCCTGATTAAAAGCTTTGTGTAAGAGAGAATTTCTTTTTACTTTTGTATTTTTTCCTGTAATGAATTGGTCTTTATAGAAAAACAGATAATAAGCCTCATCCTTATTACTTATCGCTTCTATAATTTTCATTCTATGGAAGATAGCCATTCTCTTAATCGTTATTTGGTGAGTCTGTCCATGCGAAATAATTGTGATCGCTTGTAATTGGTCACTCATTTTATCTCCCCGCCTTTTGAAAAGATTAATCTTCTTATCTATTTTAGCATTGCTTTAAGAAAGATGGAAATGAAGTGAAATCTCCTCCTCCCGGTTGCCCACTCACCTAACTATTGAAATCGGCCGGCCAACGGGAATGAATGAGATTTTTGGCTGAAAGAATTCCGAAATTGACTGGAAAAATCGCCAATTTGGTTGAAAATCCCCGAAGTACCTTGGACAGCCGACCAAATTAGATGGACCAAACCACTAAGTTCGGTGGACAACTTGTTATGTTAATTTATAACTGGATAATTAGATAAACGACTTAACTACTGCAATAATACTCAGGGCAAAGCCTATTATTGCGAGAAGTGAAAAGACGGCTAATTCTTTTTTTTCTTTTCTTTTTATTAACTGTGGAACTTCCCAAGCAAAGATAGCTGCAAAAATAATAACGATCAACAAAATCTTGTACATGCTTTATAACCTTCTTTATAGAATGATTATTTCGTTAACCCAGTTCTTCTTACAAAAACTTGCGGCTTTATTGAAACCTCTAGATTTGGAAACTCCTGATCCCATTCCTTTTTATATTTTTCATTCCATTCTTTAGGATATTTTTTGTATACTGCTTCTCCAAACCCAAATATATCTGTTTCATATTCCTTTTGTGCTTTACCTAACGTTAATTGGATCCGGTCTTTAATCTCAGTCTCTAATTCTTTTTGGAGATATTCGATTATTTTTGAATCATTGAGATTTAAATCTGAACTATTCTCCATTACGACCATTTCAGTTGTTAAATTTACAGTAGCTTTTAGTTTTCCCTGTTTATGTTCTGGGACAATATCTGTATTGGATCTAATGATATTCGAACTGATATGACCACCGCCCTTTTCCTTAGCCACGTTGACTGTAATAACCCCCATTTGCATGTTATTTCGGAGCCATAAAATTCCTCTGCTTTCCTTATCATTCATCCATCCGATTAATTTGTCTTTCTTAAACAAAGCCGCCCCGTTGATAGCTTGTCCGCTCTGAGATTCATTTTCAAGTCCAGCTTCTAACGGTTCTAATACAAATTGGGGGGCCACTGGCTCTACACCATCAGTAAACAGCATATCCAAAAACTCACTTATATTAACTTTTACACCAACGTTAAGCTTCGTAAGTTCCCTAGTTTCCTCTGCTGAAACATTTTCTAATTGTGGTTTATTCTTGATTACCTCGAAGGCTTCTCCTTTTGTATACATGATATAGCTATTCATACGGGGTTGATGAAATCTTGAATAAAAATCGACGATATGAGATACCCCTTTCTTTGCTAATTTCTCTCCAATTAGTAAAACCCTGCTATGAGAAAAAAAGATCCGTCTCGAAATTTTTGCTTGAATATGCCTGTAAGCCTCAGCAATCGTTACGCCAGTTTCTGAAACCACAAATGTACTATTGTCAGTCGCGCCGCCTGCACTACTTGTCGGCCCCAGTTTGGTAGGAATTGCCACTTGAAGTGATAAACGAATACGATTATCTTCTCCAAGATCTATCCCTGCAGCAGTAACAATGGCAATATCATTTACCTCGATCCGGTCCCAACAACCTGTTAGCACCGGAATGGCCACTACCCATATTAACAGTATTCTAATTGTTTTCATGAGCATCATCCTATTCTTATTGAAACGAAACCTAGTTTTTAGGTTTTGGAGGGTGAGGTCTTAATACTTTATTCATCCGCTTTAAATTCCTCTTAGAAGTTTGTTCTGGACGTTCGACCATTTTCCACCATGGAGCTCGAATGATTACATCTTTTAGATTGTTAAAATTAAAAGGAGCAATTGGTGCCAAATAGGGAACACCAAAGGAACGAAGCTGTACGAGATGAACCAATATGAAAAATACTCCTAACAGAATTCCGTAAAAACCCAGTGTTGCAGCCAAAAGCATCATGGCAAAACGAAGGAGACGAATCGCTCCTGTTAAGGTATAGCTTGTAAACATAAATGATGCAATCCCTGTAATTGCTACGACAATAACTAATGGAGCTGATACAATTCCAGCTTCTACAGCTGCTTGACCAATAACTAACGCACCGACAATACTTACAGTAGATCCAATCGGGCGCGGGAGCCGCAAGCCTGCTTCACGTAAAGCTTCAAAGGTGATCTCCATTAACAAGGCTTCTACAATTGCCGGAAATGGTACCTTCTCCCTAGAAGCTGCAACACTAAACAACAGGTTTGTCGGTATAATTTCTTGATGGAATGTTGTCACTGCAATATAAATGGATGGAAACAACAAAGCAACGAATAAAAATAAATACCGTAACCATCGAATAAACGTAGAGATGATAAAATTGCCATAGTAATCTTCAGGCGAATTCATTAATATAAAAAAAGTAACAGGAGCAACGAGAGCGAATGGACTATTCTCGACAATGATTCCCACTCTGCCTTCCAATAGGCTCCCAACAACCCTATCTGGTCGTTCAGTTTGCAATATTTGCGGAAACACTGAGGCAGGATTGTCTTCTAAAAATTCCAATATGTACCCACTGTCCTCTATAGCATCTATATTAATTCGGTTTAATCGGTTTCTAAATTCCTTAATAATTGATTCTTGCGCAACCCCTTCGATGTAAGTTATTACCACTTCTGTATTTGAAAGGCTCCCTACCTTTATACTCTCCATTTTCAACTTTGATGTTTTTAAGCGTCTTCGAATCATACTTGTATTTGTCCGGATGTTTTCAGTAAAACCTTCTCTTGGTCCTATAACAACCGCTTCTGATGCAGGCTCATCAACAGATCGTTGCTCCCATGACTGTTCACTAATAAAAAGTGATTGATTAATACCACTAACCAATAAAACGGTATCCCCTGACAAAATATGATCAACAACCTCTTGAATCGTTTCTCCTTTTTTTACTTGAGCTGAATGAAGCTCATTTTCGATTTCCTTAACTGATAAAATAGGTTTTTCCGCATGAAATGCTGTCAACGGGTTGATAATATTCAGTTCCATTCTTTTCATATCAACAAGCCCGTCAAGATAGAGGATAATTACCGAACAAGCTTCATTTATATCGATCTTTCGATAGGTGAAATCAGATGACCCACCAAATTGGAAATTTACCTTGTTAAAATCCTCATTCAAAATCCCAGTTAAATATTCCTTTTCTATTTTAGGAGCAGCCTTTTCACTATTTTGTTTTTGACTTGTTGACATTAATTTTTTTAGCAATTTTAAGATCTTCAATAATACCACATCCTCCATTACTACCTAAAAGCTGCTTAAAAGTATTTTGATTAATACAAAATAACTAACTTTGGAAACATCCCCTTCTGTTTACTGTTTTCCATTAGAAATCATGTTATACATAGAGGTGTTTAATTGTTATTAAGTAAGGTCAAATTAACGGGAATTTCCGAGGTTGAATTTTTTACGAATAAACGCAATGCATAGCAGTAATACTGGGATAATGATTTGTAATACGGTATGAAAATAGGGAACAAAAATCTTTGTTCCAATTTCTAAATGTTCAACATAGCTAGTTCCGCTAATGAGCGCCAATGGAGTAATAATTGTGAACAATGGGAGAAGGATCACAATCGGACTGGTTAACTTAAATAATTGAGTGATAGCTACCGCTGCTCCAAATGTAAAACCACCTACTTTTAAAAATACCCCTGTTACCATCAATAAAATAACAAGTGCATCAAAACGCTCAAGAAAGTCTGCTATCGAAACCATCCGGGCAGCTGATAATAGTAGAAAAAATTCTTTCTTGTAGATCTCCGGACCCAAAGTGGATATCATCATTATGGAGTTTACCGTTAACAACATACCTCCAATCAGAATTCCGGTCATGCTTAATTGCATAACTTTCCCCTTACTTTTTAAAAAAGGAAAAAACATCATGAATATAATTGTTTCTCCAAATGGAAAATTTATGTTTTGAGGAAACGCCTCTTGTAATACCGGTTTTACACCGTTACCTAATATGGGGGAAAGATTATTAAAATCGAATTGTTCAATAGTTAATAAAAGAATCCAAATGACAATTAATGAAAAAATATAAACAGGAAACACGAGCTCCCCCATTCGTCCGAAAGTCTCAACTCCACCATGAAGACAATAGAGCATTAACACCATAAAGAATCCAATTACGACAACATTTGGGGTACTAATCAATATGGACGAGGTGAGCAGATCTCCTAATTCTCGGCAGGCTCTTGCGGCAGAATAGGTGAAATGAAAAATATACATAATGATAATTGGATACGAAAGGTATTTTCCGATAATTCTAGGTATAATCTGAACCAATGTATCGTCAGGGTAATGGGCTGCTAATTTTACATAGACACCCATTAGGATCAGACCGGAAAACATACCGATCACTACAACTGCCCATGCATCCTGCTTTGCTTGTGGTCCAATGCCTAATATCATTGCGGTCCCTAATTGGTATCCAACCATTACATATAAAAGTTGAAGCCCACTTATTTTCGTCTGTTTCACAATTAAATCTCCTTAAGCTGCTTAAAAGCTTTTTCAAGGACAAACTACATTTTTGGTAATATTCCCTTATGTTACTGTTTTCCATAAGAAATCATGTTATACATAGAGGTGTCTAATTGTTATTAAGAATGGTCAAATTAACAGTATTTTCAGAGGTTAAATTTTTTACGAATAAACGCAATGCATAGCAGTAATATTGGAATAATTGTTTGTAAGGGAAGAAGGAAATAAGGAATAAAATATTCAAATCCAATTTCTAAATGTTCAACAAAATTGCTTCCAATTATAAGTGATAAGGGAGTAATAATGATACCCAAGGCGAGAAATAGAGATCGAGTTTGTTTTAACTTGAATACTTGCGAGATGGCAACAGCAGCCCCAAATGTCCATCCACCAACCTTAAAAAACACTCCTGTTACCATCATTAAAATAATTAATGCGTCAAATCGTTCAAGAAAGTCGGCTATGGAAACCATCCGGGCAGCTGAGAGGAGTGGAAAAAAATCCTTGGTGAAAATTTCTGCCCCTAGAACAGACAGTATCATAATCAAATTAACTGCAAGCAATATCCCACCAACAAAAATGATGGACATGCCCACCTTTCTAACATTTTGCATTTTGTTTAAAAAAGGAAAAAACATTAAGATGATAACCGTTTCACCAAATGGAAAGTTTAACCCACCAGGAAATACTTCTTTTACGATTGGTTTTATTCCGTTTCCTAATACAGGAGTAAGATTTTTAAGTTCAAATTGTTCAATACCCATTAATAGTATCCAAACGGCAACCAGTGAGAAAATGTAAGTAGGAAACACCACTTCTCCCATTCTTCCAAACGTCTCAACTCCACCTCGAAGGCAATAGATCATTAACACCATAAAGCCTCCGATCACAACAACAGTTGGAGTACCAACTAAAATTGTTGAGACGATCAATTCCCCAAAATCTCTGCATGCCCTTGCAGCAGAATAAATAAAATAAAGGATATACATTATAATTAACGGAAAGGAAAGATATTTTCCGATAATTTTAGGGATCATTTCAACAAGTGTATCTTCTGGATAATAGGCCGATAGTTGCGTAAAAATCCCCATCAAAATCAAACCGCACAGCATACTAATCAAAATGACCAACCATGCATCCTGCTTTGCTTTTGCACCTAATCCCAAAATCATTGTGGTTCCTAACATAAATCCAAGAATGACATAAAAAAGTTGAAGTCCACTTATTTTAGCCTGTTTCACTATTTATTCTCCCTTATGCTGCGTAAAAAAGCCTCTGATCACTTCACATTTGAAGCATTCTCTTCTGTTTACTATTTTCTATAGGTGAATTTGTTATACAAATGATTTCTGAATAGTTGAAAGTTAAATGAAGAGGTCATTTGTGCAATTTGAAAAAAATTACAAATTAAGAGTTCTTTCGTGGATGGAATTTATTACGAATAATTCCGATGCATAACAGTAATAGGGGGAGAAGGATTTGTAAGGGAACATGGAGATATAACATAATTATTTCCAAACCAATCTCTAAGTGTTCAACAAAATCACTAGCTATTATTAGTGATAGCGGAGTAATAATTAACCCAATGCCGATTAGTACAGACCGAGTTTGTTTTAAATTGTATAATTGTGAGATGGCAACAGCAGCTCCGAATGTCCAGCTTCCAACTTTAAAAAATACACCAGCTAAAATCATTAGGAAGACTAGAACATCAAAGCGTTCTAGAAAATCGGCAATAGAATTAATCCTTGTAGCGGAGAGAAGGGGAACACGATAAAGCTTCCGTTCACGACAGCGATCGGAGTATCAACTAAAATTGTTGAGACGATTAATTCCCCAAAATCTCTGCATCCTCTTGCCGCAAGGTATGTAAAATAGAAAATATAAATCAAAATCAATGGGAAAGAAAAAAATTTCCCGATAATTTTAGACATCATCTGAACCAATGTATCATCTGGATAAAAAGCGGCTAATTTTGTGCAGATGCCCATTAAGAGCAAACTGAAGATCATTGCCGTCACTATTACAACCCATGCATCTTGCTTTGCTTCTCCCCCTGCCCCCAAAATCATCACAGTTCCAAATTCAAACCCTACCATTACATAGAGAAGCTGGAGTGTACTTATTTTTGCCTGTTTCATTATCATCCCCCGTAGGTATGTATAAACGCTTTTTTCTTAAAAACTTATTTGTTATCCTGGTGGTATTTGACAGCATGATAAATTATTTGGGTTAAGAGGAATTACTAGAATTTAATTTTTTTCGAATAAAGGCAATGCATAACAATAAAATCGGTATGACAATTTGCAGGGGCACATGTAAATAGTTCGTAATAAAAATCCGCAAATTTCCTGTGAATTCAACAAAGTTCGAAGCGTAAATTAACGAAAAGGGGATGATAATGGTTCCTATCCCTAGAAAGACAGAGCGTTGATTTTTTAGTTTAAATAATTGGGAGATACCGACTACAGCACCATATGTCCAACCCCCAACTTTAAAAAACACCCCAGCTACAATCATTAGGATGATAAGGACATCAAACCGTTCAAGAAAATCCGCAATCGAAACGATCCTTGTAGCCGAAAGGAGGGGGAATTGATATTTACTGTATACTTCAGGCCCTAAAACTGCAATGTTAAGGATTGCATTAATAGTTAGCATGATGCCTCCAATAAGGATGACAGACAACCCTGCCAATTTGATATATTTATTCTTGTTTAACGCGGGAAAAAACATTGTAATGATAATTGTTTCTCCAAATGGAAAAGTGATGACATCCGGAAATACCTCTTCCAATACTGGCTTTATACCATCTCCTAATATAGGAGTCATATTTTTTAAATTAAATGGCTCAGAACTTATTACAAGAATCCAAATCACCAATAGAGAAAGAATGTATATAGGAAACACCACTTCCCCCATTCGGCCAAAGGCTTCAACACCACCGCGCAGACAATAAATCATTAACACCATAAAGGACCCGATTACGATAACAATTGGAGTTTGAACTAAAATTGTTGAGGCAATCAGTTCCCCAAAGTCTCGGCAAGCGGTTGAAGCAAGCAAGGTGAAATAACAAATATAAATCAAAATCAGCGGGAATGAAAGAAATTTCCCAATAATCTTTGGAATCATCTGGATTAATGTATCACCTGGATAATACTCAGTTAATTTTATATACACAAACATTAAAATCAAACCGAATAACATACCTATCAAAGTCGTTAACCAGGCATCCTGCCCTGCTTTAAGTCCTCTTCCAAAAATCATCGTATTTCCTATTTCAAAACCAATCATGACATAAAAAAGTTGGAGTGCACTTATTTTTGACTGTTTCATGGTCCGCTCCCTGCTTAGTCAGCATCACTAAGTAAACATAGAATTAGTGAATTTCCGGCTCGGTAAAAAAAATAATCATTGGCATTTTTTTATAAACATTTAACTTTTGGTTATTGTTTCCCGATAAAGAGTTGTTATTCAAGCTGAGTTTGCATTCTTTATAAATAGGCCGAGTCACGAAAAGCTTTAGAAGCTCCTTGGGGACGAAAAGGATTGAGACCTTCAGTATCGAGTTAGAAGCTGGATCTTGAATTGTCCCTCTAATCCGCATCTGTTGGAACGAGGATATTTTTGATTTAATCAAAAAAGAATTCAACAAAATTTGTGCTTTATACAAAATTTGGCAACAAATACAAAGAATTCTCTCTAAATTACTAAGAAAAAATCGAAAATATAAACATTATGCAGAAAGGTTATTTGTTTTATTGAGAGGAAAAAGCGGTATAGATAAGAAAAGAGTCAAAATAATAGACATAGAAGGAGGAGGAAACTGCGATGAGAATTCGAGTAAGAAGCTGGCGAATGCTGACTAAACAGGACAAATTATTTATTTTAAAAGCAGTCAGTCATCGAAACAAAAGAACAAAAGCCTGACAACTAGAGATTGGATGTGAAGAAATTGAAAATCACTTAAAAAGCCCAACTACAAACTTGCTGTTTAGTTGGGCTTAAATTTTATCAGTACTTTCCCCAAACTTCAGGCAATAGGTCTGAAAGCTCATGCGCTAAAAGTGTATGACTTGATCGACTTTTCGTCCATTCATCCGCACATGCTCCATGTAGATAAATGGCATTTAAGACAGCATGTTTCCAGTTTTCATGGCAGCAAAGCATGCCAAGAATCATTCCCGTTAAGGTGTCACCAGTACCTCCCTTTGCGAGCGCACTGCCTCCAGTTGGATTTCTCCAAGCTTCTCCATCTGGAAAAGCAATAACTGTTTCATTTCCTTTAAGCACGATTGTTACTCCAAGTTTTCTAGCCCACTTGGAAGCATTATAGGTTCTTTTTTGCTGAAAGTCGGCGACCTCTACCCCAGTAATTCTTGCAAACTCACCAGGATGAGGAGTTAGGATTGTAGGGTCCTCCCTTTTAGGGTAGGATCGATTAGACAGTGCTCCAGCATCCAGAACGACTGGACAACCTGCTTTTAATAATTGCTGGACCGTATTTTCCATCTTCCTATCGGCGGCTAATCCAGGACCGACAGCGATTGCCCGATAGTCTTCAAAGGAAGATTCTTCATCTGCAGCTTTTGTAAAGCCGTCACACCAATATGTCGCTTCAGGCAACGCAGGAACAACCATAGGAATGACTCTTTCTGTTGTGCCAATGACAAGCTTGCCAATCCCGCTCCGCATCGCTGCCAGCCCGGACAATAACGCTGCACCTGGCATATCATCACTTCCTGCTAGTAACAGCCCTGTTCCATAAGTTCCTTTATGACTGGATTCCTCTCTTTTTGGCAGAGTAGAATGAACGTGTTCGTTTGTCCAATATTGTGCTTTGTTCTCTATCAAGATTATGGCCCCTCCTTTCTACTTACTTTTCATATTCCAATTAATGAGATGTTTTAAACGACTACATAAAAAAGCCCCCTATAAAATGAACAAAAAGTCCAAGGTGTGTCCATCTAGGTAGAGCCCTTCAGATCAGGTTAGGCTCTTTGATTGAACAGGGACATAAACATGGATATATTAATATTTAATTACTTTAAATCAGATAATGTTAACATGAAAACGCTTTCTTTTCATTATATCTCTATATCAGTCTTCATCCTTCACATCTATATCCTCAGGGATTGGTTCATTTAAAACCTCTTCTACCAGCTTCTTATATTTTTCTACCTGTTCTAGATGACTTTTGAATTGGTCCTTGAAAACTAGATACTGGTCCCCATCATGAACAGCCCGGACTTTTCGCTGCAATATAAGGTTCTCAATATTGGATTCTGAGAGATCCAAGTACTCGGCGGCTTCTTTTATAGTAAGGTACAATTCAGATCATTCCTTTATAAAATTTATGACTAACGGTTTTATGAGCTAATAAGAAAATTAGATTTGATATTCTCATTATCCGCTCTCCTCTCAATTTGTTCAACTTACAAAGAAAGCGGTTTTTTATATTTTAAGGCTGAATGTAGTAGAAACATGGATGAGATGACGTGTTTGCAAAAGATGCTCTAGTGCAAAGAATAGAGGATTTATCAGAAGTGATAAAAAATGAATTGACACATTTATTTCCTTCTGATTAAATTATTTTATAATAATAAAAATTAATGACGAGAAGAGTAAGATAAGAAATCTGTTTTTACAGAGAATCGGCGTTTGGTGAGAGCCGTGATCAGAACTTGTCCGAAAGTCATCTCTGAGATGCAAAGCTGAAAATAGTAAGCTTTGACGGGGTTCCGCCGTTACAATGGACTACGTATGAATGTACGTTGACTGAGAGCTGCAGTGTATTTTGACACTGCTAGAAAATGGGTGGTAACGCGAGCACAAACTCGTCCCTTTTTTAGGGACGGGTTTTTTATTTTCTTACTATACAAGGAGAGATTACAATGAAGAAATTAGACACTTTATTTATTGGATTCATGTTATTTTCTATGTTTTTTGGAGCAGGAAACCTAATCTTCCCTCCTTACTTAGGAGTCCAATCTGGCACATCCTTCTGGCTTTCCATCTTAGGCTTTATTCTCACCGGGGTTGGGCTGCCCTTTGCTGTTTTGTTTGCTGTTTCACTTGTGAAAGGCGGGGCGCAAACGATTGGAAATCGTGTCCATCCCCTTTTCAGTACAGTGTTTATAGTGATCGTTTATTTATCGATTGGTCCCTTTCTCGCAATTCCCAGAAATGCAAATGTAGCATATGAAATGGGTGTAAAGCCATTTATAAATGAAACTTGGAACTCACCTATCACCTTACTTTTATATTCTGCTATTTTCTTTCTACTTGTTTATGTGATCAGCTTAAACCCGTCCAAAATGGAGAAATACATGGGACGCTGGATAACTCCGGTTTTGCTTTTATCCATTATTGTCTTATGTGTATCAGGCTTTATAAAGCTGGATGCGCCATACCAATCGCCATCAGCAGACTATGAAAACGGAGCTTTTTTCAAAGGTTTTATTGAAGGCTATTCTACTATGGACGCACTCGCTGCCTTAGCCTTCGGTATTGTTATTCTCACATCCATTCAAAAAAGAGGCGTAACAGACCGAAAACAGTTAACAAGCTTTACACTGAAAGCAAGTATGATTGCTGGCGTATTACTATCATTGGTTTATATCAGTCTAGGATTAATTGGCGGAAAAATGGCAGCAGAAGGTTCTTTTGACAGTGGTACGAGAATCTTGACTTCAGCGTCTACTCTATTATTAGGTGCAGGCGGAAAAACCTTGCTCGGCTTTATTTTTACATTGGCCTGCTTTACAACAGTAGTCGGCTTAACAACGGCCTGCGGCCAATACTTCTCAAAGCTTATTCCAAAAGCAAGCTACAAAACCATTGTCCTAGCCGTCACACTTATCGGATTTACACTTTCAAATTTAGGTCTAGCTGAGATTTTGAAGGTATCTGTACCATTTCTTGTTACAGCATATCCGATAACAATTGTGCTTATTACACTTACACTTTTTAATCATTTCTTTAAGAATTCTAAAAATGTTTATGGCTGTGCGATTGGATTCACGGGGGTCTTTGCTGTCATCGGAGGGTTAAATGCATTCGGCTTCAATCTTGGACCACTTCAAACAGTGCGAAATGTCCTTCCCCTTTCCTCCGTTGGGTTGGAATGGGTTGTCCCGGCGATTGTTGGTACTGGGATTGGAATGGCTTTAAGCCATTTCAGCAAGAAACCAGATGAAGTCGAAGAAGTGGATGCTAAAGTTTCATAGATAGCTACTAATAGACTTGGGATCTACTTGGGGGATTGCTGCATCCCCTATCCTCCTTTACACAACAGTGAGCTCAATGGGTGACATTCAAAGCTAATTCGACTTTTTTGCGCTCTACTTTTTAATTGTATAAAAACCTTGTCAAATAACAGCAGAATTTCAATAAATCAATATAACTACAACAAACATCTTTACAAATATTGATATTTCTACAATTATTTCTCGGGAAATCAGCAATAATTTTACAATATTGAAGCTATGTGTCTATTCCTATCTAAAGCTGGTATAAGTTCATGTAAAAGACTTCCCTAAAACTCTCTTCACTGAACTATAATGGCATCTTAATTTCCAAATATACTTTTGGAGAGGTTTTTAGGCGTCTGCCCTGTCACTATAGGGTTTTTTACATAAGTTATAGGGTATTTATCCCAACAAAAAATTGAGGAGAGTTGGTCAAATGTATCCATATAATTATTACCATGAAAATATCAAACAACAAACTCAACCATATATGCAATATCACTATAATCCTTATATCCATCAACAAGAGCAATATACTCCGGATAGACAGCAGCCCCAAACTCAGGCACTTGAAAGAAGGGTTAGGACGCTTGAAAGGCAACATGAGCAGCAAGCAAGGGAAATTAATAGACTAGACAGAGAAAATAACCGTCAAAACCAGGAAATTACTCGATTGAATCGAGAAATAACAAGGCTTAACCAAGAGGTTAACCGACTAAATCAAAATGATGAGCGCCATACACGCCGTCTAAACAGATTAAATCAAAGATTACGTACAGTAGAAAACAGACTTAACATTTCGTTTTCAGGCGGAGAAGATGGCTTTTAATTCCTTGGAAAATGAAAAGCAGCAGGAGCCTCAAGGACTCTGCTGCTTTTTTTATTTTGAATTCATAAGTTTAATTCTCTGAAGGAATATCTTACTTTATTTCCCCTTAACCTCCAGCAACTTCTGTCTTAAACCAGTTTCCATTAAAGCTAGTTCATTCTCGGCCTGACGGCGTTTGTTACGCCCATCCTCTTGAATTCTTAATGTTTCTTCCAATGTCGAAAGTAAATTTTCTTGCGTTTTCTTCAATGTTTCAATGTCGATTAAGCCGCGTTCATTTTCTTTTGCCGTTTCAATTGTATTTGTTTTTAGCATTTCGGCATTTTTTAATAATAATTCATTCGTTGTTTTGGAAACCTGTTTTTGGGCTTCAACTGCATGGCGTTGCCTGATTAGTGTCAGTGCAATCGCCACCTGATTTTTCCACAGCGGGATAGCTGTCATGATGGAAGATTGAATTTTTTCAACAAGCGCCTGGTTTGTGTTTTGAATAAGTCGAATTTGCGGCGCACTTTGAATGGTAATCTCCCGGCTCAGCTTTAGGTCATGGAGACGTTTGTCCAATCGTTCAGCAAATTGAACCATATCATTTACTTCTTGCACCTTCATTTGGTCATTTGCTAACTCTGCTGCCTGTTTAAGCTCTGGAATCGTCTTTCCATTCAATTCCTCCAGCTTTAATTCACCTGCTGCAATGTATACGTTTAAAGCTTGAAAATATTGTTTGTTGTTTTCATAAAGCTTTTCAAGCATAACGATATCTGATAATAGGACATCTTTACTGCTATCAAGCTTCACACTAATTCTGTCAATTTGTGCCCCTGTTTTTTGATATCTTGAGAGGACTTCTTGGACAGAACCAGTAATCTTCCCAAACATGCGTCCAATTAAGGATGGCTTTCCTGCTTTTAATTCATCTGGGTTCACATCATCCAGCTTCTTCATTAAGTCGCTGATAATCGTTCCTACCTCACCAATGTCTTTCTTTTTGACATGCTCAAGCATTGTGTTTGAGAAAGACAATAGCTTCGTTTGCGCAGGAGCACCATAGGTGATCATCGCTTGATGATTCTTTGGATCAATCTGTTCTGCTAGTTGATAAGCCTTGGCCTTATTTTCTTCTGGAATGACGTCAATAAGTCTAACTGGTGTGTTGGTCTCCGTTTGAATATTCACTGCTTTTTGATTTTCACCAAATGGATTTGAAAGCAGATCATCCATTAAATCGGAATCTTTTTTATTATTAAACGAAGTTTGTTTATTTTCGTTCATTAAGATCTCCTGCCTTTTTTGGGTATTGGGACTCCTTTAATGATTTTATTGTGTGCTTGGCCACATCGATTTCGAAATTCAAATGATTAATGTCATCTTCAATAACTTGATATAAATCTTGTTCAATCGTATGTTGGAGTTCCTTTAATGTTTGGTTTGTTTCATGCAATGATTGATCAAGCTCACGGCTTTTTTTCGGTTGAGAGGATAGGAAAGCAAATTTTTCTGTAAGCTCTACTGCTGAATCCAAATGGGAAAAATAAAATCGTTCTGCTTGGAAAAATCGCCTCGGTTCTTTTTTAGTCAAGCTGTAGATTTTTCTTGTAATTCTAATTAAATCAACTCTTTGCTTTAATGACGAGATATTCCAAATAGAGAAAAGGGCTTTATTTAAACGATCAATTTTTGGCTTAGCTTCATCTAAATTTTTCTTTATATAGCGATATTCACTTCTAGTCAAACGATGTTTTTTCAAAAAATTGTACTTCAATAAAACTGAGGTTAATCCATAACTAAGGATCCCTCCTCCAAAAGAAAGAGCAACGGGAAGCATTAAGGTTTGATCGAAAGCAAAATAGCTTACCAGCCATACAGAGACTGCCGTTGGGATAGCAATAATCATTCCAACCACAAAGGTTAAAAGTGAGTTCATCGTATATCGACTCCTGACATAAACTCTTTTCTAAAACTACGTATTGAATAGACCTAAGGTTTCGTTTTTCAACAAAAGGTATGGGAAAATAGGCTTTCTTATTTTCACAATACACGAAAATGGCTATTTTTTCTATAGACTGTGAAAGTAAAATATTCTAGGGCTTAGGTCGTAGTTTTTGTTGAAGAGTTAATGGTGGTTTTCTATGGCAGTTGATACTTTTAATCAATTGAAAGAATTAGCTATATACCCTTTAGTGCTTTAATATTTTGATCTTACAAAAAAAAGCAGAAAGCCCTAAAAAGGTTCCTACTTTTCCCTTCCATTTGTTATTCCATAAAATTGAGTGTCAAGGCGATTTCATTTATATGAGGCTGATCAGCCCATAAGATAAAGTAATTGTAAACTGTTTCTAGTATTTCAACAGGCTTTGGATAGCGTGCAATCAGGGCTGCCTGTTTCCTCATTTCTGCAGGCTGGTCTGCGGATGGGAAAATGAAGCATGCCTCTTGGTTTTGAATCTGTGTGTTCACTATTCGGGGCATTGAACCATAAGGCATTAATTGATGAAAAGCTTCCGCTTGACACACTTCTTGAATGTTCTCATCTGCAGAAATAGCTGAAATTTGAAAAAAGCCGTCAACACCTTCGTATCGTTCATTGTTTACTCTTTGCCAATATGCTGGATATTGAAAGTTAACCTTGTAGACAAGATTCGTATATCGCTTTCTAGGTAATTCAATGATCGGCGATGGTGACCACTGTAGAGCCATGATTGTAACTCCCTCTATTAGCCGAATTGGTACAGGATGATTTAGATCAATAACCCACATTTCATCAGCAAATTCTTGTTCCTCACAGCCCGATAGATAAGCAATTTTTCTTCCGTCAGGCGACCATGTGACAGGCGTCGCAAAACAATCAGAAATTGCCCATACCCTGTCATTTTCCCCTCTTCTTCTAACAGTTCTGATTTGAGAAAAATATCCTCTTTCTTCATAAGCAGTTGCACTATAGGCTATTCGCAATGAATCCGGGGACCATTCAGGGTAATAGTTTTTAGCAAGCGGTCCCCCTTTTACCTCAAATATATTACCTGTTGCGAGCTCGACTGTATGAATAATTGAGATACTGACACCTGGAGTTGTATAAAGGGCAAATGTTCCATCTGAAGATAAATGAACATTATGAAGAGGGCCTTCCGTATTGCTTGTTATTTGCTGCTTCCCAGTTCCGTCTGTTCGAATCCTGAACAGTTGACTAATGCCAGATGCATCTGGTGCTTGAAACAATAGTTCTAAACTGTTTGGAAACCAGTTGACATCTGATGCGTCAGGTTGATTGATGCTCTGTGATTCGTGTGTCAATACATTATATAAGACAATATGATCTCGCTTCACATAAGCCAGCCATGTGCTGCCAGGTGACCAATCTAACCTAAATTCCGGTTCTTCTTCCAATTGATCAATACGGGTGATGGAACCTGTTGGGACATGAATGACATAGAGAATTCTGTTTTCTCCTATAAATGCGATTCTGGTGCTGTCTGGTGACCATTCCGGATCTGAAAAGGATTCTCCCAATTCATTTGTCAGTTGAACCGTTACTCCATTTCTAGGGTTATATAACCATATATCGTAATGGCCACTCTGATCTGAAGTATATGCAATCAAACCATGATCACCGGGAGGAGCATAAGGGATCATTAATTTCATTCCTGGGAAAAGATCAGCTGAGGGCAGTCGGTTTACTTGCCTTATCAGCTCATGATTAGCATTTCCATCGGTTATCACATTATATCGTCTGGCGATCTGAAACAGTGTATCTCCTGGTTGAACAATATAATATGGAACCCCAGGTGGAACTTCAAGCAGCTGGCCAACCTGAATAACATAGGGGATCTGAAGCTTGTTAGCATCAACAATCACAGATACAGGCACCCCGAATAATTGTGAAATCCGAAATACTGAATCTCCAGCCTGCACACGGTATTTATTTACACCTGGTGGAATGGACAACTGCTGGCCAACAAAAATTGTGTAAGGAGACTGTAAATTATTTGCAGCAATAAGCGACCTTACAGGAAGCTCCCACCTCTTGGCAATCTGATACAACGTATCACCAGAACGAACTGTATAAAAAAATTGCATCCTACCACTTCCTTATATAAATTCCATTAATAATCTCCAGAAAGGATGACCTGTTTTCACACATGGCACCTCTTTCTAAACCTATATACTATTCGTATAAGTCTGAGATTCATTGAATTAATAAAACTCCAAGAAAGTTTTCTACAAATATCGATTTTTCAACAATTATTTCTTTGGAAATAGTCAGAATACCATAACCTATGTCGATTCCTAATTAAATTATTGTTTTGCTTTATGGAAATAGCTGTACGAGAAAATTGCCTTTCAAGCGAAGGCTTTTCAAAAAATATTAAAGAAGTAGATGGAGAATGGTGACTACGCGAGATAAATTTTTTATAACATGTTAATACTTGCAGTAGAAAAGCATAGGCTTTAAGATTGCAGGTATATAATTTTCATAAATAAAAGCCCAACCTAAAAGAATTCAGGTCAGGCTTAATTAAAGGAAGGAGTCTAAGTACGAGTAATTATTATTGAACTTTTCATAACATAGGTACCAGCGATCAAATCATGCAGTGCTCTTTTTTCTGGATGAAAAGCTACCATAAGGTACCCTATAAATAGAATGATAGTGCTGAGAAATGTGCTGAAAAACTTTACAAGTGATCGCAAAAGTCCAATTCGATTTCCATTTTCATCCGTAATTTTTAGACCGAGGGCTGTTTTTCCAAGGGTTCATTGTTCCATCATTTAAATTGCGTAAAAAAAGAAAATGGCGATACACTATCACCATTTTCTTTTCCCTCAATCTGAGGATGAATTTTTAATTATCTTCTTAAATATAGATTACATTTTTTGGAATTAAACAGCTTGATAGACTTTATTATTCTTTGTCATCATCATCTTCGTCATCATCTTCATCATCATTAACTGATATTTGCCCTTGTTCAAGGATACTATCTTCCACTACAGAAGTTTTGGATCCTTTAATGTTAAGTAAAAAGCTTGGAGCAAAGGTAGATTTATGATCTTCAAAGTAACCTCTGTTGGTCATGTAACTTGTGACAACTACATTATCACCTGACTCTTGAGGAATCGCATAGTGTGCATAATTCCAAGTAACATCATAAGGATCTAGATCATGATGCAGCACAATTCCCGTTTTATTTAAAGGTTTGTATCCTTCAGATAAGGAATCTGACACGTATCCTAACAAGTAAATATCTTTGGAATCAATCCCGTCAATGGTCATTTTAGATCCTCTTGAACTAGTGAACAAGTACCATTTTCCATCTTTTTTAAAGATGTTAGGTCTTTCAATTTCATCTGTTACGGTATTAGATCCAATCAACGGTTTCATTACTTTTTTTACCGAATAATCGTCGTTGATTTCAATAATCCCAAGTACACCGTTCGCTAACTCAGCAGCGTCCTTTTTATCACTTTGCAGCAATTTAGTTTTTTCTGCTTGGAAGAAAGCTTCGCTCTTACTGTAGTATGCTTTATTATACAGAGATTCCTCTCCTTGGTAACCAACTTCCGTTCCACTGTTTGCTTCAAAAACAAGGTATTTACGACCATTTTCTTCAACATAG
Organism: Metabacillus arenae; assembly: GCF_014773385.1. Lineage (GTDB taxonomy): Bacteria > Bacillota > Bacilli > Bacillales > Bacillaceae > Metabacillus_D > Metabacillus_D arenae. Next base: position 28,034 of record NZ_JACXAI010000032.1, on the reverse strand, counting down.
TGAGGATCTCTTAATGTATGATTATCAGAGTAGTCCCCGTTACCGAAAGCTTGATCAACAGTTTGATAGTATTTTCCGTCTCCATCAAAGATGGTTTTGTAATCTTCTACACCTTCAACTTTCAGCGTAGTAGAATCTGGTTGAGATAAGTTGACTTGAGCAGTAGTTAAGGTTTGTTTGCCATAATATCCTGCCTCTGGCTCCATTTTCTGTCTGCTTGTATAAAATAAGCGAACTTCCCCATCAGATGTTAAGGTTGCAGAACCTGACCATTCTTCTGATTGTTTGTCTAGAATTGGATCATTTGGACCGAATTTATCACTAGCCTTAAATACTTTACCAGCATTTTTCCAGTTTTTAATTGAATTGTCGCCTTCTTTTTTGTAAAACATGTAAACAAACGTGTCATTTGGGTCTTTAGGGTTTCCTGCCAGACCAAAAACGATTTGGTAGCCTTTATATTCTGCTACTGTTCCATCAGCGTTTTGCAGAGGCCAAGTATCCCATACATCTAATCCTTCTGCAGAAGGGATATTTTTTATTGTTTTCTCATCAAATTTTGGCACTTCAAATTTTTCATTGCCATGTTGTAAAGCCATTTCACTCATATCTTCACGTGTAATATGTGAAATACCATAGCTTTTATTGTAATCTCTAAAGTCCTTTTCTTTGGCAGAAGCTTGGAATCCGCCACTTACTAGTATTGTTGTAGCAAAGGTTACCACACTTGCTTGTTTTACAACTTTTTTGAAGTTCACAATTTTCTCCCTCTTCCTTGATATATTTTTTTTAAAATGAATAGTGTTTGATTTTTGAAAAAGCTTCTGTCCCTGTTTACACGAACTTAGAAGAATCCAAGAAGTAGTGAGAGTTAACTACTGCCTTAATCTTAAGTTGGACAAAGCATCAAACTCAGCGAACAAATCATTCAAAAATCTATTGAAATAATTTGCGTATGAAAAAAAGCGAAAATTCGAAATAAGAGAACCGGTTCCAATTTCAACACCAACACTACTTTAAGAATGATTTAAAGTCAACTAGGCCAAATGAACCAGATACATAAACATCCCCTTTATGCCCAAATATAACTAAGACTTAAGTTATCCTTACTTTTTCAAACAAGTAAAGAATACCCTCCTTCTTATTTATTTAAATTTTTACTTTTATAAAGTTATCGTTTATTTAACTTCATTTAATAGCTTGAAAACGTTTAAATATAAGTTTCTATGCATTATTTATGAACAATTTTTGAAGTTCTATTTATATAATAAATGGATCATATTGGTAGAATATGAGGAAGAAAATACCTATATTCCTGCTATAGAGCCGTTTCATATATTACATAGATATTTAATTGTTACATGACTATTAATGAATATAGGATAAAAGATTGAAATAAAAAAAAAGCCAATAACGATACTTTTAGCATGCTGAAGTTAATCTGTTTCTATAAATTAATGGAACAAATTTCCTATTTAAATCGTAATAAATAATCGAAGAAATCTAAATGTGACCAATAGTGGGTAAAAATGGCTCAAAGTTTCTTAAACAGTTGTTTTTATTATCCATCTCCTGCTGTTTTCTTTCATCCTCCCTCTTTGTTCCAGCATGCGATCGTAGTAAAGAACAAAAAAAGAAGATGAAACCAATAGTCATCTCTTCTTAAATAGTATTAAATTCCACCTTCGGATTCATCGGATCTGTTCCCAAAAAATGCAGAATGGTTGCAAACAATATTTCACCATTGCAATCAAGACTTCTTCAAGCACATCACTTTCAAACCTTTGAAAACAATTTATCGAGCATTCCAATCTGTTTACTCTTCCCCTATTTGTTTCGTTCTATTTCCTCTATACATCATTAAACCAGCAACTAGAAAAGGCACACCTGAGATATCTAACAAAATATTTTTAAAGCCCATGGCTAAAATAAAGGTAGACCAGGCAACGTTATTTTGTCTGATTTTAAAATACGCGATAATTTCTAAAAAGATAAAGATTGCACTTAGCACTAAATAGAAGATACATACAATGATAACCGTAAAAGCAATAATATTGATTGGTGCTCCTGAATAAATCATTGATTCTAGCATTTGCCAAAATGAAAAAGATTGCATCGAACCATTAACCACATTTGGGTTCGTTATTGTATATGACCCAAAAAGACTTTTTATTTTGAGAAACGCCAGTAAAACAACGACCCACTGAATAATATTTAGACCAATTCCTATTAAGACCAGGTTTTGTGCAGTTTTATTTTGCATAGATCTTTACTCCTTATGGATCATTATTTTGGTTCAACCCTTTTCATTGTTTTTGTTTGTCCAAACACGTTCCAAGTGAGAGTATTATCGGTGTTTCTAATTAAGGTGCTTGTCACAGGGTTAGGACGGCCTGTAAAGATCATCTCAATTGAACCATCTGATTTTTGTGAAACAATCTCGTAAGTTCTTGGCAGTTCGACTTGTCTTCCATCAATCGATTGCTTGGTAGTGATAGTGTTTTCATCAAATGTAACTGTGGACGGTTCGTACCCGTCAAAAAAACCCGCATCCCATGTGCCATAAAAAAAGGGCGTATCATCTAACCTTTTCTCATTAGATTGGCATCCTCCTACTAAGAAGCTTGTCATTAATAAGCCTGCGAATATAGTTAATTTTTTTATCATATTAAACTCTTTTCTTTTAAATTTTTACCAAATATAGAGAATAACACTAGTTTATCAGAGATTACTTTTTAATTAAACTAAGCTGTTATATTTTTCAAATATTAGCTGTTTTGTCTCTATCAGTTTTTGTTTGGGAAAGAAGTTTTAAAAGTTAAAGAGTTAAATGTGAATGTGAAGAAGAGCATTTGAGAGAAGTCCAAATGCTCTTTCATGATTAAAAAGCATAAATCAATGTTGCCTAAATCGGCAACTTACTCTTTTGTATGATTCTGCGGGAATCTGGGAAGAGCTATCTTCATCTTCTCTAAAAAGAGATTTGTGTCGTATAAAACTTCCCCATCTATCATTGTTAATTCTACCTTCATATTTTTTATTTCAGATTTATTAACACTTAAAATGCTATCGTTTAATACGACAAGATCTGCTAATTTACCAACCTCAATACTGCCCTTACTATTTTCCTCAAAGCTAGCATAGGCACCATTCCAGGTGTATGCTCTTATAGCTTCGATTACCTCAATACATTGAGTTTCTCCTACTGAATATCCATCTGATGACTTCCTGTTTACAGCAGCATGGATACCGAGCAGCGGGTCAAGAAATGTAACTGGTGCATCTGATCCAAAGGCAGCAATTATTCCCTTATTAATATAATCACGAGCAGGGTACATCACATTTACCCGGTCCCCATAGTATTCAATATATCTGTCTCCATTTACATACATAAACACTGGATTTGGAATAACAACTACACCAAGCTGTTTCATTCTTTCTTGTAAGTCGAACGAGGCAATTCCCGCATGTTCGATTCTGTGACGATGGTCCTCCCGCGGATGTTCAGCTAACGCCTTTTCAATACAATTTAATAGCATTTCAATCGCGCGATCTCCTTGTGCATGAGCAGTAATTTGAAATCCTTTCTTATGAGCATCCCCTAAGATCAAATTTAACTCTTCTTGGCTGTAATAAATAATTCCGCAGTCCTCTGGATTATGAGAGTAGGGCTCTCGGGTTGCAATCGTCGGCCCAACACTGCTTCCATCTGTAAACAGTTTTGCTGGACCAATTCTAAACCGATCATCACCAAGTCCTGATATGGGACCAGCATCAACCATTTTTTTGACAAAATCATGCGAATTCGTTAAAGACCCAATGATTGCAAAAACTCGCACCTTAATATCGCTGGATTTTACAGCCTCCTGCATAACCCGAAAAGTTTCCGCCCCTTCCCCATAAGCTCCGGCATCATGTACACTGGTTATTCCAGCTTTAATAAATTCATCCGAAGCCAATCGCATTCCCTTTCTTAATTCATCATTCGAATAACTAGCAAATTGAAAAAGCTGCATGTGAGCATTTTCGATCAACTTTCCAGTTAAGCTGCCATCCTGATTTCGTTCGATGATACCTCCTTCAGGATTATCCGCAGCTTCTGATATATTAGCTATTTCTAATGCCTTACTATTTGCAATAGATGTATGGTTACATGTTCGTATAATAACAATTGGATGTTCAGTCGAAATTTCATCAAGTTCTTCTTTAGTTGGGAAACGATTTTCTACCAGTTTAGTTTCTTTAAATCCCCATGCGCGAACCCATTGACCCTTTGGGGTATCCTGACACTTTTTTCTTAGATCAGTGAAGATATCCTCTAATGATTGTATATGAGGGGCAATACAGCTTACGCCTAATAAATTTGTTCCATAAATAGTTAGGTGCAGATGGGCATCAATAAAGCCAGGCAGAAGTGTTTTTCCGGCAAGATCAAGGATCTCAGTTTCATCTGAAATATATTGCCGAGTCTCACTATTTGAACCGACGGCGATGATCTGATTCTCTTTTACAGCTACACTCTCTACCACTCTATTCTTTTGATCAATCGTAACAACCTCACCGTTAACAAATACGAGATCTGCTTTCATACAATACTTCCTTTCATTAAAATTAGCCTAAATTAATCTGTCAGTAGATTAACAGAAGAAGCCCGATTCTTAGATGAATTTTCACAAACCTCGTTTAATGAGCATTGTGATCTGCAGGGTAAAAGGTTCTAACAATGGTTAGGGGCCAACTAACATTTTTATTGAGCCAATCCCTCTCCAATGATGGTGGAATTGAGCGAGATTGTTCGTTTACGGGGCCGTTTTTCCATTTTGGTTTCTTGTCCCCGATCTTTTTAATTTAGTTAAACAAATAACCGTCGGCCTCATGAAGGTATGTGGGGACCGACGATTAAAATTTTGTTCAATTAAGCTACATCAACATATCTATTGACATCCTCTTTTTCTTGCGGTTTTGTTAAATAACTTACCGTAACCATCACTACGGTATTAGCTATTAATCCTAATATTCCTGCATGGATTTCAAAAGGTGTTGAGCTCGCAACAAGTTGATAATAATAATTCACAATCGTTCCAATAACAAGCCCGGAAATAGCGCCTCGGGCAGTTGCACGTCTCCAATATAGGGCACTGTATACACCAGGGGCAAATTGGACAATTGATCCATACGCTCCCAATAATAAAGCAATTAACCCTTGTCCACCGAAAACTGTAATATAATAAGCTAACGCACCGATCACAAAGACACCAATTCGCATAATTAATAACGTCTTTTTATCAGAAAGGTTTTTCCAAATATTTTTAATCACACCATCAGTTACTTCTAAAGAAGCACTATGAGTAATGGCATCAGCCGTCGACATTGCTGCGGCAAGGGCGCCTGCACCTACAAGTCCATAAAGCCATCCGGGTAAATTCATTACAGTTGTGATTAAATAAGGCAACACCTGATCAGTGCTCTCAAGTTGTCCTGAATCTACCACACCTATTGCTGCGAATCCTACTAATAATAGCGGAACAAGGAACAATGCAAAAACAGGGTAGGCAAGAACAGTCTTTTTAATAGTTTTAGAGTTAGAGGCATACGATTTTGAAAATAAATGCGGCCACATTAAGAAGCCGATTACGGATACTAAGATCGTTGTTGTATAAGCCATGGTCCCCATTGTTGAGCCTTCCTTACCAATTTGCAGGAATTCCGGTTGGTCTTGTACAATATCGACAAACATATTTGCAGTGCCGCCGTGTAATTGATAGACAATAGCTAAACCAACAACCCAGGATACGATAATCATTAATAAACCTTGAAACACATCAGACCATGCAGCTGCCCGCAATCCGCCAGTTGCAACATAGATTACCACAATTCCGTATGATACAAGGGCACCTAACCAAAACGGAATACGTCCTTCTGTCATAATATTGAAAATAATCGCCATACCAGACATCTGTGTTGCCAAGTATTGAATAGAGGCAAACAATGCAATTAAACCTACAATAACCGCTAATACCGGGCTGTTAAATCTCCCTTTAAGAAAAGCCGCAACCGTATATAGCCTATGTTTTTTCCCAATTTTCCCGATCTTTGGACCAATTATATACCATGGCAAAATAGCAAATGCCGTATACGTAATAATATATAAAGCAGGAGCACCCTTCGAAAAAGCCCAGCCTGGTGCACCTAAAAATGAAAAGGCACTAAATACTGCTCCACCCATTAGAAACCACATGACAAATAAGCTAAGTTTTCCGCCTGCAACCGCAAATTCATCAAGAGAACCGCCATCTCGCCCCCTACCTGCCAGCACTCCTACAATTAAAGCGATGACTAAGTAAGCTATCATCATGAATAAAGCAATTTGCCAGCCTGGCATTAAACATCCCCCTCTTCTTCTTTTTCTGGGTCAAGGTAATATAATGCTAGAAGAGCTGCAAAAGTAATCACAATCCACAAGATGACCCAAAAAAATGAAAATGGCAAACCCATAATAATAGGGGTAGCGCGATTTCCAATTTCAAAAAACGGAAAAACCAGCATCAAAAAGGGAACTAATACAATTACAATAAAAAGTGTATTAAATTTACGATTACTCATGCTTCCTCTCCTTTTATGTATTTTTTAGGGATTAATTGCTATAAACCTTTCGCCATCTTAACCGTTGTCCGATACAAAAGCTCAGTCCCTAACGAGATGTCTTCAAAGGTTGAAAATTCTTTCGGATTATGGCTGATTCCATCCTTACAGCGTACAAAAATCATTCCATATTCACACTCGTATGACCTAGCTAAGGAATCATGAAACGGACCACTCATTAATTCAATTGAGTTTAATCCCATTTCCTCACTTTCCTTCCTCATGACGTTCATAATCGTTTCGGAGCAATAGCGTGGTTCACTATTTGTATCTTCAGATATGGTACACGTTAATCGGTGCTCATCCGTAATTTCTTTTATTCTTGTTCGTAATTGGTCCTCAAGTTTATTTCGTCTATCAATATCAATATCTCTTAAATCGATTGTAAAGCTGACCTTTTCTGGAATGATGTTGCGCGAGTCTGGGAAAATCTTCATGCTCCCTACTGTCCCAACGGTTGGGACGTTCACATCTTGTCCTGCTAATTCATTTAGCTGAGTAATGATTTTAGCGGCTCCCACAAGGGCGTCCTGCCGCATGTTCATAGGCACTGAGCCGGCATGACCAGCAAAGCCCTCTAATTCAACAGTTAACCATAATGGCCCTGAAATACCTGTAACAATTCCTACTGGAGTGTCGTTAGCTTCAAGAATTGGTCCTTGTTCAATATGCATTTCAAGAAATGCGCGGATTTTGCCTGCTGCATATTCGGATTCCTTGAATTTTGCTGGGTCACATCCAAATTGGACTAGTGCATCTCTCCTTGTAATCCCATCTTTATCTGTCCGGTCTAATTCCCCGTCCTCTAGTTTTCCGAGAATACCTCTTACACCGAACAATCCCTTATTAAATCGACAACCTTCCTCATCTGAAAAAGAAACCACTTCGATTGGCATGCTTGGCATAAGGTTTTGCTCTTTCATGGTTTGGACAACTTCGAGCGCTCCCAGGACACCAATAACACCGTCAAACCTTCCGCCATATGGCTGGGAATCAATATGTGAGCCAAGCATTAAGATCGGGGCTTCTGGATTTTCACCTTCAAGTCTGCCAATTAAATTTCCAAAATGATCAATTCTTGTTGCTAAACCTGCTTCTTCCATCCACTTTTTTACTGTTTCAACCGCTTCTCTATCCTCACTTGACAAAGCAAGCCGGCAAACACCTGTTCCTGAAATTTTCCCTATTTGTGATAGATCGTTGATTCTTTGTTCCAATCTTTTCATATTTATGGTTAAAGTTTTCATGACCATTATCATTTCTCCTTTAACTTTTTTGATTTTAATAATTTTAAAACCACCATACACGATCCAATTTGTCGGAATAACACCAAAGCCTGCAAAAACAGCATTTGGATTAGGTAAAGGATTGAAAACACTCGTAATTCATGAATACATTTATGAGATTACGAGTGTTTACCAATTCTATATAGCTTTTAGCTCTTCTGTTAACGTCTTAATTATAAAATCAAGGTCATTTTCTTCAATATTTAACGGGGGAGCTAGAGTTAACACATTATTAAACCCTGCTACCGTCGCGCCATTTTTCCCAATAATGAGCCCTTTTTGTTTGCATCCTGCGATGACTTTATTTACAATTTCTGTTTCAAGCGGTTCTTTTGTTGTCTTATCCTTTACAAGTTCTATTCCAACTAATAACCCTTTACCTCTTACATCTCCGACGCATGGGTGCTCCCTTAGGAGCGAGGTTAAGCTTTGTTTTAAATGTGCACCTAATTTTTTTGATCGGTCATATAAATGCTCTTTTTCCAAGATTTCAAGATTTTTCAAAGCTAGAGCACATGCTGCTGGATTACCCCCAAATGTATTAATATGGCGGAAATAATCGTATTCCTCCGTTCCTTTAAATGCCTCATAAATTCCCTTTTTCACAGCCGTCACTGATAATGGTAAATAGGCACTTGTGATGCCTTTGGCCATCGTAATAATATCAGGTTTAACATGGTAATTCATAAAACCAAATGGTTCTCCTGTCCGGCCAAATCCACAAATAACTTCATCAACAATCAGCAGGGCACCGTGCTTTTCGCAAGCTTCTTTTACACCCATCATGTATCCATCAGGCGGAACTAAGATACCGCCGCCAGTAATAATCGGTTCCATGATGACACCAGCAATTGTTTCACTTAATTCCCATGTCATTACACGGTCAATATCTTTTACTGATTGCAATTCATGGGGCATGCAGTCTTTATTGTCTGAAGAACGGTAAGAATCTGGCGGTGCAACGTGGATGAATCCTGGAGCGAGCGGCTCATATTTATATTTACGCTGTGCTTGCCCGGTAGCAGCAAGGGATCCCATTGAATTCCCATGATAGGCGCGATACCTTGATATAAACTTATAACGAGCATGATCACCTTTTTGTTGATGATACTGCCTCACAAGCTTAAATGCCATTTCATTTGCTTCTGATCCGCTATTGGAAAAAAATATGACATATTCTTCTCCCAGCATCTCATTTAATTTCTCTGCGAGTTTAATCGCTGGCGTATGACTTTGGGTAAGCGGAAAATATGCCATTTCTTTTAACTGCTCATAGGCAGCCTCAGCAAGTTCTGTTCTGCCGTACCCTGCGTTGACGCACCATAGCCCGGCCATTGCATCTAAATATCGCTTTCCATTATGATCTGTCACCCAGGACCCTTCTGCTTTTTCCACAATTATGGTTGTGTCAGGACTATAAGGCTTCATTGAATGCCAAACATAATCTCTATCCTTTGTAAGTAAGTCTTCATTCTCTCTTATCTCTGTCATTCTTCTCTCTCCTCCGCTTTATTTAATTTGCATTTTCGCATGTTTGATGCAGTGCAACAAAGTTTCTCATTTCAAAAGTAATGTATCTCTTGAAGTGAGATATCAGCCTGAGAGACTAGCAGTAATCGGAGATTCCACCGAAACATTTATTTAAAGGCCTCCTAGTAAGAAGCGCTACGCTTCTTTCTGAAGGTGTTAGGTCGGAGGTGGAATTTGATGAAATCAGCGAAAGAGCTGATTTTTTTCTATACTCTTTAACTAGTTCTTTAGGGTGCTCTTTTCTTTTTGGCCATATTTCAAAAGATTTCTAGCTTTTTGCTCTTGATCACCCACCGATCGTTTACTTATCTTCGATTTTTCCCCTTATATCTTCGAAATCTGAAATTTATCTACGAAATCGGCAGACTTATCTTCGAAAATCTCAAAATATCGATTATTCGACATAAATCATCAAAACTAAGTAGTGTACAGATTACATATATTGTTATTAAACCGCCAATAATGAGATACTATATAAATTCTTATATTAGAACGAAAAGCTCAGGGGCGCTAATCCTTCGGCGGCAAGCATTCGGGCGAGCTTCACAGAAAGGCGTTTTTCCTTTTATTTGGAGATTCGCTGGTGACCTCAGGCGGGCTAGGCGCTGCAGCTGGACAACTATTACTAACTTTAATGCTCTAATATTTAATCTACTTAAACTTTTTGAAACTTTCTGAAACAATAAAGAAACTAATAGTCATACCTAGAAGTAATCATCTTTTTACGGGTATAGAAGTTAACTCCGTCTTTACCATTCACATGAAGATCTCCATAGAAGGAATCCTTCCAGCCAGAGAATGGGAAGAAAGCCATTGTGGCCGGCACACCGACATTGATCCCTAACATTCCTGCATCAGCTTCTTCTCTAAATTGCCTTACAGCCTTTGCATCCTTTGTATAAATCGTCGCACCATTGCCATAGCGTGACTTATGAATATATTCGAGTGCCTCATCTAAATTCTTTGCACGTAATAAACTAAGCACTGGAGCGAAAATTTCGTCTTTTGCAATCATCATGTCCGGATTAACGTGATCAAATATAGTTGGACCTAAGAAATTTCCTTCTTTTAATTGATCGATTTCTTTTCGGCCATCCCTTACTAATGAAGCTCCTTCTTCAAGACCTTTTTCGATACACTCTAATACTTTTGTCCGATGTGAGTCTCTTATGAGTGGAGTTAGAAGGACATCCTCATCAAGACCGTTTCCCATAATGAGATCGTCTGCCCTCTGCTTTAATGTGTGAACAAATTCGTCCCCGTTCCCGACAACAACTACTGCACTACACGCCATACACCGCTGGCCGGCGCTTCCAAAAGAAGAGCTGATAATATGGGAGACTGCCTTTTCTATATCAGCATCAGGCATCACGATATGATGATTTTTTGCACCAGATAGCGCTTGAACTCGTTTTCCATTGGCAGCAGCTCGCTCATAAACATATTTTGCAACCGGCTTCGAACCAACAAACGAAATCGCTTTTACATCTTCATGTTCAAGCAGGCCATTCACAACATCGTGAGCCCCATGGACGATATTTAGGACCCCATTTGGAGCACCTGCTTGTGTAAATAATCGGGCAAGTTCATTTGCTAAAATTGGAGTGCGTTCAGAAGGCTTTAACACAAATGTATTCCCGCATGCAATTGCTAAAGGAAACATCCATAAAGGGACCATCATAGGAAAGTTAAATGGTGTAATCCCGCCAACTACACCATGGGGATAGCGGAACATCTCAGAATCAATATCCTCTGCAATATTTGATAAGGTTTCACCCATCATTAGAGTTGGAGCGCCTGCTGCAAATTCAACACACTCAATTCCTCTTTGGACTTCTCCATAGGCTTCTTTATATGCTTTACCATTTTCTTTGACAACTAATTTTGCTAGTTTCTCATGATTTTCTGATAATAAGTGATGGTACTTATAGAGGATTCTCGCTCGTTTTGGAACAGGGGTGTATTTCCAAGCTTTAAATGCTGTCTTAGCGGCGCTAACAGCTAGATCTACATCCTCCTTCGAGGAAATTGGAACCCTCGCTAGTAGTTCACCAGTAGCCGGGTTTGGTACCTCTAGAGTTTCCGTACCCCGTGCATCTACCCATTCACCATCAATATAGTTCTTTAGTAAAACTGTTTCTTCTTTGATCACGGTCATGAATACGCAACCTCCTCATTCCCTTTTCTAAATTATTAGAATATTCCCACATATATAGTATCACTTATTTTGAGGCGCTTTTCATTAGACATTTCGTAAAATAACTGTTTGACTTAATACTACATTTTGATCTATTGTAAGCCGCGGAGATTATCAGAGTAATTCATGTAAGATCTTTATAATAAATATGCTCCTTTATTTGATATGCTTTGAAGAAATCAGAAATTCATTTGACAAAATCATAAATTCAATCGCTAATCTTTTCTCATGGTTCATAAAGTCATGACCAAGTAATGTCTCCAATTTTTGCAATCTGTGATAAAGAGTTTGTCTAACAATGTGCAGGCGATCAGCTGTCTCTTGTTTTGAACCATTGCAGGATAAATATGTTTTTAAAGTTTCCAACAGCTTTCCATTATACTTATTGTCATAAATAATAACGGGCTCTAGATATTCAAGAACAATTTCTTTTAAGTCTAAATGGCGATTTAATAGGGAGATTAAACGAAAAATATGTAAATCATCATAAAAATAACTCTCAGTTTGAGTGGAGGATAGCCGATCTTTTATCCGAATCGTTTCAATTGACGTTTGATAGCTAAAATGTATATTTACTAAATCTTCTACATACCTTCCCACCCCTATTAAGGGATTTAATTTATTTTCTCCAATCTTTACTTCAGACCCTAAGAGACCTTCAATCCCTTCTTTCATCCTATTTTTCCAAGTACTAACACTTCTTTCATTAAGAATGATAAATATGATGGTATTTCTCTTCTCAATCGCAAAAAGAGAAAAGCCTCGTTGCTCTAAATTTGCTCTGAAATACAGCTTGAAATAGGTTAAATCTAAATCTGAATACTCCTCAAAGGAATCTAATTTACACAGGCATACGAAACCGCCTTTGGGCTTAATGGCAGGCATATGAAAAGACAGATACTCGGAGATCGAATCCTCACTTTGATCACCGTCTAACCAACTGGAAATCCACTCTGTTTCTTCTACTTTTCGTTTTTCTGCTACGTATAGTTCCCGTAAAAAGAATTGGGCAAGAGCCGTTGCCGTTCTGTCCAGAATGAGCTGATCAAATTCAGTTAAAGACCTGTCATTAGAAATAATGATTAATTCTGCATAGTTATCACCTAGCAAATCAATAGGAATCCTAGCAATCGAGCTGCTTGATGAAACCTTTTCACTTCTCTCAATTACATTTAATAGTGCTTTTCGTTCATATTCAGCTGCTTCCGGGAAAAATTGAATTTCTTTACTGTTAAATAAAATAATCACCTGGATATGTAAATATTCTTGAATATATTTAAGAATTTCGCCGTAGTTTTCGATGGTTAGAAGTTTTTTATTTAATACTTGTGAATAACTCTCTAAGCTTGAAATCATTTGATATTGCCGATTAATTAAAAGGGCATGGATGTCTTGGGTTATTTCTACAAAAGGCACCTCTTTTAGAAATAGGATAATAGGAAACTGTGACCTGTTGGCAATATCAATTATTTCTTCAGGGATCGAAGAGGTATATGTGCCTATTTCAATGCATAGTCCTGCTGCTTGAGAGTCAATTAATTGCTCTAACAAAGAAATGAATATTTCTTTCTCTTTCCAAGCAACTCCAGTTGACAAGATTAATTCGTGCCCTTTTAATAGATTACGAATATTGGTTACTTCGACAATATGAACCCATTTCACTAAACGAGTGAGCCCTTGATTGCCTGCTATTACCTTGATCCTTTCAAAATGCTTTCTTTGTAAAATGTCTCTTACAGTTATATAAGATCTCAAGATAGAAGCTCCCCTAATATTGAATTTAAGTATTACTTCTATTATAGGGATTAAAATGGAGTTTGTAAGGGAATTTTCTATTTTTTTAGAATATTAAAACAATAGGCTGGTAATCAAATTACTAAATACCAGCCTAATTAATTACCTCAATTCTATCCTCCTTTAATTGATCTGGTTGGAGCTAACGTGAGAGGTCCACTTATATTATTGTCTTCATGCAAGTTTTATTGTCTGAAACTCCCCTTATTCGAGCCTTATCTCCATATTTACTTTCCGATTCTGAAGATTTATTGTCTGGAAGCGAATTTTTATTTGCCGATTAGAAAAATTATTGTCTAGACAAGAGTGATATTGTCTTGTTAAAGGTTAAATTGGCGCCATTTACCTTTTAGAACTTAAACTTAAGAATCTTATCTGAATTAATCATTGATTAGGAGAGTCATATTATCGCCGTACGATGCCTCAATTTATAATTCCACCTCTTTGTTGTTTTATCAAAACGACAGAAAAGTATTTTCGTGCATCAGGAGTTAAAATGTGTAAGGTTTCATTTTCTTCGTGAGGTTCCTCAATTTTTTCAAATTCAACAAACGCACCGCTTAGGTTCTCTGTAATATTTTTTATTTTGTATCCCTTTTGTAATAGAAAGTCGATTCGCTCTCTCTCTTGCAAGAATTGATTGTATTCCGACATTTTCTCCCACTCCTTCAAATGATGGCTTATATCTGTTCATTTACCGTTTCAGGTACGACTACAGCTTCGTCCTCGTCAACAATACCCCAATCACGTCCGACTGTAATTCCCAAATATTTTTCATCACTAGGGTGTTCGATCTCTGCTTGTTTGTATTTCTTAAACCACCAATATTTTGCTAAAAAATAGTAAACAACAGCACCTACACCAAAACCAACGAAAAAGGAATAGGCTGATAACAGGTAGGCTGCAAAACCTCCAATAGCCCAAGCAATCATCCCAGCCATGTTAAATCCATGCAAATATTTGAATTGGCCATTATCTTCATATAATTCGTAAACATTTACTCGTCTTTTCCGAAGCAAATAATAGTCTGTAAATAAAATTCCAACAATGGCAGATAAAATACCTCCAATTACAAGCAGTGCCGGCACAATGATACCAAATAAGCTCCATGGCTGAACGATTATCCCTATGATTCCTGCAACGATAACACCAACCCAAAAAGGGACCTTTGGACCGCCTACATTTGAGAAAATCGTTGCCGCTGGAATGACATTTGCTGAAGTATTCGTAGACCACTGTGCAAGAACAATCATTAATAAAAGAATTCCAAGGATAAAACCACTGGCAGCCTCTTGAAGGGCGACAACAGGGTCGCTATTAGAAACAGCAATATAAGAAACAGCACCAATGGCGACTATAAAAGTGTTCACCAATGGCATGACGATGATACTGCCGACTATTTGCGATTTATTCCGCTTAAACCAGTTTCTCTCGTTTTTTGGTGCTTTAAAAAACCTGGATAAAGATGGCATATCAGCTGCAAGCGTTGCCCAAAAGCCCATATTGCTCATGACTACAACCATAAATGCTGTAAACGCAGCACCTCCTGTTACCGGGCTTTCCACCCATGTCCAAATTTCCTTCCCTTGCTCCGCTGCTCTATCAGAGAGGGAGATGTACATCCATGCAGATATTAGAATAATGATCGGTGCAGCCAAATCGGCAAACCGTTCAATTGCCTTGATCCCAAGTGCTGTATTAACTAATTGTAAGGTAGCAAATAAGAGGAAGCAAATGAACCAGCCATCAAAATCAAATAGTAAATTTAAGATTCCATTTATCGCCGTTGCTCCGAAAAACGTATTAAGGCCAAACCAACAGGCTGCTGTTATACCACGCACCAAAGATGGAATATGAGTACCAATGGTTCCAAACGGAGCTCTCATATAAACAGGAAAGGAAAGCCCATGCTCCACCCCGATATCACCGATAATGGTCATGAAAAATCCAATTGCAACAGATCCGATAATCGTTGCAACGATTACCCATCCTAAGGGTAAGCTTTGCACCCCAGCCCCGCCAATGGCAAATGCAGCTAAAACAACTGCCATTCCTATCCAAATAACTGCAAACCCTAGAGTCCCTATATTTCTGTCGCTATGAGCAATTGGAAGTAAATCTGGAGACTTCAAATAATTGCCGCCCTTATTCATTAAAACACCCCTTTGTTGATTTTTTTTCTGTTTTCGCATGCATTGTTGCTTGTTGCTGTTAAAACAAAATGATGATTTTAAGAGACGTCTGAGCGCTTGAGGTGAGAGGTTGGAGGTGGGAATTAGAAGGAATTGGCGATTCGCCAATTCCATTTTTTTAATAGCAAAAACTAACTCAAAAGTTGATGGGAAGGATCCAAATGATCTCCTCCCTCAGCTATTAATCTCTTCTGAAAGGTTAACCTTTTAAATTACTAGTGTTTTATTTTCATTATTTTGTTGATTTTCTCCATACTTGGCCCGTTTTAAATACTGCCCTGCACCTAATTTGCCTACAAACTTTTTATCACGGATGACAAATTCTCCCCGGGATAAGACAGAAACAGGTTCTCCTGTAACTTTCATGCCTTCAAACGCATTATAATCTACTGCCATATGGTGAGTTTCTGCTGAAATAGTCCTTTCTACTGAAGGATCAAAGATGACAATGTCAGCATCAACCCCAACCGCGATCGTTCCTTTTTTTGGATACAGCCCGAACAATTTGGCAGCTTTTGTTGAAATAATGTCAACAAACTGATTTAAAGTGACTCTTCCTTTTTTTACACCTTCTGAGAAAAGAATACTCACTCGGTCCTCAATGATCGGCCCCCCATTAGGAATTTTTGAAAAATCATCTTTCCCAAGATCCTTTTGTCCAATAAAATCAAAAGAGCATTGATCAGAGCCTACCGCTTGCAGCTGTCCGGTTTTTAGTGCATTCCATAACACTTCTTGGTTCCATTTTTCACGTAAAGGTGGTGACCATACATATTTTGCCCCTTCAAAATTTGGTTTTTCTAGATAGGTTTGATCTAGCACTAAATACTGCGGACAGGTTTCACCCCATATGTCGATGCCGCTATTTCTTGCCTCAGCAATCTTTCTAGCTGCATCTGCACAGGAGACATGTACGACATAAAGCTGAGAATTTGCAAGACCTGTAAAGGTCGCTGCTCTTCCAGTTGCTTCCCCCTCAATTTCCGGCGGCCTTGTTAAGGCATGGTAGATCGGATCTGTATTCCCTTCTGTTAAGGCTTTTTTGGTTAGATAATCGATCACATCACCATTTTCCGCATGAACCATGACAAGTGCACCAAGATTTTTTGCAGCGATTAATGTTTGGAATAATGTTTCATCGTCTGCTTGGAGCACGTTCTTATAAGCCATGAACACTTTAAAGGATGTAATACCTTCGTCGCCTATAACGGAAGGAAGCTCGTTTAATACAGAATCGTTCATTTCTCCAATCATAAGATGGAATCCGTAATCAATGACGGCTTTTCCCTTTGATTTTTCATGCCACGTTTCAATTGCGCCCTTCAGCGGTTCCCCTTTATTTGTCATGCAAAAATCAATGATAGTTGTTGTACCGCCAAAGGCTGCTGCAATTGTACCCGTTTCAAAATCATCCTTCGTTACTGTCCCGCCAAACGGCATTTCCAAATGAGTATGTGGATCAATGCCACCTGGGAACAAATAACATCCTTTTGCATCAATAGCTTCTGCCCCATCTATAGAAAGATTTTCTCCAATTTGGCTAATGACTCCATTTTCAATGAATACATCTGCATGATAGGTATCCGTTGCTGTAACAATGATTCCGTTTTTTATCACTTTTTTCATGTTAATACCTCCAGCTTTAATTTTCGAATTATAATAAATATTCCGACTTATTTATTTACAATATCCACTGAGCAAGTAGCTGCCCCGAGCGCTGCTTGGCGTTCATTCCATGTCATTGGCGGAAGTTCACTCGGTATTTCTACCATGTCAATTGCACCATCGACTGGACAAACAATCGAACATAAATTACAACCAACACAATCCTCTTCTCTTACTTTTAAGATGCTATTTCCGCTTCCGTCTTTCAACATATCGATGCATTGGTGTGATGTATCCTCACAAGCAATATGGCATTTATTACAATTAATACATACATCATTGTTAATTCGAGCAACGATGTTATAGTTGAGATCAAGGTCACCCCAATTAGAATATTTAGGAACAGATTTTCCAACCAAATCCATCGCAGAGGAAATTCCCTTTTCATCCAAATAGTTCGTTAATCCTTCAATCATGTCCTCAACAATTCTAAAACCATGATGCATAGCCGCTGTACACACTTGTACGCCTGTTGCGCCCATTAACATAAATTCAACAGCATTTTGCCAGTTTGATATGCCGCCAATTCCGGAGATTGGGATATTTATTCTCGAATTTCTTGCACACTCTCCCACCATATGAAGAGCAATTGGTTTTACAGCTGGACCACAGTAACCGCCATGTGCTCCTTTTCCAGCCACATGGGGAATCGTGTTCCAAGTATCAAGATCAACACCTGCCAAACTGTTAATCGTATTTATCATACTAATCGCATCAGCCCCGCCTCTTGCAGCCGCTTCAGCCGTTACAGTAATATCTGTTATATTTGGTGTAAGCTTTACGATCACCGGGGTATTCGCTGCTTCCTTTACCCAATACGTTTGTTTTTCAACTAATTCTGGCACCTGCCCTGAAGCCGACCCCATTCCTCTTTCAGCCATTCCATGAGGACAACCAAAGTTGAGCTCTAAACCATCTATCCCCGCGTTTTCTACTTTTTTGACAATCTCCTGCCATTTTTCCTGCTTCGGCTCAACCATTAACGAAGCGATGATTGCATGGTTGGGGAAACGCTTTTTCGTTTCATAAATTTCCTTCAAATTCACTTCTAAAGGACGATCTGTGATTAATTCGATATTGTTAAATCCGGCTACTTTTTGGCCGTTAATGCTAACTGCTGCAAATCTTGATGAAACATTCAAGATCGGGTCTCCTAATGTCTTCCAAACAGCCCCTCCCCAACCAGCCTCAAATGCTCGCTGGACTTGATACCCTGAGTTTGTTGGAGGAGCAGAAGCTAACCAAAATGGGTTAGGTGATTCAATTCCTGCTAAATTAACTCGTAAATTTGCCATCATCCTGCCTCCCTGTTATTTCTCTCTTGAAAACTTTTCGGATTAGCTTTATGCTGGTTTGACAATAGAATTGGACAGTAGTTGATGAATGGCATGTGCACTCTCTTTTCCTTGCTGTGCAGCAGATACAACCATTGCTTCTCCTTGTCCTTTTCCAAAAATGACATCCCCGCACGCAAACACCTGTTGATTTGATGTTTGGTAGGTTTTCGGATCAATTTTTACGACTCCTCCATTATGTTCTAACCCAAATTGTTCAATGAGCTCAATATATCTAGATTGACCTATTGCTTTTATGACAGCATCGACTTTCAGAGTGAATTCCGATCCTTCAATTGGGACAGGACGACGGCGGCCATCTTCTCCAGGTTCACCTAACTTCATTTTGATACATACGATAGCCGTTACGCATCCTTGATCATCTCCAATAATCTGTTTTGGAGCAGTAAGCCATCTAAATTCAACCCCATCTTGCTTAGCGAATTCATATTCAAACTCATAAGCTGTCATTTCTTCTACAGTACGTCTGTATAGGATCTTTACATTTTCTGCACCTAAGCGAACGGAACAAGTGGCTCCATCAATAGCCGTATTTCCAGCCCCTATCACCACTACTCGTTTTCCAAGAAACTTATTCGACAGCGGTTTTGTTTTTGTTTCCTTAACAAATTCGATAGCATCAAATACTCCATCTAAATTCTCACCACGAATTCCTAATTCCGGTACATGTGACATTCCAATTGCCAGCAGGGTCGAGTCATAGCTATTCATAATTTCATCTGCCGATATATCGTTGCCTACCCTCGTATTTGTCCGAATTTCTACATCCAGGCTCTCTACTTGCTTCACTTCCCAATAAGAAATTTCTTGAGGAAGCCTGAAGGAAACAATCCCATATGTGTTAAGTCCTCCCGCCTTCTTTTCAGCTTCAAAAATCGTAACCTTATAGCCTAAAAGCCCAAGTTCCCTGGCAGCAGATAAACCAGCAGGTCCTCCACCGATAATGGCAACTGATTTACCATTTCTCTTTCCTGGTTCAAATAACAGCTGCTCATTCTTGATGGCCCAGTCTGTTGCGTATCTTTGCAGGTTTCCGATCATGATTGGTTTTGTCGAATGGTTAAGGACACAGGCTCCTTCACATAATTCCTCGGTTGGACATACGCGAGCACAGCTGGCTCCAATGGGATTAGCTGTCATAATAGTCTTGGCCGATCCTTTTACATTGCCAGAAGCAATTTTTTTGATGAATGATGGAATATCAATTCCAGTTGGACATGCGGTGATACAAGGAGCATCGTAACAATAGAGGCAGCGATTCGATTCTTCTACTGCTTCCTGCCTCGTTAATCCAGGATCTACCTCCTGGAAATTTTCATTTAAGTTTTCGATTGATATTCTTGAAGGATTTACATTACCCAAAATCAAAAACCTCCTTAAGGGAAGATGATAAAAGACTACATACCTAAAAATAACCCAAATAATAAAAAAAGAGCTTCAATACAAATTGTTATGTAAAGCTCTCGCAGGAAAAATAGTTTTAGACTTTGATTTTGTTTTGCTTAGGCCCCTCATGAAGGAGCTTTCTATAATTCTTTATAGTAATGAAACCATTTCTTCATAGGTTTCCGGTCTTCGATCCCGGTAAAATTGCCATGCATCACGAACCTCTCTAATTAGTCTTTTATTCATTTCCCCAACGATCACTTCATCACGATCCCGGCTTCCTATCGTGACAAAGTTACCTCTTGGATCTACTAGATAAGATTGGCCGTAAAATTCCCCCATATTCCAAGGTCCCTCTGTTCCAACTCTGTTAATCGCACCAACATAGTATCCATTAGCAACCGCATGCGCAGGTTGTTCGAGCTTCCATAAGTATTCAGAGGTTCCAGCAACTGTAGCAGAAGGATTTAAAACAATTTCTGCACCTTTTAATCCTAGTAATCTGGCTCCTTCCGGAAAATGCCTGTCATAGCAAATGTACACCCCTACTTTTGCAAAAGCTGTGTCAAACACTGGATATCCAAGGTTCCCTGGTTTAAAATAAAATTTCTCCCAGAATCCGTACCCTTGATCCCCTGCTCCTACATGCGGAATATGTGTTTTACGGTATTTTCCTAAGTAAGATCCATCCGCATCTATGACTGCGGCCGTATTATAGTAGGTTGCAATACCTTCCCTCTCATAAATAGGCAAAACAATTACGACACCGAGTTCTTTAGCTAAGTCTTGAAATTGTTTTGTCGTCGGACCATTTGGTATTTCTTCAGCTGCATCATACCATTTTGTGTTTTGCTCAGAACAAAAATAAGGTCCATAAAAAATCTCTTGTAAACAGATTATTTGTGCACCTTTATCTTTCGCTTCCTTAATAAGGCTAATATGTTTTTCAATTGCTTTTTGCTTGTGAATCTCTACTGGTTGATTTCCATCTACATCATTTGAAGCTTGAATAAGGCCAATTGTTACGTTATCTGACATAAGCAAACCTCCTTATTATTTAAAAGAGCCATCCTGCAAATGACTATATGGCTCTTTATTACCGTCTTCAAAAAATTGCTGGATTGAATGTCAATTCGTAAAGCCTTAATCTATTAGTTACCTACACCTCAATTTTCTAAATATGTATACATATAATATGCAGAATTATCAGAAGTTTAAGTTAATTTTACTTTTTTCTTTTTCTGATTGCATTATACATTTTGTTAAAAGTTGTAAGGTGTTTGTTATGCATTATGTAACATTATTAATGTGTATAGATCGATGTGTATAGGTGATAGGAGTGCATAGTGAAAGTAATCTATGAAGCAATTCTTTGATTAAAGCTGTTATTTCAGGTAGGTTTTTTTAGAAGAGTTTAGATCTGTGGTTCATACAATTAGGAAAAACAAATCTTATCGCGATATGTTATATTTTATTACATTATTGTAATTTATAGCTATTATAAAAGGTAAATTATTATTAGTAAATAGAATTTTAAATTTTTTTGTGAATTAATACCCATCGGAATCATTCTTAAAAACCTTTTTGGAATTTTTGGGTATATTTCCTTTTTTCGTTTAACTTGTTATAGTAATACCCACACATTGGACAGTCGAGACTTTTTTTCACTTGATACATTATTAGTTAAACCTTCCATTGTAACTACACGAAAAATACCACAATTTCAAGATCTGTGGCAGGGTGAAATATATTTTAAAATAGGCTGCCGAAATGATTTCGGCAGCCCAGAATACATATAAAAGTGATCTCTTTATGATTACTTTTTTCCTAATTTAGGATATGTCTTTAATTAACCTTTTGGTGAATATTCCACCCTTCAAGATAGTTTTTTGTATGAGACAGCATCTCTTCAAACAACTCGGCATTCTGCTCTGGCGAATTGCTGCTAACTAATGGGTCTTGCAAAAAGGCTTGTAAAGCTATTTCCTTATCCTTCGTAAGAGCGGCCTGGAGAATAGTCTCTTGATTATAAATATGTTCGATAATCATTTTATGGACAGGAGCAGGCAGCTTTCCTGCTAAAACAGGCCTTACGCTGTTATAGCTAACGATTGCATTTGTTTCTACGATCGAATCTAGCGGGACATCTTTCATTTGACCAGTGTTGGGAATATTCACGTTCGATATCATCTTCCTTAATCCGAGTAAAGATTTTATTATTTCCACACCCTCTTCACCGGTAGGATCAATTTGAAATGACTCTTCTCCCTTAGATAAGCGATAGCCTTTTTCTACTAATCTTTTTTTATTTTCAATACGCCATTGTACCGGAGTTAAGCCAAATTTCCATTCCTTCACTTTTTGAGGATTCTCCAAATACCACGTATTCGGCATAAATTCAGCTAAATGCCGATCCCCCGCAGCTGCGATAACTTTAAATCTTTTAAATAAATCAAACTTTACTCTTTCTGCCGATGCAAAATGATTGTTCATCCAATGTCCTTCTTCTGATCCTTCATATCCCGTTTCATAATATTTATCAACAAACTCTCTATATAATGGAAGTAAATCCTTTCCTGTATATGATGCCTGATCTATCCATGTAAAATGGTTAATGCCTAATACATTTACTTCGATTTCTTCACGACTGACCTTTTCAATCCCACACAGAAGCTCTACCATCTGAGCAAGCAGCTTTTGTGTGCCAAACACCTCGTGACAGCAGCCAATTGCCTTTATTTCGGGGAAAGTATGATACAAAGCCCTCGTACATAGACTCATTGGATTGGTATAATTGATCACCCACGATTTTGGAGCGTATTTTTGTATGTGTTCGGCAATTTTTACAAATAGAGGGATTGTCCGCAGAGCTCTAATCAATCCTCCAGGTCCTACAGTATCTCCAACAGATTGATAGATACCATACTTTTCCGGCAGATGAACATCTGACTTCATTTCCTCAAATGTTCCAGGAAGAATCGAAATAATGACAAAATTTGCTCCCTCTAATGCATCCTCTAACTTTCTTACAGCTTCATATCTCCATTTTCCAACAACATCACTTCGTTCATTTAGTTGATTTCCAATGACCTCGTTTTGATAAGCTGCATCATAATGAATATCATACAATTTAACCTTTCCCGAAATCTGTTTCTCCATTGCAAGGTCACTCATCAAGCCCCAAGCCCAGCCTTGGGACCCTCCGCCGATATAAGCTATTTGAACATCGTTTACTGTTTTTTGGCTCATTTAGAATCCAGTCCTCCAATAAATTCATTTGTATGATCTGTCTATCCTTTCAATCCACTAGAAGAAATGCCTTCAACAAAATATCGTTGAGCAAAGAAGAAGAGAAGCACACAAGGGATAATCGTAACTATAGACATCGCCATTACTTCATTCCAAACTATTGAACCTTCAGCATCCATGAATAGACGCAGTCCTAATGCAAGCGGGTATTTATCCACACTATTTATATAAATTAAAGGATTAAAAAAGTCATTCCATACCCATATGAATTGAAAGATTCCTACAGAAAACATGGCAGGCTTTAATAGCGGCAAATGAATTCTCGTTAAAATGGTAAATGAATTGCAGCCATCAAGAGTTGCCGCTTCATCCAATTCCTTAGGGATTCCTCTAATAAATTGAATTAACATATAAGTGAAAAATGGAAAGGTTGCAAATATCGCCGGCATATAAAAAGGGAGGTACGTATCAAGCCAGCCTAACTTATTAAATAGTAAATACCGAGGTACAATGACAACGGCCTGCGGCAGCATTAAGGTAGCAAGCATGATCGTAAATAATAATTTTTTGAGCGGGAAGTTGAACCTCGCAAAACCGTAAGCAACCACAACGCTTGATATAATCGTAAAAATAACCGTGGGAATGACCAATTTGAAAGAATTCATTAGAAAAACACCAAATGTATTATCACCCATCCCCGCCCAGCCATTAATAAATCCACTAAATGAGAATTCATTCGGAATTAACCCTATGCCTGAGAATATCTCTTCATTTGATTTAAATGTGGCTGACAGCATGTGTAGGAATGGGTAAAACATTACCAAACTAAACAATGTTAAAAAACTATATAATATAACCTTCTGTCTTTTTTTCATTTGGTTCACTCCTCATCCTGATAATGAATCCAGTGCTTAGAAGAAAGGAACAGTAAAGATGTAAATAGTAAAATGATGATAAATAAAACCCACGACAGCGCTGAAGCATATCCCATCTTCAAAAAAGAAAAAGCATTTTCATAGAGCATGATTCCGTATAAATATGTGGATTTCAAAGGACCTCCGTTTGTAATGACAAAGGCTGCCGTGAATTCTTGAAAAGCATTAATGGTTTGCATGACAAGGTTGAAGAGAACAATTGGTGTAAGGATTGGAAGAGTTACAGAAAAGAACACTCTTAAATTCGATGCACCATCTACCCTCGCCGCTTCATATAAATCCTTAGGGACTTGCTTTAACCCCGCTAGAAATAAAACCATTGATGATCCAAACTGCCAAACTGTAAGCAGACTAATTGTTAACAATGAAAAATTTGGATTACCGAGCCAATTCTCGGTAGGTAAATTTAAAAAGCTTAAAATTCCATTTATTAAACCGTTTTCAGTAAATAGGAATCTCCACAATATAGCTACAGCTACGCTTCCGCCTAATATGGAAGGCAGATAAAAAATGGTCCTGTATATGCTCATCCCTTTTAAATTTAAATTTAATAGGAGCGCTACAATTAATGCGAAAACTACTTTTAACGGTACAGCGATGAAAACATAGATCAACGTTACTTTTAAGGAATTATAAAATTCTGGGTCTCTAGTAAACATATAAATGTAATTCTCAAAACCGACAAATTTAGGAGGATTAAATACATCATACTCCGTAAATGATAAATAAAACGAATAAATTAAAGGATAAAGCTCGAATAGGAAAAGACCTATTAGCCAAGGTAAAATAAACACATACCCCATATAATTGTATTTTCTTTTCATCGCTTTCTTTTCTTTTACTTTCAAGAAAGCATTGACGGAAGTTTCTCTCCTGACTAAACTCATAAATTCCTCCCCCTCACTAATATATCGACTATTCAGAATCTTATTGTTTATCAAAAAAATAAAATTGTTATTTTTCCCTCCCTTTAGTAAAATGAACTTACACTCTCTTTCTCTATCATAAAAAAAGAAGGACCTATTAAATAGGGACCTAACCTTTTAAAACACCTCAGTAATTAAGCGCTTTCAAAAGAAGGTGTCTTTTTCTCTTTAAATAGGGTGACTTTTTTCGCTTAATGATTCCACTTTTTATAATGGAGGGAGTTTCATGTATAAAGTTTTACTTGTTGATGATGAATATGAGATTCGGTACGGGTTAATAAACTATTTTCCATGGAACACATTGGGGTTTGAGATCGCATTTGAATGTCAAAATGGAAAAGAAGCCATAGATATTATTAATACGAACTCGGTAGATGTTCTATTTAGTGATATTAGAATGCCGGTGATGACAGGAATAGAATTAGCGGAGGAAATTGTAAAACGTGAACTGCCAATAAAAATTGTTTTTCTTAGTGCATACAGGGAATTTGATTACGCTAAAAAAGCAATCAATTTTGGGGTATATGATTATGTTGTAAAGCCCAGTAAATACGAGGAACTTCAAACTTTGTTTACCAGGCTGAAAAAAGATTTAGATCAAGAGAGGACTAATAAGAATAGTGAGGAAGAAACGGTTTTTACTTATAGTGATAATATTATTTCCACTATAAAAGCTTATGTAAAAGAGCATTATGACAGTGTTAATCTTGAAGATGTTGCAAGCCTGGTTCATATGAGTGCAAATTACATCAGCACTTATTTCAAAGAGAAAACGGGACAAAATTTTTCAGATTATGTAAGCATGGTTAAAATGGAAAAAGCTGCTGAGCTCCTATCAGATTATCGGTATAAAACTTATGAAGTGAGTACAATGGTCGGTTATAGCAATGCAAAAAATTTCACCAGAATGTTTAAAAAATATCATGGTAAAAGTCCGAGAGAATTTCGAAGTGGATAAATATGAGTAAAAAATTTTTCCTAAAAAATGTTCTCTTTTTTGTGTGTCCCTTATTAATTCCGTTAACTTTACTTGGTGCACTCGCATACTCAATCTCGGAAAATCATGTAAAAGAAGCCATTACGATAAATAATAACAATATCCTGAAACAAATTGATCAGCATGTTGATCTAGCCTTTAATGAAATGCAGTCTTTAAATCTGGATTACAGCACCAACTCAGAAATTATTTTAACATTAAAAAATTTACTACGGTCCAATAATTTTAACTACCAACAAAGCTCTGATCTAAACTTTACAACCAGCTATTTAACCACCCAAGCAACAGCCAGGCCCTATATCCACTCAATCTACATTTATTATGAGAATGATAACAAACAATTTATAACTTCAAACAAAGGCATGGTTCGGCTGAATCATTTTTTCGATAAGGATTGGTACGAACATTTTAATACGAATAATACCAATCATACGATTTGGGTACAAAATCGCTCGATTAAAGAATACTCCTTCAGCAGCCCTGAGGAAGTGATTACTTTGTATCGTAATATTTTTTGGTCAAATACGATTGAACCGCAAGGACTTATAACCCTTAATATTCATAAAAGTTATTTTGAAAATATTCTTAACAACCTAAATACGTATGAAAACCAAGCGATCTTGGTCCTTGACAGCAATAATAACCTGCTCTTCGGAAACCAAAACGCTGAACTTTTTAAAGAGCTTCAACTTGAGAATCTTAAAAGCAGCAGCAATACAGAATTTCAGTTTACTTATAAAGACACCTTATATTCAGCGAATCATCTATTCTCAGAAGCACATGGCTGGAAATATATTTCTATTACTCAAACAAAAAGTCTTTACAAAGTACCGATTATGTTAAAAAGATTAACCTTTTTATTTGCATCTTTGTCTTTTTTCATCGGTGTTGTGATCATCTTTTATTTAACAAAGAGAAACATAAATCATGTTAGTAATATCATTTCGATCATCAAATCCGGCAAGAGGGGGGATTTTGCCCTCCCTCAAAATATTTCATTTAAAGAAGATGAATATCGTTATATTATTGAAAATATTATTAAATCGTTTGTGGAGCAAAATCAGCTAAAAAATCAATTAACAGAAAAGAAATTCGAGCTGCAAACCGCTGAGCTTTTAGCCTTACAAAGTCAAATGAATCCTCATTTTCTCTCAAATACGCTGGCAACAATCTATTGGAAGACATTCGGTTTAACCGGAAAAGCCAATGAAGCAACTGCAATGCTTGAAAACTTATCCGGTATTCTGAATTATTCACTTAGAATCGAAGGTAAAACAGTTCGTATAAAGGATGAAATCTATCATACTAAAAATTATCTCGAAATAATGAAGGTAAGATATAAAGAAAAATTCTATGTCATTTGGGATTATGAAGAAACAATCCATGATTATTGTATTTTAAAACTATTGTTGCAGCCGATTATTGAAAATAGTATTGGCCATGGGTTAATTCCAAAAAAAGAAAAAGGACTAATTAAGATTAAAATCCGAAGCAAGGATCATTTTATTGTTTTATCAATAACTGATAATGGGGTAGGTATGAATAAAAGCACTTTAGCTGACATTCAAAAAAACATTATTGATTCCTCTAACGATCCAAATCATATTGGTTTATCGAATACCTATAGACGGCTCCAATTGACGTATGACTCAAATAGTCACTTTCAAATATTGAGTAAACCAGGCTGGGGAACAACTGTAAAAATTAAATATCCAATTCTTCCAAAATAGGAAAAAGCCGTGACCATTTTAAACAGTCACGGTTTTTTTATTAGTTAAGAAGTTTCACTAGTGTTGCATTAATTAATTTTCACTATTAAGAATACTCAAAATGTTCAATTTTATTATTTTGTGCAAAGAAAAAGTCCTTTATAATGGATA
>NZ_JACXAI010000031.1 GCF_014773385.1 Metabacillus arenae | reverse complement strand
TTCGAGGTGGAAGCATGGTGACATGTGGAGCTGACGAATACTAATCGATCGAGGACTTAACCACAATTTTTAACCGCGTTACTCGGTGAAAAGCGAACTTGGTGAAGACGTTATCTAGTTTTGAGAGAACATGTCTTTCAAAGGATCTTCTGCTAGAGACTGTCACGTCCTGTGACAAACGCAGAAGCCAGCACATCCTGTGCTAGTCTAGTTTTGAGAGAACATTCTCAAACATTTATCTGGTGATGATGGCGAAGAGGTCACACCCGTTCCCATGCCGAACACGGAAGTTAAGCTCTTCAGCGCCAATGGTAGTGAGGGGCTTCCCCTTGTGAGAGTAGGACGTCGCCAGGTTTTTTTGTATGATTCCGCAGTAGCTCAGTGGTAGAGCTATCGGCTGTTAACCGATCGGTCGCAGGTTCGAATCCTGCCTGCGGAGCCATGCTTCCATAGCTCAGTTGGTAGAGTGCTTCCATGGTAAGGAAGAGGTCACCGGTTCGAGCCCGGTTGGAAGCTTAATGTATAAAATTAGATTTGGCCCGTTGGTCAAGCGGTTAAGACACCGCCCTTTCACGGCGGTAACACGGGTTCGAATCCCGTACGGGTCACCAAGTAATTCGCGATGTACTTGTCGCACACATGCAATTGCACGTTCAGTGCTACGGAGGATTAGCTCAGCTGGGAGAGCATCTGCCTTACAAGCAGAGGGTCGGCGGTTCGATCCCGTCATCCTCCACCATAATAAAAACGAGAGATGAGAAGTCAGAATTCGGAATAAAGGATTCAATGAAGTTCTAAGTTCTGATGTTTAGAAAATCTGACCTCACACATCTGACATCTCACATCCAGATTGCCGGTGTAGCTCAATTGGTAGAGCAACTGACTTGTAATCAGTAGGTTGGGGGTTCAAGTCCTCTTGCCGGCACCAGAAGTTTTGTGGAGGGGTAGCGAAGTGGCTAAACGCGGCGGACTGTAAATCCGCTCCTTCGGGTTCGGCAGTTCGAATCTGCCCCCCTCCACCATTCTATAAGCTAACTATTAGATAAACTCATTTAACAAAAGTGTAAATGGGAGTTTATCTTTTGTTTATTTACAGAGGTTTCAGGGTATCCTACTTGTTATTGGGATGGTATGTAATCTATTGTCTAAAGGTATTGTTGATACATAATTTGTACTCAATTTATTGTTGACGATATTTCAAAATATGAACTTAAGATATTTATTTAATGGGCTATAGCCAAGCGGTAAGGCAACGGACTTTGACTCCGTCATGCGTTGGTTCGAATCCAGCTAGCCCAGCCATTTTTAATTCAACATTTTTAAATGAGCCATTAGCTCAGTTGGTAGAGCATCTGACTTTTAATCAGAGGGTCGAAGGTTCGAGTCCTTCATGGCTCACCATTCTAGAAGTGAGAAATCGGAAGTCAGAAGTCGGATTAAAGCATTGCTTTGAAGCGATGCATATATTTCAGACCTCTCGCATCTGATCTCTGACATCTAATAAGCGGGTGTGGCGGAATTGGCAGACGCGCTAGACTTAGGATCTAGTGTCTTTATGACGTGGGGGTTCAAGTCCCTTCACCCGCACCATACGAATTAAAATAAGCGGAAGTAGTTCAGTGGTAGAACACCACCTTGCCAAGGTGGGGGTCGCGGGTTCGAATCCCGTCTTCCGCTCCACCCGGGGCCTTAGCTCAGCTGGGAGAGCGCCTGCCTTGCACGCAGGAGGTCAGCGGTTCGATCCCGCTAGGCTCCACCATACATATAAAATTTTAACCTTAACCTCTGGAAATTGTGGTTAAGGTTTTTTTATTTAGGATCTATATTCCTCAAAGTTTAAATTATAGGTTCTACCGGCTATCATCTTAGATTGGAAAAGTTAAAATTTAATAAAGACAGAAATGGATGATATGCAAAACTATTTTTTTATTGTCTAACCTTCCTTAACCATCAAAAAACCGGATTATTGAAAAAGGAATCCGGCTTAATATTACATGTTTGCTTCTTTCGGCCGACATCACATTTTCTAGAGTGGTTCGGGCCAAGCAGAAATTTGTTAATAGATAACGGTGCAAATATTCCCACTACGGTACAATTATTCAGATCAAATCCTCTTTTGCAAAGAGAGACCCACATTGAGCTATCAATGTTGTAGTGAAAGAGAACCTATTTATTTAATGTAATATCCCCCATTTCTGTTTTAATACTTAGATTAGGGTTATTATTAGCATTATCTCCGTAAAATCCTTTTAATTCTTTACCGAGGGTATCTGAACTTTGGCTGCCCTCTGTTGTAACAGGTAAGTCTGTTTGAATTTCCCCCATTTGTGTGGAGATATCAAGATTGACACCTGCAGGTTCATTTTTCATTTCAACATCAACCTCGCCTAAAGTTGTTTTGATTTTATTTTGATCGTTAATTTCATTTAGCTGGAGTGATACACTTCCCTCTGCTGTCTTAATATTAAATGGAGAATCTAAATCATGAAGGGTTACATCTCCTATGGTCGTTTCACTAATAAATTCTTCGCCTTGAAACCCTTTTAGTTTTACTTCCCCCATATTCGTTATTAATTTTGCCCGTTTTGCTTCCAGCTTTAGTTCAGAAGAAATATCCCCCACATTTGTACGAATATCGATTAAGTCATAAGTTTTTTTCGGCAGGTAGATATGAAGAGCGATATCATCCTTTAACATATTAAAGTCGAAATTAAGGAAAGTTTTATTTTTTTGTTCCAGGGTGATTTCAAGGTTTTCTTTGTCCTCAATTGTATGGTACTCAGTTTTTAACCCTTTGCCAGTTGTACCTTTAAGCTCTGTCCGAACCTTGTCATCTTCAGAGATATGAAGGAGTACCTCTGCGTAATTGGCTCTCACAGTCATGTTTTTTAAATGTTCCCCCTCGAATGTCCGCTTTTCCATGACCTTTTGATTTTCAGCTCTTACTCCTAATAATAAAAGCGCTGTTGTTCCGACAATCCCTATAAATAATAGTAACAAACCGACCTTTAAATATTTTTTCATCTTCCATCCCCCAAGAATTGCAGATTTTGACCAGATTCACCCTTAATATAATTGAGGTTTGATCTGATATAATGAGTCTTCCATTTGAAAAATAATCTAGATATTTTAGTCGTTCCAACACCGATTAATAACCCCAAACCCGCCAGGCCAATTGTTATAAAAAGGTTTAATAAAAACTCATTCGTATTTTCTAAATAAAGTAAGGATGCGAAAGCTGCAAGCGGTGTAATAATAAACGCAAATAAAACATGCATAAGGAAAGAAGACCTATTGCTTCCCACAGGCAGAACCTATAGAAAAATCAAAATGAAGAATGCTAAGCCAATTGCTATGTAAACGCACGTACTAGATTTGATGCAGATTTTGTTTCTTCTGTTTTTCTAAATGAAAATTGGTGATACACTCACTCGCAAAAAGTTCAGGCTATCCTAATATGTTGTAATCTCCTCTTCAGATTTTCCGCGTTTAATTGGCATTCTAAAGTGCTCAACATACTCTTCTTTTGTTAACCTCCTAAGTAAAGGGGAGATGGTTCCATCGGCGATTAGGAACTTTTCTGAG
This sequence comes from Metabacillus arenae, assembly GCF_014773385.1. GTDB lineage: Bacteria > Bacillota > Bacilli > Bacillales > Bacillaceae > Metabacillus_D > Metabacillus_D arenae. The sequence continues at coordinate 70,675 of NZ_JACXAI010000031.1, read as the reverse complement.
ATGCTTTTTACCAGCTTATACCCATGGATAACGCCATTATACAAGGGTAATAACCCTTTTTTTAAATTGAACAATTATTTTGTCTATTCTTTATAAAGTAAAACGTAGTGACACAAAATATTCCAATTACTCAAGGATATTATAATAAAAGCTACTGTTTAACGAAAGGTACAATGGTAACTTTAATTAATCCATTTAACGACAATTATAATTACCAAAAAAATGATTACTCTCCTTTTTAAGATAAATTTCCCGTATATATATACACAGATTTGCCGAGTTGAGTCATGAGGCTACTAGTCTGTAAAATAAAGAGAGAAGGAAAGGGAGGTCTTAATATGGAGAAAATTTCGATTATCGGGGTTCCGATGGATCTAGGTCAGCTGCGAAGAGGTGTAGATATGGGACCAAGTGCTATTCGCTATGCTGGAGTTATTGAGAGATTAGAAGCTTTAAATATTCAAATAGATGATTTAGGGGATATTGAAATAGGCAGGCCTGCTCGTTTTTCTGAAGAGCACACAACAGGCTTGAGAAACTTGAAAGCGGTATCGGAGGGCAGTATGAAGCTTGCCGAGAAGGTTGATACGGTCATTACAGAGGGTTCATTTCCACTTGTATTAGGTGGAGATCATAGTATTGCTATTGGGACGTTGGCAGGGGTGGCAAAGCATTATAAAAATTTGGGTGTTATCTGGTATGATGCCCATGGAGATTTAAATACAGAAGAAACATCTCCGTCAGGAAATATCCATGGCATGCCGCTTGCGGTTAGTTTAGGAATTGGTGATAAATCTCTGACTTCAATCTATGGGGAGCAGCCGAAAATTAAACCGGAAAATGTGGTGATTATAGGTGCCCGTTCATTAGATACAGGCGAACGAGAGCTTATTAAAGAGCTGGGGATTAAGGTGTACACGATGCATGAGGTTGATCGTTTAGGAATGACAAAGGTTATGGAAGAATCAATTGGATACTTAAAAGACAGAACAGATGGAGTCCATTTGTCTCTTGATTTAGATGGTATTGACCCGCATGATGCACCTGGAGTAGGCACACCAGTTATTGGCGGTATCAGCTATCGGGAAAGTCATTTAGCGATGGAAATGCTTGCTGAGTCGAATCTTATAACCTCTGCTGAATTTGTAGAGGTAAATCCGATACTTGATGAAAAAAACCAAACAGCAACAGTAGCTGTAGCTTTAATGGGGTCGTTGTTCGGAGAAAAGCTGCTGTAAGAAAAAGAGGCTGCTTTTTACATTAGATAGCAGTTAATGATTATTGACCTTAATATGACAATAACAAAATTGTATATCTGACATTATATAATTATTGGTACATCATTAAAATATAGTGGTGTACTTTTTTTATAAGACCTTTGAATGAAAATCATAGAGAAAATTATTAAAGGTAAATTGTTGTGACCCCTCACCGGTAATGAACGAAGCTGGAAAATGGCGAATTTTGTCGAATAATCGATAAATAGGAAATTTCGCAGATAATTGTGCTGTTTTCGAAGATATAATGAAAATTTCGAAGATAGTGGGTTCATTTTCGAAGATAACCCGCTTTCAGTTTAACATCGCGTCATTTTTTTAACAAATTCTTCTTAAGAATGAAGGCATCCTTTCATGAAACTCAATCGAGAGGGATAAAATGATAAAAAAACAGAAAATCCCTCAAAATTTCAAGCTCTTCTTCGATACTTTTTTCATGAACGAAGCAAGCTCAAAAAAATAATGGAAGATATACTTAACCAATAAATGTTATTAGTTCTTGCATTATTGATTTTGTTAGATTAAACTAATAATTAACCAGTGGTTAATTGAAGGAGGAGGCTATGTCACCCCGTAAACCATCTTCTCAAGAACTTACTAAAGAAATGATAAAAAATGAAGCACGTACTCAATTTGTTGAAAAAGACTTTCATCAAGTATCTATGCGCAGCATTGCTAAACAACTTGGTTGTAGTCATGGTGCACTTTATTATCATTTTAATAATAAAGCTGAATTATTTTATGCCATTATAGAAGAATATTTTTTGACTTTGAATAAGCTGATAGAGGAAATTGTCAATGATTCCGGTGATAATCATACAAAACTTAAAAATGTGTTTCTCCGTTTTATAGAATTCGGATTAAATCATCAAAGTCAGTATGAAATTATGTTTATGATAAGAAATACAGAGGTGGATGCGTTATCTCAAGAGGCGGCTAATCTTAGTTATCAACATTTCGCTCGGTCTGTTCAATCTTTGTCGATGAATAAATTATTAATTAGTGACATTTATTCCGCGTTTATAGCACTGCATGGCTTTGTCTCACATTATCGAGGATATTTTAATAGTTTTGAAGAAGCAAAAGACGCTGCTTATTTACATGTCGATTTTTTAGTCAAATCTCTCACTAATTTAGAACGCTCTAAGTCTGTTTAATTGATTTAGAGCAAAATTTTTAAATCTAATTGACCGGTGGTTAAATAAAAGGAGGAAGATTGGAATGAAAAAAGCATTAGTAGCAGGAGCATCCGGCGGAATGGGCTATGCCTTAGTTGGTGAATTAGTATCTAGAGGTGTAGAGGTTGTTGCCTTCTCTAGAGGAAAAGAAAAGTTAGAACATCTTTACAGTAATATGCCCAATGTTACTATATTTTCAGGAGATGCATTAAATCAAAGAGAACTGAATGAGGCAGCTAAAGGTGTGGATGTCATTTTTCATGCGGTAAGTTTTCCTTATCAAGAGTGGAGTGAAAAGCACCTACAATGTATAGATAATATTTTAGAAGTTGCAAAAACGCAGCGAGCCAAAATTGCTCTTGTCGATAATATATACGCTTATGGAATGCAAGCTAAGAAAATTGTGACAGAGGATACTAAGAAGGAACCGCACACTAAAAAAGGAAAAATTAGATTAGCAATGGAAACCAGACTGAAAGAAAGTAATGTACCAACGCTAATTGTCCATATGCCTGATTTATATGGACCAAATGCTGAAAACACAATTCTTAATGAAACTCTTAAAAGTGTGGTGCAAAATAAAAAAGCAAATTTTATAGGGAGTACCAAAGTAGCCAGAGAATTCATTTATACCAATGATGGTGCAAAAGCTATGGTTGAATTAGCACTTCGCCAAGATACTTATAATCAAAATTGGAACATACCTTCCATAAGTCCAATTACAGGAGAAGAGCTAATTGCCATTTTACGAGAAATAACAGGATACAAAAAGGCGGTTAGGGTAGTATCGAAAAATATGATTCGGTTTATTGGGATTTTTTCTCCCTTTATGAAGGAAGTGGTGGAAATGATGTATTTAACAGAAAGTCCAGTCTTACTGTGCGGGGAAAAGTATGAAAAAGAAATTAAGCCATTGCCCCATACTTCTTATAGACAAGGCATTCAGGAAACAATCTCCTGGATGAAAAAGAAATACCAGTAAAAGACAAGTCTATATACACCAGTTCCGAAAACTTTTGTTCAACTTACACCATGCTGGATTTCATCAAAAAGAAAGATTACAGAGCGAGTCGAAGAAAGCCAACTGCTTCAGCTGTGGGATGAATTCGATTATTAAATAAAAAAATGAAATAGAGTGCCCATTCTTGTCTCTTCCTTAACATGATAGTATAATAAAAGAAACATATGTTCGTATTAAGGAGAGACTGCGATGGCAAAAACGACTTCACCCAGTTTTGTCTTGTCTTTGGAATTAGCTGAAAATCCTTTGATGCTTTGTCTAGCTTCAGATGAATTAGAAATATGCAGGGTCATGTACAATACCGTTCTAGGTACTTATTTAAAGAGAGAAGCCCAAATGAAACGAGAAAAACACTATAAAAAGTTGATCCGTCACTATAAAGGGGTTTCTAAAAAACTGAAGAGCGATAAAGAAAACAAATTTCTTCAGGACGAAAAGAAAAAGATTCAACTTGAATTAAAAAAACGAAGAGAAAACGTTCAATTAACCGAATATGCTTCTCACGAATGGGTGAAACCGATTCGCAGCCACTTTGGAAACAAAGTCAATTCGGCTGTTGCTCAGAAGATAGCTTCTAGAGCGTGGTCAGCATTTCAGAAAAAGGTATTCGGTCAATCAAAAAAGGTTCGTTTTATCCGTAAGGGTGAGATGGATAGCTTTGAAGGAAAAACCAATACAACGGGCTGGAGATATGTCGACAGGCACATCGTTTATAAAGAACTCTCTACACCTTTACTCATAAAAGAGAAAGATACCTATGTATCAGAAGTGGTACAAAATATAGAGAAAAAAATGTCGTTTTCTTATAAGGTTCACACAAATGGGGAAACAAAAACTCTGACTGATCTCTATCGAGTGAAATATGTTCGGATAGTGAAAAAGGAAATTCGCGGCCGTATCCGGTATTTTGCCAACCTTGTCATCGCTGGTTATCCCCCTTCAAAGAAACGAAAATTGGGAAAAGGAAAGGTCGGTTTGGATATTGGAACTTCAACTTTAGCAGTTGTTTCTTTAACGAAAGTTGCATTGGTTAATTTGGCTGAACAAGTCAAGCAGATTTCAAATGAAATCCTAAGAATACAACGGAAAATGGATCGTTCAAAACGGGCAACAAACCCAAATCACTATCATTCTGACGGAACCATCAAAAAAGGCCATCAACCGTGGATATTCTCCAATCGGTATCAAAAGCTCCGTTCTCAATTAAAAGAAATGCATCGGAAACAAGCCGCCATTCGAAAGCTGTCTCATAGATCGTTAGCGAATCACTTATTAATGTTAGGCAATACATTTTATACCGAAACAATGAACTATAAAGCCCTTCAGAAACGGAAAAAGGAAACGGAAGTTTCGGAGAGAACAGGTCAATATAAACGCAAAAAACGATTTGGAAAAACTTTAGGTCATCGCGCCCCAGCCATGTTTCTCTCCATTTTGGAAAAAAAGGTGAAACAATACGGAGGAACGTTTATCAAAATAAATACCCAAACATTCAAAGCCAGTCAATATTGTCATATTAGAAATGACTACATGAAAAAACCGTTGTCGGAGCGATGGCATATCATCGATAACACCACGAAAATTCAGCGGGATTTATATTCTGCCTTCTTATTAATGAACTCCAATTCAGAAGGAACAAAAGCAAACCAAAAACGTTGTCATGAAACCTTTCCTTTATTTAAAAACTTACACGATCAAGAGATTCAACAGATTTTGAAACAAAAAAAGGGGATCCTTAATTCAGGAATCATCATTCATTGATTTAAAATAGGCGGTTTGATACAACCGGGCTTGCGAGAGCCAAAAGATGCGGTCGCAATGGCAACAGAGGTTGCTTTGGCCGTGAACGTTCTGAAGAAAATGGTCTCAGTATCCTGTTCAACCCTAAATGCCGAGCATACTATTTTGTATGAACTGTGGCTGCCGGTCGGATGAAAGGAATGGATTCGGAACCCCACTGCTTGAGCTGTGGGAGTATCAGTAACGGATGTTTAGTTTTACAAGAAATCTTTATTGTATATGTTGTACTAAAAAAGGATACATAAAGGAGATCTCTGTCTCCCTTATGTATCCTTTTATTTTCCCTTATAAATAAGATAGACTTTGTTAATCGAGCCTATTGTAATCATTATTTCTATTAATAAAAGAGCGTGCCTCTTTTTCATTTTTCAAAGTTCTTAAAAATAAGAAATCTAATTCTGCTTGGAATGATGCTTTCTTTTGCTTTGATAAAGGTTTATATTTTTCCAATTGGACAAATGATTGATTGATAAAATTCGTGAGCTTTTGGTCCATACTTTCATCTAGATTATGGTCACTGTTCTTTTTCTTATGGATGAGAGATAAAATAATTTCATTTATATCTGGATCGGTTTCCTTCACAAGAGAATGGATAGAAACAGGAGGTAATTGTTGTTTTTCCATTAAAAAAAGACAAGTCAGCAGAGGGCGTAGAATCGATAAACGGCTTTTTATCGATTTATGGTTAGTTTGCTGGAAATGGAGATAATTTCGTTTGCTCATTTTAAAATAATGATAAAATAATGTTGATAAGGTGTAATAAGTGTTTACAAGCTCTCTTAAAGTTTGAACAGTGGATGCTTCCTCAAGGTAGACAACACCTGAAAAAAGCCATTCATATAGAGAGGGATTTGATTTTAAGCATAATTGCAATGCCTTTTTTAAGTCCCAGCCTGTTATATCAAGCTGATTTACACTCCATTCCATTACATCTTTTTGGTTTTCAATTGATAAGTACCATTCCATTGGATGAGTGTAGAGTAATCTTATGTCATAATCGGAATTTTGGGAAGAATAGCCCCATGATCTGCTGCCTGACTCGCACGCAAAGAGAATTCTAATGTTATTTTCTTTTTCTATGACGTGCAGCTTTTTTATAATTGTTTTATCCATGATGATCACACCTTTTTAAAAAGAAATGACAATATTTAATATTTCCCATCTACAAGATTCCTAATATTTGTTAAAATATTATTTGTACAAAATTTTGAAACCTTTACAGCGCTTATTCGTAGTATAGAAGACCCGCGAAGGCAGAGGGAAGATGAAATGGAGACAATTATAAAAAATAGAATTAAACAAGTTAGAAAAGGCGATCAAAATGCATTCGCAGAAATAGTAGATTTATACAAGGACAAGATCTACCAGCTTTGCTATAGAATGCTGGGGAACTCTCATGAAGCAGAGGATATCGCACAGGAAGCCTTTATTAGGGCTTATGTGAATATAAACAGCTACGATATTAACAGAAAGTTTTCAACCTGGTTATACCGTATAGCTACAAACTTAACGATTGACCGGATACGAAAGAAAAAGCCAGATTATTATTTGGATGCAGAAGTGGCAGGAACAGAAGGGTTAACTATGTATTCCCAAGTTGCTGCTGATGTTGCATTGCCTGAGGACGAAGTGGTTTCTATGGAGCTTCAGGAAACGATTCAAAAAGAAATTTTGAAGCTCCCCGATAAATATCGGTCAGTCATCGTATTAAAGTATATAGACGAGCTCTCGTTGATTGAGATCAGTGAAATTCTTAACATTCCTGTTGGAACAGTTAAGACCCGGATCCATCGAGGGAGAGAAGCGTTAAGAAAACAATTAAGGGGATTATAGGGGTGATAAAATGAGCTGTCCTAAGAACATTGCTCAACTCATTCATGAACATTTGGATGGAGAAATCGGTCAGCAAGATGAACTCCTCTTAAAGGAACATCTTAAATCTTGTAAACAGTGTTATCAGCATTACCATGATTTAGAAAAGTCGATTGCTTTGGTTCAAAGCACTTCACATATAATGGCACCAAATGACTTTACGAATGCTGTGATGAATCGATTGCCAAAGGAAAAAAAGACAGTTTCCATTAACCGCTGGTTTAAGGGCCATCCGTTACTTGTTGCAGCATCTCTTTTTCTATTGCTTATGGCAGGAAGCCTAGTGTCTGCTTGGAATGAAGACCATCAATTTAGCGTGTCAAAACAGCCTAACCTTGTTGTGGAAAACAATGTGGTTACAGTCCCTGAAGGTGTGGTTGTTGAAGGGGACGTTCTAGTGAAGAATGGAGATCTGAGAATTGACGGAAAAGTTAAGGGTGATGTCACGGTCGTCAACGGGAAAGTCAAGGGTGATGTTACGGTCGTCAATGGAGACCAATACCTTGCTTCAGCTGGAGAGGTAACAGGAGATATAGAAGAAGTAGATGAATTGTTCGAATGGCTTTGGTACCATATTCGCAGCTTCTCAGAAGAAGTCGTTAATGTATTTCAAAAAGAATAAGCACTAAAGGGAAAAAGGTCACCCCCCGGTGACCTTTTTGTTAACGGCTTTAAGGGTACCAGGAACCATAGGTGCCTGGTACCCTAGTGCTACTTAACCGTTTTACCTGCGATTTAATGTCAGAGTATATGGATTGGGCAATTATATGATATACTATTGAAGTTGTTGACAAATTAAATATGACTAATACTTTGGAGGAAACGAGAATGGCCTTTGAGGATCTACCTATCTTACAATACCTCGGCAACGCTGTTGACATTCTCCTGGTTTGGTTCGTTATATATAAATTGATTATGGTCATACGTGGAACGAAAGCGGTCCAGTTATTAAAAGGGATTACAGTAATCGTTCTTGTCCGTATTCTTAGCCAGTATTTAGGCTTAAGCACGTTACAGTGGTTAATGGACCAAGCGTTAACATGGGGTTTCTTGGCGATTATTATCATCTTTCAGCCGGAGCTTAGAAGAGCACTTGAGCAGTTAGGGAGAGGCCGACTTTTCTCAAGAAATGCAATTCCTGAAGAAGAGGAGCATATGAAGGTTGTAGAGGCAGTTGTGAAAGCAACCAATTATATGGCTAAACGGCGAATAGGAGCCTTAGTTACAATTGAAAGAGAAACTGGTATGGGGGATTACATAGAGACTGGTATTCCGATGAATGCTGAAATTTCATCTGAGTTGCTTATTAATGTATTCATACCGAACACACCGCTTCATGATGGGGCTGTTATCCTGCAAAAGAATACGATAGCTGCTGCCGGTTGTTATTTACCGTTATCAGAAAGTCCGTTTATCTCGAAGGAATTAGGAACAAGACACCGTGCTGCTGTAGGGATTAGTGAAGTAACAGACAGCATTACGATCATTGTTTCTGAAGAAACGGGAGCTGTATCCGTTGCTAGGAACGGAGAACTGCACCGAGAATTAACGGAGGAAACATTAAGAGAAATGTTAACCTCTAATGTGGAAAGCAGTATAAAGGATACTTCCTCAAACCGTTGGCAATGGAGGGGGAAGAAAAATGGATAAATTGATGAACAATCATTGGGTGATGAAAATCATTGCATTATTGCTGGCACTCATGCTCTACTTGTCCGTTAATATTGACAACCCGACATCTCCTAAACAGCCGCCTGTAAGTCCGCTGTTCCCTACGGCATCGACTGATACAGCGACATTGACTGATATTCCTGTCAGAACGTACTTTGATCAGGAAAATCTGGTCGTAACAGGGGTCCCGGAAACAGTGAATGTAACTCTTGAAGGACCAACAAACTCATTGGTAAAAGCTAGACAATTAAAGGATTTTGAGATCTTTGCTGAATTAACCGAATTAAATCAAGGAACCCACAGGATAGAATTAAGACATAAAAACGTTGCAGAAGATTTGGATGTTTCAATAAACCCTTCTGTGGTGACTGTTTCCGTTCAAGAGAAAGTGACAAGAGATTTCCCTGTAGAGGTTGACTTTATTAACCAAAGTAAAATGAAAGAAGGATATACTACGGATCAGCCAATTGTGCAGCCAAATGTTGTAAGGGTGACGGGTGCGAGGGAAGTTATTGAGAAAATATCGACTTTAAAAGCCCGGGTTAATCTTCAGGATGCCGAAGAAACTGTCAAAGAGGAATCCAAAGTAACGGTCTATGATAGAGATGGAAATATCCTCCCGCTTGAAATAGATCCTACCGTAGTAGATGTAACGGTACCGATTACTAGTCCGAGCAAATCAGTTCCTTTTAAAATTGCACGAAAAGGGGAGCTCCCTGAAGGACTAAGCATTTCGAGTATAGAACCGAACCCTAATGAAGTGACTGTTTACGGTCCTCAAGATGTAATTGATCAGTTGGAGTTTATCGATGGGGTTGAGGTGGATTTAAGCAAAATTAAGGAAGATACTGTTCTAAAGGTGGATGTTCCTGTTCCTGATGGGGCAAAGGCGGTCTCACCTAAAAAATTAGAAATTAATATAGATGTAGATGAAGACAAGGAAAAGGTCATACAAGAAGTGCCAATTCAAACAATTGGCCTAGGTGAAGAAAAGGATCTTGAATTTGTTGAGCCAGCCATACAAACGGTTGATCTAAATGTAGCAGGTGCACCAAGTGTTATAGATGAATTAGACGCATCTGATATTGAGCTGTTTGTTAATTTAGCAGATTTAGGCGATGGAGAACATAACGTACCAATCGAAGTCAATGGACCCCAGAATGTAACTTGGTCTTTACCAAATGACGAAGTTAAAGTAAAAATTTCTTCACAATCTTCATGAGGATACAATAAAAGGAGCGATTTTTTATGGGCAAGTATTTTGGAACAGACGGAGTACGAGGAGTAGCAAATAGCGAATTAACGCCTGAATTAGCATTTAAGGTAGGCCGTTTTGGCGGATATGTGTTAACGAAGGATAAAGAGAGACCAAAAGTGTTAATTGGCCGGGATACACGGGTATCAGGCCATATGCTTGAGGGTGCGCTGGTAGCAGGGTTGTTGTCGATTGGTGCTGAAGTCATGCGTTTAGGTGTGATCTCGACCCCTGGAGTTTCCTATTTAACAAAGGTGCTTGGCGCTCAGGCGGGTGTCATGATTTCCGCCTCTCACAATCCAGTTCAAGATAATGGCATAAAATTTTTCGGTCCAGACGGTTTCAAGCTGTCAGATGAACAGGAGTTTGAAATTGAGGATTTGATGGACCAAGAATCAGATACTCTTCCAAGACCTGTTGGCGAAAATTTAGGTCAAGTTAATGACTATTTTGAAGGCGGGCAAAAATACATTCAATTCTTGAAACAAACAGTTGATGAAGACTTTACTGGAATACATGTTGCCTTAGATTGTGCGCATGGTGCGACTTCTTCATTAGCGACACATTTGTTCGCTGATTTAGATGCAGATGTATCTACGATTGGGACATCTCCTAACGGCTTGAATATTAATGCTGGCGTTGGATCTACTCACCCTGAGACTTTAGCTGCTTTCTTGAAGGAAAAAGGAGCAGATATCGGTCTTGCTTTTGATGGAGATGGTGACCGCCTCATTGCCATTGATGAGAAAGGCAATATCGTTGACGGCGACCAAATTATGTTTGTATGTGCCAAACATTTAAAAGAAGAAGGACGCTTAAAACAAGATACTGTTGTTTCAACCATCATGAGTAATCTTGGGTTTTACAAAGCTCTTGCAGCAAATGACATACATAGCAAGCAAACGGCAGTCGGCGACCGTTATGTTGTGGAAGAAATGAAGAAAAATGACTATAATTTAGGCGGAGAACAATCCGGGCATATTATTTTCTTAGAACATAACACGACAGGAGATGGTCTGTTAACAGCCTTGCAATTAGTCAATATCATGAAATTAACAGGCAAACCGATCTCCGAGCTGGCAGGCGAAATGAGAAAATTCCCTCAGCTATTAGTAAATGTGAAAGTAACGGATAAACATCATGTCACTGAAAATGAAAAAGTAAAACATGTGATTGAAACGGTTGAAGGAGAAATGAATGGAAACGGCCGGATCTTGGTAAGACCATCCGGCACTGAACCACTTGTCCGTGTCATGGCAGAAGCACCGACAGAAGAGGAATGCAAGCAATATGTCGATCGCATCGTGGAAGTTGTAAAAGCCGAAATGGGTGCAGAATAATAAGCAAAACGTAAGGCTGTTCATTACCTTTAACCTTTTGGACGGATTGACTTGTCACCTAGGGGTAAATGGCGCACGATGCTAGAAATGAAAGCTTTATTTAAGGAAAAGGGATTGTCTTTGATAGACAGTCCCTTTTTTCATGTTTAAATTAAGTTAATTAATTGTATAAAAATGAGACCTGATTGCTTCCAGCCCAATCTGAGAAGTAGTTTACAATGAACAGTTTAAAATGAATTTCTTCAACAAGTTTAAATAAATGTTAATAACTCTGTAATTTAAAAATTTGAAAACCCGATATTTTTTCTCAAACTACAAATTAAAATTATTTCCCGGCACAGCTTGAGTATGCCGCCCTGCTTTTATTCTCCTATCAGCCTCTCCTTATCCCCGTTACTTTATTTAGTTCCAAAACCGTCAAAATTTCAATGTTAAACAGGCGTTAAGTTTATGTAAAATTGGACATTTGTCCTTTTAGCGAAGTTGCCTAGTGTTGTTTAATTTAAGTAGCGGGAGCGGGGAGAAAAGTCACAGAGGTGGATATGAGGTTGAAAAATTGATACTTAAAAACATTCGAGCAATCACTCTCATGCCAGGTGTCATGATTGGCGATTGGAACAAAGCAAAGCGTGAGGCAGCTGCCTCAAGAAATCCACTGCAAAGGCTGGCAACTCCAAAGGAAGTTATCGACATTGTTCCGTTCTTATGGCCTGATGCATCAAGCTATGTAAACGAGGTAAATATTGATGTTCATGGAGGTGAACCTCTTTGATGCCGGAAAAACACAAACGGCGCGAATATGCCGCCACGGTTTATGTGCTCAATGAAGATCGCAGTGCACTCCTGTTCAAACGAAGAAAAAAACATCCGTTTCTCGGTTGGTATTTGCCTCCGGGAGGACATGTCGAACAAAATGAAACGCCGGACGAAGCGGCTGTCAGAGAGGTAATGGAGGAAACCGGCTATACTGTCCATTTGATCGGTCACCCATTCTACGATGAACCCGAAGACGGAGTGACCGAATTAACCTTGCCCTTTCTTATCCAGCTGGAATCGATTGATCTGGAGCATGACCATATCGATATGATTTATATCGGCATGATCCAAGGGGAGAAGGGAGCCATAGCAGACGGAGACGAAGGAGGGGTATGGCTGGATCTGAGTGCACTCAAATCAAAACCAATGCCGCAGAACGTTCGCAAAACCGCCTTGCACATACTGGGGCAATCAATTTTCACAGAAAATGGAGATGCGTACTTGCAAAGAAGACTGCTTTGCACGATGAACCAAATGCGATCAAGGGGGTAACCGGTTATGGACGATGCCAACCTCGAAAAGCTGTTAAATCAACATCAATGGCTGCACAATATGCTGCAAAACATGCCGAGCCCCTATCGCTCACATTGGGAGATTCAATATTTTTCCCCAAATGATTCGATTGCTATGCAGGACGAGCAAGTCCGCTATTTTCATATTCTGGTCCAAGGGGAGCTGAAGGTGGAGCACTTATTAGCGGAAGGTTATACGTATACAATAGCCCGGCTGAAGCCAGGACAGATGATAGGAGACATAGAACTGAACCTGAACCGTCCTTTTGCTTGCCAAATTGAAGCGATAAGTCCCGCCATTCTGCTTGCGATCAAGGCTGATGTGTACCAACAATGGATCCAGGAGGATGCTCATTTTTTGGCACAAGTCAACAAGCAGCTGGCTTTAAAATTGTATGAGATGGCCAAGCAATCGGCGGAAAATACGTACCTGCCTCTAAGGGATAAGCTGCTGCGGTATTTGTACGACCTAGTAAAGCATGTAAATTTTAATGAACAAGTCGCTTACATTACGACTTTACCCCGCCTAGAAATGGCTAACCAGCTCGGTGTAACTGTACGCAGCATTAACCGGGTTTTGAAAGAACTGAAAGAACAGAGGATCATTTATGTCAATAAAAAACAAGTCATTCTTAATGAGTGGAGCCGTATCATGATTGAACACGAACTGGAAAACAAAGAGCAAAAATAAGAATATGATCCATAATGGAGGTTTTTTATCGTATGGAAGTACAAACCCAGGTTCATCAGCCGAAAACAATTCAAGCTAAACATATTGTCTCAATTGTTATTAGTGCCTTGATCTTTGGTTCCATGATTTATATCACTAGGTTTCTTCCGTTAAAAATTGGAACGATTCAACTATTTTACCCTGCCGCAATCGTAGCGCCTTTATTTGGCGTATGGTTTGGCATTTGGGGTGCCGCAGGCCTCGTCGTCGGAAATTTTCTTTCCATGCTGCTGGTGGGGCTGAATCCGTTGTTGTTCCCTTTGTCGCTGCTGTCTCAGTTCGTTATGGGCTTTATCCCTGGTCTAGCTTACCGAAAGCCGCATTTAGAGAAGAAATCGGATATTGTCCGGTTCATATTCTTCATAATCCTTGGCCAAGTAATGGCTAGTTTGCTGATCGCATTAAATCTGCTCTGGATTCAGAAGCTTCCGGGAAAGGTTGTGTGGGGTACGATATGGGTCTGGATGCAGTTCAGCAACACACTGATGGCTGCGGTTTTCACCCCGCTCTTGTTTACCTGGCTGTCCGGATATATGCGGAAATCGGGACTGTTTTTCAAAAGATTCTTGGGCTAATCCTATTCCTTTTGGCCCGTTTAGGAGCAGATCGTTTTGAATATATATCATCCTTCGAATTCGATTTTTCACTACATGCACGGTTTTACCAAAATTGTCATATTTGGCTTGTTTCTCACCGTCCTGCCTTTTTTTCTGGGAAAGACGGTAAGCTTGAACATACTGCTGTTACTTAACCTAGCAATGCTTATTTATGTGCGTCCAACCCGTTTTCAAATGCTTATGTTGATTCCTGTTCTATCCTTGACGTTAGTGATGGGGGTTACATTTCTATTAGCAGATATGGGGGGCACCGTTTATTTTGCTAAAAATATTGGGGTTTGGGATTTTTACATTACGGAGAACAACGTCCACTACGCCCTGATTTTCATGCTTCGGATGTTTAATTGCTCTCTGTCGTTCTTCTTAATAATGTTCACGACTAAGCCCCAGGATATTGTCAACGGCTTGGAAATGTTCGGGTTTCCAAATGTAGTGACTTTGGCTCTGTCACTGACGCTGCGCTATTGGAGCCTAATGATAACGGACGCCAGAAATGTTATGGACGCTCAATATTGCAGAGGCGTTGATTTTCGTTCCGGCAGCATCTTTTCTCGGATCATACGTTTTGCTAGTATTCTGATCCCAATTATATACGTGATGCTGAAAAGATTTCGGACCGCCAGCTTCGCACTCTCGTTAAAAGGAGTTGGGCGGAAAAATAGTCGTTCTCAGTACTACCGCCCTAAAATGTCTTCTTTGGATTATGGTTCGTTAGTGGTCTGTGGCATATGCGCAATCTTATTGACCCTACTCAAATTCGGGCTGCCTAACTTGTAATAAAAAACAGAGAAGGGGGATTACCAAATCAATGATCGAAATACGTGATTTTTCATGTGCTTATAATGACCAAGCAAAGCAGCTGCTTCAGCAAATCAATCTTTCTATCCCGTTCGGACAGTTTGTTGCTGTGATTGGTCCGAGTGGAGGGGGGAAGTCAACGTTATGTTTTTCCGTCAATGGTTTAATTCCAAATGAGATTGAGGGTTCCGTGATTCAAGGCAGCATTACCGTGAACGGACGAAATGTTCAACAAACACCTCCCCATGAACTGATTTCTATTGTGGGAACGGTACTCCAGGATCCTGAATGGCAATTGGTAAGGTCAACCGTGCAGGAAGAGCTGGTATTTCCATTGGAGAATCTAGGCATGTCCCCAGAACAGATCGATCACCGTTTAGAGAGGGTGTTAGATCAAATCGATGTTCGGCCCTTGCTTCACCGCTCCCCCTTAGAATTGTCAGGGGGGCAGAAGCAGCTAGTGGCAATTGCAGGATGTCTGATGCTTGAACCAAAAGTGATCGTTCTTGATGAGCCGACTGCAGAATTAGATCCGCTCGGGAAAGAAATGGTCATCCAAACGATTCGGCACCTTAACAAGAAGTGGAATTATACGGTGATTTTCGTTGATCATAATTTGGATGTCACCTTACCTTATGCCGATCGGGTACTTGTTATCGAAGAAGGAAAACTTATTGCTGACTCACATCCCTCCCGGTTATATGAAACTGAGGGACTTGAACGACTCCCTATGCCTCAGGTTGTAGAAATAGCTAAGCGAATGAAGCTAAAGGTACTTCGTGAAAATCTGGCGAGTGATCCTCTGACTGTAACAGAGTTACTCAATGAAATGCTGCGTACTGAAGCTTATCCGGTTAAGCATAATCATTCGAAAGCACAAAGCGTCATGCCTTCGAACAAGCAGGCTCCAATTCAACCATTGATTGAATTGAAAAAGGTATCGTTTGCTTACCGCTCTTACAATGTAGAGGAACTGGCTTTAAAATCGGTGGATTTTACCGTCCGACAAGGAGAGTTTGTGGCATTAATCGGACAAAATGGTTCTGGTAAAACAACGCTTTGCAAGTTAATTACAGGGCTTTTGAAGCCGGATGGAGGGGAAATAATCATCCGAGGCAAGGCCCAATCCAGCTATCGAGCCAATGAGATGATCCAGTCCGTAGGTTATGTTTTTCAAAACCCTGATTACCAGTTGTTCAAACAGACTGTATACGATGAAATTGCGTTCGGTTTGAAACTGCAGAAGCTGGGCAAAGCAGAAATTACCTCCCGTGTAGAAGAAGTAGCATCCCTTCTCCAAATCGACCGGCATCTGAAGGAGCACCCTCATTTTTTAAGCAGGGGAGAGCGGAGAAGAGTGGCGATTGCAAGCATTTTGGCGCTGCGACCGGCCGCCATTATCCTTGACGAACCGACCACTGGATTAGATGGGCTTCGATGCCGGCTAATGATGGACTATATTCAAATGCTGTGGAAAAAAGGGGTTACGATTCTGCTCCTGACCCATGACATGCGGGTGGTAGCCGATTATGTCCCTCGGACGGTTGTGATGTCCAAAGGGACGATTATGATGGACGACACGACGGAGTCAGTATTTTCAAGATTACAAGAGCTGAGGCAGTGCAGAATTACCCCACCTCCAGTTGTCCAGCTGACCTCCTCACTGGGTTGGACGGTGCCTGCACTTACTGCAGACCAATTCGTAGAGAGAATGGTGAGTAAAGCCGGTCACATGGATCGCTTTCAGGAGAGTGAGCTGTTGTGATGCCATTTCGTATCATGATGCTTGGCGTGGGAAATGGCTTTTCTAAAAAAACATATAACAATAACGCTCTCCTTGAATCGAAAGGAGCCTACTTTCTAATTGACTGTGGGGTTACTGCCTGGAGCAGCCTTGCGGATATAAATATGGATTTCGAGAATATCAGTGGTATTTTCTTGACTCATCTGCATTATGATCATTGCGGTGGGCTGGATGAAGCTGCTCTCTATGGAGCTTATGTAGCAGGGCGAAAGCTAAAATTATGGGTTCCCGCTCCTCTTAAACCGGTGCTTTGGGAGCAGACGCTAAGGGGTAGACTAGAGGACCCGGCAGGGGGAAATACCAGGCTGGAGCATTTTTTTGAGATTCATTGGGTCAAAGAACGTGAAATCTTTTCCCTAAACGGCCTGTCTGCTTATTGGCTTCAAACTGAGCATGTCCCTTCCCGTTTCAGCTGTTCTCTTGTATTGGACGGACGATTCTTTTACAGCGGAGACATGGTAGAGAATAAACTGTTGATCGAGAGGTTAATTCGTGAAGGTATTAACGTCTTTTATCACGACGTACAGTTCAAACACGCTGTGGTTCATGCCAGCTTCAAGGGCCTCTTGTCATATCCAGAAGCTGTGAGAAAGCAGTTGTATCTGATGCATTACAGTGAGCTTCCGGCAGGTTGGAACCCGAATGATTTAAATGGTATGAACTTGCTGCGGCAGCATGAATGGTTATCCTGGTAAAAACGGAGGAGAGTGAAAATGCAACCTAACTCAATCAAAGCAAGTATGGCCGGCTGGATCTCGGCTATTATGCAGGACGTACAGACCAAGACTGAAAACGACTCAACTGGACACGATTATTTCCATGCATTGCGTGTGATGAAATTGAGCCAAAACCTGGCCGTAGATTTGGGAATAGAACCGTATACTGCAATGGTAGCTGGTCTTTTGCATGACTACTTCCGTGAAGAAGAAAAGAGCCATGGCATTCTTCATTTCGGTCCAGAGGCTATTGAGCTTTTACGCAAGGCTTTCTATCCGAAGGTCGTTCCTTTTCTAGGAGAGGACGCTTTCGAAGCGATTCTCGATGCAATTTCGGTCCATGAGATGTATGGGGTCCAACAAGATAACATGCCGCTTAAGCTTAATGCGCAAATCTTACAGGACGCTGATCGATTGGATGCTTTGGGCGCCGTAGGGATTGCCAGAGCGTTTATGTTCGGCGGAGCCCATGGCTTACCAATGCAAGAAAGCCATTTCGACCGTAATTACGTGTTTAATTCGAACATGAAGCCGTGCGGATCGGTTCACCGGCACTTCTATGAGAAATTACTTCGATTGCCAGATCAGATGAACACCCTATCAGGGAAAAAATTGGCTTTAGAACGCCATGCTTTTTTGAAGGCCTACTTAGTTCAATTCGAACAGGAATTAGAAGACTATAGTTTTGGATGAACAGCTCTTTTTATAGTTTATGATAGGCATTTTAATCCTATTGGGGTGCACGCTTCAATTTGGTCTTTAATTTATGTTAATTTTTACACTAGATTAACCTCTATTTCATAAACGTATTTTAAACTATTTATGTTGAAGTTTAAACTAAATAGGAGGAGAATCATGCAGAAAATAATATTCATCGTTACCGTAACCCTTTTGATTGGTGGCGCATCCACCGCTTTGGCAATGTCTCAATTGCACGAAAGTAGCGCAAAAGAGCAAAAACTAGACGAACAGTTCCAACAGCTTTCCCGTAATACGCAGTGGCAGAAAAAGGAAAAGATTGATCTACAATTTAATGTCTATCACCCGCAGGGTATGACTCGAATCGGTGATCTCTATTATATGTCCTCTGTGGAAATCATCGAAAAAACGACGAAGTATGATCAACCTCGTGATGGTTATGATCGCACTCCTGGAAAAGGAATCGGTCACTTGTTTGTTTTTAACAAACAAGGTAAACTGCTGAAGGACATCAAACTAGGTGAAGGAAATATATATCACCCGGGCGGCATTGCATTCGACGGAAAGTCTATCTGGGTTCCTGTGGCCGAATATCGACCTGACAGCAAATCCATTGTTTATAAAGTAGACCCTAAGACCATGAAAGCAGAAAAAGCATTCTCGGTTGATGACCATATTGGAGGGCTGGTTCGCGACGACCAAAGCGGAAAACTTAAAGGAGTGAGCTGGGGATCGCGTAAATTCTATGAATGGAATAAAAAAGGGAAACAGCAGCAAGTAAAAGAAAACCCAAGTCATTTTATTGATTATCAGGACTGTGAAGGGATAGGACAAGCTAAAATGGTTTGCAGCGGGATTTCTGAATTGCCAAACCCTGCATCTGGGAATTTTAAGCCTTATGAGTTAGGTGGACTTGCCCTGATTGATATGAAAAAGTTAAATCCGATTCATGAAGTGCCATTAATGGAGTTTTCACCACAAGGACACGTCATTACCCGTAACCCGGTGTTCCTGGAGAGAGCAGGTCAACAGCTGCGGCTTTACGCTGTTCCGGATGACGATGAAGCATCCTTGCTGGTATATGAAACAACTAATCTTACAAATAACTAGAAGGTTTGGGTAAATTGCATAAGGACTTTTGATTTAAGTGATATAATGTGGAAAAAGCGAAGCGTCTCTTCTGATCAGGAGGGCGCTTCTTGTGCGTGTAATACTCTACCTTCAACAAGGTGCACCTGAATAATCCATAGGCAGTCGGAAAATGTTAGATCAAAAAGAGTTGAAGGTAAATCCCATGAACAGCTTTTTCATTAGTAAATTTAGATGTATTCTTGTGAAAAATTTGTAATTATGAAAAACAAAAGATTGCATAATCATTTTCTACAAATATATTTATATGAATCAGATTTATAAATCTTTTAATTTTTATATTAAATACATAGCTTTAAAAAATGGACCAGGCACCAAATTCAAGGTGCCTGGTCCATATAAAAGGTTATCGTGTATAACGGAAGTCCGCTTTTGCTTCGTTATCAAATTTTGTTTTCACTACTACTTTTTCAATTTCTGCTGCTGGAATTCCGAGTTCTTTTGATACGGATTTGAGATAGTTTGAAAACTCCATATCTGAATCAGGGATAATAACACCCTTTAATCTGGCTAGCTCCATGAGGGCTGATAAGCCTTTAAGAGACTTTTTGCCGTTTGCCGTATTCTTCTGAATGTTTACTTTTATTGTGTCCCCTTGAAGCTTGTAGTGAATGTTATAGTACTGTCCGTTTTTGCCGGAGATGTTAAGGTCTAAGTTAGTAGGTAAGTAAGATTGAAGTGTTTCGTTGTCTTTTCCTTGTTTAAAGGAAAAAGAGATTTTGTGATCTGGTGCAAAGTGGAGGTCAGAATCAATGCTGATGATCTCTGAAGGTAAGCGATTCAACGCTTTAGCAAATTTTTTTGCTAATTCTTCTTTATTCCAAGTGTCGTCAATTTCGATGTTTTTAGCAAGTTCTCTAATCTTTTCTTTTATTTCCTCATTAGTCCATTCATAACTTTGTTTTTCAGAATCCTTTTTCACTGTAACTTTAACGGTTTCCGTTTTTTCTTGATACTTCACTTTAATCGTGCGGTCTTCTAAGCGAATGCTGGCGTTTAGATCTTCAACCTTATCTAACTGTTCAATCACTTTTTCGTGGTGCTGGCTTTTGGCTGAGACAGGCTCACTAGCAAAGCTGACACTTGAAACTTGCAGGGCTAAAACAGCAACAAACAGAGCAGATACTAGTTTTTTCATCAACTTACTCCCTTTCAGTATTGAATTTTTATGTTAATTAAGTTACTAAACGATTAAAGAATGATAGTGAGTGTATTTTAAACCAATCCGTCAAAAGGGTTAAAGTACAACCTTTCTGACGGATCGTCATATGCTTATCACTGAAGGATTCGTGCCTTGGGCTTTAGACTAGAATGAAGCAGCCAGCTGCTTGTTTGAATCATGAATTGCACGTTCATTTACTGCAGAACGGCCAACAGAGTAATATTCTACTTGAACTTTTTCCGTTTCTTCTTGAGAGTAGCAATTGCGGCCATCAAAAATAATCGGCTTTTTCATGAATAGGGAAGAGAACAAGAGAGCTTTTTCTTTGATTTCCTTCCAGTCTGTAAGAATAAACACAACAGTTGCATCTTTAATGGCGTTCTCAATATTTTCAGCATATTGAACAGATTCTGGAAGTACTTTTTTTGCATTTTCCATCGCGATCGGGTCGTAGGCAATTACCTCTGCACCTTCTGCTGTCAATGCGTTCGCCATTTCAATAGAAGCGGCTTCTCTCATATCATCTGTTTCAGGCTTGAATGCAAGTCCGAGTAATGCTACACGCATTCCTTTAAGCGTACCAAACCGTTTTTTCGCTTTTTCAAATAAAGTCGTTTTTTGACGTGCATTTACGTCAATAACAGATTTTAATAATTTAAAATCATGTTCTACCTCTTCAGAAATGCGAACGAGTGCCTGCGTGTCTTTAGGGAAGCATGAACCGCCATATCCAATACCTGCATTCAGGAACTGAGAGCCAATACGATGGTCTTGTCCGACTCCTTTTGCCACATCAGATATGTCAGCGCCAACTTTTTCAGAAAGTGAAGCAATTTCATTAATAAACGATATTTTCGTAGCTAAAAAGGCGTTCGATGCATATTTAATCATCTCTGCACTTGTAATACTTGTTTTTAATACAGGGATATCAAACGGCTCATTAATTTTTTCAAGAATGGCCGCAGCTTCTTCTGTTTCTGTTCCAATAACGATACGGTCGCCGTTAAAGGTGTCGTAAACAGCAGAGCCTTCTCTTAAAAACTCAGGATTAGAAGCAACCTCGACTTTAAATGGTCCCTTAACATGATCCTCAACAATCTCTTTTACTTGAAAGTTTGTACCAAGTGGTACCGTGCTTTTTGTAACGACTAATACATCGCGGTTAACATGTTCACCAATATCTTTTGCTGCTTGGTAGATGTAGGTTAAGTCTGCTGATCCATCCGCACTTTGAGGAGTTCCTACGGCAATGTAGACAACTTCAGCATCACTCAAGCCCTCTTTATGGACAGTTGTAAATTTAAGGCGATTACGATCAATATTATCGATCATTAATACGTCCAAGCCTTTTTCATAGATAGGAGGGATTCCTTTTCTAAGCTTTTCAACTTTTTCTTCATTTATGTCAATACATGTAACATGGTGACCAACTTCTGCTAAACAAACCCCTGTCACTAATCCAACATAACCTGTCCCAATAACGGCGATTTTCATATACATTTCCTCCTTATTTTGAAACAATGAAAGGGTTATTTTTTACTAGTTCACTAAGATAAGACTGGACTTGTGAATTTAGGTCATCCCGCTCTAACGCAAAATCGATGGTTGCTTTAATAAACCCAAATTTATCTCCAACATCATACCGTTTTCCTGCAAAATCGTAAGCAAGTACAGTTTGAATTTCGTTTAGCAATTTAATCGCATCTGTCAGCTGAATTTCGTTACCAGATCCAGGCGGCAGGTCCTTAAGAATCGAGAAGATTTCAGGAGTTAAAATGTATCTCCCCATAATTGCAAAATCCGAAGGGGCTTCATCAGCAGATGGTTTTTCCACAACTGAAGCTAAAGAAAGAACGCCATTATCTAAGGATTTATTATTTAAAGGTGCTATAATTCCATACTTGGAAACATCTTCACGTGCTACTTGCTGCACACCTACAACAGAAGATTCATACTTGTCATAGACATCGATAAGTTGAGCCAGACATGGCTTTTCAGAACGAACAATATCATCTCCAAGCAAGACGGCAAATGGTTCATTTCCAATGAAGCTGCTAGCACAGCTGATAGCATGTCCTAATCCGCGCGGTTCTTTCTGGCGAATATAATGTATGTTCACCATATTTGAGATTTCTTGAATTTCTTGCAAACGATCAAATTTTTCCTTTTTATAAAGAGTTTCCTCTAGTTCATAGGCTTTATCGAAATGATCTTCAATGGCACGTTTGCCGCGTCCGCTAATAACAATGATATCCTCAATCCCTGATTGTACAGCTTCTTCAACAATGTATTGAATCGTTGGTTTATCAACGATTGGAAGCATTTCTTTAGGCTGTGCCTTTGTAGCAGGCAGGAATCTCGTGCCGAGTCCTGCTGCTGGGATTATTGCTTTACGTATTTTCATGAACGTCCATCTCCCATCCTCAGTTATTATGAAAAAACCCGATTGGCGTTTTGTGCGTAAGGAATGGAGCTGGCCTGAGCCGTATTTTGATTAGGGTGTTGCTTCTTCCTAATGATAGTTAAGCTCCGTCCTTTTTCCTTTAACCTCTAGTTCCCCAAGAGTTAGAACGAATTGTTAATAGAGCCCAGAAACGAAGAGGGCACAACAAGAACAAGAACAAAATTCCATATATAGGCGCCATTAAAAAGGTAAACGGCCTCTTATACGCATAGAATACGTTCCTTGCATAGGCAGAAATCGTAATAAAGGCAAAGTAGTAGATTAACATAATCCATCCTACTGTAACAGACGAAATGTAAATAGCGATACCGAGTGAAATACCAAAAGCAATCCATAAAAACATTTCAAGCATAACCCAAACGAACACATTAGGTTTGTTTAAACCAATTTTCAAAGCAATTAAACTCTCCCGGAAAAATGATTTATTCCAGCGGGATTGTTGCTTTAATAACGTTCTAAGAGATGTTGGTGCATCAGTAATACAACGAGCAGTTTCTTGATATAGAGTTTTTCCTTCACGAATCGCATAGTTTGTCAGACAACGGTCATCTCCAAGCTGAACTTTTTCACCTAGGAATGTTTGGTTCCCATAATGATCAAGGTTCTTGAGGATGACTTCCTTGCGGTATGCACTTAATGGACCACTGCATACTAATACATTATTCGTAACAGAGTGAGCAGCACGCTCAACACGGAACGCATTATCGTAACGCATATCAATCAAACGAGTAAGGACATTATCCGTACGGTTTCGTATGTTGACGTGACCTGTTGTAGCCTTAACTTCAGGATTATTAAACGGTTTTAAGAGTTCTCTTACAGCGTTTGAGAAGACAGAACAGTCAGAATCAACAGTTATAAAAACATCACCGGTGCCCCTTTCAAAAGCCCATATTTGTGCATGACGCTTTCCTTGGTTTTTTGGCAGGCGATGAACAATTAAGTTTGGAAGTTTGTAGGACGGATCTCCGCCAGAAATATTAGCAGCTGTTTCCTTTGACCACTCCGTGAGATCTTTTTTCAGTTTTAAAGATGCTTCGTAAGCGGAAGTATCTTTACTACCGTCATCAATGACAAAAATCTCATGCACGGGATAATCCTGTTTTAATATACTTTCAATCGTTCCTAATACAGCTTCAGGTTCTTCATTGTAGGAGGGAATGACAACCGAAACCTTTAAATCAGGGGGATCCCCTTCAACTGCTTTGTATTTGAACGATAACAGCATTTTCCCTAATAGATAGGAAATCATCACTGACCCATAAATTCCTATTGTTAAATTCAATTTGTCAGACGCGAACGAATTTACTAAGAAAAGCGAAGCAACAATTAGGATGAATAGTGTGATGACAAATGTCTTCTGCTTCATAGTCAATTTTTTCGACGTGTTTAATTCTAAAGAACGAACTGCAGATAGATCTTGTTCAGCTTTCGCCATTATAGCTCTCCTCTCAATTTCATAATTTCAAAACAAAACGAACTGACTGGCTCCCTCCTCAGCAATTCCCGAGCCGATTCGTCAAAATTAGATTAAGTATTTTTGGGCTTCTTTTCAATCTGACGTTCTTCCTGTGACAAATAGCCCCTTTATCTATGTAAAGCAGAAAAGAACTTAATATTGCTAATGTGTAAGCGCACTCACATAAAACACTATATAAATTTGTCACAACTGTAACAATTTTTCTTTTTAGAGCCGCTTTTCAAAGGAATTCTTCCTGCACTAAAGCTTGAAAATCCCTTGTGAATAAAGGGTAATTTGAATTGTAAATGAATTTAACATTTTTGTAATATTGGAGGAAAAGGACTTCAAAAAAAATTTGAAAAAATTGAGAACTATAGAGAATCTTTGAAAAAGCTTTAAAATTAACGGGAAAAATGAGTACACGTATCTACTTTTTTCGCACGTATTTACAAAAAAAACCAAAATACATAAGCCTTAAAGATTAAAAGAACCTGGATTGGTGGATAAAAATGGAAAATAAACTCTATTTATACTATTTTCATCTAAGAAAATATTCATGTTAAAAGGATTGAATTACCATGGGGTTTATTGGAGCTCTATTGCGAATGGAATGTTCACGTGTTATTAAATGGGAAGAGAGAAATTATTTTTGCCAAAAAGAGAACGATATTGGAAATTTAGTGCAGAAGAGCATTGCATAAAGGAAAAAACATCCAGATGGAGACGAATTACAACGGTAAGCAAGAATTTATTTGAAACTATCGTTGTCCAGCTCCATAGCTCAGTCCGTATCACGGGTCACAAGACAACCCCCTCTATTAAGGAAAAAAGCGATCTTTTTGGGAGGCGGGCGCTCTAGGCTAGGCAGGGCATGCTTGTGAACCACCTGAGCTAGGCAATGAGAGGGGAGAAAGATCAACATGATTGAACTCCAAAATGTAACAAAAACTTATAAAATTGGAGGAAACACAAACTATGCTTTGCATAATGTCAGCTTTCAAATCCAACCGAATGAATTTGTGGGGATTATTGGAAAGTCAGGCAGTGGAAAGTCAACCCTCCTAAACATGTTAACTGGAATCGATTTCCCATCTTCTGGATCCATTCATATAAATGGAACAGAATTATCGAGTCTTTCTAACAGGAGGTTAACAAAGTGGCGAAGCTCAAATATAGGAATTGTTTTTCAGTCCTTTCACCTCATCCCAACTCTCACATTATTAGAAAATGTTATGCTTCCGATGGAATTAAGTAGAGGGGTTTCCCGAAAGGCTAGAAAAAGACGCGCTTCTGAATTGCTTGAATCAGTCGGCCTGAAAGAACGCATTCACTATTTTCCAGATTATGTATCTGGCGGAGAAAAGCAACGTGCAGCAATTGCAAGGGCTCTTGCTAATGATCCGCCATTATTAATGGCAGATGAACCAACAGGAAATCTTGATAGTGAAAATTCTCAATCGATCTTTGCGCTTTTCGAACAATTAGTAGGTGAGGGGAAGACAATCGTAATGGTAACCCATGACCAAGACCTTGCAGAACGTGTATCGAGAACCATCCATGTAAAAGACGGAAAGGTCTCTGGAGATAACAGAATTCAAGACCATGAGAGATTAATATGACTCCAATCTATATGAAAAATGCGTGGCGGAATCTTAAAGGGTATAAAGCACGGACATGGATGATCGTATTTTCTATCAGCATTTGTTTAATTTTAATAGGCACGCTTTTAAATACGAATCTTCATTTTCAAAAGGCGCTGCTTCATACAAATGAGGAGACAAATAAGGCTGACATCACCTTTTACACGAATTCATTTACAAAAGAAGTAGTTTCCGAGCTTCAGGAGCTTAAAGGGATACAAGAGGCAGAAGCAAAGTTCGAATCAAGAGCCAGACTGGAGGTAGATGGCCAGTTAAGGAATGTGGAGCTCACACGGTTACCTGCTGAAGGAAATTACCGTATTCAAAAATTTGAAACAAAGGAGGATACGTTTCAAAAAGGAGTTTATATAGAAAAAAGCTCAGCTGAATATTATAATCTTACTGCCGGAGAAAAGGTTAACCTTCAATTGCCAGGCAGAAAATCAACTGAATTAGTGGTCAAAGGAGTAATAAGTGATTACGATCAAATTCCGAGTGAATTCAGCGGGCAGGGATATGTGTATGTAACCCCTGAGACATTTGAAAGCTTAGGAGGACAAAATGCTAATAATATTGTTCAAGTGACTGTTGATGGGGCTAGACAAATTGATCAAGCAACTTCAGATATTACTCAAAAGCTTGAAAATGAAGAAATTAACGTGTCACGGACAGTATTAACAAGTGAAACAGAGAATATTCGCGAACTTATCGTCCATTCGGTTCTTCTTTTATTAGTGATCTTGGGATCATTAGCTTGTTTGCTGGGTATTATTCTTGTGGGACATCTATTTTACCGGATGATTTTAGAAAAAATGAGTGAAATGAGCGTTTTTAAATCTTTAGGGGCCACTAGTATCTATTTTATCAAGCAGCTTGGAATGACGGTTTTCATGATTGGGACTTTCACTGCCCTTATTTCTATTCCTGTTAGTTATAGTGCGGCTCACCTTTTTTCCACATCTTTAACAAACAGGCTTCATTTAGTAAATGTTCCGTTTTATTTTCAGATGGAGGTGGGGGCGATTATTTTAGGTGCAGCCTATGTTGTGCCCGCACTTGCCATGATCTTCCCATTGATTCGGGTGTTGATGCTCCCAGTTGCAAGAGGCTTACAGAGGATTCCTGTTGCATCAACGCTAAAGAAGAAACAAGGAAAAAGCCATTTTTTTCATTATGAAACTCTTATTTTTCGCCAAGCGATGACCAAAAAGGTCCAATGGGTTACGAATCTATTGATGCTGTCATTCGGGGGAGCGGTGATTATAGCCTGTACTGCTTTATACAGCTCTCTGGTTGCAACGGTTGACCATATTCAAAAGTTTTCTAATTATGATGTGGAATGGACCCTAAGCGGGCAAATCCCTAATGATCACCTGCTGACGCTGGCGAAAAAGATTGAAGGCTCAAAAGATGCAGAGGGCTGGACTGTTCGGAACACGGAAGTATATCAAGGAAATGACAGAACAACTCGGAATTCCCAGCTGGTAGCTCTGCCTAAAGAAACTACCTTTTTCCAGCCTAACATGCTGCAGGGTATATGGAGCTTTCAAAAGGATGAAGTAGTGATCAATCAAGATATGAAGGATTTATTAGGTGAAAACTTGAACAAGGGTGATAAGATTCGATTAAAAACAGGCGGGAAAGAAAAAGAATGGAAAATTAGTGGTGTTATTAGCGGACAATTAGAAGGCCCTGCTGTGTATTTAGATCTGGATGCTTACCATAAATGGATGGAAACAAACACGGTGAACCGTTTGGCTGTTCAAGCTGAAAATCCAAATAAACAGGGGATTCAAAAGGTGATTGATGCTGGCGAAAAACGTTTTGAAGCAAACAATATTGCCGTTCAATCAGTAGAATCTGAGGAGGAACGGCAAAATCGCCCTGAGGCTATTATCCAAACAATTATTTTTGCTTTAGTTGTCGTGGGCTTTTTATTCATAATCGTTGGAGCCGTTAATTTAATGACGGCCATGAG
Source organism: Metabacillus arenae (assembly GCF_014773385.1). Classification (GTDB taxonomy): domain Bacteria; phylum Bacillota; class Bacilli; order Bacillales; family Bacillaceae; genus Metabacillus_D; species Metabacillus_D arenae. Next base: position 42,714 of record NZ_JACXAI010000031.1, on the reverse strand, counting down.
TGCTAATGTGTTTGAACGAAGAAATGACTTGGGAATTATTCGTTCTATGGGAGGATCTAAATTAAGGGTCTATCAGTTATTTATAGGAGAAGGCTTACTAGTCGCAGTTCTTAGTTCAGCATGTTCTATTCTATTATCCTATCCGCTGCACCTTTATTTAGCTAGACAGCTGGGGCAAACATTATTGAACTCATCGCTAATCCATGTATATCCGCTCAGCGGAGCTGGCTTTTGGCTGATTATAAGTGTATTCATTGGAATAGCTGCAAGCTATTTGCCTGCAAGGAAAGCGGCAAATCAGCCTGTTAGAGAATTGATTGAACGTAGTTAAAAACGGAAGCTGCAGGAGAGATGGAAATGAAAAAAGTACTTTTTTTACCTCTTTTTACAATGAACTCGGGACACCATCAAACAGCTGAGGCTTTGATGGATTCCTTTAGTAAAAACAACCCGGAGATCATATGTGAAAAGGTGGATTTTTTAAGCTATTTCAGCAAGCCTTTTGAACAATTTATTTCAAAATATTATATGAAAGGGATCACCCGTTTTCCGAGCTTCTACAGCTCTTTTTATCAGAAATTTTTCAATAAGTCCTCAGCTTTATTACATTACACGTATGAAGTGCTTTTTCTGGAAAAGATGGAGACCTTGCTTTCACAAAAACAGCCAGATTTGATTGTTTGTACACACAGCTTTACTTCCTTGCTTGTCAGTAAGCTAAAGGAATACGGTGTATGTCATGCTCCGGTGATCAATTGTTACACCGATTTTTTCATTAATGGTCTGTGGGGATCAAAGGGAACGGATTGGCACTTTGTTCCGAACAAAGATGTGAAAGAGAGATTAATAGCTGAGGGTGTACCATCAGGTCAAGTGATTGTGACAGGTATTTTGACCCATGATGCAATTAAATCGAAAAAACGAATAAAGAAAAAAAGCGACAAGCTTCATATTTTGGTTGCAGGCGGAAGCCAAGGACTCGGAGAAAACTTTTCTCTTTTAGAGCAAGTAGAAGAAAGTCATTCTGCCCTGTACCGGGTTTTGTGCGGGTCTAACCACAGGTTATTTCAACAGCTGTCTGAGCTGAACTCGGAAGCAATCATTCCGCTCTCATATATTTCGAGCCCGCAAAGTATGAATGAACTATATGAGTGGGCTGATGCAATTATTACGAAGCCCGGGGGGGTGACAACAAGCGAAGCGCTAAAGAAAAATTTGCCAATCTTTATCCATTCTGTCCTGCCAGGACAAGAAGAAATGAACTTAGCTTATTTAGAGCTAAAGGGGGTGATTCATCGATTAGAGTCAACAGAACCGCTTGAAGAGCAGCTATTTGCAAGATTAAACAATGAAGCAATGGAATTTAGAATGAGGAAAAACAGGTTTGATTATTTAAATGAAATCGAAGTCGAATCGAATGAAGAATTATTTCATTTCATTCATGAAAACATCATGAATCCACCTAGTCAGCATGATGAAATGATCGATTCCATATTGTCAAAAATCTATGCCAGCCTGGATGCTAATGTTTAATTAAATGGTAGTAGATAAAGAGGCAGCCTGTGCCTAGTACGATAATATAAGCCATATGGTAGACAGTACGTATCAGTTCAAAAATTTCAGTCATGGAATTACAACCTTTCTTGTAAATTGCAAGCTTTCAAACGCTCGTAATATCTATATTAGATTTGGTCATCTCCTATACCTAATAGAATAAAAACAAGAAGAATCTACTAGCGTTTAATACTACCTATCCATATAGATATAACCTTATCAATCCTAATATCGGCCATTATAGGTGAATAATAAGGGGTTCTAGGAAAAAATACCTCTTTATGAAAGCTGAAACAGATGAAAAAAGGCACGATATGTGGAAAAATCTCATATACTATATGGATTCGATCAATTGGTCAATTTTTTGTAATGATTGACGATTTTCAATAGATTATAGTATGATTATTTCTGTGTTTTTATTCTAAAAATGGAAAGGAGCATAGGAAAGACTAAATCATTAGATAGCGCCTGAACTAAGCTGACGGACGATAGCTTAGTTGACGAGGAGGAGGTTAATCGATTCTTCGGCGGATGCCTCCCGGTTGCACGATTACAACCGAACGCGACTCTTTAAACCATAGGGGCAACCTTGTGTACAAAGAGAGGAGCTTAATCGATCTCAAAAATAAAACATGTGTGAGGGGACGATGAAGGTCCCCGGCCTCTTTGTCCCTTTACAATTCGGGAGGAAGAATTAATTATGTGCGGAATTGTAGGATATATTGGTCAACAAGATTCAAAGGAAATTTTATTACGCGGCCTTGAAAAATTGGAATACCGCGGGTATGATTCTGCAGGTATTGCAGTTACTAACCACGATGGTATACACGTATTTAAGGAAAAGGGCCGTATTGCCATTTTACGTGAATCAGTTGATACAAGTGTGACAACTACTGCTGGAATCGGTCACACGCGCTGGGCAACACATGGTGTGCCAAGCAGGGTAAATGCTCACCCGCATCAAAGTGCATCTAGCCGCTTTACACTTGTTCACAACGGTGTAATTGAAAACTACATGCAATTGAAGCGTGAATATTTACAAGATATATCTTTGAAAAGTGATACAGATACAGAGATTGTCGTTCAAGTGATTGAAAAGTTTATTCAGCAAGGGGAAACTGTTGAAGAAGCTTTCCGTCAAACGTTATCTCTTTTAAAAGGTTCTTATGCGATTGCTCTTTTAGACGAGCAAAATCCTGAGACAATTTTTGTTGCGAAGAACAAAAGTCCATTGCTTGTTGGACTAGGCGAAGGCTTCAACGTAGTAGCATCTGACGCAATGGCGATGCTGCAAGTAACAAATCAATATGTTGAGCTTATGGACAAAGAAATGGTTCTAGTTACTCGTGAGCAGGTTGTTATTAAAACGTTAAATGGTGAAGTGGTAGACCGCTCACCATATACAGCAGAATTAGATGCAAGTGATATTGAGAAGGGCACTTACCCTCATTACATGTTAAAAGAAATTGACGAGCAGCCGCTTGTCATGCGCAAAATCATCCAAGAATACCAAAACGAAGCAGGCAGCGTGAAAATTAATGATGATATTGCAAATGCAGTAAATGCAGCAGACCGTGTTTATATTATCGCTTGCGGAACAAGCTACCATGCTGGTTTGGTTGGAAAACAGTTCATTGAAAGCTGGGCAAAAGTACCAGTAGAAGTACATGTGGCAAGTGAATTCAACTACAACATGCCGCTATTATCTGAAAACCCGCTGTTCATTTTTATTTCTCAAAGCGGGGAAACAGCAGACAGCCGGGCGGTCCTTGTTACAATTAAAGCGCTTGGACATAAAGCTTTAACAATTACGAACGTACCTGGGTCTACCCTTTCACGTGAAGCAGATTACACCCTATTGCTTCATGCAGGTCCTGAAATTGCTGTTGCCTCAACAAAAGCTTATACAGCACAAATTGCGGTATTAGCAATCCTGGCGGCCAAAACGGCTGAAAGCAAAGGACACTCTTTAGAGTTTGACCTTGTGAAAGAACTCGGTATTGCCGCCAATGCGATGGAAGCTCTTTGTGACCAAAAAGAAGAAATGGACTACATCGCGCGTGAATATTTATCAACAACACGCAACTGCTTCTTCATTGGCCGTGCAGTCGATTACTATGTAGGCCTTGAAGGCGCATTGAAGCTCAAGGAAATCTCCTACATCCAAGCAGAAGGCTTTGCTGGAGGAGAACTAAAACACGGTACAATCGCCCTAATTGAAAACGGCACACCAATCATCGCGCTTGCTACCCAAGGACACGTAAACCTGAGCATCCGCGGAAACGTAAAGGAAGTCGTCGCACGCGGAGCCAATCCATGCATTATTTCCCTTAAGGGACTTGAAGAAGAAGACGACCGCTTCGTCCTTCCAGAAGTGCATGAATCCTTAACTCCGCTAGTCTCAGTTGTCCCACTGCAGCTGATCGCTTACTTCGCAGCCCTTCACCGCGGCTGTGATGTCGATAAGCCGAGGAATTTGGCTAAGTCGGTTACGGTTGAGTAGGGAGATAAACGGCCGGTAGAGGTTTTTGTGGCTTTAAAATAAAGTTCAACCGTTTATAATAAAGTTCGACCGTTTAAAACAAAGTTTAACCGTTTATAATAAAGTTGCACCGTTTTACCCCTTTAGATATGATTATCTAAAGGGGTGTTTTTATGTCAAAAAGAAAAAGAACATCTAATATTGAAAAGTGGATTAAGGAAGGTCGTGGGGCAGGAATCGGTGCAGATTATCAACCATGGCTAAAGATTCAAGACGTTTCTTCATTAGGTCGGTCAACAAGGCTAAAGGGCATTAAAACGGGAAGACAGCATGAGTTTTTATCGGATTTGGAACGAAACTACTTTTATTTAACTGAATTTTCTGATTCTGTTTTTGATATTCGTGAGCAATTTCCTTTATTACCTCATGAAGAAACGATTTTAATTGCAGATGAGTTAGGAATAGAACATCCAAGACATCCAAAAACAGGTGAATATGTTGTGATGACAACCGATTTTGTATTAACAGTTGAAAATAGAAACCAACAAGTAGATGTTGCCAGAACAGTAAAGAGCAAAGAAGACTTGTTCAATGAGCGTATCACTCAAAAATTTGAAATTGAACGTGAATATTGGAGTAGGAGAGATACTAATTGGGCAATCGTTACTGAAGAGGAAATTGATAAGATATATGCCCGAAATATCAGTTATATCCATTCATACTACACTATCTCTCATTTTGAAAATTTTCAAGGAATGTTAAATTTATTGTTAGAGGACCTAAAATTGGAATATATAAAAAGATTGTTGAATCCAATAATGACTATAAGAGAAATATCAAATCAATTTGATAAGGATACGAATTTAGCCAGTGGAAGTGGTCTGAGTATTTTTTATCATTTAATCATCAATAAAGCAATTAGTGTAGATTTATCTCAAGAACTAAGAGTAGATGAAATAATTGAAATAGTTAGTATTGAAAATAACATCCTAGAGAAGGTGAAATATGGATGATCTTAGTTAATCGTGTTTATCAATATGTTGAAGATAATAAGCGCATTAGAATCATAGAAATTGTAGATCCAATGACGTTTTATGTAGATATAGATGCAGTATCTTCAATGCCTAGCGAAATATTACTGAGTAGTATTGAATCAGAACTTGAGCAAGAAAAATTGTTATTAATTAGCGATCCTTTTGCAAAAGCAATTGAAGATAAAGACTTAACTGAGGTACAGATTTTAAAAAGAGACGAGGGATTGCAAGTAATAGAGCAATATTGTTTGCCTATAATGGATACCCTTTTAAAAAAACGCGGTCGTGAAAATACTTTGAGTAAAATCGCAAAGATGAGTGGTGTTAGTAAAACAAAAGTTAAAAGATTACTTAGTCGGTATTGGCAAAGAGGGATGAACAAGAATGCATTATTGCCTGATTATTTTAAATCAGGTGGACATGGTCAAACAAGGAAATTAGATGAAAATAAGGTAGGGAGACCCCGAAATATTAATAGCAATGGAGAAAATCAATACGGTATCAATATTACAAATGAGATAAAGATACAATTTGAGCATGTTATTAATAAATATTATCGTTCGACAAATCAATATTCCTTAAAGGATGTTTATAACTTCTTATTACGAGATTTTTATTCTCATAGATATAAAGAGAATGGGACGTTAAAATATAAGATTTGGGATTCAAATCGTGTACCAACCTATCATCAATTTTACTATTGGTTCAAAAAATTCGAAGACCCTAAAAAGGATATTCAATTTAGAAAAAGTGCAAAGGAATATGAATTAAAGTATCGGCCATTAATTAGTAATTCGAAGATGGAAACAAATGGGCCAGGCACTCGATTTCAAATTGACGCAACAATTGCAGATATTTATTTAGCAAGTGCTATAGATAGAAGTAAGGTAATAGGTAGACCTGTAATTTATGCGGTTATCGATGTGTATTCTAGATTGCTTACTGGAATTTATATAGGTTTAGAGGGGCCATCTTGGTTAGGGGCAATGATGGCACTAGATAACATGGTTAGTGATAAAGTAGAATTTTGCAAACAGTATCAAATCGATATTACAGAAGAACAATGGCCTTCTCATCATATACCGGAAATTATTATAGCTGATAGAGGTGAATTTGAAGGCTATGCAGTTGAGAATTTGATAAACAATTTAAATATCAAGATTGAGAATACTTCTGCCTATCGTGGAGATTTAAAAGGGATTGTAGAAAGAAAGTTTCGTACTATTAATGGAAAAATAAAGAAGAAGGCACCAGGAGCTATTCAAAAAGAGTTTAGAGAACGTGGAGATATGGATTATCGTTTACATGCTACGTTGAATCTAAAAGAGTTTACACAAATCATTATCCAAATGGTACTGTATCATAATTTAAAGATTATTGAAAAGTATCCAATGGAAAAAGAGATGATTGCGGATGAACTGGTCCCTTCGCCAATAAATTTGTGGAATTGGGGAGTGCAGAACCGCAAAGGGCGTCCAAGAACGATAGAAAGAAAAATTTTTAGACTTAATGTTTTGCCAAAAGGTAAGGCAACTATATCACGAGCAGGAATTAAGTTTAAAAATTTATTATATGGTTCTGACAAAGCTCTTGAGGAACAGTGGTACTTAAAATTAAAAAATAAAAGCATAAATATAGTCTATGATCCACGTAATATTGAGAAAATCTATATTCCTCATGATGATGGTATGGATTATGACATATGTGTAATGTTAGGGCCTAGCCAACAATATAAAGAAAATTTCTTAGAGGATATTCTTTTCCAACAACAACTACAACGTGAGTTAGAAGAACTAGAAAAAACGAATCAAATCCAATTATCAGTAAACGTAGATACAGCCATTGAAGAAATTATTAAAAGGGCTGAAAAAGACAAGAAACAAACGGAAAGTGAACCGAAGAGTAAGGCTGAGAGGTTACGGTCAATCCGTGAAAATAAAAATGTAGAAAAACGCATGAATCGTAAAGAAGAACAGTTTGACTTAAGCCCCAATGCAGCATCACAGGTAGCAGAGATTATTGATTTTTCAACTAAGCAAAAAGTAGATGAACCCATAACTAAGTCAAATAATGCTCGTCTTATGGAAAAATTGAGAAAGAAAAGAGATGAGGAGTTTGAAAAAGAATGAAGACATTGTTGTTTTAAAGGGTGATTTCGAGAAAGCAGCATATAAAGAGCAACCTTTGTCAGAGTATGACCAAAATCCATTCATTGAAGCTCTTCCTCCGATTTTTTCAGAGGATGATGTATTAGACCGTTTCATGGTTACACCACGTATCACAAATCAAGATAAGGCTCGAGAAGTTAATATTCGCTATCATATTTTGAAAAGAGTTAAAACCTTTACACAGCCTTTACCTATTGTAGATTTAAAATAAAGTCGCGATGTTTATAAAAAAGATGCGATGTTTAAAATAAAGTCGCGACGTTTATAAAAAAGATGCGAAGCTTTGCCCCTTTGGATATGATTATCTAAAGGGGTGTTTTTGTGTCGAAAAGGAAAAGAACATCTAAAATTGATAAGTGGATTAAAGAGGGTCGAGGAGCTGGCAGTGGGGTAGATTATCAGCCTTGGCTTAAAATTCAAGATGTTTCCTCATTAGGTCGGTCAACAAGATTAAAAGGTATAAAAACAGGCAGACAACATGAGTTTTTATCAGATTTGGAACGGAACTACTTTTATTTAACTGAATTTTCTGATGTTATCTTGGATTTCGTGAACAATTTCCTTTATTACCACAAGAAGAGACGATTGTCATTGCTGAAGAGCTTGGGATTAAACACCCAGCTGATCCAAAAACAGGCGATCCAATTGTTATGACAACGGACTTTTTATTAACAGTTGATAAAGGACAAGGTGTATTTGAAGTCGCTCATACTATCAAAATGAAAGATAAGCTGTTAGAAGAACGTGTGTTAGAGAAGTTTGAAATTGAACGGGAATATTGGAAGCGTAGAAGCATTAATTGGGCAACTGTAACAGAGGAAGAAATTCATAAGACAATGGCTAGAAATATTAGTTATATCCATGATTATTTTGATATTCGTAGCTATGATGTATATCAAGAAATGGATGACCAAAATATTGAGGATTTATCCATGTCTCTTATGAATCGCCTATTGAATAATTCACGAAGTATCCGTGAAATTACTAATGAGTTTGATACAGATACACACTTACCTTTTGGAAGTGGTGTTACACTATTTTATCACTTGCTTGCTAGAAAAATCGTAGTCATTGATATGCAAAAGCCGATTGATTTAGAGCGAACAATTGATATTAAGTGTATTGATGAAGGTAATTTAGAGAAGGTGAAATACGGATGATTTATATTAATCAAGTGTTTCAATATGTGACCGATTCGACAAGGATTCGGGTAATTGATATTGAAGAACCACATGTCTATATTGTTAATATTGACACGAGTAGTGCTATGCCGAGGAGGGAGCTATATTCCAACCTAATTACAGAGATGAATCAAGGAGAGCTACTTGAGATTAATGATCCATATGCAAAAGTGATTTCAGAAAGTGATTTAACAGAAGTGCAAATTCGTAAGCGCGAAGAAGATTGGGAAACTATACAAAAATACTGTGTCCCCAATATGCAAGATTTGCTCTACAAACGAGGAAGAGAAAATAAAATTCGTGAAATCGTTCGGGACAGCAACTTAGGCAAGACAAAAGTTAAAAAGTTACTGACTCGCTATTGGCAGAGGGGGATGACAAAAAACGCTATGTTACCCGACTACTCTAATTCAGGTGGTAAAGGGAGAACAAAAGTCCTAACAAATGCAAAGGTTGGTCGTCCTAGAAAGATAAACATAAATAATGAATATCAAACCGGTATTAACATTACTGACGAGGTAAAGGTCCAAATTGAGCACGTTATCAACAAGTACTACAGGAAAAAGAATAATTACTCTTTACGAGATGTTTATAATTTCATGCTGCGTGACTTTTACTCTGATCGCTATAAGGAAAATGGTGAGCTAAAGTACCGTATTTGGGAGGCCACTCGAATTCCCTCGTACCATCAGTTTTACTACTGGTTTAAAAAGCTTGAAGACCCGAAAAAGGATATTCAGTTCCGTAAAAGTACAAAGGAATATGAATTGAAGCATCGTCCGATTTTAAGTGATTCTAAATCAGAAACTAATGGTCCCGGTACTAGATTTCAAATTGACGCAACTATCGCAGATATTTATTTAGTCAGTTCACTTGACGTAAATAAAGTAATTGGGCGACCAGTTATTTATGCTGTACTTGATGTATATTCACGCATTATTACAGGTCTTTATGTTGGGCTAGAAGGGCCGTCATGGATTGGTGCAATGATGGCTTTGGATAATATGGTTGCTGACAAAGTAGAGTTCTGTATGCAGTACGGAATTAATATTACACCTGAGCAATGGCCAACACATCATTTACCTGAAATTATTATCGCTGACCGAGGTGAGTTTGAAGGCTATTCGGTAGAGAATTTAATTAACAATCTTAATATTAAAATTGAGAATACCACAGCTTATCGGGGAGATTTGAAAGGGATTGTTGAAAGGAAGTTCCGTACATTAAATGGAAAAGTAAAGCAAAAAGCACCTGGGGCGATTCAAAAGGAATATCGAGAACGTGGTGATCAAGATTATCGCTTAAACGCTACGCTGAATCTAAAGGAATTTACATCTCTTGTTATTACGATGGTATTGCATCATAACCAAAAAATCATTGATAAATATCCTATTGAAAAAGAAATGGTAGCTGATGGGCTAGTGCCAACGCCAATTAATTTATGGAATTGGGGCATTCAAAACCGCAAAGGAAGGTTAAGAACAGTTGATCGAAATATTCTTCGTCTGAACGTGCTTCCACGTGGAAAAGCGACAATTTCAAGAGCAGGAATCAAGTTTAAAAATCTTCTTTATGGTTCTCGTCAAGCGATTGAAGAGCAATGGTATTTGAAGTTGAAAAATAGAAGTTTAGAAATTGTTTATGATCCACGACACATTGAAAAAGTCTATATTCCCCACGATGACGGAATAGATTTTGAGACGTGTATTTTATTAGAACCTAGTCAGCAATATAAAGGTGACTTCCTAGAGGAAATTGTCTTTCAACAACAACTTCGGAATGAACTAGAAGAAATGGATCGAACAAATCAAATTCAGCTTACAGTGAATACTAATGCTGCATTGGAAGAGATTATTAAAAAGGCTGCGAAGAACAAAAAACAATCTTTTAATCAACCAACAAGTAAGAAGGCTAAAATAGCAGCTATTCGTGAAAACAAGGATGTTGAAAAACAGTTAAATCGTGAAGCTGAAAAGTTTGATTTATCACCTAATAAGGTTAGTGAAGCAGCTGACGTAATCGACTTTGTTACAAAAGAGAAGATTGATGAAACACCACCTAAGAAATCAGACTCACGTCTTATGGAAAAACTTAAGAAGAAGCGAGATGAGGAATTTGGGAAAGACAAATGACATGGTTGTCTTAAAAGGGGATTTTGAGAAAGCTGTCTATAAGCAGCAACTTTTAAATGAATATACCAATAATCCTTTCATCGAAGCTCTTCCACCTATATTTAATGAGGATGATGTGCTAGAGCGATTTATGGTGACTCCACGAATTAGTGAGCAAGATAAGTTAAGTGAAACGAATATTCGTTATCACGTCTTAAAACGTGTAAGGAATTTTATCCAGCCGTTACCGATTCATTTCGAGGTAGAACGTCGATTGTCTACATTGATTCGGAGAGGTTACTTGGCGCGAAATCCATTAGATAGAACATTTCTAGAGCGTGTTCGAGTGTTGCATGAATTGCGTGAAGAAGAGGAAACAGCTCATAAATATATAGATGAACGACTAAATTATATGCGTTCAACTGCCGATAGCTTATCCATTATCGGTATTTCTGGAATTGGTAAAACAACAGCAATTGAACGTCTTTTGCTTATGTATCCACAAGTGATAAAGCATGAAGAATACAAAGGACAACCGTTTAATCGAACTCAAATTGTTTGGCTTAAAATTGACTGCCCGTATGATGGAAGTTTATCTACACTTTGCAAAAGCTTTTTCAAAGCAATTGATGATTTACTAGGCACTCGATATTTAGAAAAGTACGGTTATTTGAACCGTGTGACATCGACAATGTTATTGCACATGACATCGTTAGCAAGTATGTACGGCATTGGTGTTCTAGTAATTGATGAAATCCAGCACTTACTACATTCCAAAAATGAACAGGAAGAAATGTTGAATTTTTTTGTAACACTGTCTAATACAGTTGGCATTCCTACGGTTTTAATCGGCACTTCTAAAGCACAAAAACTATTCAAAGGAAACTTCAGACAGGCAAGACGGGCAGCGAGTGATGGAGCTATTATTTGGGATCGTATGGACGAAAATAGTGAAGAGTGGGAGTTTTTCCTAGAGACACTTTGGGAATTACAGTGTTTAAAAACCCATTCTGAGCTTACAGAGGAGACAAAGAAGGCATTTTATTATGAATGCCAAGGGATTACTGCTGTTGCCGTGAACCTATTTATTCTAGCGCAAGAACGAGTATTATTTGATGAAGACAACCCGGCTGAAATCATTACACCACAAGTATTAAAAAAGACTGCTAGGGAAGATATGCAAACGATTCAACCAATGATGACAGCTATTCGGACGAACAATTTTGCCGATATGATGAAATATGAAGATATTATGATTAACTTGGATGAAGTCATGCTGAATCACAAGCGAAATACTGAAATGACAGGACGTATTCAAGAAGCATTTAAAGAGCGCCAAAATACAATCGAGTATAAACGTCAAGACATGATCGGGAACTTAAGTGTTGAAGTGGCAGCCCTTGGTATTTTTGATAGTTTGAAAGAAAACGATATTAAAAAGCTCGCACAAAAAATAGTTGAGGGAAATCCACTTGATACTGAATTTAATCAACTTAAATCAGATGTGATTCAGCAGGCGATTGCATTAAATCAACAAAAGAAAGATCAGAAAGCAAAGGCAAAAGAAAAAAATGCAGAAATTCTACCATTGCTAAAGCTAAGAAAGGAAGCGTTAGACAAAAAACAACACTCCTACGAACTACTCAAAGCGAATGGATACATTAAAAATCCTTTGGAGGAATTCTACTAGGAGGGAATCAAATGCTGTCATTCTTTACTGATCCATATTCAGATGAATTGATATATTCGGCGGTCGCACGTTATCACTTTTACAGTGGAAATATTGATTGCAAGGATACGTTGGATGAAGTATTTCAAAGTCGTTCTGTTATACCAAGTGTAGAGATTGGCAGCCGTTTTTCTGTTCTAGCTGAGCAATTAGGCTCCAACTATTCTGTTAAAAGCCTATTAGCTAAGCATACTATTTATCCTTACTATGCTCCGTTTCTTTCTAAACAACGCCAGAAAGAACTTCTACAAGATGTTCAAGGAGATGGAAAAGGACTTTATACAAGACTTGGAATGGTCGCAGGAGGTATTTGTAAAAAGGACGGACTCTATTATTGTTCAGAATGTGCAGTTAGTGATATTGAGCAACATGGAGAGCCCTATATTCATCGTGAGCATCAACTACAAGGGATTGATTTCTGCGCGCATCATGAATTGAAATTAAAGAAGTATCCTATCGATTTTTCAAAGCAAAGTCGAATTGAGTTTATTCTATTTGATAAAAAGCTAATGAACTTATCGATCCTGCAAGAAGTTGAACCAAAAGAGTTTGTAACTATTCAAATTGCTTTGGCAAAGATTGCCTATCAACTGCTACAAGTCCCAATACATCAATTTTCAAGAGAATCTATTAATCTTAAATATCGTGTTCTTTTACGTGAGCGAAATTTAATAACAACTTCTAATCGAATTCGTCAAAATGAGTTATACAAAGCATTTCAATCAAAGTTCCCAAAAGGATTTTTAGTTAAGTATGAATCAGCAATCGATGTTGATGATGAGTACAATTGGCTGAAGGTCATTACACGTAATCTAAAACGCCATGCACATCCTTTCCGTCATTTGCTTATGCTTTTTTTCTTAGAACAAGATGTAGATTCCCTTTTACAAGTTGAAGCTGATACAGGTCCTTTCGGTAGTGGCCCATGGCCTTGTTTAAATAAAGCAGCTAATCATTATAAGGAATTTGTGATTCCTGAAGTAAATGTTACGAGAGATTTTAAAGCAAAAGCACCCATTGGTACGTTTGAATGCTCTTGTGGCTTTATTTACGCTAGAAAAGGTCCTGATAAATTATCTGAAGATAAATATCGTATTGGACGTATAAAAGCGTTTGGAGACGTCTGGAAGGTCAAATTACGTGAATTGGAAGCCGAAGGGACGTACAGTACAAGAACATTAGCTAAAATGCTTGGTGTAGATTCGAAAACGGTTAAAAAATATCTTTCTTCAGAGATAAAAATAGAAGGGATATCAGAAAACGATATTCATTCGATGTTGCTAATTTATCGAAAACAATTATTAAAAGGAATGCGGCAATACCCAAATTATTCAAGAACACAAATTCGTAAGTGTTTTCCAAAAGAATATATGTACTTGTATCATCACGATAAAGAATGGCTGTTTGAACAGTTGCCTATAATTCAGGAGAAGAAGAATAATCAAGCAATCGTCGATTGGGCCTCACGTGATCGAGAATACTGCTCTAAAGTGGAGAAGCTTTACAAGGAGCTAATCGAACTAGATAAACCTGTTCGAATTACAATCTCGATTATTGGAAAACGGCTTGGAATATTATCAAACTTGGAGAAACATCTTGATAAGCTCCCCCAGACTAAAAAGCTCCTATCTGAAACTACGGAATCTACTCAGCAATTCCAAATCAGACGTTGTTGTAAGATTATTGATCGAATGTTACAGGAGCAAGAATCAGTTGTATTATGGAAGGTGCAGCGTATTGGCGCTGTTAAGTCACATCATTTTCATGAAATAAAACCGTATTTGGAAGAGTATTTACGAACAAAACAGGAAGTGGAAAGTTTGAGCAAACAACAGGTTAAAATTACTTGGCCATTTGTAAAGGGAGAAAAAGCCGAATTAATTTGGATTGGCGAGCCCTTCCGACAAGATCATAAAATGATGATACATGCTTATTTTCGTGCGAGTGGACAAACAGAAAAAATTCTGATGGACTGGGGAACTTTACCCTGCTTAGCAATACAACACTTTTATACGGATGGGTTTATAACAACAAGTCATCCACCTCAAGGAGTGCGAGAAGTAGATATAACTATTTATCCTAATGGCGTGAAGTATTATGAGAAGCCTTGGAAAATTCGAGGTATGGACGATCCTGCAACTTCTCGTAGTTTCGTGTTCTCTTTTGATGGCAAGAATGTAATTTTACCAGTCATAGAAGTGTTGCGAAGCATTTTAGCTCCGAACGGCTTCCTTTTATATCGCTTGTTTGAATCGAATTCATTTCCTCAATTCTTCACAGAAACATATGAACCTAATAAAATTCATCTTAGCTTTTCATCACAATATGAATTGAAATACATAAAAACAACATTCATTTATCAATTGGCATGGTTGTTAACGAATCGTGATTTAAGGAAAATTTACGAAAATATTGCCTTTACTTGGTTGCAGGAAAAGTCTTTGAAATTTGAATGGAGCTTTACACAATCGATTACAATTACAGCACGTGTAAAAGAGAATAATAATACGTGGACAGTTCTGCAAATCGTAAATGTGAAAAATAAACATATTCCATACGAACATATCACAATTTCACATCCAGAAATACAAGATCAAGTGAAATCAAATGAGGCAAAGAAATACACTTATCTCTCCTTGAATAAAAAGGACGATGGAGAAGGATTTACATTAGATGAACAAGTAGATGGTTCTACAGAAAGTTTTGAACTTGTACAAATGAATCAGTTGAAACATGAATTTACATCGGTACCCAAAATCAAACGAATTAGCAGTAGTTCCTCAAAGCAGCGAACGAAAGAAGATGAAAATACTAAGAAATACTATGGCATTAATGATTTAATTCGATCTACAGCTGATAGTGGTGGCCAACAACTTGCACGAGGGTTGGAGCATCAAATGCTACATGAAATTCAGGCACAAGGTGAGCTGCAAGATTTTATTAATATGTTAAAAATATTGGAACAGCACCCGCAAGTACAGGTAATTAGAGCATTTACCGATGTGTTCCCAGAGGGCTTAGGAGAACGTAAATTTACAAAGCTAAGTGACAATGTTACGAAAAGACGATATGTGATTGCTGAAGTATATATGGTAAATAGACAACGATTCAACATTATAGAAGTAGAGCGAGAAAATCGTTCGTTGTCGATGCTCATTTTATCATCGCCTACTATTCATAACTGGAATTATATTTATAATTGTTTATTTGTGAATCTTGTTAATGACAACGGCACTTGGACGAGTAAAACATTAAAAATTATTGAAAATCAAGGTGTAAGTGTGGTAAAGGCGAAGCATAGTTCTAAAGGTATTCGTCATAGGAGTGAAATATTGTTAAATAAGTTAATTTAGAGGTGTCTTCCGCAATCGCGCCATATTGTGGAGGATCTTCCCCAAAGAGGGATGTAGCCAATATATCGGAAATTTTGTACGCTAAGCAGTATTGCAAATCATGAAAAAACTAGGTATTGATAGACTGGAATTAGATTGCAGCAAAATTTTAATTATGCTATTATTTGTGATGTATCAAATATTGATATATAAAATATTGATGTATCACACATTGATTTTCATATAAAAATGAAAAGGAGTTATATGATGGGCATATTGTCTTCTGAAAAAACTTTTCTACAAATTCAAGAACTTCAGCGTCTGTTGAATAGCTCATTTGCTCAATGCTCCGGGATTAGCATGTCCCGAATGCAACTGCTATTCCATGTGTATCAGTCTCAAGAAATCAACCAAACTGAACTGCAAAAACTGATGGGCATAAACCATGCTGCCATTACCCGTCATCTAAAACAGCTTGAAGCCGATAATATGGTAACTCGTCGTACCAGTTCACAGGACAATCGAATCACGCTTGTTAAAATCACAGAGGATGGCTGTCAACAGGTTGCAATCCTTAGAGAATCAAGCGAACAATTTCTGAAACAGATGATGTCAGGATTTAGCGAACATGAAATGTCGCAGCTATCAGCAATGTTGCAGCGAATTATTCAAAATTTAAGTTCTTCATGATCTCGTTATTTTTTATTAAATGAATTCATCTATCAAGGAGTGTGTTTTAAAAATGACAACTACTCTGAACAAACCCAATATCCTAATTGTAGGTGCAGGTGCAGTAGGAGTTCCTCTCGGATACCATCTCAGTTTGTCTGGTGCAGACATTACCTACCTTGTTCGAGAAGGACGAAAAGCCAAATTAAATTCTCCTCAACAGCTTTATTGTTATGATGACGCTACACTGAAAAGCTTTACCGATTTCAGCGTCATTGATAATGTCGCTGAATTGGTGGGGAAACAATTCCAGTTTATCATCGTCACACTTGACGGACATAGCAGCCGAACAACAGAAGGCACAGCCACGCTTCGTAAACTCGGTGAAGTAGCACAAGCTTCTAAAGCTTCTGTTATTATGTGTGGTTGCGAGTATCAAGTATTCATAGTAGCTTTTAAGCCCGATTTTCCTTCTTAGAGTACTTTAAATACTCTTATTTTTCGTAGTATTGTTTTTTCGGGGGGATGGGCAAAAAACCCCTTTTTCAATAATAAAAAAGCATCCGTCCAGGTTTAAGATGATTATAAAGATTGACATCGGCAAAATACGTGTATATACTCGTAATTATAAGAGAACAAAATTCAACAGTTGAGTATATCTTCTTGATTGTAGGAAAGGTTGGTAAAAATTATGAGAGAGCAAAATTCAACGGCAGATTTTTCAGGGACGACCGATTATGCAGCAGCGTGCGCTTGCTTGAATTTAAGAAAAGCGTCCCGGTTCATTACCAGTTTATATGATGAATATTTAAGGCCAGTCGGGCTTCGGTCTACACAGTTGTCATTACTGATGGCACTTGAACAGGCCGGGTCTGTCACCATTACATCTCTCTCTGAATTTCTTCTGATGGATCGGACCACATTGCCACGGGATCTTAAGCCGCTTGAGAGACAAGGCTGGGTGTCGATCACGGAAGGGGAGGATCGTAGAAAACGATTAATTGCTCTGACACCTGACGGCCGGGACCTTCTTAAGCGTGTGCTGCCGTTATGGGAACAGGCGCAAATCCGTATTCGAGACTATATGGGCGATGACCGTTATAAAGGTTTACTTGGTCAATTGTCTGATATCGTTAAGCTAAATAGGCAAGATTAATTTTTTTACCAAAAAAGGTGTATATACACTCAATATGAAAGGATGGATAAAAGTGTCCAAAATTAACAAACATCCCACAGTTGTGCGTTACTACGAATCCTCTGCGCAATCCACTACTCTCGACAACGAAACGGTTGATTATGAGTGGATACGTGAATTATGCCTTGAGGCCGGAGCTGACGATGTAGGGGTTGTATCCATTGAACGTTCGGAATTGGATGATCAACGGGATGACATGTTATCCGCATTCCCGCATGCCAAGACTGTGATCAGTTTCGTTGCCAGAATGAATCGAGAACCGATCCGCACACCAGCGCGATCCCTTGCCAATATTGAATTTCATCATACCGGAGATAAGATAGCGGAGATATCCCATCACATCGTGTCCAGATTGGAAGCGCGGGGGATACGGGCTTTAAATTCAGCAGTTGGTTTCCCGATGGAGATGGATAAGTTTCCAGGCAAGACTTGGGTCATTTCGCTCAAGCCTGTTGCCGTTGCGGCAGGGTTAGGCCATATGGGCATCCACCGTAACGTGATTCATCCGAAATTCGGAAACTTCATTCTGCTTGGCGCCATTATGATCGATGCCAGGGTCAACCAGGAAGACCGGCCGATTGACTACAACCCGTGTCTGGAATGCAAACTTTGCGTAGCTGCCTGCCCTGTGGGCGCGATCGGTGCGGACGGCCAATTTAATTTTTCTTCATGCGTTACGCACAATTATCGTGAGTTTATGGGCGGTTTCAGCGACTTGGTGGAAACGATCGTGGACAGCAAGAACGTCAAAGAGTACCGGAATGAAGTACCGATAACCGAAACGACTTCCTGGTGGCAAAGTTTGAGTTTCGGGGCTAACTACAAAGCGGCTTATTGCTTGTCGGTTTGTCCGGCGGGCGAAGATGTGATCGGGCCGTTTCTGAAAGACCGTAAAGGGTTCACGAATGATATATTAAAGCCGCTGCAGGCAAAAGAGGAGACGGTGTATGTAACCCCTGGCTCTGATGCGGAAGCGTATGTCGTGAAACGTTTTCCCCATAAAACGGTAAAACGCGTCGGGAATGGCCTCAGGCCGAACACGATTCGCCTTTTGATCACCCTGATGCCTCATGCATTCCAGCCGAAGCAGGCGTCGGGTTTAAACTGCACCTATCATTTTGCATTCACCGGAGATGAAACGAGACAAACGACAATCGACATTCGGGACAATAAGCTCCAGATTAGGGACGGTTTTCACGGCAAGCCGGATATTCGGATTACGGTGGATAGCAAAACGTGGCTTAAGATCGTGGCGAAGGAAAAAAATGTGGCTGCGGCATTGCTGACAAGAAAACTGAGGATCAAAGGGAACCCCAAATTGTTGATGAAATTTGAGAAATGCTTTGCATAATGGCAAAGTTGGAGTATATCTTCTTGGTTGTAGGAAAGGTTGGTAAACGCCAACGACAAATCTATTTTACATTGCAACGCTCAAAAGCCGTAAGTTGAATATAAAAACATATAAAGGAAGGGAAATAAAAATGCAAAAATATACTATTGTAGATAAAGAGACTTGTATTGCGTGTGGAGCATGTGGAGCTACTGCACCAAATATTTTTGATTACGATGATGAGGGGATCGCTTTTGTTATTTTAGATAATAATGAAGGAACAGCCATTGTACCTGATGAATACGAAGATGACTTACTAGATGCTTTTGAAGGATGTCCAACTGAATCAATTAAAATAGCTGAAGAGTCGTTTGAAGGAAATTCAAAGCTTGAATAGAAGTAAAAACAAAAAACGAAAGAAATAACTCTAGAACTTTATGTTTATTCTAACTAAGGATGATGATCATGATAGAAGAAAAGAAGATTTATGATATAACCATAATTGGTGGTGGACCAGTTGGCTTGTTTACAGCTTTTTATGGAGGAATGAGGCAAGCGAAGGTGAAAATTTTAGAGAGCCTCCCTCAACTAGGGGGACAGTTGTCGGCTCTTTATCCAGAAAAATTCATTTATGATATAGCTGGTTTTTCAAAAATACGAGCTCAGGAATTAGTTGAAAATTTAAAAGAGCAAATGAAGGTATTTGAACCGACAATTTGCCTTGAAGAAGCAGTTGAACAGATTGAAAAGCAAGTAGATGATACATTTAAGATATCGACAAACTGTGATGTTCATTATTCAAAATCAGTTATTATTACAGCAGGAAATGGAGCTTTCCAGCCTCGTAAACTGGAACTAGAGGATGCAGTACGTTTTGAAAATAGCAATATTCATTATTTTGTGAACAATATGGACCAATTTAAGGGTAGGAAAGTAGGGTTTCTAGGTGGTGGCGATTCTGCTGTTGATTGGGCTTTAATGTTAGAACCAATCGCTGAAAAAGTAACATTGATACACAGAAGAGATAAATTTCGCTCGCATGAACATAGCGTAGAGCAATTGATGAATTCTTCAATTGAAGTGAAAACACCCTATATCCCTGTAGAGTTGGTAGGGGCAGATCATATCAAACAAATCGTTTTAGAACATGCTAAGACTAAACATAAACAAGTAGTTGACGTTGATGATTTAATTGTTAATTTCGGCTTTGTCTCCTCTCTCGGACCAATTAAAGAATGGGGATTGGAAATTGAGAAAAATGCAATTGTAGTTAATTCTAAGCAAGAAACAAATATTGCAGGCATTTATGCAGCTGGAGATATTTGTACGTATGACGGGAAGGTTAAATTAATTGCATCAGGTTTTGGCGAAGGTCCTACTGCAGTAAATAATGCCAAAGCCTATATTGATCCTAAGGCGAAACTTCAACCGTCACATAGTACTTCTTTATTTAGTTAGAGATAGATATCAAATAAAATATTTGGAAAAAGGGAGGTGTCCGTAGTGATAACAGAAGCAATAGTTATCGAGGCATTAAAACGAGTAAAGGATCGTGACTTAAATAAAAACATTATTGATACTGGTGGCCTTCGTGAGCTAAAAGTAAAAGAAGGAAATGTTAGTTTGAAAATTGCACTAGCACAAACGGGAACACCTGAGCAAATGGAAGTGCAGCAAGAAATAGTAAATGTGATAAAAGGAGAAGGCGCAACTTCAGTAGGTCTTCGCTTTGAGGAATTAAAGAACGAGGAGCTTCAAAAACTTGGTGGCATAAATGAGCCTGCTTTTAACGGGCCGCAGATTCTTGCTCCTAATAGCAAAACAACCTTCATCGCTGTAACGAGTGGAAAAGGCGGGGTAGGTAAATCTACTGTTTCTGTTAACCTTGCGACATCTCTTGCCCGTTTAGGGAAAAATGTCGGAATCATTGATGCTGATATTTATGGATTTAGTGTACCCAATATGATGGGAATTGAAGAAAGACCGAAAGTAATTGATGATCGAATTTACCCAGTCGAGCGTTTCGGCATCAAGGTAATTTCAATGGGTATCTTTGTTGAAGATAATGCCCCTGTTATTTGGAGAGGGCCGATGCTTGGCAAAATGTTAAATCAATTCTTTACGAAAGTAGAATGGGGAGAATTGGATTACTTAGTTCTTGATTTGCCACCGGGAACAGGAGATGTTGCACTAGATCTTCATACAATGCTCCCACACTCAAAAGAAATCCTAGTCACAACGCCGCATGCAACAGCTGCCTTTGTAGCAGCACGTGCCGGTACAATGGCGATAAAAACACATCACGAAATCCTAGGTGTTGTTGAAAATATGGCTTATTTTGAAAGTGGTGTGACTGGTGAGAAGGAATATGTATTTGGAAAAGGTGGAGGAGAGCGACTGACCGAGGAATTAAAAACTGATTTGCTTGGACAAATCCCCCTAGGGCAGCCTGAAGTAAATGAAGAAGATTTTGCACCTTCAATCTACAGTGTGGATCACCCAATTGGGAAGATTTACGAGCAAATTTCAAAACGAGTGATTGAAAAAACAAGAGGGTAACTCAAAATCAAAGGATCTGACCCATAGCATACACTTTATAATGTTGTGCAAATGCTCAATGCTTAATGGTAAATTCGGCAGTGGAATTTGGCATGGAAATTCACCTGTTTGCTGTCCTTTGCAAATAAGATCCGCAAGAGCTCTGTTTGAAAAAATGCTGTACCTATGCAAGCTTGCCAGCGAAAATATGTTCGTCGGCGGCTTGGTTCTTGTTAAAAAAAGCAAACGGCGGCAAAGAGTCGGCGCCTGCTCTACTGCTGTGACTATATAAATCATTTATATAGAAAGGATTGATTTTTATGAAAATAGATTCCAACACAATTCTCATAACGGGTGGAACAGCCGGGATTGGATTCGAGCTTGCTACTCAGCTCCTTCAGCTTGGGAACACCGTATTTATTACCGGGCGAGATCAGTCCGGATAAAGAATCCGATCTTGATTATGTACCTAACCATAGTATTCAAGCAGAAGTGAACTATGCTATTTCAAATGGTTTTAGGTTCGGTGGACATAATGCCGTTTTAGTGTTTAAGAAAATTAAGGAAGCTCCTAGCTACAGAGCAGAATGCAATGAATCATATTAAGAAATTATTAAACGACCCAAAACTATTGTTAATGGAGGCGTAAGTAAATGGTTATCGGAGATTTCCCAATTGAAACAGATACTATAGTCATCGGTGCAGGTCCTGGGGGTTATGTAGCAGCAATTCGTGCTGCCCAGCTGGGACAAAAAGTAACAATTGTAGAAAAGGAATATTTGGGCGGTGTATGTTGTAATGTCGGCTGTATTCCTTCAAAGGTATTAATTTCCGCAGGTCACCGCTATGAAACAGCTAAGCATTCGGATGCATATGGAATTAGAGCAGAGAATGTAAAGGTTGATTTTTCAAAGTACAAGAGTGGAAAGCTAGTGTAGTGAAAAAGTTAACTGGCGGAGTCGAAGGACTATTAAAAGGAAATAAAGTAATGGTCGGACGCCGCCCGAATACGGATGAAATAGGTCTTGAACAAGCAGGCGTAAAAATGACGGACCGTGGACTTATTGAAATCGATAAGCAATGCCGTACGAATGTTCCTAATATTTATGCAATCGGTGATGTTGTTCCAGGTCCACAATTAGCACATAAGGCATTCTATGAAGCAAAAATTGCTGCTGAAGCGATTGCCGGACATCTATCTGAAATTGATTATATAGGCATTCCAGCAGTCGTATTTTCAGACCCTGAGCTTGCAACTGTAGGTTATACTGAACAACAAGCAAAAGATGAAGGTATTGAAGTAGTAGCTACGAAATTCCCATATGCGGGAAATGGACGTGCCTTGCCACTTGACAGCACAGATGGGTTCGTTAAGCTTGTAACTCGTCAAGAAGATGGACTTGTTATCGGAGCGCAAGTTGCCGGAGCAAATGCATCAGATATCATTTCGGAGTTAGGTTTGGCTGTTGAAGCAGGAATGACTGCCGAAGACATCGCTATGACAATCCATGCCCATCCAACACTAGGAGAAATGACAATGGAAGCTGCCGAAGTTGCACTTGGAACCCCAATTCATATCATTAAATAATTTATTGGATTATGTACCGAACCAATCAATTCAAATGTATAGGAGGTAAAATCAATGAGTACAGCTATTGAAAATGAAGTCATTTATAAAGCAAAGCTTGCAAAAGAAGCAAGTTTAGAAATGCAAAATAAAACAACTGAAGAAAAAAATACAGCACTATTAGCAATTGCAGAGCAATTACTAATAGATCAAGCGTTTATACTAAAAGAAAATGCAAAAGACATTGAATATGGTCATAAATTAGGGTTATCTGAGTCCATAATCGATCGTCTTATGCTGAATCCAGAACGGGTTAAAGCCATGAGTGATGCAATTCATTTAGTAATTGATTTGCCCGATCCAATTGGAGAAGAATTGGACCGTATAAATAAAGATAATGGACTGATTATTAGTAAGCGACGTGTGCCACTAGGTGTCCTTGGTATGATTTATGAAGCCCGTCCGAATGTGACCATTGATGCAGCTACGCTGTCATTAAAAACAGGAAATACAGTTCTACTGCGTGGCTCTAGTTCAGCAAAACACTCCAATATGGCTTTAGTTACGTCTATACATCAAGCATTGAAACGTGTACAATTCCCTCAAAATGCGGTACTTCTAATTGAGGATACGTCACGCGAAACTGCTAAAACATTATTTAACTTAACAGAATATTTGGACCTTTTAATTCCTCGGGGAGGCAAAGATTTAATTGATTTAGTGGTACGTGAAGCAAGTGTGCCTGTTATTGAAACAGGGGCTGGTAACTGCCATGTTTTTGTTGATGCAACCGCAAAATACGATATTGTAAGACCAATCGTACTAAATGCTAAAACTCATCGTCCATCAGTATGTAATGCGATTGAAAGTTTATTAATCCATGATGAATTCTTTAATAATTATGGGAAAGAACTACTTGAAACGGTATCAATTGCTGGAGTTAAAATTTATGGAGATGAAAAAGTTTGTAAAGTATTTCCGACAGCCTTCAAAGCAACAAAGGAACATTATGCAAAAGAATTTTCAGATTTAATCATCAGTGTGAAAACTGTAAATAGTGTTGAAGAAGCCATTGCTCATATTAATCAATATGGTACAAAACATTCCGAGTGTATTGTGTCGGAAACGTCAAAGAATGTTGAACAATTCTTAAATGGTATTGATGCAGCAGTTGTCTATCATAATGCCTCAACACGCTTTACAGATGGCTTTGAATTTGGATATGGTGCAGAAATTGGCATTTCAACACAAAAGCTACATGTAAGAGGACCAATGGGGTTACCAGCTTTAACGACGACAAAATATTATGTCAATGGAGACGGACAAATTCGACTTTAATTAGTCACAATGTTATTTAAAATTTCTTTAAATCATGCATAGACGATAAAAAATAAATAAAGGCCAAATGTAAAGATTGACATCGATACAATAAGTGTATATACTCGTAATTATGAGAAAACAAAATTCAACTTCAGATTTTTCAGGGACGACCGATTATGCAGCAGAGTGCGCTAGCTTGAATTTAAGAAAGGCGTCCCGGTTCATTACCAGTTTATATGATGAATATTTAAGACCAGTCGGGCTTCGGTCTACACAGTTGTCATTGTTGATGGCACTTGAACAGGCCGGGTCTGTCACCATTACATCTCTCTCCGAAATTCTTCTGATGGATCGGACCACATTGGCACGGGATCTTAAGCCGCTTGAGAGACAAGGCTGGGTGTCGATCACGGAAGGAGAGGATCGCAGAAAACGATTTATTGCTCTGACACCTGACGGCCGGGACCTTCTTAAGCGTGCGCTGCCGTTATGGGAACAGGCGCAAATCCGTATTCGAGACTATATGGGTGATGACCGTTATAAAGGTTTACTTGGTCAATTGTCTGATATCGTTAAGCTGAACAGGCAAGATTAATGTTTGGTTCATCGCAGTTTAGAGTGAGATTAAGATGGGTTTTAAGAGATTTTATATGGAGTTGCGGGCATGATAGCCTTGTAGGCAAAGCTAGTTTTCCTTGCCAATTGGCCTCTTGGCTTATAAATCATGCCCTTTCGGTTTTGATAGTCTTTCAATCCTCCACTCAAAAATGCGAATAGCATAATTTTTTTTTGTAAAAAGGTGTATATACACTTAATATGAAAGGATGGATGAAAGTGTCTAAAAATCAACAAACATCCCACAGTTGTGCGTTACTACGAATCCTCTGCGTAATCCACCACTGAGAATCTTGTTGCACAATAAAGCAAGTAAAGCCACTATATAAATCATTTATAGAGAAGGATTGATTTTTATGAAAATGGATTCCAACACAATTCTTATAACGGGTGGAACATCCGGGATTGGATTCGAACTTGCTGCTCAGCTCCTTCAGCTTGGGAACACCGTAATTATTACCGGGCGGGATCAGTCCAAACTGGACTTAGCCAAAAAGAAACTGCCAAACGTTCACACATTTCAGAGTGATGTAAGCGATCCAAAGGCCATATCTGACCTTTATGAAAAAGTAATCAGTCAATTTCCAGAACTGAATGTTCTGATCAATAATGCTGGGGTTATGTATAAATTGAACTTTCATACCAAAGAGGTTGATTTAGTGGATTTCAGTAGCGAGATTGAAATTAACCTCAGTGGTTCGATCCGCATGGTGAACCAATTCTTATCGCACTTAAAGACGAAGAAATCCGCTGCGATTATGAATGTCTCATCCGCACTTGCATTTGTTCCTTATCCGGCAATGCCGGTATATAGTGCGACGAAAGCTGGTATTCATTCATTTACACAATCACTGCGAATCCAGCTAAAAAATACTAATATTAAAGTGTTTGAATTGGCGCCTCCAGCTATTCAGACCCCTTTAGTTGAAGTTTTTGATGCTGACGAGATCAAAGCCATGAAACCAATGGATGCCAATAAGATGGTTAGGTACACAATCAAGGGTTTGGAAAAGGATCGATTTGAGATCCTGCCGGGCCAGAGCAGTGCGCTTAAGTTCATGAGTCGTGTTGCGCCTCAGTTTATGTTAAATCAGTTTAGCAAAACCAAGAGTTAACTATACGGAACATTGGTACGGATATGGACGAGGTTCTGTTTATTCAGGGGGGATTTATATTCCAGCACATAAAAAATGGTCTATGTGGTCACAACTTATTGCGGGTTTCTTATTGGTTATTTCGACAACTGGCTTCGCAAGATTTGCTTATGGAGTGTTAATGCCTTTTATGCAAGCAGACTTAAATATGAACTACACACAGGCAGGATTATTAGCAACAACGATCTCGCTTGGCTTTCTTGCAATATCCCCCTTAGCTGGGTTATTAGCACTCAAGTTTGGAATGAAACAAGTCATTATGGCAGGTGGCTTTCTCGTCACAGTTAGCTTCCTTTTTCTTTCATTCTCGAACTCCTTTTGTCTATACATGCTTATTATGTTTTTTTGCGGGGCAGGAAGTGCTTTAGCCTTTTCCCCCATAATGTCTTTACTAGTCATCCAATTCCAAGAGAAAAAGGGATTAGTACTCGGTGTCTTATTAAGTGGGGTGGGTTCAGGAATGCTTCTTAGTGGTCTCATAACCACCTATTTGATTAGGTATTTTCCGGTATGGGAATGGAGGGCTATTTGGCTAATTTTTTCTATTACCTCTATTTTATTCACACTACTCTCATGGATCGTATTGAAAGAACCAGGAAAGAGTGCGACTAACAAAGATGATAGGAATCAAGGAGTCGCTCATGCTTACAAAAACCGAAAAATCCTTAGGGTAGGTATTATTTACTTTTTAATTGGATCGGCTTATCTTATCCCAATCCTTTTCCAAACATCATTTATGATACACTCTGGGATCAGCGAAAGAGTGGCCGGTAGTTTATTTTCAATTTCTGGCTTATTTACAATTCTTGGAGGTCCAATTTGGGGAATCGTTTCAGATAAAGTAGGAAGAAAAAAATCTTTACTCGTTGCTTTGGCTTTGTGTGTCATGGGAGGTATTATTCCAGTCGTCAATGATCACATAATAAGTTTTATAGCTTCTGCAATTTTATTTGGTTTTTCCATTGGAGGTCTCATGGTTCTTGTCCAAGCGATGGCAGTAGAACGCTCTCTTCCTTATCTAGTACCAGCCGTTTTGGGCTTCATAACCATTTCTTTTGCAACTGGTCAATTAGTAGGACCCTTTCTTGCAGGATTAATTATTGAGCATTTAGGGGGGGGGCGAGAGGCATATGTCTTTGCCATATTCATATTTTTTACTGCCCTTATACTCACTTGTTTTGTAAGAGAAAAGGAGAAAGTTGTATTGGAAACAAAAAACACAAACAACGTAAAGGGGAATGGATGATGGAGAATACGAATAAACTAAATGCGAACAAGGAAATTTCAGTCCCACCTGTTGCAAAGTTAATTGGGTTTGATTTAGTAGAAGTTAAGAATGGAAAGTCCGTATTCACATTAAAGACAAAGGAAATGCATTTTAATCCGATGGGAACCGTACATGGTGGTATTCTATGTGATTTGGCAGATGCAGCAATGGGAGTGGCTTACGCTACATTGTTAGATGAAAGAGAAACGTTTACAACGATCGAGTTGAAAATTAACTATTTGAAACCCGTATGGAAAACGACCTTAACAGCTAATGCCATTGTAGTGAAAAAGGGAAGTTCCATTGGCCTTATCGAATGCACAATTTTTGATGAGAATGAGTCATTGGTAGCGAAAGCCAGTTCAACTTGTATGACACTAAACGGAGAAAAGGCAATAAATAGATAGTTAAACTATCGTTAATTTTAATCACGTATTGGTTTGCAATTCAACGCAGAGTGATAATAATAGTCTATGGTGCATCGGGGGTTTCTTTTATGGGCAAGTGAGCCCTTTCTATACTTAATTAGTTACAAACAGTTTCAAGATTGTAGAAAATTGCACTTAAACGGGTGCGTTAGTATAATAGTGATCTTCAGCAACCAAGCGCGATTACGGAAGATCATAGTTAGAAAATGATTAAACTTTTTTATAAAAACCAAACTTAAAACATTTGATCAAACTTTTTTTCAAAGCAACACATAGACTTATCGTAATCGTGTTCTACTTATCATTGGATCTACATAACCCCCTTAAGTAGCCAAGGGGGTTGTTACGTACTTCATATAATTAGAATTATGTTAACTAGGTTTGTATATAATATTCGGGGTCTGTGTAGCAATAGAACAAAATCACGCAATAAGCATTAGCGGACATTGATCTTACACATAATAAGAAAGACTCTCCAATTTGGTGTATTTGGCATTCAAAAAATGGCGTTTTTGGAAGTATGTTTTTTGAATATAAAGAAGCTGAAAATATGCATGAAATGAATGAAAAATTGCATATTTTCAGCTTTTAATAATTTTGGATATTAAACAAAAGCGCCCTTTTCTGGAACAACTCTATTGACATTAAACATCAAATTCTTGATTTTTGGTTTTGTTTTCCATAGTGGCCCTTCATTCCTCGAATCGTTTCCTTACCCCTATAACAAGAAAATAACACACCTGAAAAATAGGGTGTTTTTTGGTGGTCTTTTGGTAGTCTAAAAGTTTTAACTTTTGGACTATCAATATTCCTTTCTTGAACAAAATATATATTGAAATATTGTAATAAATTGTAACAATTTAGAAAACGCCTTTATAATAAACATATAAATATATATGTTTGGGGGATTATCAATGCTAGGGACAGGAACAAGTTTAGAATACACATTGGAACAGTGGTCAAAACCTGCAAGTAATTCGGAAGAAGAAAAGTGTGAAAATGCACTTAGAATGATAAAGAAAGCAATAGGAAACTCACAAGATCTCTCTAAGTTTACGATTAAATTTATCCCACAAGGCTCTTATCATAACAATACAAATGTAAGGTTAAACAGTGACGTGGATATTGGAATAAAGTTAACCGATACTTTTTATGCCAATTATCCTGAAGGAACAACTAAAAGTGACTTTGGGAATTCTTCATCTCTTTATTTAACAGCTTCTTTTAATTCTTTGCCTGGTTTAAAAGCAGGAACTTTAGAAGCAGCAATCTGTATTTCTTCTCCAGTTTGTGGATTACGACCTGTGCGAGCTGTACGTTCACGCACTTCAAATGTTCCAAAACCGATTAACTGGATTTTCTCTTCATTAGCAAGCGTATTAGAGATGGTTTCAAACAACACATCCACAACTTTTGTAGTATCTTTTTTGCTTATCTCAGCTTTCTCAGCTACAGCATTCACCAATTCAGTTTTATTCATATTCAAACACCTCTTTTTTAAGATTATGTAGAAACAACAACATAATATATCCTCTACACACCTGACACTTGATAAGATTCGATAAAAGGAAGCAAAATTCCTTTTATTATGGAGTGAATGCTGAGACTGGCTCTCTGGCAGTCCTTTTTTGGGCTTGGAGCCAATGGAGAGTTAAATGTCAAGCTAAAGATTTAATAGCATTGTGCGTGTGGTTAAGCCAAAAAGTAGCGAGTACTTCCCTGACACAGTTATGTAGTTGTCTAGAATCTTCAACGGGAGTCTTGATAAGTCCTGAAGTTATTTATTAGGGATTGCTTAAGAATCAACTTGTCTAGCTTTTCACTATATTTAAGTGTTTCCTGATGATTTAGACCTTTCTTAATACCAGTTTCTATAAGTGATTTTCTTAGGTTCTTTATATTTAATTCTAACTCACTATACATTTTTATTTCGCACATATTGAATACTCCTTTTTAGGTAACTAATTTCTATTTGTGGAAGTTAGAGGGCGTTCGTAAAATGTTTTTTCAACTTTAACGAACGTAAATACCGGTTGTATATCCAAGATTTAGAGATTACTTGTAATTTCTTTGAAGTTCTTGCACCAGAACCAGTTTTATTGACAATTGGGAAAAGAAGCAGGGAAGTTATTATCTTCTACCCTACAGCCAGGGGATCAAGTAGATGATAGGAGCGTACCAGTGACCCCATTGCCACTTCCCACGATGTCAGCTTTTGGCTTCATATCGTGTCTCATGACATTACTTCTTTCCATTGCATCTCCTACAAAAGGAAATGGTTGGATTTCTGTATCACCTTTACAAGCACAAGCTGAACCGTGATTAAGCCTTTCAAGTAAGAGCAAGTCAAGTGTATATAAGATTGTAAAATGAATGGTTTTAATACTTGCTTATATTATTGTTTCAATTATTCTATGCTTAATTTTTGATTCAAAAAAATAGGTTTTTACTTTTTGTAAAAGTGAAAACCTATTATATAGAGTCATTTAAAAAATTAAGTTTGAATCTTCTTAGATAGAATCATAATATCATTTTGAGATTCGATAACATGTTGTAACATTTCTTTTTGTGCATTTTCTGGATCCCTATTTTTTATCGCGTTTAATATTCGTTTATGGTATGCAATAAAAGGAGGATTTGAACCATATTGAGGTGAAGTATGAAACACGAAGATTTTTGTTCGATATTCATGTAATCTTGGGATGAAATTTTTGTAGATAAATTCCAGACCCTGATTTTTTGCCATTTTAAGAATTGTTTCATGAAACTCTTCATCTTTTTCAACGATTTCTTTAACTGTTTTACTATGAAGTAATTGTTCTAATTCATCATTAATCCGTTCTAATTCTCTAATATCTTCTTCTTTCGCTTTTTGTGCTGCTAAATAGGTAATAAAAGGTTCGATTGCCATTCTTATTTCAAGTAACTCTTGCATTTCATACTCGCTTTTTTCAAGCCATTCAATAAATTTATTCTTATCAAATTCTTCTTTATTGATAACATAGGCACCTTTTCCTCTTTTGATTGTAATGAAACCTTCAGCTTGAAGAGTAATTAATACCTCTCGAATGCTAGAACGGCTAACCCCTAAATCATTAACCAATTGATGTTCTGTTGGAAGGCGTTCCCCAATAGGAATTTCTCCAGAGGTAATTCGCTCTTTAATGAGTTCTATAATTTCTTCGGTCAATGGAGTTCTTGATAAACGATTAAACTTAGTACTCATATTAATTTTTCCCTCCTTTCTTAATTAAAATTGTAAGTTTCTAAATACTCATTTTTTATTTAAGTGTGGTTTGGTGTTGCTTATTTTAGAATCTAAAATGTCTTAACTTTATTTTAATCGTTAATTTACTTTAAGACAAAGAGGCGAAGGAATTAATATTTCTTCGCCTTCTTAGGTGGCATTTTTCAAAAAATTAAATGGATTTGGCTAAAAGCTCATACACTTTATAACATGCCCAAGCACCACCATCGATATTTCCTTGAGAGCGTTCTTGAATCCAACTAGATCTTCCTATTTTTGATGTTAATTCAGCTGTTTTATCTGCCGCGTGCTTAGCAGCTTGGGATGCATTTTTAATTGCTTCTTCTATACTATCTCCATTATTAATGGAGATAGAAAACGTTTCAACAGCTGGAATAAAAGCATCCAATAGTGTTTTATCACCTAGTTGAGCCCCGCCTCTTTTTTTGATTTCATTAATCATAGTTTGTTGAACTTGTACCCACTCATTTGGACTTAAACTAGTTTGTCCTTCGTTAAGTGTTTTACTAACCGCGATTAAAGAAGAAGCTAGTAAGATTCCCATCGTTGAGGGTGCTTCTCTTCTGACTGTTTTTCCTCCAACTTCAAGCCATTGTTGCAAGTTATCAGAGCTATCTGCACTTTTTAACAAAGCTTGTGAAGTATAAAGGATAGTCATCCCTAAATCTCCGTCTCCTTGGGCTCCATCTAATTCATTAAGTTTAGTTTTATTTTCTGTTGCAAATTCATTGAAAATAAAACTGAATTCTTTATAGTTTAGCATAATTTTTTTATAGCCTCCAATCATTATAGAAATGGAGAATAATAGGGGGCATCTAAATATTCCTTTAATTCATTATCTAATTTTAAAATAGATAATGAAATCCCGCCCATATCTAAAGAAGTCGCATATTCACCTACAAAGGTTTTATAGATTTTTATATTTTTGCTAGACAGTAATAGGTGAGCTGCTCGGTTTACAATGTACAATTCTTCTGGAGGAGTTGTACCTGAGCCATTTACAAGTAAACTAACTTCATCTCCGGATTTAATTTTTAAATCTTCAATTAGATAATCTATGATTTCACTTGTGATTTCATCAGCGGTTTTTAGCTTTGTTCGTCTTATACCGGGCTCACCATGAATTCCCATACCTACTTCCATTTCATCGTCAGCAATTTCAAAGGTTGGTTTTCCAGACTCAGGAATTGTGCAAGATGATATTGCCACTCCCATTGTTGCAATATTAGCAACTGCTTTTTCTGTTATACCTTTCACTTTCTCTAAAGGTAATAACTTGTCAGCACATGCACCAGCTATTTTATAAGCGAAAAATATGCCAGCAACACCGCGCCTTTTCTCCCAAGTGTCACGTGGGGCGGATGCAATATCATCTGATACACGAACAGTTTTGACCGGTAAATCTTCTTCTTCCTCTAATATTTCTGCAGCAAGATCGAAATTCATTGTGTCTCCAAAATAGTGGCCATATAAAAATAAAATTCCGCCATCTCCATGGACTTCCTTAGCCACATTAACGATTGCATCTGCACTAGGAGAGGTGAAAACATTTCCAACCGCGGCCCCATCAGCTAGACCTCTTCCGACATAACCTAGAAAGACAGGTAAATGACCTGCCCCCCCTCCTGTTACAATTGTTACCTTTCCTTTAGCTGGAGGTTCCGTTCTCATAATCCCTTTTTTGTCACTTGAAAATTTTAAGAAATCTGGATAAGCATAGATAATACCCTCTAATGATTCTTTAACAAAATTCATAGGATCATTGATTATTTTCTTCATATATTACCTCCTTTCTTTATCTTTTTAGTGTTTCTTTTTTATAGATTAAATTATTACCTCTGCTGAAATAACCTTAGCTTTGATTAATGCTTGGGTAATTTCTTTTTTACTTTCATCGTCGAGAGGATGTAAAGGACTCCGTGGAATACCAACATTAAATCCACGTTGATTCAGACATTCCTTGGTTCTAGCTGGCATATTCTTTTTATCCATTGCATACCAAACAGGTGCCATTTGGAAGTGAATTTCCTTTGCTCGTTCAAAGTCGCCTCTTTCACATGCTTCCCATTGCTCCACACATAATTCAGGAAGAACTGTTGGTAATGCGGCTATACAACCAGCTGCTCCAAGTGCATATGTCGGATACAACAGTTCATCAACAGCACTCCAAACAGTTTGGTCTTCAGGTAAAGTTAAAATCATTTTATTTAATGCATGAATATCTCCACCACTTTGTTTAATACCAACTACATTGTCAATTGTGGACAGACGCTTCATGCAATCTGGAGTTATTACTGATGTAGGAACTACGTTGTAAATAATAATAGGTAGATTTACTGAGTCGCTAATTGTTTTAAAGAATGCAAAATGCGCTTCGTCATTAGGGCCAAAATAGTGAATAGGAGTAATCATTAAATAATCAGCGCCTGCTTCCTCTGCACCTTTTGCATACTCTAAAGCGTCTTTTGTAGAATCACGTATAATTCCAGCAACTAACGGCACACGATCTTTTATTTCTTCTTTTCCAATTTGAAGTAATTGTTTTAATTCACTAGCAGAAAGTGCATGTCCTTCTCCTGTACTACCGCCAATACTGATTCCACCAATGTTGCTTTGTAGAAGGAATCGTAGGTGATCTCTAAATAATTCCTCATTAATAGTTTCATCGCTATTAAATGTAGTTACTGCTGGTGGGATTACACCTCTTAATTTTTTCATAGATTATTCTCTCCTTTTAAAAATAATTTGGTTTAGATTTGTTGATGTCTGTTGTCTGACAGCGGGTAATGAGTTTAGTATAGGCTACAAATAAAACGCTGTCAATTTGTTTTTTGAAAAATTCTGAATATTTTTGTTTTACAAAAATAAATACTGTACTTTACGAAACATTACCTACGCTATCGAGAAAATAAGCTAATTTAAACTTGCAATATAAAATCTTGGGTTTCACTTTTTAGGTATTTATATAAATTACTTACAGTTATGTCTCCAATTTTTTTAGCAGCTTCATAAGTTGAACCACCTATATGAGAAGTAGTTATTACATTCGGGAATTTTATTATTTCTACATTTGGTGGTTCTGAGTGATATACGTCAAGAGCAGCACCTGCAATTTCATTATTTTTTAGAGCTTCTATTAAATCGCTTTCATTTACGATTTCACCTCTAGCTGTATTGATCAGATAAGCGGTATCTTTCATTGATTTAAAACTATTCATATCCACTAGACCGTAAGTATCTTTATTCAAAGAAGTGCTAATTATCACAAAATCAGAAATTCTATAAAGTTCATCAAGACTCAAATAGGTCACATTTAATTTCTTAGCAGCCTCTTTGTCTTGAAAAGGATCATATGCATAAATTTTCATATCAAATCCATTAGCCCTTTGAGCAATTTTTCTGCCTATTGCCCCAAATCCAATAATTCCCAAACTTTTACCTTCTAGGTCATTTCCCATTATTAATTTCCAACCACCACTTTTAATCACTTGGTTTGACTCTGGGATATGACGTGCTACAGCTAAAGTTAATCCTAAAGCTAAGTCAGCTACAGATGTAGCATTTTGAGCAGGTGCATTAGTCACTTGGATACCC
This sequence comes from Metabacillus arenae, assembly GCF_014773385.1. Taxonomy (GTDB): domain Bacteria; phylum Bacillota; class Bacilli; order Bacillales; family Bacillaceae; genus Metabacillus_D; species Metabacillus_D arenae. The sequence continues at coordinate 8,178 of NZ_JACXAI010000031.1, read as the reverse complement.
TTTGATAAAGCGTATGCAATATCAATATTATCTACACCAGCACCTTGCTTAATAATATATTTAAGGTTTTTAGCAGCATCTATAACATCTTTATCGATTGATTCAACACCAACAATGTAAATTTCAACATCTTTTACTTCTTCTATAACTCTTTCTTTAGATAAAGGTTCATCAGATACAATAGAATTCAAATCAATCCCTAAACCTTTAATTCTTTCTTCTAGTTCAGGATATGCATAATAAAACGTACTAGATAAGGTTAATAGTGCTTTTTTCAAGATAAAATTCCTCCTTAATTTAAAGTTTTAAGATTTGATGTCAGACAACATACAATTTGATTTTATTCTACCTATAAAAATTTGTCAAATATTTTTGAAAAATCTGATTTAAATGAAAATAATAAATTTAATTAATTTACAGAAAATATTGACATTTAACATTTCAGAGAGTTATAGTTTTTTTATACCTTATTCGTTGTCAGACAACATACAAAAAGTACAACTGAAAGTAATAACTATTCCCATTATTAAATTAATTGGATGGTAAAATTTGTATTTTTATTTTCTGGGTGAAAATGACAACGTTTTTAAGTGGTGTGATAATATGAAAATAAAAGGGGGACCAAATCTTGTGGGAGGGACAATATGAAAAAAATATCAATATTTTTTACTGGTTTTGTAAATATGGCAATGGCAGGATCTTTAGCTATGATGTTTTGTCTTGTCATAGGGAATGTTATTTTACGTTACGTGTTTAATTCAGGTATTACTTGGTCAGAAGAAGTATCACGTTTTTTATTTATTCTATTGTCTTTTTTGGGGGCAATAATCGCTTTGAAAAACAATGAGCATTTAAGTGTGGACACAGTTTTAAGAAGGCTCCCATCTATGATCCGTAAAATTGTAAACGGTTTCAGTATACTGATAATGCTCTATATCCTTTATATTCTTTTTGATGGTAGTGTAAAAATGACGATACAGAATATAACTACTCTTGCCCCAGCAACAGGTATTTCTATGGCTTTTATATTTGGTATTGGAATTCTTACAAGTATAGGTATGGCTATTATACTAATATCTAACTTGTTTAAGACTTTTATTAAAATTGATATTCCTAAAAAGAAGGATAACCAAAATTTAAGTAATAATAGTCCTACTGGAGATGAGGTGGTAGTAAAGTGACTTTAGTTATATTTTTAGGTGCGTTATTTTCGGGAATGGCACTGGGAATGCCTATAGCTTTTGCCCTACTATTGAGCGGTATTTGTTTAATGTTCTATCTAGATATATTTAGTACCCAGATAATAGCTCAAAATGTTATTCAAGCAGCTAACGACTTTTCATTAATGGCAATACCATTTTTTATACTTGCAGGCGAATTAATGAACGCAGGTGGAATCTCTAAGAGAATAGTCACTTTTGCAATGACTCTTGTGGGACACGTCCGAGGCGGGTTAGGCTACGTTACCATTATTGCGAGTGTTCTATTTGCCGGGCTATCTGGATCAGCAGTAGCTGATACTGCAGCTTTAGGCGCCATTTTGATCCCTATGATGATTAAAGCAGGTTATGATAAAAAACGAGCAATTGCTCTTGTTCCATCTAGTGGAATAATAGCCTGTATAATACCTCCAAGTATCCCAATGATTATATTTGGAGTTACTAGTGGAGTCTCCATTACTCAGTTGTTTATGGCTGGTATTGTACCGGGTATTATGATGGCTGGTGGTCTTGCTATTGCATGGTGGTTAATTACTAGAAAGGATACAAATATAGAGGTTTTACCAAAGAGAACAAAAAAAGAAGTTTTATCAGCTACTAAACAGGCTATATGGGCTTTACTTCTACCCGTCATTCTTATTTGCGGGCTGCGTTTTGGGGTGTTTACTCCGACTGAGGGAGGAGCAGTAGCAGCATTTTATGCGTTATTTGTAGGTGTTTTCGTTTACCGCGAATTAGAAATAAAAAACCTATATGAACTTCTAAAGAATTCTGCCAGAACAACGAGTATTGTGATGTTTTTAGCTTCCGGTTCACTTGTTGCCGCGTGGTTGATTGCCTTGGCTAATATTCCCGGTACTATTACTGACTTAATTGGGCCGTTAGTAGAAAATAAATTGTTACTATTAATAGTAATCAACATACTAGTTCTATTGGTTGGTACAGCAATGGATCTATTACCTACGGTTCTCATTCTTACACCTGTGTTAATGCCTGTTGTTACTGCAGCTGGAATTGATCCTGTTTATTTTGGATTGCTTTTTGTTATTAATATCAGCATTGGATTGATTACACCACCTGTAGGGTCAGTTTTGAATGTAGCTTGCGGGATAGGAAAAATCAACATGGAGGATATAACGAAAGGCTTAATGCCATTTTTTTTAGTTCAAATAATAGTTTTATTGTTACTAATTCTATTTCCACAGATTGTAACAATTCCGGTAGAGTGGATGACAGATTAGGTAGAAACTAAAAAAGCTTAATTTTAATTATTAAAAAAGGAGAGGATTGATTTGAAAAAGTTTATATGTTTATTCTTGGTAATCATGCTTTTGGGGTTAGCAGCTTGTTCTGGTAATCAATCTTCAAATACACAGACAGGTTCATCAACTCAGAATCAAACTAGAAAAATGAAATTTGCCTTGGCGTCCCCAAAAGATCATCCGATGTCTCAAGGAGCCTTTAAATTTGCTGAACTGGTAAAGGAAAAAAGTGGAGGGACTATCCAAGTGGAAGTTTTTACAGACGGAGTTCTTGGGGGGGACCTTGCAACTGTAGATGCTATGCGAGCGGGAACGATTGATGGAGGCGCTATTGCGACAGCCCCTTTAGCATCGGTTTCCAAGAGATTTGATATTTTTGAACTTCCATTCTTATTTAAGGATAGAGAAACTGCATTCCGTGTACTCGATGGTCCAGTCGGTAAAGACGTTCTAGGTGATTTAGAGAGTCTTGGTCTAATCGGGCTTGATTATTGGGAAAATGGATTTAGACATATGACTAACAATAAACATGAAGTGAAAAACATTGCGGATATAAAAGACATTAAAATTAGAACACAGGAAAATGAAATGCATATGCAAATTTGGAAAACCCTTGGTGCATCTCCGCAATCAGTTCCATTTACAGAGCTATTTACAGCTTTGGAGCAAGGAGTTGTTGATGGTCAAGAAAACCCATACACAAACATTCAATTTACAAAAATATATGAAGTGCAAAAATACTTAACCAACACAGGTCACGTTTATAATGTCAATGCTACTATTTTTAGTAAAAAGTTTTGGGATAGCTTATCTAAAGAAGAAAAACAAATCATTAAAGATGCTTCTAGTGAGGCAACGACATATCAAAGACAGATTAGTGGCGAACAAAATGACTCTGCACTTCAAGCGCTTATAGAAGAAGGCGTGGTTGTTACAGACTTGACTCAAGAAGCACGTGAAGAAATTATTGAAACGGTACAACCTATATATGACCAAGCTAAAGAAAAAGTAGGAGCTGATATTATTGATAAGGTAGTTGAAGCTGCCAAAAATTAAGTTTCGTAGTTTTCTAAAATTAAACAAGAGCTATTTTAAGGTATATGATACCAAAAATAGCTCTTTAATTCTTTTTATTTGTTGTTTAATATTTACAAATAAAATCCAGAGTTTATAGTAGACACAAATTATTGTATGTTGTCAGACAATAGAGAATAGAAATAAAAAAATAAATGGAGATGAGTAGTTAATCATGACTATAAAAACTGATATGTTAGTTTACAAAAACTTTATTAACGGAGCATGGACTGAAAGTTCAAACGATGAATATATTGAAAGCATTAACCCTGCAAACAAAAATGAAATTATAGGCTATGTACAAAAGTCGACTAAGGAAGACTTGAATCAAGCTGTTGCTGCTGCAAAAACAGCCCAAGTTGCTTGGCGGAATTTATCCGGTGCAGCTAGAGGCGATTTTCTTTATAAAGTAGCAAATATACTTGAAGCAAATCTTAATGAGATTGCAGAAACAATGACAAGAGAAATGGGGAAACCTTTACCGGAAGCAAAAGGAGAAACAGCACGCGGTGTTGCAATTCTACGTTACTACGCTGGTGAAGGTATGAGAAAAGTAGGAGATGTGATTCCTTCCACTGACAGCGAAGGTCTTATGTTTACAACCCGCACAGCTTTAGGAGTGGTTGGTGTCATTACACCTTGGAATTTCCCAGTAGCGATTCCAATTTGGAAAATGGCCCCTGCTCTTATTTACGGAAATACGGTTATATTAAAACCGGCTAGTGAAGCAGTTGTTACAGCAGCAAAGGTTATCGAGTGCTTTGAAAAGGCAGGTTTTCCAGCTGGTGTTATCAACATGGTAACCGGATCGGGCTCAGTTATCGGCCAAGGAATCATTGACCATCAAGATATTAACGGAATTACATTTACAGGATCTGATCAAGTTGGAAAGCAAGTAGGTAAAGGTGCATTAGCACGCGGGGCAAAATATCAATTAGAAATGGGCGGCAAAAATCCGGTCATAGTTGTCGAAGATGCTGACCTTGATTTAGCTGTAGAAGCAACAATAAGCGGTGGGCTTCGTTCAACAGGTCAAAAGTGTACAGCAACAAGCCGCGTTATCGTTCAAAGCAGTGTATATGATACATTTAAAGATAAATTACTTGCCGAAGTAAAAAAAATAAGGGTTGGCGATGGCTTACGAGCGGAAACATGGATGGGGCCATGTGCCAGTGAAAGTCAATTAAATACAGTTCTTTCATACGTTGAAAAAGGAAAAGCGGAAGGTGCAACACTTTTATATGGCGGTAATAGGGTTGAAGATGAAGAATTAGAAAACGGCTTTTATGTTCAGCCGACAATATTCGAAAATGTCGCTCCTGACATGGCAATCGCTCAAGAAGAAATCTTTGGTCCTGTACTAGTACTTATTAAAGTAAATACAATCGAAGAAGCACTCGACGTTGCCAACGATTCTCAGTTCGGATTAAGCGCCTCAATATTTACAACAAATATTGCAATCGTGCTATCTTTTATTAGAGAAATGGAGGCTGGTCTTGTACGCATTAATGCAGAAAGTGCAGGCGTAGAACTACAAGCCCCATTCGGCGGCATGAAACAATCAAGCTCTCACTCCCGCGAACAGGGGCAAGCCGCGATTGAATTCTTTACGTCCATAAAAACAGTTTTTGTAAAAGGGTAAGTTTTTATAGGGATAGGGGTAGCGTCACTTAACCAGTCCAAAAAGACGTACATTATGTCCAAAATGTACGCCTTTTTGCCAACTGCAATGTTATCACTTGTTGGGTTACTTATGGTTTATTTACAAACTGGATTTAATTTTACAATGGATCAAGAGTTAAGGGATTATTCATCAAAAATTAAAATTCTTGAAAAAGATGGTAACAATAATCTAATTGAATTAACTCACGATCAGCAAACAGAGCTACAAGAGATCATTAAATCTAAATTAATTAATCATTCTACAACAGAAGATCTACTAAAAGAATTAGGGGTCACGTCAGGATTATGCGGATTTACAACGATAAAGGATAGGGGTCCTTATATATCAATATTTTTAGTTCATCTCAATAGCGTAGACCCTATTGAGATGAACTCAATAATGCGGAAAATAAGGCTTAATAGTGTTCCATATGACTTATCTCAAAACTCTTATCGTTGTTAAATTTGTCATTTTTTCTGCTCACAATTGCTTAACGTTGTAAATCCGCATTTTCGGGACTGTACCCCTCTCCGTTGTATAAAATTATACGATCACTCAATAATAAAAAACTCCTAATTACATATCCCAGAAATCGTTCATCTTAGCATTTGAATCGATTTTTCATACTCCAATGGCGGTGACTTGGTTGGAAAAAACATTCCCTAGAAAAGAGAAAGAACTGAGGGTACATAAAAAGTTCTTTACAGGACTATCAAAAGAAGAAAAAAGGGAATTGTTTGAATTCTAATAGTTAATTATTAAACTAACGGGTGCTTTAGCTTAAGAAGCATAAGTATTTTTTTGAATAAGACCCTATTTAAGTTATTCCATTAATGGGCGCTTATCCAGAACAAGGATAGCTTGAAAAAAACGATTCTTATTGGGAATTGTTCGAACCATACACATTTGAAGAACCTGTTCGGGGAAGTTTAACTGATGACTTCTTAGACATCTATAAAGATTTAAAAGAAGGGGCTTTATAAACTGTGTTAAAATTCCTGATCTTTACTCTTCTTTTGAACAAGTTGGAGAGTACTAGATTGTTATTGAGGATATACCTAAAAGTCATATTTAGACTTTAATTGATTATTACTAACGATATAAAAGCTTTGCCAATATTTATTAGGGCAAAGCTTTCTCATATCGTTATTGGTCTTTTTGTTCTTCTTGCATTTCATTTTCTTCTCCATTTTCATTTCCGTTTCCATTTTCACCTGGTGTTGCATCATCGTTCTCTTCTGAGGGTTCTTCTGTTGGATCTGGTTCTTGTTCATCTTGTTGGGTTCCGCATTCAAACAGTAAGCCAAGTGAAAAAAAGTAGAAAGAGAACCAAGGACGATCTTTTTTAGATTCATAAATTTATCTCCTTTTTTATTGAATTATAATTATACTGTTTGTAAAGTATTGCTTTATTATTCAAGGGTAATTCATGGTAAAATATAGTCAAATTTAACTAATTTTATAGTTCGTTCGACGGAGGGGTTTGTTTGAATTTATTTAATAACACTAAGAAAAGAATAAGTAATTATAATCATTCTATTGATATGATCCCTTTATTCTTACTTGATAGCTTAAAAGAATCTCACCCAGAAGAGATAATGTGGCTTTTTGGTCCTGATATGTCTTCAGAACTTAATAAGGTTATTAAAACTCTTGGCTTATATACTGCTTTAGGTATGAGTTCGATTGATAAAAAAGTTTTAAAGGCTGTCGAAAGAGATTTTTTAGAAGAATCAGAGGTTAATAAACATAGATACATACACTTAAAAGATTGGATGGAAGATGCTGAAAAGGGAAATAACGTAGTTAATTATAATGATGAACAGATGTTAGAATTTACAAAGAAAATGTTTGGACATTATATTTGTTTGTCTATTATGAATGAATATGAAAAGAAGAAAGACCCTTATCAATTTACAGAACAATTTGCTAATAAAGTCGGAGAATATACAGTTGGATTTTTTATTACTCAAACCATCCCACAACTAAATAAAAAATTAACACCCAATGCTGGTTTTAATATAAAGAAAATAGGGTTATCTATCATCTCCATCCTGGCAATAATAGTATTTTATGGTGCAGTTAATGGAGGGTTAATAGGTGTTCAGAATGTTTTTAAGAAGGAGGAAATTGCTGAACTCGATTTATTAGAAGAAGAACTACTTGAGGAAGAATCTGTAATACAAGAACAAGAGGATTATCTTGTTGATCTTGAAAATGAAATTTCAGGTATTGAATCAGAAATGGAGGAAATCGAGAGTATTATTGATTCATATGAATCTGACTATCCAGACGGATTACCAGAAGAAGAATATCAAGATTATTTAGATACAATTGATAACTACAATTCATTACTTCAAGATTATGAATCACTTATGCGCGATTATGATAGTGAGTACGCTACATATTTAGACTCAATTGATTTCTTTAATGAGAAAGTAGTAGAAGCTGAAGGACTAGCAGAGGAAGTTGGTTCTACTTGGGTTATTTTACCTGTTGGGAAGAAATAATTAGGGGGCTATTATGATTAGTTATATTCTTTTATTAATCGGTGCATATCTATTTAGCACTTGGTGGTATGGAAGTATTTCTATAATGTCTTTGATTCCAAATCAAGATTGGGATGAAGAACGTAAAAAAATATCTAAAAAAAACAAAAGGTACGTTTTTTTTTACATCTTTACTTTTAATAGCTATTGGATTAGGTGGATGGTATTTAAAGGGTAATTTATTCTTAGTTTTTTTTGGTATTGTGATGATATGGAATTATTTTGGTGAGAAACGTTATATAAAATATAAACAGAAACAACAAAGATATTTTTGAAAATACAGTTATTTAAATGCTAAAACACCCTCAAATAAATTTAATTTACAAATGCGTGGTCCAACTCCACCGTCTTTAGACGGTATAAGCTTTTAGCCCTCTCTATATGTGTCCATACTTGAAGTGTGAGGTGAA
>NZ_JACXAI010000030.1 GCF_014773385.1 Metabacillus arenae | reverse complement strand
ATGGAGCCACCTTTTGTTGGGTATTTACTTTTTTGGCTCTCAATCTAGAAAATGATAAATCTGAAAATTTAAACAATATTTATGCAACACTAGTGAAGAAGTTTAAATTAATTAAAGTATTAACGTGATAAAAAGTGGGATCATTGGCCAGCTCCGAGCGCCATCGGCCCTTAGGTCCCAGGGTCATTCCCTGCCGGCTGCCTTGTGCTTGTCGCCGAAGAACTAGCGCTCTGCGCTTTTCGTTCTTATCAGAAGGTGGTTCCTTTATGGTTTAATATCTGACAAATATTCATTTAATTCTTTAACTAGCTGTGTCGCACCTTCTTCAGGAGTAATTTGCCCATATCCTATTTTTTCTACGATGTCTACATAAATCTTGTCTGCTTCTGTATTCAGGGAGATTGCATTTATTGGCATACCTGCATTCTCCAACCCTAGATCAACTCCTTCGGCGACAAGAGGATCCAGCTGGCCGCTGCTTGAAAGAAACTCTCGACCTGTTTCCGTTGGCTGTGCTCCTCTCGTGGATCCTAAAATATTTATAGCTTCCTCATCGTTTAACATCCAGTTAATAAATTTTACTGCTTCTTCTGGATGTTTTGAATGCTTGCTAACAGAGAAAACCTGTGATGGCTGCGTTCTGATTCCAGAATCTTTGGCACCTTTGTGGGTAGGAGGCAGCAATGGAGTAAGTTCATTATTACTATTTTTGAAAATATTTATCCCGGAGGCACTCATTAAGACAATTCCCAGATCTCCGCTTACCCATTTAGGAGTTTGTTCTAAGTTCCCCCTGACAGTTACATAATCGCTGACTTCTGGCAAAACTCCTTCATCCCAAAGATTCTTCATATATGTAAAGGCTTCTTCTGCCAATTTTTTATCAAAACCTAGCGTATAGTCATCTTGAATAAAATTATTACCTGATTTCTGCTGAATATAGTAAGCAATCAGCATCGAGGTTTCATCAGGTCCCATGTTCAAAAGAAATTCTTTAGGATTGTTTTGGTTGATCTTTTTTCCTTCTTCCAATAATTTTTCCCAATCATATTTTCCTTCTAAATTTATACCTGTCTTTTCTAAAATCTTTTTATTGCCGAAAAAAATAATTGAATTAATACCAGTTGGCAAACCAATAAGCTTACCGTTAACCTCTGAAAAATCCTTTAAAAATTTTTCATCAAACGAGGAAATATCAATTTGTTTTTCATATTCATAGAAATCAATAAATTGTTCCCCTTTTTGGGCAAATTCGGCCATATAATAAAAATCCATTTGCATGATGTCAGGAGCTGTTTTACCTGCCAGCTGAGTACTTAATTTTTGATTATAACCATCAAAACCACTATACTCTGCTTTAATCTTCACATGAGGATTCAGCTCCATATATTTTTCAATCGCTGCGAGAGTTGCCTTATGCCTATCTTCTCCCCCCCACCAAGAAAATCTCAATTCAATCTGATCCGAGCCATTTTCCCCATTAGAATCTACAGAATTTGATACACACCCGCTTACTATTGTAAAAATGATAAAAACTGATAAGACCGTACTCATAAAACGCTTTAACACTTTTATCACCCCTTTGATTAAACTGAACTATCCTTATTATAGAAGAAAGCTCTGAGTACAAACAGGTGGGGAAATTTATAAATAGTATCTATTATAAAGCGCTTTCAACAAAAAGTATCTTTATTTCATTTAAGGTGCCATTTAGTAGTTGAAATGTTATTAAAACAAAGTCCTTTTTGGAATCTCATTTTTTTGTCAAATAACTTACGCCCTTGGCGGTTAGAATTTGTTACCAGACAAGCTAAAACTTTTATGTCCTTTTTATAGATTTTCTAAAAGTAAATACACGCCAGTAAATCCAAGAATGAAATAAGTTATTATTTGAAATATCCTTTGATTTATCCATTTGAATAGAAGTTGCCCTAAGAAAATACCACATATTGTGATAGGCATTAACACTAATGAAGTTACCCAAACATTAAGATTAGTACCGCCAAAAAAAATTTGCATCATTAAGCTAATCAAGTAAATCAATAGATAAAAAGCTAGAGTCGTACTCCTTAGAATGGCCTTTTCTGTTCCTGCTCCTGAGAAATAGAGTAATAAAGGGGGGCCTGGCATACCTATGCTAGTTGTAAGCGTTCCTGCAAAGCAGCCTGCTAAAAAGTCCTTTCGCTTTGTTTGTTTCAGCTTTAAATTCATCATTAACAACAATGTTAACAAAAGGATCAGTATACTAATCACAAGTTTTAATAGCCGAACTTCTAAAAATAAAAATATGATAAGTCCGATTGGCAACCCAATTATACTTCCTTTCATCAGCTTGACTAAGAGTGTTTTATCAACTTCTTTCCCTATTTTCGGAACCATGAATATGGAAATGATTAGGGAAAGAATAATATTGATTTGAATAGCATCTTGAGGTTCGTAGACTAAAAACAAAAAGGGGGTCGCCATAATAGAGAAGCCAAACCCTGTACACGCTTGTAATATTGAAGCAACTAAAACAATTAATGAAGATATGATCCAACTTTCCAAGTCTAACTCCCCCTCTATTGTATGAAGATGATCATTTCATCTTACACTACTCAGTACCTTTTCGATAATATTCCTCCATCACTTCTTTTGGAACCATGCTGCCGCCCGTTCCCCAAATGATGTGATGGGCCTTATTCATTTTTTCCTTTAGCTTGTGATCTTTTAGATAGTTTTGCCCGCCGGATTGTCTCATTAATTGTATAGGACCGAAGAAGCCGGCAAGTGCTGAGGGCTCCAGGAAAACATTTTCAGTGTTTGCAAGATCATGAAGGAACGAATAGAGCCGCTCGTCTTCAATCGTGTAACAACCGCTCAACAGATGGCTCACTATTTTTAAGGCAAAGCTTGAAGCTCTTCCTACCGCAAGACCGTCCGCATCTGTCTTATTATCAAGGCCAAAATCTTGGACGGAAAACTTATCTTGGAGACCTGTCAGCTGTCCGATGAGAAAACACGGTGAATGTGTGGGCTCAGCAAAAAAGCAATGAACATGCTCGCCAAATTCTTCTTTCAACCCAAATGTTATTCCACCGGGTCCTCCCCCAACCCCGCAGGGAAGATAAACAAACAGAGGATGCTCTTCATCTACTTTTATATTCATTTCTTCCAACTGCCTTCTTAATCTGGAAGCTGCCACTGCATATCCTAAAAACAGATTACTGGAATTTTCATCATCAATAAAGTAACACGCTGGGTCTAATAATGCTTGCTTGCGTCCTTCTTCTACCGCTTTACTATAATCGGATTGATATTCAATTACTTTGACTCCCTTGCTTCGCAGAACATCTTTTTTCCATTGCTTTGCATCACTAGACATATGGACGGTTACCTGAAACCCAAGCTGGGCACTCATGATCCCAATACTTAACCCTAAATTACCAGTCGAACCAACAGCAATCGAGTGCTTTGAAAATAACTCTTTACATTTTTCGTTGTCTAGAAAAGCATAATCACTACTATATGTGATTATCCCTTGCTCAATTGCCAGTTCTTCAGCATGTTTCAGCACTTCATATATTCCGCCTCTTGCCTTAATTGACCCTGAGATCGGCAAATGACTATCACATTTTAGCAAGAGACCACCCGGAATGGATAGGTCATATTTTTGTTCCATCGTGTTCTTCATGCGTGGAATAGGAATGAGAGGAGACTCAATAATGCCTTTCATTTCAGCAGTTTCCGGAAAAACTTTCATCATATAAGAAGCAAAGCGTTCCAAACGATTTGCTGCATCATTTATATCCTCCACTGTTAAAGGTTGCGGGCCATTCTTTTTCCTATAATCAAGATTGGTCCAAAACACTTCTTCAGGTTTTGTTATGTTTGCAAGCAACGGAAATTCATCCATCCATTGCTGAATTTTCTTCCCTTCAAGAAGCTTACTTTCCATTTAACCATCCCTTTCTATAAAGGTTCTTTTTTCAAGGTTGGAGGAAAGAGGCTAATTTTGTCAAGTCAGCTTCTTTTTTTCAATAATCATCTGCCGATTGACATCAATTCATAAGGCAAGTCAAATGCAAAAGGAAGTAAGTTAATTTCTGGTAAAAGCTTCACAATTTATGTTAAAATTCATTTATTGTAATTCTCAAGCTAAAGGAGAAAGTTAATAATGAAGATTCCCACTGTTGTATGTAGTTAGAATACTTCCTGTTTCATTCCAGCTGCTATATAATTTAGCAATCTAAAAGAAACCGAAACGTATGTTTCATGCTAGAATGGAAAACATGGTAAAAGACAGCAATCCCAACTAATTCCTGACTGTCAATTGACATTGATACTACAGACACCAATGACTTAATGACGTGAAGGAGAAAGAACTCAAATAGCGGTTGTCTTTTTAACAGAGATCAAGGATCTCGCTTCATTTGAATATGAGAGGAGAAAGAATGTGGGAAATCATACTGAATCAACTTCTAATGGTGGGACATTCGGGAGCAAAAGCAATTTTTTATTAGTCATGATTATGATTCTTGGTGTGTTCGTAGCCATTTTGAATGAAACGCTTCTCAACGTAGCGTTATCCAAAATTATGGGAGACATTGGGATCTCTCCCAGTACCGCGCAATGGCTGACAACAGGATATCTGCTTGTGATCGGTGTACTTATACCTATCACCGCTTTTTTAATTTCGCGTTTCACGACAAGAGGCTTGTTTCTTTCAGCCATGGGCCTGTTTACGTTAGGTACACTTGTAGCTGCTATTGCGCCAGGATTCGCCTTGCTTTTAATCGGAAGGGTGCTTCAAGCGGCGGGAACCGGGCTCCTTTTCCCTTTACTAACCAATGTAGTATTTGCCATGGTTCCGATTGAGAAAAGAGGCTCTGCAATGGGGACGATTGGGATCGTGATCACATTTGCTCCGGCGATCGGACCTACTCTTTCTGGGATTATTGTCGAGCATTTCAGCTGGCGGGTGCTTTTCTACGGTGTTCTGCCAATTGCGTTGTTTGTCATGCTCTTTGCCTATTTAAAGCTTAAAAATGTGACGGAGACAACTAATCCAAAGATTGACCTTTTATCACTTCTTCTTTCAACCCTTGGATTCGGGGGGATTGTTTACGGCTTCAGCAGTGCCGGTGAAGGACATGGGGGCTGGTCAAGCAGTCAAGTTCTTATTCCTACCGCCATCGGCGTCATTTCTTTAGGCCTGTTCACATGGAGGCAATTGACGATGTCACAGCCGCTGCTAGATCTAAGGGCATTTAAATACAATATTTTTTGGAGATCTACTCTGATTATGATGATCGTCATGATGGCGATGTTCTCCGCTATGATGCTGTTGCCGATTTTTCTCCAGAATGCCTTAGGTTACAGTCCATTGGAGGCAGGCTTGGTCATGCTGCCAGGGGGTATTCTAATGGGGATTATGTCCCCGATCACAGGCCGGTTATTTGATAAATTTGGCGGCAAGTGGCTTGCAGTCGTCGGATTAGGGCTGATGGCCAATACACTGCTGCAATTTGCCTTTATCACATTGTCGACCTCATACATCTCAATTATGATTTTGAACACACTATTGATGCTGGGCATTTCAATGTTAATGATGCCGGTCATGACCAACGCATTGAACGAGCTGCCGCCAGTGTTATACCCGCACGGCACCGCAATTATCAGCACGCTTCAGCAGGTGGCGGGCGCTGTCGGAACGGCATTGCTTGTTACAGTCATGACTAATAGCTCACAACGTTATCTGGAAAATGCATCGGGTACACAAGAAGAGTCTACCCTGCAAAGTCTAGCTTTAATTGCTGGAATGAAAAGCGCGTTTCTGCTTGCATTTGGGCTGGTAGTCATCGCATTGGCAGCTTCATTTTTTCTTAAACGTTCTGCTCCGCAGAAAATGGAATTGCAACACAAGCCTGAGTCTGCACATTGAAAGCTGTAGTTATTAATAAAATACGCTCTGTCCTGTGACTTAAATCACGGGTCAGAGCGTACCTTTCTTCAAATCTATATTTATACTGTGAAATCTTTAATTTGATCCATAAAGTATTTGTTGAAGCGCCGCTTCAATTTTATTAAATTTAAACTTATATCCTTCTCTTTCCAGTCTCTCTGGAATAACCCATCTGCTCTTCAAAATCAATTCGGTTTCTGTTCTAATTAAGGAAGCTCCAATTTCGAGCATCCATTTAGGGGAAGACAAGCCAACCTTTTTATTCATAGCTTTTCGCAAATGGTCCATAAATTCTCGATTTGTAATAGGATGAGGGGAAGAGCAATTGAATACTCCACTAAGCTCTTCTTTTTCTTTAAGAAAGAGAATGATAGAAAATAAATCCTCTATATGAATCCAACTAAATTTTTGATTCCCAGACCCTTGAACCCCACCTAGTCCAAATTTAACTAAGTTTTTGAAAGGCGTCATTACACCTCCGTTTCCACCCAATACGATTGCAATCCTTAAAGCAGTTTGCCTGGTTTTAGGTAATTGAAAAGCAAAAAATGATTTCTCCCACTCCTTGGCTACTTCAACTGAGAAACCTGATCCAATTTCACCTCTCTCCTCAGACATTGGTCTATCTTCAGCATGTCTATAGATCGTAGCCGTACTGGAATTCACCCACAAGGGCGGTGGATTTTCACATTCTAATAAGGCATTTCCAAGTATTTGTGTTGTCTCTGTCCTTGATTTAAGGATTTCTTCCTTATTTTTAGTATTGTAACGACAGTCTACTGACTTCCCTGCAAGATTGATTAAAATCTCGGCATTCTCCATTGCTTCTATTATTCCTGCGTTATTATCCCAAGTAATATGAGGTGATTTTCTTGAAATTATTTTTACTTCATATCCCAAATCATTAAACTTCTCTTCAAAGTATTTACCGATAAAACCCGTTCCACCAGCTAAGACTACTTTCTTTTTCATGGAATCACCTATTTCTTTAATGGTAGAAAATCTTTAAATGGTAGCATATGGTCTTACTCCCGATGAGGCTTACCACTTTGATAAATGAAGATTTTTTTGTGAAATACTTCACATAAATTATATCAAATTTTTCCAATGATTGAAACCGTTTTTAAAATTAAACGGAATACATTATTCTTCTTTACCCTTCCTCATTTCAAACCTGCTTTTGATCCGTATTGATTCTAATTTTGTCCTAATCGAAATTTATATCTTTAATACACGGACACTGTCAGATAATCTTTTTACATGAATTGTTGGATTGTTTCATAACTATGAAATGAAGGGTTACTTTTTGAAAAGAGAAGGTGATGAGATTGTATCCATACTATTATAGAGTGAACCGCTGGGAACCAATTTTGAATGTATTGCAACAAAGTTTGTATGCTGAGGAAATGGTATGTGCGATGAGCAGCGAACTTTATCACATTCCTCAAACCAAGGATCTAAAAGGGAATAATGAAATGCACAAGCATTTAGTTCCTGCTTCCTACCATCGTGTAACGGCAGTAGGTTCAGCTCAAAGGCTGGTCAATGGGGAGCAACAGCCATCCATTATCGCCACAATGGCAACGTGTATCGTAAATGCTGAAAATCAAGATAAAAAAGTTCGTGAAGGATTAAATGTTATGGAGAAAAATGCAAGTCGTGAATTTAAACCGGTTATTAGAATGATTATTCAGTGGCAAAATCAAGCTGAATCCACCTTAAAACAAGCAAAAGATTCTTTGCGTTCCATGGGCGTTTCGTTTCCTTCTGGAAGTGAACAGCAAAATGGCGGAGAGTATTAAATAGGACGGGACCTTGCACAACTTCGTTTACACCAGATACATGAAAAGGCAACACCCTTAAGGGTTAGTTGCCTTATTTTCTATAAATTGTGAAACGCACTTCATATGTGTGGAGTCTTGTATTATAGCCCTTTTGAATTTTTTGAGAAAAAAGCTCAGCTTCTTAGCAAACTGAGCTTTTTCCCTTTGTTTCAAGAATAGTCGTTGCTTCCACAGCCTTTGCTACAGCCGTTGCAACTCTTTCATCAAGCGCTTTTGGGATAATGAAATTTGCATGTAATTCTTTTTCTGAAACTACCTCTGCAATTGCATGAGCGGCTGCCACTTTCATTTCCATCGTGATATCCTTTGCCTTTGCGTCCAATGCACCGCGGAATATCCCAGGGAATGCTAATAAATTGTTTACTTGATTTGGATAGTCTGAACGCCCTGTCCCAACTACAGCAGCACCTGCAGCAAGTGCCTCTTCTGGATAAATCTCCGGAATTGGATTTGCCATTGCAAAGACAATCGGTTTTTCCTTCATTGTATGAATGTAATCAGCCTTTAATGCACCTGGTCCGGAAACTCCGATGAAAACATCAGCACCAACAATTGCCTCTTTCAGTGTTCCATGAATTCCAGTTAAATTTGTAATAGCTGCCATTTCTTCTTGCATCGGGTTTAACCACTTTTCCCCTTTGCAAACAACCCCTTCAAGACTCACGAGAGTAATATCTTTATAACCTGCCTTCATTAATAATTTAGCAATCGCAATGCCTGCTGCTCCAGCACCATTGATGACAATTTTTAGGTTGCGATGTTTTTTGCCGACAACCTTCACCGCATTAATTAATGCAGCCAGAACAACGATCGCCGTACCGTGCTGATCATCATGAAAAACAGGAATATCAAGTTCCTTTTTTAATCTCTCTTCTATTTCAAAACAACGAGGAGCTGAAATATCTTCTAAATTAACACCAGCAAAGCTAGGTTGAAGGGCTTTAATAATCGCTACTATTTCATCAACATTCTTTGTATCAAGGCATAGCGGAAATGCATCTAAGCCTGCAAATTTCTTAAATAATATACTTTTCCCTTCCATTACTGGCAAGGCCGCTTTAGGTCCAATATCACCTAAGCCAAGTACAGCTGTTCCATCCGTTACAATGGCAACCATATTACCCCTTGATGTAAGCGTATCTGCCTCTTTTTCATCATCCGCTATTACTCTGCATACATCTGCAACACCTGGTGTATATACAAGACTTAGATCAGATTCAGAATTCACTTCCACTTTACTTACCACTTCTAATTTCCCCGAATGGCGGCGATGAAGATTAATGGCTTCTTTTTTTAGGTTTGTTTTAGTCATGCAATCCACCTCTTATAGTAATCCCGTTCATATCTACATTTTCATCCTTAAAATCGTTAAATTTGTTTTAAAATTAATAATACTTTTTTAGAAAAGATGCACAAGGAGAGCCCTTCTCTTTAAAAATGTCTTGAATTGAATTTTTTTGTGATTAGTAATTAGCTTAATAATTTCATTAATAATGTTGCTAATATAACCGTAGAAGCTCCGCCAAGCCTTGTTGCAACTTGTGCAAATGGCATTAACGACATACGATTGGATGCTGAAAGAATCGCAACATCGCCTGTACCTCCTAAGCCACTGTGACAGCCTGTTACAATTGCACTATCTACAGGATGCATTTTCATAAATTTTCCAACGAAATAACCTGTTCCTACCATAGCTAATACTACTGAGATACAAATAACAATATAAGCTGGAGTTACAATTTTCACTACATCCTCAAGTGGAATATAGAGCAGCCCTAACCCAACCATTAGCGGCCAAGTCAAACCTGTTGAAACAAATTTATACAAATGAAAGGCACCTTGCTCTATCTTTTTAGGTATAATTTGTAAGCATTTCACGAGAGTTGCTGCAACGATCATTAAGACAGGACCTGGAATGCCAAGAAATTTATGGGCCAAGCTGCCAAAAATAAAGAAACTACATGCAATTAACAGCCCTGCACCCATTAATGAAAAATCAACAGGTTTCTTCGTTGTTTTTTCCTCTGTAATTCCGTCGCCGCCTTTTGCTTTAACTAATACACCATTTCCTGTGAGCTCAGGTTTCTTCTCACCTAACCGCATCATAAGGCCGGCACAAACAACTGCTACGATATTCCCAATTACAGCTGCTGGAATCATTTGAGCAACGAACGATTCAGCTGATTCTCCTAAAATAGAAGAGTATGCTAAAGAAAGTGGTAAAATCCCTTCTCCAATCCCTCCCCCGATAATAGGAACAATAATATAAAATAATGTATGTTTCATATCATAACCAAATAGGGAACCAACTAAGATTCCAACTACCACAGATGCAAGAGTTCCCAGTACAAGAGGTACAAACATCCGTGTAAAACCTTGAATCAGAACTTTTCGGTTCATTCCTAAAATACTTCCTGCTACTAAAACCGAGATATAGAGATAAAGGAAATTCGATTCCTTCATCAATACCGTAACCGCTTCCATAGAAGCTGGATTTATCAATTGATAGAATACTAAAATTGAAGGTACTAGTAAGGCTAATATCGCTGGTCCGCCGATATCCTTCAAAATCGGAATTCTCATCCCAACATCTCCAAGCAAAATCCCCATAACCATGATGACAGCGAAACCACCAATCATGTCAGGCGGCAAGGAATGATAAACAGATGCTCCATAAATAATAGCCGCTAAAGCTAAATATAGAGGTAAAGGAATAACTCCTACTTTTATTCGGCTAAACCGGGACAATAAACTTTTTCTTTCATCTATACTTTCCACTTCAGGAAACGTTTGCATTTCTCTTGCTGGCTCCATCACAAATCACCCCTGTTCATTTATATTCCAATCATAGTAAGAACTAAAGGGTTTTCATAGTTTATATAATTTATATAACCGTTTTGTAATTAATAAAAGCAAGCTGCCATTTGGTAGCTTGCTTTTATTAACAAGTGTTCCTAATACTTACAAATAGTCCTTTAAGTTATGTAAGTTTTCTTCTTTATATTTATATAATGAAACGGGCCTGCCAATTCCATAGGTTAACGATTCTTCTAATACACCATTGTCGGATAAAAATTTCAAATACTTGCGGACAGATACTCTTGAAATACTTGCTTGTTCAGCGATTTCATCTGTCGAAAATACCGATCGCTCCATCTGCTTTACTGCCCTTAAAATCGTTTGTAATGTCCTTTTGGTTAAACCTTTTGGCAAAGTCTCACCTGATTGATCCTGTACATTTTGGTCTGTTTTTAAGACTTTATCATCCAGGTCTGTCTGATTTAAACTTGAATTTTTATGAAAAAATTTGAACTTTTCTTGATATTGTAATAAGGACTGTTGAAGCCTTTCAAATTCAAATGGTTTAATTAAATAATCTACAGCTCCGAAACGCAAAGCCGTTTGGATTTTTTCAACGTTTGAGGCTGCTGTGATAAGAATCACATCAATCCCGATGTTTCGGTCTCTTATATCTGTTAACAGCTCGAGACCATTTTGCCCAGGCATGTATACATCAAGCAATAGCAGGTCAATGTCTTCCGTGTCAAGAAATTGAAGAGCTTCACTCACATTATTCGCAATACCTACTAATACAAACCCTGCGATTTCCTCAAGATACCGTTTATTTAATTCTGCTACCATTGGATCATCTTCTACAATTAGTACCCTAATCATGTGCATCCTCCTTTCCTTCATACGGTATTTCTACTAAAAATTGCGTTTTATCTTTTCCATTAGATTGAATGTCTATTTTTCCACCGAGCTTTTCAACACTTTGTTTGACTAAATAAAGGCCGTACCCTCTATTTTTTCCTTTCGTTGAAAAACCTCTTTCAAACACTTTCTCCTGTGAATTTTCACTCAACCCAGGACCTGTATCTAATACTTCCAGCATCAATTGATCATTCAAGTACTTTAAATGCACTTCTATTATTTTTTGTTTACTTGAAGACAAGGCTTCGATGCTGTTATCAATCAAATTTCCGATGATTGTGATCAGACCATGAGTTACGTCTAGGTGTTTAGGTTCTGGAATAATCGTCTTATTTACAATAAATAATTTCACATTTTCCTCTCTTGCAAGACTCAATTTCCCCATCATAAACCCGGCAAGGGCAGGATCTTTAATGTTTGCGGTAATTTCTCCAATTTCATGCTTTCCATGTTCAACAATTTTATGAATAAATTCTGTTAATTCATTATAGTAACCCATACGGATCATTCCAAGGATTACGTGAAGCCTATTCATAAATTCATGCGATTGGGCACGAAGGGATTCCGCATACGTTTTCACTCCGGTTAACTGCTCAGCTAATTGATTGACTTCCGTTTTATCTCTAAAAGTAGAGATGGCCCCAACCACTTGGTCGTTAACGACTAGAGGAACTCTATTTACTAGTATGAGAACTCCATTAATATTTTGCTCTTCATCAACCTCTGGTTTCCCCTCTTCTAAAACTTTGTCTAATCTTGTAGAAGGCATATACTCATGAATTTTCATCCCAATCGGATCCTTTGGTAAACCAGCCTTGTTAAAAATATTCTTTGCCGTTTTGTTCACAAGTGTAATTTTACTTTCATGATCAACTGCTACAATCCCCTCATGAACAGATTGAAGCATCGTATTTCTTTCCTCAAGTAATTTTGCAATGGCGGAAGGCTCTAATCCATGTAAGATTTTCTTAATATATCTAGAAAGCATATATGCCCCGAAAATACCAACTAGTAAACCAAATACAGTACCTTTCATTATATCTTGGTGCCCTTGTTCAAGTGCATTGTTTACCTTTTCTAAAGGTATTCCAACCGCAACGGCTCCAATTTGGTCGCCGTTATCATAAATAGGCGTAAACGCACGTAAAGATTTTCCTAATGTTCCTTTTGAAATCGAAACATGCTCTTCCCCTTCTAAAACGACTCTTTCATCTCCTCCAACAAATGACTCTCCAATCAATTCAGGATTCGGGTGTGACTTGCGGATTCCATTCATATCCATAACGACAATAAAACTGACTTCTGTTACAGCTTGAATCTCTTTTGTATAATTTTGAATGATATCAGACTCTTCAGGATGAATTAATCCTGTTTTGACCTCCCTCGATTTTGCCACCGTTCTCGAAACAACTATTGCTTTTTCTTCCACGGTCTCAGTGATCGAGTCGTTTACTGTATTACTTATTAACGCATCTGTCATGAGTAAAGAAGACAGCACGACTAGACAAACAATTAGGATGATGCTAGTACTTAATTTTAAGCGTTTTCTTTGCAAATTGTTTCACCTCTGAATTTCGATTAACCATAACTAGAATAAATAGATTCCATATTATTATATCTTTTTTTCTGTCTGAAACGAAAAGAAGCAGGAAACCTTAGGTGATTCCTGCTTCTTACCATTGTGGAGCATCAGTAGGATCAGCCCCCTAGGGGTATTCACCTTTCTTTAATATAATGAAATTATGTTTATCGAGGGGACAGCTGTTCATTCTATTGAATTTTTAAAACAGACAGCCCAAGAGTTCCTCGTCGTTCACGGATTCCGTGTTGCCTTTAACATCATCGGTTCTATTCTCATGTTTATCGGATTTATAAAGGATTACAAACATTCTTCTTGCCATAATGAAAGGCAATATTTTTCGGATCACAGTTAAAACCACGGGGCTTTTGGGTGAAACCCCACTTACTCTTTATCCAAGTATGTAAAAATAAGAGAGCTGCTCTAGTAGCTCTCCTATTTTGCATCGTTATTTTTCATCAAATGCTTCTACTTCTTAATAATGCAGAGTTCTTATTCCATTAAACGTTGCTTATATACAGTATGATTTTCCACCGTATTCAAAGTAAGTAAAGATACCAAAAATGCCAGATTTATATCTTTGTAGAAGGATTATATACAGTATATTTTTCAACGTTAACAAACATAGGACTTTATTTGGAGAGGTGGTTTCAAAAAGAGTATCTGGAATAATGTGCTCGTTTACATTTTTCCCAATGTTGGCTACGATCAAAAAAGATCATTCTTAAAATATTTGTATCCATACACTGATTAATCCATTCTAACTATTTTTTTGCAGCAACCATTACTAATTAGTACCTTAGTTTCATTTCTTCATTAAGATCAGAAGTTTCATCTTCTATAGTAACCGTTACCAACTCATTAATGATAGGAATATGACTCATTTCTGCCTAGTATTTTTTACAATTTTCCTTTGTTGACAAAATGACAGAAATAGAATTAGATCTTAATAAGATTAGCAGGACTTTATTAGTCGGTGAGAAGCTTGAATTTGTTTTCCACGAATGAAAGGAGCATTTAGAATTGAAGAGTATCCAAAGTCGTTTATTCCTTATGCTTCTTATATTTATTATTATACCGTACTTTTTATCCGTATTTTTCATCTATGGATATACAAAAAATAGAGTGGAACAGCAAGCACTTGAAGTCAGTAATAATCAAATGAATAAATTGTCAGCGGAAATAGAGCAATACTTTCAGGATATAATTAATCTTCCATATATTCTTTACCGGAATCCTGATTTATTTCAGATCTTTAGTCATGATATTGAAGATTCAAGGTATTCTAATCCCATTACAAGAGAAAAGAGCATTGAAACTATTTATCTTATGCGGAATGAAATCCGCCAGGTTCGCTTTTATTTAAATAGAAATAAAGAATCTTTTACGGCTTATAATGCAAGAGTCAGTGTACCTAAATTAAACCCTGACTTATTGAACCAAGAATCACTTAATAAACTTTATCATTCTAACTTAAACTATCTGATTGAGCCACCCCATCAGATTGTAAATTTTAATAATACGGCAATTGTTCCTAAGTCTGACAAAACAGTCGTTTTGACGATTCACAATAAAATAATTGATGTGTTTTCAAACGAATTTCTCGGATTAATTACGATCGATATCGATCTTGATGCATATGCCCGTTTATGTAACAGCCTTATTCAGGAGAATGAAGAATCTGTATTACTTATTGATTCAAATGATCGTGTCATGTATGCAAGTGATCCTGCTCTTATCGGGAAATTAGTTCCTTTTGACCTGCTAAAGCGTATCAATGAAAAAGACAAGGATACGGGAGAAGATATTATATTATCAAAAACACTATCAGGATCACTAAATCAATGGAAATTAATTAAGATAACCCCTAGTCAGTTTTTATTCCATGATGCAAGCCAAACTGCATATACAAACATACTCGTTGGAATTGGAGTAGGTATAATGGGATTGTTAATGATAGGATTTGTTTCATACAGAATCACTCGTCCAATCAAGACGCTTAGTCAAAAGGTGCGGTCAATTGAAGGAGGAAATATGAATGTCCCGTTTGATCATAACAGAGAAGACGAAATCGGCCATTTAGAAAAGCATATAAAGGATATGATGGATCGCATTAACCTTCACATTGAACGTGAATATAAACTAGACATTGAGAATCGAAAAAACGAATTTAGAGCACTAAAATCTCAAGTTAACCCGCACTTCTTATTTAACGCACTACAATCTATAGGGGCAGTTGCTCTACGATCACATTCTCCAAATGTATACCAATTAGTAACATCATTATCCAAAATGATGCGGTACTCTATCCGCGCGGATCAATGGGTCCTGGTTCGCGATGAAGTGGATTATATAAAAGCTTACTTATCCCTTCAAATGGTACGTTTCGGAAACGATATTAATGTTTCGATTAAACTAAACGAAGAAATTCTTAGTACGAAAATTCCAAGTATGATGATTCAGCCGCTTGTTGAAAACTTTTTTAAACATTGTTATGAAGAAGGTTTCTATAATTCACATTTGAACATATACGGAGAAATAAAAGAAGAAAATTTAACCCTTTCAGTAGAAAATAGCGGCTCAAGTGTATCACACTCAAAGCTGCAATCATTACGAGAAACTATTTACACCGCCCCTCATGAAAGAACCTATTCAAATGACCATATCGGACTAAAAAACATACATGATCGATTGGTTCTAAACTATGGGAATAATGCGGGTCTAAAGCTAGATACAAAACAAGGACAAAGTTTTTTAGTTCAGCTTGTTATTCCCCTAGACACTAAGGTAACGGACGATCAGCACACCTCATTTTATAACAAAATCGATACAATCTGATTATTGTTACATCAAACTTTTTGTAAGGAGGACGGAACTGTATGAAGGCTCTAATAATAGATGATGAATTCAATGTCCGTTATGTTATCCGACAGTTAGGAGAGTGGAACCAACACGGAATCACTGATGTTTTAGAAGCAGCTAATGGAGAAGAAGCAAAAAAAATAATAGCTAAAGAAAATCCGGAAATTATATTCACTGACATAAAAATGCCTGAAATGAGCGGCATCGAAATAATTGAGTGGTTAAATTCAATTTCTTATTCAGGAAAAGTGATTCTTATTACAGGCTTTGACGACTATTCGTTTATGCGAAAGGCTATTCAATACAGCAGCTTCGATTACTTATTAAAGCCGATTGAAGCTGAGCCATTTAATAAAACATTGGGCGCCGCTGTAGAATCATGGATCTGTGAAGAAGAGGAACGTAAACACAAAGAAACAGGTATACTTGAAGACGTCAAAAGGTTTCGTATGAATCAGGTTGTTACGCAAGCTTGTTTAGGGGAGCCCTTCGCAGAGTCAGAAGTCGCTTCATTTCTTCCCCTTGCAGAAGAATACCATCTTACACTTATGTCCTTTTATCATATGCATCATTCAGAACCGTACATCAAGCGATTAGCGGATGAGCTCCTTAATAAGGGCTGGGGAAATGCTTTTTCTCTTCAGCATGACCAAAGTCTTTGTCTAGTTATTTCAACCCAAAAACATTGGTTAGCGATTGAAGAATGGTTTAGTCATCAATTTGATAAACCAGTACGGATTGTTAGCTGTAAAACGTTACGATTATTAAATGAAATTCCTGGATTGTACAAGGATTTACAAAAAGCAATGGATGATCAAAATTACCGATCGATACACCGTTTAAATGACTTGGATGATGCGAGGCGAATGCAAGACATTGTTGCCTATGTCGAAATGTATTATATGGAAGAACTAAGTCTAGAAAAACTGGCAAACCGGTTCTTCTTAAGCCGCGAACATATCTCAAGAAAGTTTAAACAACAAACTGGAATGCCCCTGTCCAAATACATTATCAAGCTTAGAATTGAACAAGCAAAATCTTGGCTAAGTGAAACAGATCAAAGTATTTTCTCCATTTCCTTAATGCTTGGCTATCAGGATGAAAAATACTTTTCAAAGCTATTCAAAAAAGTGGTTGGGATAACACCTTTTGAGTACCGAAATTTAGATAAAAAACTTGAATTAAAAAGTTGATAATCGGAACCATTTCCGTCTATTTATATCTTTGTGATATTGGGGTGAAATGATGAAAAAAGAGATATTACACATGTTTTTAGTTGGAACTCTGAGCCTTTCTCTTTCAGCATGTCAAAAAAATCCGGAAAAGACAACGAATGAAAAAAAAGATTCCGACCAAAAAATTACATTAAATGTAAGAAATCCAAAGGTAGAAATTTCAACACAATTCGAACAAATGGTACGTGCTTATGAAAAAGAAAATCCTAACATAGATATTCAAATAAAAACTGTTGGCGGCGCAACTGATAATCTTGCTGATTTAAAAGCACAGATCGCTGCAGGAAAAGGCCCTGATATTTTCACTAACAACGGATACGAACATGCTAAAATATGGAGAAAATATTTGGAGGATCTTTCAGATCAATCATGGGTGAAAAATGCTTATAAGGATACATTATCCCCTATGACATTCAATGGAAAGATTTATGGAATGCCAGTAAATATTGAGGGATACGGGTTTATTTACAATAAGGATTTGTTTAAAAAAGCAGGCATCGATACGATTCCAAAAACTCTAACACAATTAGGAGAAGTAGCAGAACAATTACAAAAAGCAGGTATTACTCCTTTTGCAAATGGTTATTACGAGGAATGGAAATTGGGTGTACTCCTTTTAAATATTGCCTTTGCTCAACAAGAAGATCCCGAGGCCTTTATAAAAAACCTTAATACCGGAACGGAAACAATCACTAATAATCAGCAATTCAAAGATATCGTTACATTGTTGGATCTAACATTAAAATACGGAAATGATAATCCCCTGACAACAGACTACAATATGGAAGTAAGTTTGTTTGCATCAGGAGAGGCAGCAATGGTTCTTCAAGGGAATTGGGTACAGCCGATGCTAGATAAATTATCCCCTGATATGAATATTGGTTTTCTTCCAATACCAATTAATGATGAACATAAAAACGATGCGTTAGTTGTCAGCGTTTCAAATTATTGGGTCGTAAACAAACAATCAACACCTGAAAAGAAAGAAGAAGCCAAAAAATTCTTAAACTGGATGATTTCTTCAAAACAAGGAAAAACATTTATGACTGAACAGTTTAAATTTATTCCTGCGTTTAAAAACATAGAGGCTGGCCATTCAGGCCCCCTTGCCAATGATACACTAACTTACTACAAGAAAGGAAATTCGATGCCCTCCAACTGGTTTCACTTCCCCGTTGAAGTAAAAGAAGAATTCGGATCCTCGATGCAGTTATATATCGGAAAACAGCTTAATCGTGAGCAATTACTAAAAGAGTTTGAGAAGTCTTGGGACAGAGCTGCCAGTCAATAATCATGACGGTTAAAAATTCAATAACTGAATAAACTACTCTACAACCATATTTCACCTCAAACCATTCATTACTATCCCCTGCAATGGGGATATTTTTATTCATCATGCTTCTCTATGTCAATATACGACTAAATTCTTATCAATCTATGACATATCCACAATATGCAGTCTACCCTATAATTTTATATGTAAATAAAACACGGTGGAGCTGTTACCAAGCTATCTAGCAACCACCAAAAACAATTATAGGAGGACATTTATGAACTTTAAAAGATTTGCGAAACAAGTAACATTCGTAACACTTAGTACAGCTATCTTATTAGGGGGCGGTGAATCGCTGACATATGCGAAAGAAAAAGACTCCCGCGATCACAATGAATCATATGGCTTTTCCCATATGACACGTTCAGACATGCACAAGATCATTGGACAACATGGTGATTCAAGATATACAGTACCTCAATTCGATGAATCTACCATCAAAAATATCCCTTCTGCAAAAGGATATGATGAGCATGGTAACGTAATCGATTTAGATGTGTGGGATACTTGGCCGCTACAAAATGCCGATGGCACAGTTGCAAATTATAATGGCTACCAAATTGTTTTCGGTTTAGCTGGAGATCCTGATCGAGGATGGGACACGTTTATTTACATGTTCTATAAAAAAATTGGTGACACAGGGATTGATAGCTGGAAAAATGCAGGTAGAGTGTTTAAAGACTCTGATAAATACAAGTCAGATGATCCAATCTTAAGAAATCAAGGAGAAGAATGGTCAGGCTCTGCTACTTTAACAGATGATGGAGAAGTTCGCTTATTCTATACGAATCGCCATGGCTGGGATCCTGCGAACAATTTTTTCGGTAAACAAACCTTAACAACAGCTCAAGTCAATGTTTCTCAATCAGATTCAAACACGTTAAAAGTAGATGGAATAAAAGATCACAAATCAATCTTCGATGGGGACGGGAAAATTTATCAAACAGTTGATCAAGCTTTTGGAAATGGTGATTATTCTGATAACCATACATTAAGAGATCCTCACTATATTGAAGAAAATGGTCGTAAATATCTAGTTTTCGAAGCTAATACAGGAACGGAAACTGGATACCAAGGAGAAGAATCTTTATTTAATAAAGCATACTATGGCAAAAGTGAAGCTTTCTTCCAAAACGAGAAAAGCAAATTGTTACAAAGCCCTAAAAAGGATTTAGCTCAAAAATCAAACGGTGCTTTAGGTATTATTGAAATTAATGATGATTATTCGCTAAAAAGAGTTATGAAACCGTTAGTTGCATCAAATACAGTAACAGATGAAATTGAACGTCCGAACATCTTTGAAAAGGATGGAAAATGGTACGTATTCACAAGTTCCCGCGGATCAAAAATGACGATTGATGGCATTGATGATGAAGATATTTATCTATTAGGTTATGTATCTAACTCATTAACTGGAAAATACAAGCCGTTAAATAAAACTGGAATTGTCCTGCATCATGATCTTGACCCATATGATATCACTTGGAATTACGCTCATTTTGCTATTCCGCAAGAAGGCAGTGATCATGCAGTTGTAACAAGTTACATGACGAATAGAGGTTACTTCGAAGACCACAAATCTACTTTCGCACCAAGCTTCAAGCTTAAAATTAAAGGTCACAAAACATCTGTTGTGAAAAATAGTATTCTTGAGCAAGGACAAATAACTATAAAATAATGATAGTTAGGTAACATCCAAGAGAAAAGAAAATGCCACTACAATTGTTGGCATTTTCTTTTTCTATTCAGAAATACCTTTATCCTACCTTGTATGTATGAAAACCAAAAGCGTGGTGAAAACATGTGGTAAAGGAAAGAATAAATAAGAAATGGTATAAACAACTGAGTTTATTGCTCATTTTTTTCTCTATTATTGTAAGTATTTCATTACTAGTGAATCAACTGAACAAACCGAATGAAAAGGCATATGCTCACAACACTTCCACATTGAAAGAGGATTTTAACGGAATGGATTCGATTGTTCGTCAAATTGAACTGAAGCATGAGGGCAACATTGGATACTATTTAGCCTCCCAACCTATAGAAGCCTTAAATAGCTTAGCAACATCTACAGACTCCTTGAAAGACCTTGAAGTAAATGGCTCTGAAACACTTCTGATTAAAGGCGATGTCTATCAATTAGAAGCAGATATCTCATGGACAGAGAGCAAAAAATGTAGGGTTGAGGCTAAGAGAATCGACTGACAAAGAAAAACACGTTGATGTTGGAGTTTTCGTTGACTCGCCACAGCCTTATTCTTATGTCAATCGCTCAAAGACCGGACACCCAGACAAAGATCATCAATATGTAGAAAGTAAGGCTCCATTTGATGGGAGTAAGCAGCAGGTCCATTTGAAAATTTTTGTAGATAAATCAAGCATTGAAGTATTTGTGGGTGATGGAAAAACCACACACTCACATTTAATATTCCCAAGAGCTGAGGATCAAGGTATCACTCTCTTTTCGGAAGGCGGAACAGCGAGCTTCAACAATCTAAAGATCACACACCTTAGGTCCCTTAAATAACAATGCAGGTAAACATTTGGTTACGTACTCAAGTTTGGAGTAAAAAACACGCTTAGCTCCTTGCTAATTTATGGGTTCCCATATTTCATTACTACAAACTGAGAATCTACTATCCAGTTCTGTAATACTTGCAATAAACGAAGAAAACATTCTTAAAAATAAATGTTCACTCATGAATTTTTTTAAATTTCAGTGATTTCTCTGTATGCTTGTGCCCCTTAGTTGGTCCAATAAAAGAAAAAAAGAGGCTGTCGAGAAAAACTTTCTCAACAGCCTGAGACTCTGTTCAAAATTGTTAAACAAAGTTTTTTATGCACTTTTCTGTGAACTTACATTTACTCTTGTTTTATAAATTCCTGTGTGATTGAGGAATAAACAAAACAGGGAAAGAAGAAATAATAAGATAAAACTCAGAAAATAATCTCCGGTTATATCCTTTGAAAATCCAAGCGCAATTGGAGGAAAAAAGCCTCCGATTCCTCCAATTGCACCGACAATACCAGTTACAGTACCCGTATTCCCACTTGAGACTTCAGGTACCATCTTGAAAACTGCCCCATTTCCTATCCCTACCAACATAGAGATAATTAGGCAATTTATACTGAACAAAATAAAGTTATTATCCATATTAAAAGCAATGATCAATCCACATAATGATACACCGCTAAAGACAACGGATAACAATCCTTTTGCTCCAAAACGATCAGATAGATACCCGCCAACTGGACGTATTAACGTAGCAATTATAACGAATCCTGCTGTTCTAATTCCTGCATCAATGGCTGTAATGTTAAAAAGATCATTCAACAAAGTAGGTAAATAAATACTAAAAGTAACAAAGCTTCCAAAGGTAAGGAAATAAAAAATCGATAAAAGCCAAGTTTCTTTAAATTTTAATACAGACCAGGATTCCTTTAAAGTCTTGGTTTTACTTGTTCTTTGTACATCTTTTGTTCCAAACCAGAAAATAATAGCCATACATGCCATTGTGAAGGCAAGGCTCCAAAATACCCATGCCAATCCAAAGGAATTAAAAATCACAGGAATCAAAAAATTAGCCACTGCTGATCCCAAATTACCAATCCCCGCAATTCCTAGAATCAAACCTTGTTTTTGGGGTGGATACCATTTAGATACATAGGTAATCGAGATAGCAAACGTTGTTCCTGCCATACCGATAAAAAATGCCCAGAACAACATCATGGCATAAGAATCTGCAAATCCCGCTCCAATCATCGGTAAGATAAGGAGTGCCATAGTCAAAGCGTAAACTCTTCTGCCACCAAAGCGATCTGTTAAAATTCCCATTGGAATGCGCATTAAAGATCCCAATAAAACTGGGGTGGCAATAAGGATGCTTTTTTCTGTAATACTTAATTGATAAATTTTTTGAATTTCTGTAGCAATCGGTGCAAAGACCGACCAAACTGTAAATGAGACAATCATTGACAGGGTCGATAAAACTAATATTGATGTTTGATCCTTTTGTTTCATTATAAAGACCACCTTGCATTTTTCCTGGTGTTATGTGTTCTTAGTTCCAAGATAAATTAGCTTAATGTAAAATTAAATCTTTAATAAAACGTTTAATTATATATGGGTCGAGCATTAATAGTTTGCTAATTTTTATAGTATTTATGGAAAGAGAGTTTATTTCAATCTAATCAATTCACACAAAACAGGGGATTTTTTTAAAATACTACTCTTACAACTAATACGATAAATGAAAATAGATTGATATCTTTTTGCTTCTTCACTTTCATTTCCTCCAATTTTGTCTGAACTTTTATTAATATAAAGGTAACATTTTATTTTTTGTTTTTGTATTTTCATGTCAGAAAATGTGACATGAAAATTTTAATGCCTACCTGTCACGACCCGATTTTTGCAGATATTTGTCAATTCGACAGCCCACCACAACAAAGGCTAAACAAACGTTTAATTTACTTCTTTAATTTTGGGTAATACCTCATATTTGATAAGGGGAGGACGAGTATTTAGCGTCCTTATCCTTTTTGTTTAAGAATCCTTATTAGATCACACCCAATGTGTAAAAGATAATGACCAATTGTTAAAGGAAGAAGCTCATTTACATTCCCAAAAAAATAAAGAGCCCTCCATATGAAAGGCTCTTTTCTCACTGTTACATTAATTATTTATCTTTCATCACAAGTAGTGAACAGCATTCCACATGGCTTGAGTAGTGATTGCAAACAATATGATGTAGTCGTGTTTACCTACTTATTTCATATTTAGTAAAGCAATTTATAATCTTCTCGAAGTTTCCATTTCTTATTTTTTTCGGTATTTTCTCTTGTTTACTGGGGGTTCTACTTATCGTGAGGACATGGTTGTTATATAGTGTCAGCCATCATTCCTACAACATCTGCTGCTTGAATAATCCTATTATGATAATCTTTTAAGGTTTTTTCGAGTAGCTCACGCATCTCTTTTTCTTTAGGGCTATTTCGTTTAAAGTTGACTTGAATATGATCTTCAAGAAGTTTTTTTAGTAATTTTAAGCGTAAATCCTCATGCTCCTCTTTTTTTTGCAAATCCTTGAGAAATTCTTCATCAAGAATACTTATATCTGGTTTTTCAATTATACTCTATTGTAACGTCTGAATCAAAGATTCCTGCTTTATTTACTAAAGCCGTCGCTGGTCGTGCATGAATTCCTGTTTTATCTGTAACGATTAATGTTTTTTGTACCATTTCTATCTCTCCCTATATTCATTTTCTTAAAGACTATCACTTGTATATTTATAGGCCCTAATTGCAACAACACTTTAAACCTTCCATCTGCGCCCTCTTAATAGCACTAGTACTTTCAGACTAACTTCGCCTACCGTACTTAATAATGTACAATCTAAATCAGATGCAATTAGCTTAAAATTGTTTCTACCCCATTTCTAAAATCACTTTAGAAACTTCAACAATACTTAACTAGAAGGCTCGTACTCTTACTTCTAGAATGTATAAGTACAAAGAGAGAAGAGAAGATCTATTCTCTCTTTGTAAAATCTTCATTAAGAGCATTAAAGATTCTCTCCATTCGAACTAATGACATCTTTATACCAATAGAAAGATTTCTTTCTACTTCTTTCTAACGTTCCGCTTCCATCATCGTACTTGTCAACATAAATAAAACCATATCTCTTTGAATATTCTCCTGTTGAGGCACTCACTAAGTCAATACAGCCCCATGATGTATATCCAATTAGATTGACACCATCTTCAACTGCTTCGCCCATAGCTTTGATATGATCACTTAAATAATCGATACGA
The DNA here is from genome assembly GCF_014773385.1 of Metabacillus arenae. Lineage (GTDB taxonomy): Bacteria > Bacillota > Bacilli > Bacillales > Bacillaceae > Metabacillus_D > Metabacillus_D arenae. The sequence continues at coordinate 53,210 of NZ_JACXAI010000030.1, read as the reverse complement.
TAATCGTCGTTAATACTACCATCTTCTTCTACCTTATCGTATGCTCCCAGTCCATTTTCAACGACCATGAGAGGTTTTTGATAACGGTCATATAATTCATTTAATGCAATGCGAAGACCTGTCGGGTCAATCTCCCAGCCCCAGTCACTTGCTTTAAGGAATGGGTTTTTCACACCACCAATGAGATTTCCTTCACCAATCTCTTCTGGTGTCTTTTCTTTCTTCTCTGTTCTTGACATATAATAACTAAATGAAATAAAATCAACCGTTCCTTCTTTGATTGTTTCCAAATCACCTTCATGCATATCAATTTCGATGTCGTGCTCTTTAAAGAATCGCTTAATGAAAGTCGGGTATTCTCCTCGAACCTGCACATCTCCACAGAAGAAATTAAAGAGTCTTCCTTCTTCTACTGCGTGCATCACGTTTTCCGGATTGCAATCATATGAATACGTCGGTGCGTAAATCAGCATACATCCAATTTTTGATTCTGGAATAATTTTATGACCAAGATTTACTGCAATAGCACTTGCAACAAATTGATGGTGTAGCCCTTGAAAACATTCCTGTAAACGTGTTTCTTCACTTGTTGCTGAAAACCCTAGGCCAAAAAGCGGGAAGTGTGTAGCACCATTAATTTCATTAAACGTTAACCAATACTTCACTTTACCCTTGTATCGTTTGAAAATAACCGTCACATATCGCTCGAAAAATTTAATTAACTTATGATTTTTCCACCCACCATATTCTTTAATTAAATGTAATGGTGTTTCGTAGTGTGCAATAGTTACTAATGGCTCAATTCCGTGTTTATGAAGTTCATCAAACACACGATCGTAAAAAGCCAATCCTTCTTCGTTCGGCTCCGTTTCATCTCCGTTTGGAAAAATACGAGACCATGCAATACTTAAACGAAATGTTTTGAAGCCCATTTCTGCAAATAAAGCAATATCTTCTTTATAACGGTGATAGAAATCAATACCCTCATGATTCGGATAAGTATATTTAGACTTATCCATTTCGAAATCAAAGCCAGTATCAGATAATAGCTTAAGTCTGTTCTCTCTCCCTCCAGGTAGTACATCAGCTAAATTTAGCCCTTTTCCACCTTCTTGATATGCGCCTTCTAATTGGTTTGCTGCGGTAGCACCGCCCCATAAAAATCCTTCTGGAAATTTTACTGCCATCATAATCACCTCATCAGATATAGTCAAAAATAATAGATTACCGCTAGGTTATATTGTTCTGCCAATAGAGCAACACGGCTGTTTGTTTAATCAATCACTACAATCGCTCATGATTTCGAGTAGTAAGTACAAGGTCTTTAAATTCCTATTCTCCTTATGTTCGGTTGGCACTATCGCTTTATAACGAATTTTTCTAGATAGTGCTTGCGAATAATACGTATCATCTACGATCGCCAAATATTATCCCTCCTTATTTCCGAAAGTATTTTTAAAGCTCTTCTCCATTTGTTTCAATTACTTTTTTATACCAATAAAAAGATTTTTTCTTCGTTCTAAAGTGCCGTTACCGTCATTATCCAAAACAGTAATGTGAATCGTGAAAACTACTATCCTCTATACTCTATTTTCAACCATATTGATACAATTCTACTCTCTGAATTTGCGGCATATCTATTCTCATAAAGTACCTTTCATCACCATTTAAAGTGCGTTCCCCAACCCACTTTCCATCTATAAAATTTCCTTCTTCATAGTCTAGAATTCCTACTTGATAACTCCTATTCTTTTTTGATAAGAACGAATAGGAGAAAGAGGTTCCTATAATATAAAATTCATTTTTTGCTGTTTGCAAAATAATACCAGAAGATTTTGGCGCTGTTTTAGTAGTTGGGTGATAAGCTATTTTGATGTCATATTCTTCGGTTTCAATTATACTGCCCCTCTCATGCTCATTCATTCGCATAAAAGAATACACTTTATTTTCTTCACGGCACTTTTCGATAAGTGTCTGTGCACCTTGCAGTATCTCATATGATTTTTTTAAATATTCACTTGTATTTGTAAATTCCCATGCTGATGTATCAATAGCTAATGTTTTCATGACTGCTGGACTAGCAATACCAGTTAGAGATTCAGGATCTTTTAAGAAATCTTCTATTCCAAAAGGGGCAAAACACAATGCTTGATATTTTCCAATTGCATAAAAGACATTTGATATATTTTGAACGTCACGGCGATGTTCTGGAATAAGAAGTGGGTTATTATACATCGCAAATTCGTTAGCTACTCCATTAAAATCTGACACATAAATGTCAGGTAATACAGCATCAATCTCAGGAGCTATTTTTTGCCAAAGCGGAATAAATTTAGCAACTGGCCCTCCACTTGGATGCACACCTGGTCTCCATGGGTATTTTTCTATCCACGAATTAACAAAATATGGTATTTTGTAGATTTTTTTACCCGCTTCTGCAATTTGATTAACAGCTTGGGCATATGCATATGCCATAAAATATTCTGGGGCATTCGAACCAAAAGCTTCATCATAATTTCCACTGACATTGTATAATTTAGCTAGATCATCTGGTATCTCTTTTTGATAGATACTTTCGGCAGTTTCTGAATAATCTCTGTCACTACCTAAAAGTCCTATTTCATTTTGAACTTGGATTCCTATAACAGTTTGATTATTCTCATCTATCTCTTTCACTTTAGTTACGAATTTTTCAAAAGTCTTTTTATCTGCATTTATTGCCTCTTCACATAATGGTGATATCACATCCATTGATTTTCCATACATATCTTTTGCTCGCCAGAACCTAGTTGTGTCTGTTTTCACCCATTTTGGCGTATAACTTGAGATGCCATTTTTCCATAAACCAAACCACAATAATATTAATTTCATATTGTTATCTCTAGCTTGTGAAATAATACCCTCTAATAAAGAAAAATCAAAATTGCCCTCATCCGGTTCTAACTTTTCCCAATAAATAGGTACTAGCAGTGTATTTAGATTAAGGTCTTTTACATATGGCCAAACCTTTTCTTCCATATAGTTAAGATTTGATGCACTAGAATTGTGTAATTCTCCCCCATAAGCAATGAAAGGCTTACCATCAACCAACCATTTCCATCCAGTAGATGTTCTTACCAATTTAGATAGTTCTGTCATTATTAGTTCCCCCTTAAAGATTCTAGAAAATATATCTTATAATCCACTTAAAACACATTATTTCTTGTTAATTTTGGGTATTTTCAAGCAGAAAGTAATCAAAATATGTTTTGTCTTCATCTCAGTCCATTTCCACTGGCATACATGCCAATAAATACTCCCGTAAATGCAGAATTAGCACATTCTGTAGCAAGATGCTTAACCCTAGTACTCTCAAATTCCTTTAGTTGCTCTTTACTAGTACCTCAAGAGAAATAATAGTTTTATTCATCTCCTGTTATCTTTAAATAGATTTCAACCGTGTCCTGACTCACGGCTATTACTTTCGTTTGAATATCAGCAACATTTTTACGTAGCAAGACTACTTTTATTCCATTTCGTACTGTAACCAGTAAACCCAATTGATGCTCGTTAACCATATAGATGGATAATCCAGATAGGTTTTTGTTAAGCCAATTCTTCACTTATAAATTCAAATGCTACTTCTTTTACGTCCTTACTATTTCTCCCAATAAATAGCTTGAATTTCCCTTTTTCCGCTTTATATTGCATGTCTTTTGTGAAAAACTTTAGGTCTTTTTCAGTGAGAATAAATTCAACACTTCTGGCTTCCTGCGGCTCCAAATCTACTTTCTTAAAGCCTTTTAACTCTTTAACTGGCCTTACAACACTTCCAGTGATATCTTGGATATAAAGTTGAACAGTTTCTTTACCTTTGACATTCCCTTTATTCTTCACGGTAACAATTGCTTTAATGGAACTGCCACTCTTAAAAGTATTTGAATTAAGTTGAATGTCACTATATTCAAATTCCGTATAGGATAGGCCGTAACCAAATGGGTATCTTGGTTCATTTCCTATGTCTAGATACTTGGATACAAATTTAGAGGAATGTCCAGAACCAACGATTGGTCTACCTGTTTTAAATTCATTGTAGTAAACAGGAATTTGTCCAACATTTATTGGGAAGCTCAATGTCAATTTACCAGATGGATTAACGTCCCCACTAAGAATGTCAGTAATAGCTAAGGCACCTTCTGTTCCAGGGAACCATGCTTCCACTAATGCGTCCACCTTGTCTAAAATGCCATCCAAAACTAATGGCCTGCCATTAAACAATACACAAACAATTGGTTTATTCAACTTAGCTAATTCATCCAGTAACTGAATTTGTATTTCATTGACGGATAAATCTGTCCGACTTGCAGCTTCCCCGCTTTGAAAGGTGTGCTCTCCCAGGGCTACAACAATGGTATCCGCATCTTTTGCAATTTCTAATGCCTCTGCTAAATCTGTTTTTGCATCTCTTTTTTCTAATTTCTCTTGAACCATAAAACCAAAATCACCTAATAAAGAGAAATCATCCACAATATCACAGCCATGGGCATACGATACATTTTCACCAAACTTATTTTCCATCGCTAACTTTAATGTTGTTACCTTGCTTTTGTCTGCAAAGAATGCCCACAAGCCGTTTAGGGATGTTTCATTTGCATATGGACCAATTAATGCTATTTTCTTATTCTTATTTAAAGGTAATACCTGATTTTCATTTTTTAATAGAACAATAGATTCCTGCGCTAAAGAACGTGCAACCTTCCTATTTTCTTCCGAATACAATACTTCTTTTTCTATTTTTGCATCCGCACCTCGAAAAGGGTCTTTGAACAAACCTAACTCATTTTTCAAGTTCAGCACTCTTAATACTGCTTCATCAATTAATTTCTCATCAATCTCGTTGTTTTCTACCAATGCCTTCAAATGGTTTGCATAGACTGATGTTTTCATATCGAAATCAACACCCGCTTCTATACCTAACTTTGCTGCATGGTCCTCATCTTCTGCATATCCGTGGTAGACTAATTCTTTAATGGCGGCATAATCTGAGATAGTTACTCCATCAAATCCCCATTCTCCCCTTAACAGATCCCTCAATAACCTCTTATTACCGGATACCGGAATGCCATCTACCGTATTAAAGGAAGTCATTACCATCTTGCAACCAGCGTCTACTGCTGCTTTATAAGCCGGTAAATAATCTTGTCTAAGTCTTCTCTCCGACATATCAACAGTGTTATACTCTCTTCCAGCCTCAGGCGCCCCATAGGCAGCAAAGTGTTTAACACATGAAGCTACGTGTCGTAAATCTAAGTCTCCTTGTAAGCCTTCTACTGCTGCTTTTGCAAACACGCTATTTAAGTAAGCATCCTCACCTGTTGACTCCATCACGCGTCCCCATCTAGGATCTCTTACTAAATCTGCCACCGGAGAGAATACTCCATGAACACCAGCTACTGCAGTTTCTTTTGCAACCATTTCCAGCCCATTTTTAACTAAGTCTGGATTCCACGAACAAGCATAAGATAAAGGGATGGGCAAAACTGTTTTATAGCCATAGATAACATCTGCACAGAAGAGAAGTGGGATTTTATTTGCGCTATTTTCCAAATGCTCTTCTTGGATTTTTCTTAACTCATTTGCACCAAGAACATTAAAAATAGAACCCATATTATGAATCACATCATCACTAATTCCTAATTTAGCCTTAGGTCCTGTGATTGCCGCATTCTCACTATAAAGTCCTCCATCTAGCTGAACCAACTGATATATTTTTTCTTCTAAAGTCATTTGATTCAATAGAGACAATAATTCTGCTTTCTTCATGAAAAACACCCTTTTAGTTAGTCATAAATTAAATAGTCTCTCAAATTATCTAAGAGACTATTTAATCCACAAATGTTATATATCAGAAATTATTAGTTAACCGTTCGTACACTAGCCTTATTATCATCTTCCGATTTAACATTTTCTTGTTGTATTGCTTGTTTTTCCGCAATTCTGAAAAATGGATACCATAATCCTACCCATATAACGATTAATGCAACTTGGAATAATGCAGTTTGCCAACTACCCGCCATTAGACCTTGTAATATTATTGGCATCCCAGCTGGTGCAGTTACTCCAGTTAAAGGTGGAATAATGCCCACCACTGTTGCAAGATATGCAAGAGTTAAAGAAATACAGTTATTAAAAATAAATGGAATTGCAAATAATGGATTAAAAACTAATGGTGTTCCAAATATAACCGGTTCCGTTATACCAAAAGCTGCTGGTACAATAGACAGTCTACCTAGTGTCTTATATCTTTTACTTCTAGCTATTATCATTAATATACACAGCCCTAAAGCTGAGCCTCCAAAAGTATAGACTGCAAAAAAGTTTAAACCAACTATATTTGGTAATTCTTGACCTGCAGAATACGCACTTAATTGTTGGGCATCCAAAGCCATCCATACAGGCATTACAACACTAAAAGTTACCATTGTTCCATGAATACCAAAGAACCATAATAATTGACCAATCAATGCAACAATTAATATGGCCCATATATTTCCGCCGAGTTGCTGTAATGGCGTTTGCAATAATCCATAAATAAATGCGTGTACACTTCCAAACGAAGTGTTTGCAAAGATTGCTGTAATAATTACAAAGAGTGCCACTATGATTGTTCCTGGGATAAGGCTAGCGAATGAGTTCTTAATAAACGGTGGAACAGATTCTGGCATTTTAATAGTCCAGCCTTTTTGTGTGATAAAAACAAACAACCTAGTTGATACGATTGAGACAATGATTGCTGTAAATATACCTGTTGCACCTAACCACTGCATCGGAATGATTGCCGATGCCATTCCTATATCGTCTATAATTGGTTCAACTGGGGTAATGATAAAGAAAGAGATCAGAGCCATAATTGCAGGTATGATACCTTTTACATCAAAGGTTTCTGCTAAACTGTTTGAAATACTAATCAAGAATATTACTGCTAAAAAATTGGTCGTAAAGGTAACTGGCAGTTGTAAAAAATGATCAATACCGTTTGAGATAATAAAATTTTGATAGGCTTCTATTGGCAATTGTTTTAAAATTGCAGCCAATGATCCGATGATAACTGCAGGTAGAGCCGCCATCATACCACCCATAATAGCCTTTAAATATCTATTTTCTGATAAGTTATTGGCTATTGGTTGAACTTTTTGTTGAAAAGCTTCCATATTTAATTTCATGTGTTTCCCCCCTATATATGTTAGTGTACTACCTCATAAACCAAAACAATTATTGGTTGATTTGCATCACTTATTTATTAATTCTAGTGCAAAATCAAGCACTTTCTTTCCATTCATGGTTCCATAATCTACCATATTAATAATATCGACGGGAATCCCTTCTGGACCACCAAATTCTTTAGTATAGCTTTCTTTCTTGTATGCGATTTGTGGACCCAAAAGTAATACATTAGCATCATCAATATATTTCTTGATATCGCCACCACCTGTAGCTTTGATTTTTATTTCTTCATCTTTCTCTTCTGCCGCCTGCTCCATTTTTCTAACAAGCATGCTTGTTGACATTCCTGCTGCACAAACTAATAAAATGTTTTTCATTCCTATCTCCTCCTACAAATGAATAGTTTTTTTAGTAAGATCAATGATTTCTATTGATAAGTCTCTCACTGTCATCGCGTTCATTAAGTGATCCTGTGCATGTACCATTAATAAAGAAATCTCTGTACCATCACCTCTTGCTTCCGCCTGAATTAAATCGGTTTGGATTCGATGAGCCTTGTTTATCTCCTCGCTAGATTCCTCTACTAACTTCTCAGCTTCTTCAAATTGGCCTTTTTTAGCTTCTGCTATCGCTCTCATCGCACAGCTTCTTCCATTACCACCATGAATGATGATACCCATAATTATCTCTTGATTTTCCAAGTTGTCACCTTCTTTTTGTTAATTTTTTTGCTTAACTAAACTATACAGAGAAAACGTTTTCATCAAAAGCCAACCTTTTTCCGTGTGTAAAGGAAAGAAATTGTCGATTTAAATAACAGTGAAAACATTCCAAAAATAAGAGAATGTAGCCATAACTACATCCTCTTGATCAGCTTTACAATTTCAGAGCGATCCGTTGCTGTGATAAGATGTTGAATGATTTCTCTATCATCGATAAACCGAAATAGTTTTTCATACATCGGCTCTAACTCCTTTTTATTCTCATCAGCAACATGCAGTAAACAAACAAATTGGACTTTATTTTTCCCCCAATCTATCGGCTTTTCCAATGTAGCAATCGTCCAGAAAGTCTCTGGAGATTTTGCCTCTAATGGATGTGGAATAGCTACTAAGTTACCATAGCTAGTCGAAGCAGCACGTTCTCGGTCCTTTACCGTTTCAATGATCCCCTCTCCAGTCATTCCTTTTTCTATTAATTGCTTCCCTAAAAATTCAATTACCTGATCGGGATTCTCACAGGCTAAGTGAAGAAAAATCAAGTCTTCTCTCATATATTTATCAATAACTGATTCTTTATAACCTCCAACAATTTGTTCGATTTTTGTCAGTTCACTTTCACCCAACAGGGTACTGATGACCACATTGGGGATAGTAATCGAATCTGGTAGTGGCACCGTACTAACAATAAAATCGATGTCCTCTTCCTTATATTTTGGGAGGTTATGTAATTCGGTTGTACCTAAGATGGTAAGTTTATTGCCAAATCTTGATCGCATCTTATACAATAATAATTGTGAACTGCCAAGACCTGTAGTACAAACAATCAGACACCGCTTTGGTTTGGTATTTAACTTTGCCCTCTCTATGGCAGCACCGAAATGTAGCGCAATATAACCTACTTCGTTTTCATTAATGACAATATTAAAGTCTTCCTCAATCACTTTCCCCGCTGAAATGGCAGCCTCAAAAGCAATCGGGTAATTGACCTTAATAGCCTCCAACATCGGATTTCGTAAATTCATGCCATGTTTAAAACGATGAATCGCGGGTTTTAAGTGGAGAGCAATGGCAGCAAATAATTCTTTATCATGAATGATTCCTAAGTTCATTTGGCTCTCTACTAATACAATTAATCGCTCAACTGTTTTTAGAATCATTCGATCGAAGCTATTTAACAAAACTGCTTGATTCTTATTTAATAGTAACCTAGTTCCTAACAAATGCATCGCGACGTATAAAATTTCTACACTTGGAAAACTGATGTCTAACGTTTCCTCAATGCTTCTTATAATCTTCTTTGCAACTTCATATTCCCTCTTCGTTTTAATGTCTTCCTCTATAGCATTTAGACTTTCTACATATTGCTCAATCTTTACTCTTTTATAAGCAATGGCAATATGTACAACTAAATTTTGCAAGGCAATATCAGATATATTGAGTTCAAATGATCTTAGCTGTTTTAATGCCGTATCACGAATTAAATCCAGCTTATCTTCCGGTAATAGCCAAGACCCCTGTTCCATGTTGTCCACAACCATAACTGTATGACGAAACAGTAATTCTGAAATAGCAAAACGTATATTCCTCTCTGAACCTGAAAGAATTAAACCATACTTAGGTCGTTGGAAAAGGTCAAGATTATATTGCTTTAAGATAACTTTGACATCTTTTAAATCATTTTTTAAGGTAGATCTACTTACATACAATTCGTCTGCTAAATCTTCTACTTTTAGATACTCAGGGCTCAACAGAAACTTCTTCACTAAACACTGTACCCGGTCTTCCGGTTCCACTGGAATATTATCGTCTATTTCAATAATGTTATAGATAAATTGCTTAAATGCCTCTTCATCTATAACATCCAGCTGGTACCCCTGGTTCCTAACAGAAACAATCTTTGCCCCAGCTTCATTTAACTGTTGATCTATAACTTTTAAATCATTTCGAATGGTACGAGAGGTTACTTGTATTAAAGAAGCTAATTGATCACCCTTAATTGGTTTATTAGTAGCAATCAGTTCTTTTAATATATGTTGTTGTCTAGCATTCATAAGTCCCTTCCTCTCGACTTTGTTTCTGTGTTTAATTGTAAAGCGTTTTCATTTTGTTTTGGGTATAGAAAATTTCCTTTAGTTAGGAAATATGTTAACAATGTAGTCAATCAATTTGAAATACATACTCCCCTTTAATTTTTCTACACATTTATTATAACAGTAAAGATTAACTGGAAATGTTTACCATTATTTGCTGCACAGTAATTGTCTATGTAATACAAGAGTTACTCCACAGCCTGTCCCTTTTGGCTGATCTTATTGAAAATCAATCAAATTCTTAACATTTTTGATTATCAAAACTTAGTTTTATACCTTTTTACCAGAAAAATTTTAGTTATAAACAGTCTTTCATACTTCGCCATACACAGGTACATTTCAATAGCTGTAATCAAAGACCGACTAAAACCAACATTTTAAGTAGATTAGCCATTGCTGAGTTGAATTCAACCTTAAGTAGCAATAAGAATAAACCATGGAGTAGATCGTAGATCAGTGGGTGATTATTATTAATATTGCCTCACCTCTTAACGTAAGCAAAAAGAAAAAGGCTTCCCAAAAGTTTAATCAACTAATGAGAAACCTCTTTTCTATTCCTGATGTTAGCATTTTGTTAGCAAATCGTAGAGAAACCCTTATATATCAAGGGTTTGAGCGGTTCTCATATAATGCCGACCATTAAATAATTTCTTCACTTCCTTAAAAACTTCAAGCATTAGTCAAATTTTTCAAAACTTAACTAAGTTGGTCCATGAAAATATACTGCATCATAGGGTTTTAGCAGGAATTATCTCCATGGATAAAATTTATTTAAAGTTTCATTTCTTTCTTTTAAATAATTTTCAACCCATTCAACTGCAATAGTTACGATCTGCCTGCATCCATGTATCACCTTGACCTTCCTTTTTGTAACCATATAGCAGGGAATCTGTTAATTGCACATATTTTAGCTTCATCTATATGTCCAGCTGGCTCAGATTTTTCTATTTATTCAGATCCATAATTAAAAACACCTTTTTATTTTAGATACTATTAATTATTCCCTTTCCAATCCGTATATGCAGTATTTGACTGAGGATCTGGGTGACAGTATTAATTACTTCTTCGAAAGAGGGTTCTTCATACGAATACTACACATTTGGTTTTAAACTACTCTGTTTAATCTATTAGGTAAGCAAATATTACACTGCTTTTTCTATAAAGCTTCTATAAATTTTTCAGCACCTTCTAGAGCATTAAACATATGTGCTTTCTAATCAGCAATTCAAAACAAGAAAAGATTGCTCCCATCTAGAACATTTAGCTAGGGGATATCAATCTTTAATAACTTACTCAACTTTCGCAGACCAAATTAGGCAGGTAAGCCCTGATATAACTAGGTAAACCTGCAACCCATTGTGATAGTTGATTATTAAGTAATTGTTGTGTTTGTTTATTCGTTTTCTTTAATACATCTTGAAGAAGCTCGATTAATTGCTGCAATGCAACAGCCCAATCAAGTTCATTCACTTCGTCACAAAGGTCATAAAATAATCCACCTAGTGTACGTTCATCTGTGTGGCGTAGCCCTTTCTTTCCTTGAAGTGGCGTCGCAGATCGATAGAGTTGTTTTAAGGAAAGCCTTTGTCCATTTACGTTGTAGCGCTGCTTGGCATTCTTCACCATCCCAATCACATCAAGCCCTTGTTCGACAATTGCTTGAATCAGAGGTTGTTGAGTAAACCAGGTATCCATCAACACGTAAGAAGCTTCAATCCCATTGGATAACGCTCGATCAATCATCGCTGGAATTTGGTTAGGTGCAGACTGGAGTGCTTCAGTACTACGTTTATAACCAGAACATCGCTTTTCAATTTTTTCGTTCATCCCATTAATGGTAGACGTTTTTGAGCTTAGCAAAGAGAAATCAATCGGCATGAAGGTATGACCGTCTGACCAGCCTAATATAAACATTCGAAATCCTTTATAAAATCGCATCTTCAAAGAAGCGTGATCAAAACAACGGGCAAGTAATTCAACATTTTTACTACGATTACGGTCAAACGTAGAGTCGTCAATAATGAGCACTTTTGGACGGTTCTTTGATGTAAGTATACTGACTTTTTGAATGGTAGCTTCGCTAAAGTGCAAAAGGAATTTTCTCCAAGCAAACTTGGAGTGATATAAAAAACGATAGACGGTATCTTTGCCTGGATAACAATCATTCTTCTTAGAAATAAAAAGGTTAAACCAATTTTTTTGATGAAAAATCAGACAGAAAACTAGTTGAAACAAATAGGTACATGAAAACCCAAAGCTTTTTCGAATCCCCGCTTGACGCAGGTGTTTCGATACTTGTAATTCAGTGAATACAGAAGAAAGTTCATTTGGTAGTTGCTCATTTGAGTATTGTTCCTTTATCATAGAGAAGGCACCTCTTCTTTGTGGTAATGGTTTCTAGTCAATTCTACTATAACAAAGAATCAGGTGCTTTTTCTTGTTTAAAGGCAATAGTCAAGAAGTAAAGTTGATCGTTCTTGAAGCTTTGATAGACCTAAAACAAGACCGATTTTCAATGTGCGAAAGTTGAATAACTTATATCTATTGTGTAGAGCTTGCTGGTCAATTTTTTTAGAAATTCTATATCCACTATGTTTTGCAAGTAATCTAAAGACGCTTATTTACCGAACATAATTAAAAACCACAGTAAAATGAAAAGAATGTTATTTTCAATAATAAGTACTAAAAATTCCAACAAAATTAACTACGATATATCGTTGCTAATAAAAAGCAGCAGGAATCCCTATTTGGGGCCTGCTGCTTCTTTTAAAACTATCTGCGAGACGCACTCCACATGCGCAGTATGCGGAAACATATCAACAGGCTGAACTTCCATCGTCTTAAACCCGCCACGCTCAAGAACTTCCAAATCCCGAGCAAGCGTCGCAGGATTACAAGAAACATAAACCACCCGCTGCGGCTTCATCTCTAGTATCGTCTCCAATAGCGCCTCATCGCAGCCCTTTCGAGGTGGATCGACCACAATGACATCAGGCTTAATTCCTTGCTTTCTCCACTCAGGAATAACCACTTCTGCTTCTCCAACTGCGAATTCTGCATTCTCAATCCCATTGAGTAAAGCATTTCTCTTTGCGTCTTCAATTGCTTCCGGAACAATTTCCACTCCATATACTTTTTTCGCCTTTTGCGCCAGGAAAAGGGTGATGGTGCCGATGCCGCAGTAAGCGTCGATGACGTTTTCTTTTCCTGTCAGCTGGGCGTATTCCAGGGCTTTGTCATAGAGGGCTTTTGTTTGTTCTGGGTTGACTTGATAGAAGGAACGGGCCGAGATGGCGAATTTGATGTCGCCGATATAGTCGTAGATGTATTCTTCTCCCCAAAGGACATTTGTTTCATCGCCGAAGATGACATTTGTGCGTTTTGGGTTGATGTTTTGAACGATTGATTTTACGTTTGGGTAAATAGAAATGATCTCGTCTATGATTGCTTTTTTATGAGGAAAATCGTTTGTTTTTGTGACGAATACGATCATGATTTCCTTTGAGACGACGCCGTAGCGGACCATGATGTGACGGAGCCAGCCTTTGTGTTTTTGTTCGTTGTAGGCGCGGATTCCATGGCTGCTGCAAATATTTTTAACTGCTTGGACGATTTCGTCATTTGCTGCTTGCTGGATTAGGCATTTTTCCATGTCAATGATTTCGTGGCTTCGCTGTTGATAGAAGCCTGCGACGAGTCCGCCTTCTCTTTCACCGACTGGAACTTGGGCTTTGTTCCGGTAGTTCCACGGATCTTTCATTCCTAATGTCGGATGGACAGTTACCTCATCCATGTTCAGTTTGCCAATTCTTGAAAGCACTTCCTTCACTTGCTTTCGCTTAAACGCAAGCTGTCCTTCATAGCTGAAATGCTGAAGCTGGCAGCCGCCGCATTGTTTGTATATTGGGCAAGGAGCATTTGTCCGGTGCTCACTTTCCTCTGTTAATTCAATCAATCTTCCAAAAGCAAAGCCTTTTTTTGTTTTTGTAATCTTTATTTTGCCTTTTTCACCGGGCAAAGCATTGGGTACAAAGATCGGGAAGCCTTCCACCTTTGCTACTCCGGCTCCATCATGTGTGAGGTCCTCAAACGCCACATGATAATATTCATTTTTCTGTACAGGTATCATTTGTATGTCACCTCATTTAAATGGGCCTGTTGTGTGCTCATCTTCTTTTACAAATGCTTTTTTTATAAAAGAAAGCAGCATACAACACAAAAACTTGGCTGCAAAAGCCAAGTTTACTGATTCATTTTTTCTGCTTTTTCTTTGGATGTGATGAATTCAATATGACGGTATAAGTTTTCGAATTCGGCTGGGACAAGTCCCCCGTATTCGCCGTCAAGGTTTAGCTGCATTTTTGCTTGAGAGTTTATCTTCACTCGATTCGCTTTTGTATAGATAATATGTTCATCATTAATATGCTCGCCGCGCATCGCCATGCTGGCTACCTTTATAAATTCGGCAATGTTTGCCTTCTTTAAGATAAGCAGATCGAACATGCCGTCATTTAAGCTGGAGTCTGGTGCAAGCTTTTCAAAGCCGCCGACTGAGTTCGTCAGTGACACTAGAAACATCATAATTTCACCTTGAAAAAGCTTACCATCATATTCAATTTCGACCTCTGTCGGACGAATGGATGGAAGCATTTCGATTCCTTTTAAATAGTATGCAAGCTGACCCATCACAGTTTTCAGCTTACTCGGCACTTCATATGTTAACTCGGTTAACCTTCCGCCGCCGGCAATGTTTACAAAATATTGATCGTTCACTCGACCGATATCTATCGCACGGGCTTCGCCTTCCAATATCGTATCAACTGCCCGGAGCACATCTTCGCGCGGGATGCCAATAGCTCGTGCAAAGTCGTTCGTTGTCCCGACTGGCACAACGGCTACCTTTGGCCTGTACTCCATCTCAGCAATTCCATTTACCACTTCATTTATTGTGCCATCGCCGCCTGCTGCGATAATAAGGTCATACTGACGCTCACATGCAAGCTTAGCCGCCTTTATCGCGTCTCCCTCACATGTTGTTGCATGGCAGGAGGTTTCATATCCGGCTACTTCAAATTTGGCTAATACTTCAGGTAAGTGTCTTCTAAATAACTCCCGCCCTGAAGTAGGATTATAGATAATTCTCGCTTTTTTCATTTCCCCATCATCCTAAAAGTATAGAATGTAATCCAATCTTTCTGACCAAGGATTAATTATACTACTCCTATAAAAATTCGCAAGTACGACTAGCTTTCAATAACATGCCCGAAAAAGCTAAGAAACAAACGTCAAGTCCAGCATATTGTAAAAAGTCTATTGAAACAAGCCGATTTGAATCAAACAAACGTTTAATTAATAAACTCTTTTTTAAAGTTTGTTTAAGAGATTGTTACTTTTTTATTTATTTGACATTTACAAAAAGGCAAACGGTGCACCCCTGATTGCTTCAAACTCACATCAGACCTCTACTTCAAGCTACACCAGAATTCTAGGTCTAAGAAGCTGCGTATTGCAACCAAATTTAGAGATAGCATCCATAATAAAGCCAAAGGCACCTTGAAAACGTTTCTTCCAGGTGCCTTTACACTATTATCGTTTGTTAATTTCTTCAAGCAATAGCTTATTAACCATTGGAGGATTTGCCTGGCCTTTACTTGCTTTCATTATCTGGCCTACTAAAAACCCGATTGCCCGGTCTTTTCCGTTTTTAAAGTCTTCGACGGATTGCGGGTTGGCATCCAGCGCTTCGTTCACCATTTTGCGTAATGTGCCTTCATCAGAGATTTGAACTAGCCCTTTGTCTTTGACAATTTGTTCTGGATCTCCGCCTTTTTCAATCAGTTCCTTGAAGACCTTTTTCGCAATTTTGGAAGAAATGGTTCCTTTTTCAATTAAGGCGATTAATCCAGCTAACCCATCTGGTGTAAGAGCGGCATCACTTAATTCTTTTTGCTCTGCATTCAGGTAAGCAGATACTTCTCCCATCAACCAGTTAGATGCTTGCTTGGCATCGCCGCCTGCTTTGACCGTTTCTTCGAAGAAATCAGACATTTCTTTTGTCAGTGTTAAAACTTTGGCATCATAAGCAGGTAAACCGAGCTCTTCAACATAGCGTTTTTTACGTTGATCCGGCAGCTCTGGTATGGTGGAGCGCACGCGCTCTTTCCATTCATCATCAATGTAAAGGGAGAGCAGATCAGGCTCTGGGAAGTAACGATAATCGTCTGACCCTTCTTTGACACGCATCAAGATCGTTTTCCCTGTTGACTCGTCAAAACGGCGAGTTTCCTGTTCAATAATGCCGCCTGATAAAAGGACTTTTTCCTGACGTACTTCTTCATGTTCAAGCCCTTTGCGAACAAAGTTAAAGGAATTCAAGTTCTTTAATTCCGTTTTTGTTCCGAATTTTTCTTGTCCGATCGGGCGCAAGGAAATGTTTGCATCACAACGGAGAGAGCCTTCTTCCATCTTACAGTCTGAAACGCCAGTGTATTGAATAATTGATTTTAATTTTTCTAAGTAGGCATACGCTTCCTCCGGAGTGCGGATATCAGGCTCAGAAACAATCTCTACGAGCGGTGTTCCTTGGCGGTTAAAATCAACTAGTGAGTATCCTTCACCTGTATGATTCAGCTTGCCTGCATCCTCTTCCAAATGAAGACGCGTAATACCGATTTTTTTCTTTTTGCCGTCCACTTCAATTTCAATCCAGCCATGTTCTCCGATCGGCTTGTCAAATTGAGAAATTTGGTAGGCTTTCGGATTATCCGGATAAAAATAGTTTTTACGGTCAAATTTGGTGTCTGTTGCAATTTCACAGTTTAAAGCCATCGCTGCTTTCATCGCAAAATCAACAGCTTCTTTGTTTAATACTGGCAGAACACCTGGGTAGCCAAGATCGATGACACTTGTATTTGAGTTAGGCTCTGCCCCGAAATGGTTCGGTGACGCAGAGAAAATTTTTGAGTTTGTTTTTAATTCCACATGGACCTCAAGTCCAATAACCGTTTCAAAGTTCATTTGTTCTCACCCCTTACAATTCAGGTTTTGCTTTATGATGATCGGTTGCTTGCTCAAACGCATGGGCGACACGATAAATGGTGCTTTCATCAAAGTGCTTTCCGATAATTTGCAATCCTAATGGCAATCCGTTTGAAAGTCCGCATGGGATAGAGATTCCCGGGACACCTGCAAGGTTTACTGGGATTGTTAAAATATCATTGGCATACATAGTTAATGGGTCATCTGTTTTTTCTCCAATTTTAAAAGCTGGAGTTGGAGTTGTCGGTCCAATGATGACATCATATTTTTCAAAAACATCTTCAAAGTCTTTTTTAATAAGCGTCCGTACCTTTTGAGCTTTTTTATAGTAAGCATCATAGTATCCGGAGCTTAGCGCAAATGTTCCAAGCATAATCCGGCGCTTAACTTCGTTTCCAAAGCCTTCTGAACGGGTTTGCTTGTACAAATCAATTAGGTTCTCCGCATTGTCTGTCCGGTAGCCGTAACGGATGCCGTCAAAGCGGGATAGGTTGGCTGAAGCTTCTGAAGATGATAATAAATAGTATGTAGCAAGAGCATACTTAGAGTGCGGGAGGGAAACTTCTTCCCAAGTGGCGCCAAGGCCTTCCAGCACCTTTAAGGCTGCAAGCACAGACTGCTTTGATTCTTCACTGACGCCCTCTCCTAAGTATTCTTTAGGAACAGCGATTTTTAAGCCTTTTACATCACCTGTAAGGGCAGATAAGAAATCAGGCACCTCGACATTAGCGGATGTAGAGTCGTTTTCGTCTACCCCTGCGATTGTTTGCAGGAGGTAAGCATTGTCTTCAACATTTCGTGTAATCGGGCCGATTTGATCTAAAGAGGATGCAAAAGCAACAAGGCCGAAACGGGATACACGTCCATAAGTAGGTTTTAAACCGACTACTCCACAAAATGCTGCAGGCTGACGAATGGACCCGCCCGTATCAGAACCTAATGAAAATGGTACCTCTCCAGCTGCTACCGTAGCTGCTGATCCACCGCTTGATCCACCAGGGACTGTCTCAAGGTTCCAAGGGTTTTTCGTTAATTGGAATCCTGAATTTTCAGTAGAAGAGCCCATTGCAAACTCATCCATATTGAGCTTGCCGATAGTCACAGCTTCTGCTTCATTCAGGCGCTGAGCAACGGTTGCATGATAGATTGGATCAAAATTTTCAAGGATTTTACTTGAACATGTTGTTCTTAAGTCCTTCGTAACAATGTTGTCCTTCACTCCGATCGGCATACCAAATAATAAGCCGTACTCGCTCCGATTCCCGATTGCATCATCTAGTTGCTTTGCATAGTCACGAGCTTTGTCTTCGTTTAATGTTAAGAATGCTTGGACTTTTCCGTCCACTTCATTAATACGTTTATAAGACTCGTCCACTAAATCGGTAACAGTGATTTCTTTTTTATGTAAGAGCTCTTTTAATTCTGATATTTTATGGTCAAATAATGACATGGATGTAAGTTCCCCTCCTTATTCAAGAATGGATGGTACTCGGATATAGCCATCTTTATGGTCAGGAGCGTTTTTCACAACATCCTCGACCGGTAAGCCTTTAGCCGGTACATCTTCTCTCAAAACGTTTTTCATATCAAGTACGTGAGATGTTGGCTCAACATTCTCAGTATCAAGTTCATTTAATTGTTCAGCAAATGTTATGATCGCGTCTAATTGCTGTGTAAACATTTCTGCTTCTTCTTCGGTAATTGCTAATCGGGCCAAGTGGGCCACGTGTTTTACTTGATCAATCGAAATGCGGGACATTTCTTGTTCACCTCCACGAAGTCGTACAATCACAATACTCTGATGATACCAAAGTTTAGGGCAGTAAAGCAACTTATATAGGAGACGATGGCTTTAATGTAAGCCATTTTCAATGATTTTTTTAAGAACGACCGCATGATTATGCTTTTCATCTTTTGCTCCGTATAGAATGGTGACCTTTTCTTTTTTCGCTAAAGCGGTTAGCTGCTTTAGCTTATCTGCTTTAGTGGAATCATTTTCAATTTCTTCTTTGTATTTTTCTGTAAACCTTTCAAAACGGTCTGGCTCGTGGTTAAACCATTTTCTTAGTTCACCTGTGGGAGCAATCTCTTTCATCCACTCATCTAAATCGGCTTTTTCCTTTGATATCCCTCTTGGCCATACACGGTCAACAAGAATTCTTTTTCCATCATGACTGCTGGGGTCCTCGTATATTCGTTTTAGATGGATGTGCATTTTCATCTGCTCCTTTTAAAATAGTACTTTCTATTTTCCCTTTTATACGGAAATGGCAAACAAAAGATCATTTTTTCATTCATCAACTAATAGTGAAAAGTGCCTTTTTTCCCAGATTTTAATTGTCAGAATAGTTTTACTTTAATTATATTGTGTAATCGCTTTCATATTAATAGGTATACTACATAGTGAAGGATTCTCTTCTTACCAAAACAGGTTTATTTCCTTGAACAATCGGGAATAGTTTGTTAGGTTAAGAAACCATAAGCGTCTAGACGAAGCACGTCATTTGTTGGTTTGTCAATAGATGACACTAAAATGTCAAAAGAAGGAGAGATAAAGTGAGTGTCGGAGTAATTGTGTCTTTAGGAATTTATTTTGTCGGTATGCTTCTTATTGGTCTGTATGCCTACAAGAAATCTACCGATGATATTGAGGGCTATATGTTAGGGGGACGCGGACTTGGCCCTGCCGTAACAGCATTATCAGCAGGAGCATCTGATATGAGCGGCTGGATGTTAATGGGATTGCCAGGTGCTATGTATACAACTGGTTTATCAAGTATGTGGTTAGCTATTGGGCTGTCTCTAGGAGCTTATGTGAACTATTTAGTTGTAGCGCCTCGTTTGCGGACATACACCGAAGTTGCGAATGACTCCATTACAATTCCTGATTATTTTGAAAATCGATTTAATGATAAGTCACGAATTTTACGAATGGTTTCTGCAATTGTTATTATTATTTTCTTTACGCTTTATACCTCTTCAGGTGCAGTTTCAGGCGGTATTTTATTTGAATCTGCTTTTGGAATGGATTATCGAATCGGCTTGTTTTTAACAGCAGGGGTTGTTGTTGCTTACACATTATTTGGCGGTTTCTTAGCGGTAAGTTTAACAGACTTTGTTCAAGGTGTTATTATGTTTTTAGCCCTTATTTTAGTGCCTATTGTTGCCTTCTCAGACTTAGGCGGGGTACAGCCTACATTTGATGTCATTCGAGAAGTAGATCCTGCATTGCTTGATATTTTTAGAGGAACGACGATTATTGGAATTCTTTCGTTTTTCGCTTGGGGACTAGGATACTTTGGTCAGCCTCATATTATAGTCCGTTTTATGGCAATTAACTCTGTAAAAGAATTGAAGCCTGCCCGCCGAATCGGCATGACCTGGATGGTTATTTCTGTTTTTGGTGCTATGCTTGTTGGTTTAACAGGGATTGCCTATGTGAACGAAACAGGAGCTACACTTGCAGACCCGGAAACAGTATTTATTATGTTTTCAAATGTATTGTTCCATCCACTTATTTCAGGCTTCTTGTTAGCAGCGATTTTAGCAGCGATTATGAGTACAATCTCCTCTCAGCTGCTGGTCACATCTAGTGCATTAACAGAGGACTTTTACAAAACTTTTGTAAAGCGAAACGCTAGTAACAAAGAGCTTGTATTAGTTGGCCGTTTAGCTGTATTACTTGTAGCAGTTGTTGCTGTTCTCTTATCGTTGACTCCAAATGATACGATCTTAGGATTAGTCGGCTACGCATGGGCAGGATTTGGTTCTGCATTCGGTCCAGCTATCCTGTTAAGCCTGTATTGGAAACGAATGACCCGCTGGGGTGCACTTGCAGGTATGATCGTCGGTGCAATCGTAGTCATCCTTTGGATCAGCATCCCTTTCTTTAAGCAAGTAACAGGAGATATGTATGAAATGATTCCTGGCTTCTCCTTAAGTTTACTTGCCATCGTTGTTGTAAGTTTAATTACAAGCAGACCATCTAAACACGTAAAAGAGAACTTTAAAGAAATGGAAGAAGTATTGGAAGAAGAATTAAAATAAATGAAAAGCAAAAGCCATGGGGAAAGCGATCTCCATGGCTTTTGCTAATTATAATCCAATTTGTTGTTTTTCATGATGGGACAGGTAGGCGGCTTCATTTACAGTCGTCAAAAGGATAATATCTTCCTTTGTAATCGATGGTTTTTTACCTGAAACAATTTCTTCTGCCCATTGATTCATTGGGGTGAGCAGAGGGGCTGGAAGGCTTGAAATCATTTTCTTTGTTTGGTTTTTTCTCAGCTCTATTGCTTCATCTTTTATATAAAGACATCCTTTAGTACCATATAGCTCTAAAAGAAAGGGACTGTCTTCTGATGTAAATGATGTTTCGAGATTTGCGAGAACCCCATTTTCATATTCGACAATGATTGTTGCTGAATCCTCAACTTCCTTTTGATAGGTGTAATGAAAATGAGCTTGTACTGTTATTGGTTTTCCTAAAAGCCGGTTACATAAATAAATCGGGTGTGCACCCAAATCAATTAGGGCCCCTCCGCCGCATGCTTCTTTATTATAAAAGTGGGCTGGCAGCCACCCCTCAGGAAAAGCTTCAGATGGAACAGCTCCATTGTGTGCTACTCGGCACCTGGCCATTGTCAGTTCCCCAAGCAGCCCTTCATCCACTGCCTTTTGTGCGTATAAGTAATAAGGAGAGCTAAGACGCGGGAGTGAGACCATTAGGGACACTCCATTTTTTTCTACCTCTTCATAGATGTTTGTGCATTCATCACCGGTGAAAGCTAGTATCTTTTCAGTAAAGATGTGTTTCTTATTTTTTGCAGCTTGTACAATGATATCCGTATGTAGGTTGGTCGGTGTAGAAACAACAACAGCTTGAATGGTTGAGTCATTAAAAATGCTAGTAAGGTCGTCAACAAAAGGAACACCAAGCTCCTCTCCCCATCTGACGCCTCTTTCGTTTTCCTCATCCCAGACACACTTTATTTCAAAATAAGGATTATTTTTCACTTCTTCCGCATACTCATCGGCATGGACATGCCACCTACTTAATAAAGCTACTCCTAACATACACTATACACCTCCATTTTTGAAAAGTTCTAAAACGGTTAGTTTTATTTAAAAAGCAAACGATATTTACGTGAGAAAATCCTATCTCTGCCTGATGATAAGTATTTTGTGCGTGAGACACGGCACAAATATAAAAGCCCTTCTACTTTTTTTAAGCAAGGTTAAGATAATGGGAAGCAACCTTTGACCGGAATACAATAATCCCTATTAAAAACCTCCCTAGAAACTAGGGAGATTTAGCAGTTAAAGCATTTCAGAAGTTGTTTGTGCTTGGAGGTGAAGGAGCAGGTAGTCAGGACCGCCCGCTTTGGAATCTGTACCAGACATGTTGAATCCGCCGAATGGCTGATATCCGACAATTGCTCCTGTACAGCCCCGATTAAAGTAAAGGTTTCCGACATGGAAATCCTCTCGAGCCTTCTCAATGTGTGCACGGTTATTAGAGATGACAGCACCAGTTAAACCATAATCTGTATTGTTTGCAAATTCTATTGCTTCATTAAAATCTTTAGCTTTTGAAAATCCGACAACTGGTCCGAAAATTTCATCCTGCATTAAACGGGCTGTCGGGGCAAGATCAGCAACAACAGTAGGCTGGATAAAGAATCCTTTTGAATTACTTCCTTCTCCTCCTGCTACAACTTTACCTTCCTCATTTCCAAGGTGTATATAGCTCATAATCTAGTCAAATGCGGATTGATCGATGACAGGTCCCATAAAAGTAGATGGTTTTTCAGGGTTTCCTTCAGAAATTTCTTTAGTTAGTTCAACTACGCGGTTCAACACTTGGTCATAAACTTCTTCTAACACGATCGCACGGGAGCATGCAGAACATTTTTGACCTGAAAATCCGAATGCTGATGCAACAATCGATTGTGCTGCTAATTCAAGATCAGCTTCTTTATCTACAACAATCGTATCTTTTCCGCCCATTTCAGCAATAACACGCTTTAACCATTTCTGGCCTGGATGCACCTTGGATGCTCTTTCATAAATGCGCGTCCCGACATCACGTGAACCGGTGAAGGATACGAAGCGTGTACGTGGATGATCCACTAAATAATCCCCGACTTCAGCACCGCTTCCAGGAATAAAGTTAAGAACACCTTTCGGTAATCCGGCCTTCTCCATTACTTCTACAAATTTAGCAGCAACAACAGGTGTTGTGGAAGCAGGCTTTAAAAGAACCGTATTGCCAGTAACAATAGCGGCAACTGTTGTACCAGCCATAATCGCAAATGGGAAGTTCCACGGTGAAATAACAACACCTACACCTAATGGAATATATCCATAGCGATTGTATTCGCCTGGACGGCTTTCAACAGAAACTCCGTCTTTAAGCTTCAGCATTTGACGAGCATAAAACTCCATAAAATCGATTGCCTCTGCTGTATCTGCATCTGCCTCTTTCCACGGCTTACCAGCTTCTTTCGTTAATAATGCAGAAAATTCATGCTTGCGTCTGCGCACGATCGCAGCTGCCCGGAACAAAATATCTGCACGAACTTCAGGTTTTACTTTTCTCCAATGGTTAAATGTCTCATCAGCAGTCTTCATCGCTTTTTCAGCTAATTCTTGATCAGCCTTCGATACCCGGCCAATGATCTCTTTTTTATTGGCAGGATTAATAGACACTATTTTGTCATCTGTTGTGACACGTTCTCCGCCAATTATCAAAGGATAATCAAGACCAAGATATGAATTTACTAATTTTAAACTCTCTTCATACGCCTTCTTATTAGATTCGACCGAAAAATCAGTAAATGGTTCATGCTTGTATGGAATCACTATCATCTACCTCCCCTTTTACGATTTTAATAGATAGAAAAAATTGTAAGTTGTCCTATCAAACCAAGTCTGTTAAGGGGTTAGTTCTCCTCAGTCCCCTTCTCTTCTTTCATTCTACCTGAAAATTGCTAAAACTTTCAAATATAAAGAGAAACGGGGGTATCAGGTACCAATGGTACCTGGTACCCCCGTTATTTGGGACACCTTCTTCATGTATATTATTCAAATATATGGACGGTTGGTTTTTCTTGATTTGGTTTTCGGACGATAAGTGCTTCTGGTCCGCCTGTTGAATGTATATCTACTTCAATGTTTAAATAATCAGGGAAGAATTCCATGATTTTTCCCGTAACAAATTGTGTAAAGGCGATTACTTCTGTTTTTCCGTAAAATTGCATTGGGATTTCAATCTTCAACTCTTGGAGTTCTCCATCTTTATAAAAGCCTTTGCCTATTACTCCTGTATAATTAGGGAAAAATTCATCAATTTCATTCTTGAAACGGTCAAATGTACTTGCGTCATCACGGTAAGCTTTAGTAGCCTCAGGTGATGGGAAGAAGTGGTGTTCCTCATTTAGGTTTTTCCAGTCTCCAATGTTTGTTTGGCCAGGCTTTACTTCTGCTTTAGTTAAAAAGTTACCTGGTACGATGGAGGACTTTGGTGCCTGCTTATACATCGCAATGACAATCGGAATATTTTCCATTCCCTTTTTTGCACGGACTCTTTTTACAACTTCTGCAGCGATTTTTTCTCCCTCAGCTCTTATCTCACTATCAGAAATAGGCCGCTGACGCGGATATCCATCCTCTTGATTGTAATAATAAACAGAATTGAGTGCCAATCCAAGCACAACACCACCGAATTCCACCGTTTCTTCGTTCTTTCTTTTAAAATAATTATGTTCGAGAATATGAGCTAAGTAAATTGGACTTTCCTCACTTTGTGCTTTAGCCGTTTCGGCATTGCTAGTCGGAGGGTTTAGGCCTAGGTTTTTAAATTCCTTATCCTTTTCTTTAGCCTCTTCAAGTGCTGCTCCTTCCTTTTTGCGGCTTAGCCAGCTTCGGATTGTCTCAGCATCCAATACCTGACCTTCTTTAAAACCATACTCCTCGGTTGAAAAAGTATCCTGTGCAATTCTCATTAAGCCTGTTTCAAATTCATCAATGTCCAGGCGTGTATTAAGGTTATCTGCTACCAATCCGCGTGCCTGTCCTGCTTCAAATGGAAGAACCATTTTATAATACTGATCGGAA
This sequence comes from Metabacillus arenae, assembly GCF_014773385.1. Lineage (GTDB taxonomy): Bacteria > Bacillota > Bacilli > Bacillales > Bacillaceae > Metabacillus_D > Metabacillus_D arenae. The sequence goes on along the minus strand of NZ_JACXAI010000030.1, from coordinate 28,039 downwards.
ATGTTGTATTTCGGAATTATCGCTTTTTTCTTTGTATCCGAATCAGTCTCTTGAACAAGCTCCTCTTCTTCCCCAAAATTCGGAGCGCATGCGCTTAAAAGCAGCATGACAGCCACCGATAATACAAGCATTTTTTTCAACTTTTAACACTCCTCTATTTCTTCAATTCTTCCAGGAGTCTTGCTTCATCCCAGACCTCTATATTTAAATCTTGGGCCTTTGTCAACTTGCTTCCTGCCGCTTCTCCTGCAATCACTAAATCTGTTTTTTTGCTGACACTTCCAGTCACATTGCCGCCCAATCGTTCAATTTCAGCTTTTGCATCATCTCTTGAAAGCTGCTCAAGCTTACCAGTTAAAACGATAATTTTTCCTGCAAAATAAGAATCGCTTTCCTCGGCTTTAACTGCTTTAGCTCCATTGTAGGACATCGATACTCCCAGTGTCTTTAGCTCATCAAGAAGGCTTTGAACCTCAGGTTTTTCAAAGTAAGTTACAATCGAATCAGCCATTTTTTCTCCAATTTCATTAATCGCTATAATCTCATCAAATTCGGCATTTTGCAATCGTTCCATCGTCTCAAAATGCTGAGCAAGGGTCTTTGCAGCCTTAGCTCCTACATGACGGATCCCAAGCCCGAACAAAAGACGCTCCAAGGAGTTCTCCTTTGATTTGTCAATTGCGTTTAATAGGTTTTCTGTTGACTTCTCACCCATTCGCTCAAGGGCGATAACCTGCTCTTTTGTCAATTTATAAAGATCCCCAACATTATGTATGAGCTTCTCTTGAAAAAGCTGAGCAATCACACGTTCACCTAAACCATCAATATTCATTGCATTTCGGGAAACAAAATGAATCAGCCCTTCCCTGATTTGAGCTGGACATTCTGGATTAATACAACGAAGCGCTACTTCTCCTTCAATTCGCACAAGCTCACTTTCACATTCAGGACAGTTAATCGGCATTTGGAATTCTTGTTCATCGCCAGTACGATGTTCCTCAAGGACATTGACAACCTCGGGGATAATGTCGCCCGCTTTTTTTATGACAACATAATCGCCAAGTTTTATGTCCTTTTCACGAATTAAATCTTCATTATGGAGTGAAGCTCGCTGGACAGTCGTACCAGCTACTCTTACAGGCTCTAAAAGGGCTGTCGGCGTGATAACACCTGTCCTGCCGACATTAAGTTCAATTGCCAAGAGCTTCGTCATTACTTCTTCGGCTGGAAACTTATAAGCAATTGCCCAGCGAGGACTCTTTGCCGTATAGCCCAGCTTTTCCTGCTGCTCAAGATAATCTACTTTGACGACTAAGCCATCAATTTCATAAGGAAGCTGACCTCGCTGCTCTTGGAAGCTTTGAATGAAATCGATCACTTCATCAATGGACTGGCATTGTTTGCGTTCTTTGTTCGATTTAAATCCGAGTTCATCTAATAAATCAAGACCTTGACTTTGTTTGATGACACCTGTTTCACCAAGGTCTGCAATACTATAGACGTAAATATCCAGATTTCGTTTCGCTGCAATTTTCGGATCAAGCTGCCGAAGTGAGCCTGCCGCTGCATTGCGCGGGTTTGCAAAAGGTTCTTCTTCCTTTTCAATTTTTGCTTGATTTAATTTTTCAAAGGACCTTTTAGGCATAAAAGCCTCTCCGCGAACTTCAATAGAAAGGCTTTTCTTAAGGCGCAAAGGAATAGACCGGATCGTTTTAAGGTTCTCTGTAATATCTTCTCCTGTTGTACCGTCTCCTCTTGTCGCTCCTTGGACAAACGTACCGTTTTCATAACGCAATGAAACAGCAAGTCCATCGATTTTCAATTCAACCATATATTGAACATCATCGCCGACCCCTTGACGGACTCTTCGATCAAAATCTCTTAAATCCTGTTCATTAAAAGCATTTCCCAAGCTGAGCATCGGCGTTTTATGCTGAACTTTTTCAAATGCCTCTAATATTTCGCCCCCAACACGCTGTGTAGGCGAATCAGGAGATTTAAACTCAGGGTACTCAGCTTCCAGCTCATAAAGCTCTTTCATAAGCCGGTCATATTCAGAATCAGGAACACTCGGTTTGTCAAGCACATGATATTCATAGTTGTATTGATTCAATAATTCATGCAGTTCATTCACACGTTCCTGAGCTATTTGTTTGTCCATCAAACGACAGTCCTTTCTTCTTACGATAAAGTGAAACTTAGCAGCAGTGGGGTTTTCCACTGCTGGTTAGTTGAGGCCTGCAGGTCACACAGGCGTTGCCACTGAAGGTGGCGCTTTTAGGCTGTGTTCCTTTTTCCGGACTCTTACGGGCAGTGCTTTTTCCTTACTGCCCGTTAGATGTGGGATAAAGTGAAACTTAGCAGCAGGGGGGTTTTCACTGCTGGTTAGCCCTTGGCCCACAGAATGTAGGTCACACAGGCGTTGCCCTGAAGGTGGCGTGCTCTTAGGCTGTGGTCCTTTTTCCGGACTCTTACGGGCAGTTTCTTTTCCTTACTGCCCGTTAGATGTGGGATAAGTGAAACTTGGCAGCAGTGGGGGTTTTCCACTGCTGGTTAGTTGAACCAATCGGACTCTTACGGGCAGTGCTTTTTCCTTACTGCCCGTTAGATGTGGGATAAGTGAAACTTAGCAGCAGTGGGGTTTTCACTGCTGGTTAGCCCTTGGCCCACAGAATGTAGGTCACACAGGCGTTGCCCTGAAGGTGGCGTGCTCTTAGGCTGTGGTCCTTTTTCCGGACTCTTACGGGCAGTTTCTTTTCCTTACTGCCCGTTAGATGTGGGATAAAGTGAAACTTAGCAGCAGTGGGGTTTTCCACTGCTGGTTAGCCCGAGGCCTGCAGAATGCAGGTCACACAGGCGTTGCCACGGGAAGCAGCGCTCTTAGGCAGTAATCCTTTTTTCGAACTTTTTCCTAACTGCCCTGTTGAAATTGGGTAACAGCAGATGTATTTTTTCCTCTGCTATTTATTTTGCCTGAACCTACAGAACTTCTAATTACAAGTTTTATCCTTTTTGTATTGGCGCAAACTTAGCCAACAAACGTTTGATTCCAACTGGTGAAGGAAAGGCAATATCAAGCTCCGTTCCTTCTCCATCTCCTTTGACACTGACAACAGTACCCGTTCCCCATTTTTTATGAATTGCTTTATTGCCGACTGCCCATTGCAAGTCATCTCCGCCTGTTGTGTTCGGGACAGGCCTGGAAACAGGGGCTCTGCGTTCCTGTTTTCGCAGATTACTTCCAAATGGAGTATTCATACGATTTTGCTGTTCATGGACCGGCTCCACCAATTCCTCTGGAATTTCTCTAATAAAACGAGACTCAGGATTCATACTTGTTCTTCCGTAAAGTGTACGCATTTGGGCATTTGTTAAAAATAACTCTTGTTCTGCACGGGTAATTCCAACATAAGCCAATCTGCGTTCTTCTTCCATCTCTGCTTCTTCCATTAATGAACGGCTGTGAGGAAAAACTCCTTCTTCCAATCCAATAAGGAAAACCACAGGAAATTCAAGGCCTTTAGCAGAATGCAAAGTCATCAGAACTACTGAATCCTTAGGGGCCTCTTCCTCTTCTTCATCCAGTTTATCAATATCAGCAACTAATGCTAAATCTGTCAGAAAAGCAACAAGACTTTTATCTTCACTTTTTTCCTCAAAATTTTTTGTTACTGATAAAAACTCATCTATATTTTCGAGTCTGCTTTGTGATTCGATGGTTTTCTCAGTTTTTAACATATCACGGTAGCCGGTTTTTTCTAAAATCTCTTCCGTCAATTCAGTAACAGACAAATATTCTTGCATATTGGAGAGATTCCGGATTATTTCACGGAATTCTGATAGCGAATTATTTACCCTTGCACTTACCCCGACCTGTTCAATCTCTTCGATTGCTTGGAATAATGAAATATCATTAATTGCTGCAAAATGGGCAATTTTGTCCTCAGAAGACGCACCAACTCCCCGCTTTGGCACATTGACAATCCGGGAAAGGCTTATATCATCAGCAGGATTTGCTACTAATCGCAAATAAGCGAGGATATCTTTAATTTCTTTACGATCGTAGAACTTTATCCCGCCCACAATGCTGTAATTAATGTTCGATTTAAGAAGAGTTTCCTCTATTACACGTGATTGGGCATTTGTTCTGTAAAGGATCGCAATTTCAGAAAATTTTCTTGCGCCGCTGTCTGTGAGTTCTTTTATTTTTCCTGCCACAAATTGAGTTTCCGAAGATTCGCTGTCTGCTCGATAATACATTAGCTTTGGACCGTCTGTATTTTCCGTCCAAAGTTTTTTGGGCTTCCGATTTGCATTATTTTTAATGACTTCATTCGCCGCTTCAAGAATTCTTTTTGTCGAACGGTAATTTTGTTCCAATAAAATTACTTGAGCATTTGGATAATCCTTTTCAAATGAAAGGATGTTGGCAATATCGGCCCCTCGCCAACGATAGATTGATTGATCAGAATCACCAACAACACAAATATTTTTAAAACGGGAAGCAAGCATTTTTACCAGCATATATTGCGCCCGGTTTGTATCCTGATACTCATCAACATGAATGTATTGAAACTTTCGCTGATAGTATTCCAAAACCTCTGGTACCCGCTCAAACAAAAGAATCGTAGTCATAATTAAATCATCAAAATCCAGAGACTGATTTTTTCTTAATTTCTTCTGGTAGTCCTTGTACACATCTGAAACAACCTGCTCATACATCCCGCCTGCCGTTTTTTCATATTCGTCAGGAGTTACGAGCTCATTTTTTGCCCCGCTGATTGAACCTAACAGTGTGCGGGGATCGAATTTTTTCGGGTCAATGTTCCGTTCTTTAAGGATGGATTTGATGACAGAAAGCTGATCAGCTGAATCTAAAATAGAGAAATTACGATTGATTCCTATCCGGTCAACATCTCTCCTTAGAATTCGAACACACATCGAGTGGAAGGTTGAAATCCAAATATCCTCCGCAACAGGGCCGACAATCCCCTGTATTCTCTCTTTCATTTCACGAGCAGCTTTATTAGTAAATGTGATCGCAAGAATGTTCCATGGAGCTACCTGTTTCTCCGCCATTAAATAGGCAATTCGATGAGTCAGCACACGGGTTTTTCCACTTCCCGCTCCTGCCATAATTAAAAGTGGACCGTCAGTTGCTTTGACGGCCTCCTGCTGCCTGTCATTCAAACCTGTTAATAATGTATTTGATAGAAATTGCAAGTCCGTCACCACCTAATCAAACATATGTTCCATTTTACTAAAAATTCCTTTTAAAAACAATTACGATTTCACAGCTTGTACCGTTTTTATAGCCGAATCTATATTATCGTATATAACATTTCCAACGACAACTACATCTGCAAATTGAGCCATTTCTTTAGCCTGCTCAGGAGTAGTAATCCCCCCTCCATAAAACAATGTAGTTTTATTTAGGACAGATTGAACCTCTTTTACAATCTGCTGATCACCATATTCCCCGCTAAATTCCAAATAAAAAATTGGGAGGTTAAATAAATTTTCTGCCGTCCGCGCATAGGCCTTAATGTCTTCCAAATCCAATTTTGTTTGAGCATCCGTTAATTTCGCAGCCTTGCATTCCTCATTAAGAATACAATACCCTTCAACAAGAAGCTCGTCCCAGTTCATTAAATCTCCATATTCTTTTACCGCCTCTTTATGAAGCTCTACAATCCATTTTGGATTTTTGCTATTTAGTACAGTAGGGATAAAATATAAATCAAAACCTGGGATAATAGATTCGATCGTTGAAACCTCAAGTACACACGGTACTAGAAATCGTCTAATTTTTGACATAATATTAAGTACTTTGTCGGAGGTGATATTGTCGCTTCCCCCCACTATAACAGCATCTGTTCCAGATTCACAAATCGCCTCCAGATGCCTATCTGATATATCTTTATCAGGATCGAGTTTGAAGACATGCTTCCACTCGGTAACATCATACATGCTAGGGTCCTCCATTCTTTTTACCATTTCATTATTATATCAAAAGTAACTGCTTGGAAAAATGGTGGAGGATATATTCCCATTTTATCAAGGATTAAAATGATCTATAAGGCTATTACAGTTATTAGGACTGATGTTTGTGCGTATATTTAGGGTTATTTCTTTAGCTTTTAAAAAACTGGACGATAAATGGCCCTTGCTGGGTAATAAAGGTTTAAATCTTTCGGAATACATTCGTCGGGAGTATTAGGGGGGACGGCTCATATGATGCTCAAATTAGCTATTAATTTTAAAATAGACAGAGGAATTTGCCTTTTTAATTATTTTTTATTCAATATAAGAATAATTCTTTAAAGAATACACTAGAAATTGGAATTGAAAAGTGTTTATCTTCGAAAATTATATACTTATCTTCGAAATTTTAATTATATCTTCGAAAACAATGGAGATATCTTCGAAATTTTCAATATATCGATTATTCGACAAAATTCGTTATTTTCCGATAGTTACACCTGATAGATTAGCTTGAGACTTCCAAACAATAACGTGATAGCTGGACAATAATACCACACTTTAACACGTTAATATTTTTATTTACTTAAACCCCATTTTGCTTTAATACAGGAATGCTTTCTTAACTGACAAAAAAAGAAAGCAACTGTTTCATTGCTTTCTTTTGGATCGTCTTATGATTCTTTTGGATGTTTTTCATACACTCGGTCAAGAGCAAGTTCATAGGCATCGTTACCATAGTTTAAGCAACGCTTTACGCGTGAAATGGTTGCCGTGCTTGCACCAGTTTCCGTTTCAATTTTGTGATATGTGTATCCCTCACGGAGCATTCTTGCTACTTCGAGACGCTGCGCTAAAGATTGAATTTCATTCACAGTACAAAGATCATCGAAAAATCGATAACATTCTTCGAGATCTTTTAGAGATAAAATCGACAGAAACAGTTGATCAAGTTCTTTACCGCGTAATTTATCAATTTGCATGATCATTCTCCTTTAGCTGGTTCTATTGTTATCATACTATAATCGGGAACAATGCATATCCAAGTCATTCCAGGGACGAATTTAACTAGCTCTCCAGCTGAAACAGGAACAATTCGGCCATCACGGTTCTCCCAATTGACACCTTTGGCCCCTCCGCCTTGCAGTAGAAGACCTTGTCCGCCTGATTCCAAATCAATCGTTCTTCGGCCTTGTTGATCTTTAATATCATGATTTGCTTCAACTATAAATACATTCGAAATGAGCACCGGGTCCTTAGTTTCACGGTCAATCGTTTGCTCGCCATTACTAAGTCGTTCATATTTATTCAGAGATTTATTGTATTGATAGGTTGATTCGTATATTTTACTTTTTCCGAACGGAACACTAACTTTATCAACCTTTTCGCCCTCTATTGATGAAAGCTCTTCTTCCGTATAAAATGTAAAAGGTTCAGCAGATCCCTCTGTAGAGATTTCATCTTTTTCTGCACCTTTTAAAATGTTTTTATAGGAGGTATAGGAATTGTGAGGGGCTTTTGCATGATCAGCTCTCCAAAATAATGACCCATCATAAAAAAGGCCGTTTACAAAGTCTGCTTCCCCGCTTTCAAGCTTTTCCTGTGCACCAGGACTCCAGCCATGACTCACGTAGATGGAATTAAATCCTTTGCTCAGGTCCACATAATAATCTCTCGCACTTCGTACGGGTCCAATTATTTCTGGCTGCTTACTTTGATAGATAGCAAGAAATCTGGTAACTTCCCCTTCAGCTAAAACTTCATAAACAACATCTGCTTCATGAAGACCTGATTGGGGCCTTGCCTTTGGATGGTTATTCACCATCACTGCCACTGGTCTTTGGTTGATTTTACCTTCAGCGGCTTCTCCAGATAATGGGTAGAATGCCGCCTCTTCCTCGGTTTCTGTCACGTTTTTTTCTTGTTGCGGCTCTTGCTCTCTCCCGGCTTCTGGGTCTTCATTATTACAGCCATTTAAAAAAATGAATACAAAGGTGAGTAAAAAAACCCAACGCCATTTCATTCCTCATCTACACACCTTTTCTGTGGAAATAAAGGGGAGCTATTGCAACCCAGGAGCTCCACCTTTTATCGGAAATTTAGTTTGTTCTAAAAAAATATCATCAATAAGTTAATTCTAAAAACACTGTTATACTTTCTTATTTTAACGCATTATCGATGGAAAGAGTACCGTTTTTTTCATAACATCATAAATTCCGCTTGGTGTTATGCGAATAAAAGGCAAATGGGTAGATGAAAAAAATAAGAGTGTGTAGATAGCATCCGGGAATTTATATCCCCGCTCTTTTAACAGTTCCTTTAAAATCTTTTCTTTTTCCATCAAAGCTTCATATTTATCAGTTGAGGCAGCCCCTTGAATCTGTAGCGGAATTTCTTGAATTGTCTCTCCATTTTCAACCAATACAATCCCGCCGTTTATTTCTTTTAACCGTTTAAAAGCGTTCAGCATATCATTTTTGTTTTTTCCAATTAACAGGATGTCTCCAGTCGTTGAATAGGAACTGGCTAAGCCTTGAACATGTGTGGCAAAACCTTTAAGCATCGTGTTGATCCGCCAATTTCCGTTACGATCAAACAAGGCTAAATAGCTTTCATCATGATCGGTTGACAGCTGTTCGAGCGAATTGTCAATCGTTAAGGAATAAGGTTCCATGATGACCGAGTTCCTCATTTTCATGCCCATAGGCATCGAAAATTGCAAATCGTCAATTGTCATATCCCAACCTAATGTGAATTCTTCCTCACCCCAATCAAAGTTTGGAAAATTCCCTGTGTCTTCTCCATTTTTTCTTAACCATAACCCGTTTGCAAGTACAGAGATTGGCGCAGGGTTATTTTTGTTTTCCAAAATATTAATATTCGCAAGACGTCCTGGGCCGATCGCTCCGATCAAGTGATCATTTCCATAATATTTCGCAATATTGTATGAACCCATATTATAAGCGTCAATTGCAGGGATTCCTTTTTCAAGAGCTTTTTCGATCAGCTTGTTTGTCATCCCTTCCAGGTAAAAGGACGGTGTAGAGCCATCCGTTGTATAAAACATCGCGTCATAATGGTCAATGCCGCGATCCATCATTTCTTTCAGAAGTTTATCTAAGTCTGGACGGATAGAGGAGTGACGCAAGGAAACATGATACCCCAATGCAAGCCGCTGCAATACTTCTTCTCCTGTCATTGCTTCATGATCACAATCTGCTCCGAAAAGCTTCATTTTTGTCAATGTAGCTTCGGATGCTCCCGGAAAATGGCCTTCAATTCGTTTATGATGACGCTTAGTTTCCTGCATGCGATATAGCATAAGATCATCGCCTGCCAATAATTTAGGCCATCCAGTCAGCTCCCCTCCTTGAATAACCCCTTCATGCTCAATCCATTTCTTCATTAAGTCCGGTGATAAAATTCGGTCTTCTTCTTGTATCTCTGTTTGAAGATCATAACGAAACCACCAATAAAATTGAACAGGAAGCTTATTGAGCTGATCCAATAAAGTAAGCGCTTTCTTTTTGTCGTAATGCAAAAGCAAAAACAGGTTGTCATTAATAAATGTTGTCGTCCCATATTGAGACACATACTTTGCTAACGAATGGGGATTATATAATTGAAATGGATGCACATGCGGTTCAATGTAACCTGGCACTAGAAATCGGCCATCACAGTCAATGACTTCAATGCCCTCCGATAACTCTGGCATCTTCTGACCAACATAGACAATTCGATTTTCATGAATCCATATATGTGCGGACAACCATTTATTTAAATAAGGATTTAAGTATGTTCCGTTTTTTAAAATAAGGGTCGGTGCAGACTTTGACGAAACAACATCAATTTGCTCACGTATTTCTCTGTTTTTCCAACGATATTTTTGTTCGGGCATCTAAACAACCCTCCTTAAGCTGTATATCTTAAGCTATATGTTAACATATGGAACCTATTAACGCATTAAAGTTTGCAAAAATTTCACAAATATAGTTTGGTGCCAAGTTTGGTGCCAGGCACCTTTTTTCAAATTCGGTGCCTGGCACCATCACTCATAAAGGAGGTGTTCTAGATGGTTAGACCAAATATAGGAATTGTGAATGCTCTTATTCGGATTACTGTTGGGCTTACATTGGTAGCATGTGCTGCAGCTAAATATTCGAGAAAGCCATGGAGAGAATCGTTGCTATTGCTTATGATGGCAGGGGCGATGAAGGTTGGAGAGGGAATATTGCGGTTTTGTCCAATCACTTATTTGTTTGAGCAATATCAACAAGATCAGGAATGCTGCGACTTTAACGATGAGGATCAAGCAGAAACTTATAATCCATCATAAAAATGGTGCCAGGCACCAAATTTACAATTTGGTGCCTGGCACCTACCTCATTGATAGGAGATGATAACATGTTATTGGAATATTTTACTGATATGTCGTTTGTGCTGGTTGGTTTGATCGGTAGTATTGTTGCTTTGTTGTTTGTTTATATTAAGAAACGACGTGCTTAATTGCTCGGTGTGCGATGTCATTTCTGTAAAAGAGATTAGGACTTTTTATTTCCTCCACATATTCGTAGGCTTTCTTTTGTGCTTTTTGGATAGTTGCCCCTAAAGCACATGCTGCTAAAACACGTCCGCCATCTGTTACGAATTGTCCGTCAACTGACTTTGTACCTGCATGAAAGACAAGCGCATTTTCATCTTTCACTTTTAATTCCCCGATCGGACTGCCCTTTTGATAATCTCCAGGATATCCATTTGACGCAAGGACTACTCCTACGACAGCTTCGTCCTTCCAGCTTAAATTTACTGTTTTTCCGTCAAGTAATGATAAAAGAACCTCCACTAAATCAGATTCCATTCTCGGAAGAACAACTTGGGTTTCCGGATCTCCGAACCTTGCATTAAACTCAATAACCTTTGGTCCTTCTTTAGTCAGCATAAGACCTGCATACAAAATACCCGTAAATGAAATGCCTTCTTTTGCAAGTGCCTCTACAGTCGGCTGTAAAATGGATTTAATTGACTCTTGCACTACCTCATCACTGATTTGCGGTACAGGAGAGTAGGCTCCCATTCCACCGGTATTCGGTCCTTCATCTCCATCAAATGCACGCTTATGGTCTTGAGCGATCACCATTGGATGAACCTCTGTTCCTTTGACAAATGCCATTAGTGAAAATTCTTCGCCTTCTAAAAACTCTTCAATGACAATTGATTCACTTGCTTGTCCAAACTTCTTATCATTTAAAAACTCATCTACACATTGGAGAGCTTCTTCCATTGTAAGAGCAACGGTTACACCCTTTCCAGCTGCCAACCCGTTTGCTTTAATGACAATCGGAGCTCCCTTTTCCTCTACATAAGCTCTAGCTTCAGCAGAAGAATGGAACGTTTGGTAATCTGCTGTTGGAATATCGTACTTTTTCATTAAGTCCTTTGCAAACTGCTTGCTGCCCTCAATCATGGCTGCTTTTTTATTTGGACCGAACACCTTTAGGCCTGCTTGTTCAAATTCATCCACAATCCCGTTTATTAACGGCACTTCTGGACCAACAATCGTTAAGCCAACATCATTTTCTTTTGCAAAATCAATAAGGCGGGAAAAATCATTTTCATCGATAGGTACTAATGTTGCTGAATCCTTCATACCATCATTTCCTGGAGCAGCAAACACTTTTTCTACCTTCTTGCTCTGCGCAGCCTTCCATGCTATCGTATGTTCGCGTCCGCCTCGCCCGATTACAAGTACATTCATGTTTTCACCCCATTAACGTTTTATCTTTAGAACCGTCAACCGACAGCTCTGATCATCATTCAGAACTGTAATAACCGACTTTTTTATATAAGTAATAATATGCTAATCCGGCAACCCCTGTCTGGCTGCAGTGCCTAGTCCGCCCAAGAACAAAAGGCAAGGCCGGCCTTCCCGGATTGCTCGCCCGAGTACTTCCCTTAGACAGTTCACGGCGCTTCGGCTCTTCCTTACTGCCCTAGAAGCACCGGCCTAATACAATCCTTCATTAATGTTTAAAATGACGCGCTCCTGTAAATACCATGGCAATTCCATGTTCATCTGCTTTGCGGATCGAATCCTCATCTTTAATGGAGCCGCCTGGCTGGATAATCGCTGTTACACCGGCTTTAGCAGCTTCTTCAACTGTATCAGGCATTGGGAAAAAGGCGTCTGATCCCATTGCGCTGCCGTTTGCTTTTTTACCAGCTTGATCAATCGCAATTTTAGCAGCACCTACACGGTTCATCTGTCCTGCGCCAACTCCGATTGTCATTTCATCCCTTGTTAGCACAATCGCATTGGATTTCACATGCTTGACTACCTTCCATGCTAAATCAAGATCCTTCCATTCTTGTTCTGTCGGCACGCGATTCGTTGGAATGGTTACTTCTACATCTTTTAAAGAAAGTGTATCTTCATCCTGAATAAGAAGTCCGCCGTGAATAGAAGTCAACTGCTTTTCTTGCTTAGTTTGTCCAGATGGATCAAGCTCTAGCAAGCGAATATTCTTTTTCGCTTGTAAAATCTCAAGAGCTTCACTTGAATAGGAAGGTGCAATCACAATCTCCAAGAATATTTCATGCAATACTTTAGCAGTTGCCTGGTCTACTTCTCGGTTAAGCGCCACTATTCCGCCAAAAATAGATGTGGAATCAGCTGCATATGCACGTTGAAACGCTTGTTCAATCGTTTCGCCAGTCCCAACACCACAAGGGTTCATGTGCTTAACAGCAACTGCTGCAGGCAAATCAAACTCACGTACAATTTGCAGGGCTGCATCAGCATCTTTAATATTGTTATAAGAAAGTTCTTTTCCATGAAGCTGCTTTGCTTCTGCAATCGAAACGATTGAGGAAATTGGTTTTTTATAGAATGTTGCTTTTTGATGAGGGTTTTCACCATAACGTAAGGATTGTTTCTTTTCAAACGTAACGGTCACACTTTCAGGCTCTTCATCTCCAACGATATTCGTTAAATATTCAGAAATGAGGGCGTCATATGCAGCAGTATGACGGAATACCTTAGCTGCCAAGCTTCGTTTAAAATCAAGAGATACAGAGTTTGTTTCTTTCAATTCATCCAATACTCGTCCGTAATCCGCAGGGTCTACTACTACTGCAACATCTTGATGATTTTTTGCCGCTGATCGCAGCATCGTTGGACCGCCGATATCAATATTTTCTATTGCATCTTCAAACGCCACATTAGGTTTTGAAATTGTTTCTTTGAATGGATATAAATTCACCACTACCAAATCAATCGGCTTGATGCCATTTTCCTCAAGCTGTTTCATATGGCTTGCGTTTTCTCTTACAGCAAGTAATCCGCCATGAATAGAAGGATGCAGGGTTTTCACACGGCCGTCCATTATTTCAGGAAATCCTGTGACTTCTGAAATACCTGTTACCTTCAGCCCATTTTCCTGCAGGAGCTTATGAGTTCCGCCAGTTGAAATAATTTCGACTCCTTGTTCGATTAGACCTTGAACGAAAGGAACCAAGTTTTCTTTGTTTGAAACACTGACTAATGCACGTTTAATTGTCATTTAATTTCACCTCGGAGTTCTTTTTCAAGAAGATTTGCTATCACGTTTGGATAAAGCTCATGCTCCAACCGATGGATGTTTGCTTCTATGTCTTCCAAGCTTTCACCAGGACTCACTTCAATTGCTTTCTGAGCGATAATAGGACCTGTATCCATACCCTCATCGACAAAATGAACGGTTACCCCCGTTACTTTAACACCTGCACGATAGGCTTGCCCTACTGCGTCTTTTCCAGGAAAAGATGGCAATAAAGAAGGATGAATGTTAATAATTCTGTTTGGATAGGCACTTAATAATGTAGGACCTATTAAGCGCATATAGCCAGCTAAAACAATAAAGTCTATTTCATAATGATTTAACTGCTGAGTAATTTCTGTCTCAAATGCTTCTTTAGATGAATAAGCTTTAGGATCAAATGAAAAAGCAGGAATATCTTCGTTTCCAGCCCTTTCTATGACATAAGCATTCAATTTATCACAAACTAATAACTCGACCGAACAATTTAAATTCCCTGCCTTTATATAGTCAACGATTGCCTGAAAGTTAGAACCGTTTCCCGAAGCAAAAATAGCGATTTTCATCATTCCATGGTTCCTCCGCCAAAGCTTACTCCGCTTTGCCCGTTCTTAACACGGCCAATAATAAAAGCTTTTTCTCCGTTTTCTTCTAAAACTTTAATTGTTTGATGGAGGACTTTTTCTTGGACCGCTAATACAAAGCCAACTCCCATATTGAAGACATTGAACATTTCTGCTTTAGAAAGAAGTCCCTTTTTCTCAAGGAATTCGTAAATTTGCGGGATCGGCCATGAGCCAAAGTCTATTTCTGCCTCAAAGCCTTCCGGCAGCATCCGCGGAATGTTTTCAATAAATCCCCCGCCCGTAATGTGCGCCATCCCGTCAATTTTGAAGTTCTTTAACACTTCTAAAACAGGTTTCACATAAATTCTAGTTGGAGTAAGCAATTCATGTCCGAGCTTTTCTTCAAACGGCTGATAGGTTTCTTCTAAATCTAATCCTTGCTCTTCAAGAAGAATTTTTCGTACCAAAGAGAAACCGTTGCTATGAAGCCCGCTTGAAAGCAGGCCAATTAGGATATGGCCTGCTTCAATGTTCTCACCAGTAATCAGATTGTCTTTTTCGACAACTCCAACTGAAAAACCGGCGATGTCATATTCATCCTCATCATAAACGCCAGGCATTTCTGCTGTTTCACCGCCAACTAACGCACAGCCGGCCTGCTCACAGCCATCAGCTACCCCTTTTACAATTTGCTCAATCTTTTCCGGATCAGCTTTCCCTAATGCTAAATAGTCTAAAAAGAAAAGCGGTTCCGCACCTTGTGCAAGGATGTCATTTACACACATGGCAACTGCGTCAACCCCGATTGTATCGTGTTTGTTTGTCATAAAAGCAAGCTTTAGCTTTGTGCCAACACCATCTGTTCCAGAGACTAGAACCGGCTTTTTATAGTTTAATTCTGAAAGATCGAACATCCCTCCAAAACCGCCTAGACCTCCCATAACTCCTGGACGAATCGTTTTGGCCACATGTTTTTTCATCCGGGTAACTGCTTCATAACCTGCTTCAATGTCGACACCTGCTTTTTTGTACGCATTTGACATGAGGATCCTCCTTACAAGCATTTATTTTAAACTCTTTCAAAGAGATGTTGTTTTAATGAAGGCAATCGGTTAATCACCGATTGCTTATAGTCTTACTCTTTAATTTTCGGAAGGGCGAATACTATCTTTATTTATTTAATACCTCTTCCTTCACATGCGGCAGCACTGTATCATCATAAATTTCTGTCGGGTATCTTCCTGTAAAGCAAGCAAGACACTGGCCTTTTAATTCCCCTTCAAATGGTCTGCCGATTCCATTTAATAATCCTTCCACTGTTAAAAAAGAAAGCGTGTCTGCGCCAATAATTTGACGGATCTCTTCTACAGAGTGATTAGAGGCAATAAGCTCTTCGTGAGTCGATGTGTCAATACCGTAAAAGCATGGGTTGCTTATTGGAGGAGAACTGATTTTCACATGCACCTCGGTTGCACCCGCATCCCTTAACATCTGTACGATTCTTTTGCTCGTCGTTCCCCGAACAATGGAATCATCAACCATTACGACACGTTTACCTTCAACAACTCCGCGTACAGCAGATAATTTCATTTTGACTCCTTGCTCTCTAAGAGCTTGGGAAGGCTGAATAAACGTTCTTCCGACATATCTGTTTTTAATAAGTCCGAGCTCATAAGGAATTCCAGAAGCTTCTGCATATCCAATGGCAGCTGAAATACTCGAATCAGGCACACCTGTAATGACATCTGCCTCAACAGGTGATTCCATTGCTAATTGTTTGCCAAGGTTCTTACGGGCAGTATGCACATTAATTCCATCAATATTGCTGTCAGGTCTGGAAAAATATATATATTCCATACTGCACATCGCACGGTTGCTATTTACTGAGAAGCGCTCAGAACGTAAACCATTATCATCGATAATAATCAATTCTCCAGGCTGTACATCACGTTCATGCTTTGCGCCTACTACATCGAATGCACAAGTTTCTGAAGCAACGACATATGCATCACCTAAACGGCCAATCGACAAAGGTCGCAGTCCGTTTGGATCTAGGGCAACCATCAGCTCAGTCTCCGTCATGATGAGAAACGCATAAGCTCCTTTTAGCATAGTCAACGCATTTTTCACTTGATCCTTTAAAAAGTAATGACCGCTTCTTTTAATTAAATGGGCAAGCACTTCTGTATCTGAAGTCGTTTGAAAAATACTTCCTTGATTTTCAAGCTGATGCTTTAACTGGGTGGCATTAACTAAGTTGCCGTTATGAGCAACCGCAAGCCCTCCCATTTGCGAACGGAAAAGAAGCGGCTGAACATTTTCAAATCCGCCTCCGCCAGCAGTTGCATACCGCACATGTCCGATCGCTGCTTTCCCACTGATTGTGTTAAGCTTTCCGTTTTCAAATACTTCTGTTATGAGGCCCTGCCCCTTTACACAAGTCAAATTTTCTCCATCTGTTGATACAATTCCTGCTCCTTCTTGTCCACGATGCTGTAAGCTGTGAAGTCCATAATAGGTGATTTGCGGTGCATCTTGATGCCCCCAAATTCCAAAAACTCCACACTCTTCATTTAATCCTTTGATTTCAGCAAGCATGGGATAGCCCCTTTCCATGCATCTTCAAGAGCTTTAACCGATGCATCTATGATAGTTTCACCAGTTGATTGAGTTATCGTTAATTTTTCATCAGATGTAACTGTTCCAATTAGAGATGCTGAGAAAACAATTGATTCAAATTTTGATTGATGTTCTGGTTTAATTGATACGACAAAACGTGATTGCGATTCACTGAATAAAGCAGTAACTGCGTCACCTTCTATAGCAGCTTTTGCCCCAAGACCTTTCGTTGTCATGAGACTTTCTGCAAGAGCTACACCGAGTCCTCCTTCTGCAATATCATGAGCAGAAGAGACAAGCCCCTGTTGAATAGCTGTTGATAATTGAGACAAATGAGCCTTTTCCGTATCTAAACAAAGCTTTGGTGCTTTTCCGTAAATCTTTCCTTCTGTTAATTTCTGAAGTTCGCTTCCGCCGAATTCTGCCTGTGTTTCTCCGATAACGTAGATTAGATCTCCTGCTTGTTTAAAGTGCTGAGTTGTAATATAGGCTGTATCTTCAATCAAACCAACCATCCCGATAACAGGAGTCGGATACACAGCAGTTCCGTTTGTTTCATTATAGAGGGAAACATTCCCGCCGATAACAGGTGCATTTAATTCCCGGCATGCTTCACTCATACCGTCTGCTGCTTTTTCGATTTGCCAGAAAATTTCAGGCTTTTCAGGATTTCCGAAGTTTAAGCAGTCTGTGATTGCTAGAGGAGTCCCTCCTGAGCAAACGATATTACGGGCTGCTTCTGCTACTGCAATTTTTCCGCCAACCTCAGGATCTAAATATAAATACCTGGAGTTACAATCAGTAGTCATCGCTAATGCTTTATTTGTTCCTCGTACACGAAGCACTGCAGCATCAGAACCTGGAGCAATGACAGTATTTGTACGAACCATGTAATCATATTGATCGTAAACCCATTCTTTACTTGCAATTGTCGGCTGGCTTAGAAGTCTTATAAGGGTGTCCTGAACATCCTCGACATGTGGAGTTTGAACATCCATTTTTTGAAACTCGCGATAATAAGCGGGCTCCGCTGAAGGCTTATGATAAACTGGCGCTTCCTCTGCAAGCGCATCAACCGGCAGCTCAGCAACAACCTCTCCATTGTGGGTAAGTGTCAGCATTTTATCATCTGTTACTGTTCCAACAGAAACTGCATCAAGATCATATTTTTTGAAAATATCAATGATCTCTTGCTCGCGGCCCTTTTCAATAACAAGCAGCATACGTTCCTGAGATTCTGAAAGCATCATTTCGTAAGGAGACATTCCAAGCTCACGCTGCGGAACCAAGTCTAAATTCATCTCCATCCCAGATCCAGCTTTACTTGCCATTTCTGCTGAAGAGCTTGTTAAACCTGCTGCTCCCATATCTTGTATACCTACTAAAGCATCACATTTGATGACTTCTAAGCAAGCTTCAAGCAAAAGCTTTTCCATAAATGGATCGCCAACTTGAACGGCTGGCCGTTTTTCATCAGATTGATCTGTTAATTCTTCAGAAGCAAACGTTGCTCCGTGGATACCGTCACGTCCCGTTTTTGCGCCAACGTACATCACTGTGTTTCCAACGCCTTTTGCCTGGCCCTTTTTAATATCCTCATGATTAATTAAGCCGACGCACATCGCGTTTACAAGCGGATTTCCATCATAGCAAGAGTCAAATTGGATCTCTCCTCCAACTGTTGGAATACCGATACAGTTTCCATAGCCTGCAATCCCGGCCACTACTTCTTCAAACAAATACTTCACTCGGGGTGAAGTTAATTCACCAAAACGCAGCGAATTTAAGATCGCGATAGGACGGGCACCCATTGAGAAAACGTCACGAATGATTCCTCCTACACCTGTTGCCGCTCCTTGATATGGTTCAATTGCAGACGGATGATTGTGGGATTCAATTTTGAACACAACCGCTTGGTTATCACCAATATCCACGATTCCAGCGCCCTCACCAGGTCCTTGCAGCACCTTCTCTCCTGTTATAGGGAATTTTTTCAGAACAGGCTTTGAATTTTTATAGCTGCAGTGCTCTGACCACATCACGGAAAAAATACCGATTTCTGTATAGTTTGGCAACCGACCAAGAATATTTTCAATCATTGAAAACTCTTCGTCACTGACACCCATTTGTTGATAAATTTTTTCTGTTTTGATCTGTTCTGAACTTGGTTCAAGCAGTAGTGACATGAGATTCCCTCCAGTTTTTCACAATCGATTGAAATAACTTCAAGCCATCGGCACTGCCTAACAGTTCATCCACTGCACGTTCTGGGTGAGGCATCATACCGAGCACATTTCCCCGCTCATTTATAATTCCTGCGATATCTAGCAAGCTTCCATTCGGGTTATCCTTGTAGGTAAATACGATTTGATTGTTTTTTTCTAATTTGTCATATGTTTCTTGGTCACAATAATAATTTCCTTCACCATGGGCAATTGGAATGGTGATCGTTTCGTTGTTTGAATAAGAGCTAGTAAACACTGTGTTTGCATTTTGAACAACTAATTCAACCTGGCGGCACATAAACTTTAGGTTTTGATTACGTTTCATCGCACCCGGCAAAAGGCCAATTTCCAGTAAAATTTGAAATCCATTACAAACTCCTAATATTGGTTTTCCTTGTTCAGCAGCTTTCTTTACTTCCTTCATTACATTTGCAAAACCTGCAATCGCACCTGAACGTAAATAATCACCATAAGAAAAGCCGCCTGGTAATAAAATACCATCAAATCGGCTTAAATCTGTTTCATCATGCCACACATATTCTACTTCTTCTCCAAGTTCATCCTGCACAGCATGAAACATATCAATGTCACAGTTTGAACCTGGAAAAACGATCACTGCGAATTTCACTGTGCGACAACCTCCTCAACTTCATAGCGGTAATCTTCAATAACTGTGTTAGCAAGCAGCTTTTCACACATTTCTTTAACAACGGTGTTTAGTTCACGATCTGACTTCTCAATCAAAAGCTCCATATATTTTCCGATTCGAACATCTTCAACTTCTTTATAATTCATGCTGTGCAGCGCATTTTTCACAGCGCTCCCTTGCGGATCTAAAACACTTTCTCTTAGCGTTACATACACCTTTACTTTGTACATGCGTCATTTCCCCCTAATCGAGTTAAGATTTCTTCATATGCTTCTGTTAAACTCCCTAAATCACGGCGAAAAACATCTTTATCGAATTTCTGATTTGTTTTTTCATCCCACAGGCGGCAAGTATCTGGAGAGATTTCATCTGCTAAAAGCAATGTTCCCTCTTCTGTTAAGCCAAATTCCAGCTTAAAATCAATTAAACGGATCCCACAATCAGTGAAATGACTGATTAGTACTTCATTCACTTTTAAAGCAGCTTGCTTCATTTCTTTAATTTGTCCTGGATCAGCTGCTTTTAAAACCGCGATATGGTCTTCTGTAATAAGCGGGTCACCTAAATCATCGTTTTTGTAATAGAACTCAACGATCGGCTGCTCTAAAGCAGTACCTTCTTCTAATCCAATTCTTTTTGCTAAGCTTCCAGCAATTACATTTCGTACTACGACTTCTAAAGGAACAATCGAAACCTTGCGTACTAGCTGATCTGTTTCTGACAGCCTCTTCTCAAAATGATTATTTACGCCTGCTTCTTTAAGCTTTGAAAAAAGCAAACTGGAAATTTCGTTATTTAATCGGCCTTTTCCTGAAATCGTTGCTTTCTTTTCACCGTTAAAAGCTGTAGCAGAATCTTTATATGACACATAGAAAAGCTGATCATCGTTTGTTCGGAAAATCTTTTTGGCTTTTCCTTCGTAAAGCAGTTCACCTTTTTCAATCATCTAGGGAGCCTCCTAAATCAGATTATTGGGTATAATGGAAAGCAGAAGCGCCCCTTCTTGGAGAAACGGCGCTATCATTTTGCTTGAAAAGCTCGTGGCTTAAAGTCCAAGCCGATCAAAAATCACATCGACATTTTTCAAGTGGTAATTATAATCAAAGCAATCTTCTATTTTTTCTTTGGAAAGACGGGCAGTAATTGCCTCTTCTCCTTCTACAAGCTCTCTAAATGGAACCTGCTTTTCCCACGCCTCCATCGCTTTAGGCTGAACAAGATCGTAAGCTTCTTCTCTTGTCATACCTGTATCAATGAGTGCAAGCAGTACCCGTTGAGAGTAGATGAGACCTAATGTCCGGTCCATATTTCGTTTCATGTTTTCCGGGAATACAGTCAGGTTTTTCACAATGTTTCCAAAACGGTTTAACATATAATTCAAAGCAATCGTTGCATCAGGAAGAATAATCCGTTCTGCAGAAGAATGGGATATATCTCGCTCATGCCATAATGGAACATTTTCATAGGCAGTTAACATATGTCCGCGAATCACGCGTGCTAACCCAGTCATGTTTTCTGATCCAATTGGATTGCGTTTATGCGGCATAGCAGAAGAACCCTTTTGTCCCTTTGCAAAAAACTCTTCTACTTCTCTTGTCTCACTTTTTTGAAGCCCGCGAATTTCCACAGCGAATTTTTCAATAGATGTCGCAATTAAAGCCAGCGTTCCCATATAATCGGCATGGCGGTCGCGCTGCAAAGTTTGTGTAGAAATAGGTGCCGGGCTTATTCCAAGCTTTTCACAAACATAGCTTTCAACAAATGGATCAATGTTTGCATAAGTTCCAACCGCACCTGAAATTTTCCCGACTTCAATCCCTTCTTTTGCCCGCTTGAAACGCTCAAGGTTTCTTTTCATCTCTTCATACCAAAGGGCAAGCTTTAAACCAAATGTTGTCGGTTCAGCATGAACCCCGTGTGTACGCCCCATCATGACTGTGTACTTATGCTCCCCGGCTTTTACTTTTAAAATCTCTACGAAATTCTCAATGTCTTTTAAAAGAATATCATTAGCTTGTTTGAGCAAATAGGATAATGCGGTATCCACTACGTCAGTAGATGTTAATCCATAATGAACCCATTTTCGCTCTTCACCGAGAGTTTCAGAAACCGCTCTTGTAAACGCAACGACATCATGTCTTGTTTCTTTTTCGATTTCGTTAATACGGTTTACATCAAAAGATGCAGACTCCCTGATCTTCTTTACATCTTCTTTTGGAATATCACCAAGCTCTGCCCATGCCTCACACGCCAAAATTTCAACCTCAAGCCAAGCTTGGAAACGATTTTGCTCTGTCCATATCGCTCCCATTTCAGGTCTTGTATAACGTTCAATCATTTGTCATCCTCCGTTCTTAGTTGACCCCAAAGAGTTCATTTATCTTTTTCTCTGTTTGTTCAATCGCTTCAGTTAAAAAAGTCATATGCCCCATTTTGCGATTTGTTTTTGCCTCTTTTTTACCGTACAAGTATAACTTCGCATCCTTTAAGAGGGAAAAATTCTCTTCAAGTATGTTAAGATCCTGGCCAAGAAGATTCACCATCACACCCGTTTGCAGAAGGGCAGTAGACCCTAAAGGCAGTCCGCATACCGCACGAACATGCTGTTCAAATTGACTGGTGATGCTTAAATCAAGACTGTAATGCCCTGAGTTATGCGGTCTTGGAGCTAACTCATTTATAAAAATCTCATTTTCCTTTGTTAAAAACATCTCAACCGCAAGTGTTCCAACCAAATCCATCTTATTTGCTAATTGAATCGCCATCTGTTCTGCTTCTTCTGCAACTTCTGTTTGGATTCTTGCAGGCAGAATGCTTTGATAAAGAATATTGTTCCTATGAATATTTTCTGCAACAGGAAACGTTTTAGTCTCCCCATTACTGCTTCTAGTTACAATGACAGAAATTTCTTTATCAAAAGGAAGCCATTTTTCTAAAACACACTCACCTGATTTCAGCAGATCTTGTGCATTCACTTGATCTTCTATTGTTTTCAATACATATTGGCCTTTTCCGTCATAACCGCCTCTGCAAGTTTTTAAAACGGATGGCAGACCAATTTTTTGAATCGCAGCAGTGAGCTCTTCCTGAGATCGAACTACTTGGTAAGGGACGACCCTGCAGCCAGCATTTGTGATTGCTTGCTTCTCTGTTTTTCTGTCTTGCGTTTGCAGCAGCAATTGGCTCCCTTGAGGAAGGTACGTATTCTTTTCGATCCAGCGCAATGCTTCATAATCAATATTTTCAAATTCATAAGTGATCACATCGCTGACATCAGCCAGCCTCTTAATTCCCTCTAAATCATGGAAAGGAGAGGTTATCTCAATATCTGACACCTGACCGCAAGGGGAATCTGGAGTAGGGTCAAGAACAGCAACGTTATACCCCATGTTTTTAGCTGCAATCGCCATAAACCGCCCTAACTGGCCGCCGCCTATGATTCCAATCGTACTTCCTGGTGATATCTGTCTATTCAAGTAAATCACTGCTTTCAAGAACTTTTTCTTTTAATAACTCTCTTCTCGTTTCTAACCGTTCTGCTAGTTCAGAGTCCGTTGTTGATAAAATTTGGGCTGATAATAGACCTGCATTTGTTGCGCCTGCTTTTCCAATTGCCACAGTTGCAACTGGAACTCCGCCTGGCATTTGAACAATCGATAATAGAGAATCAAGCCCATTTAATGCCTTAGATTGAACAGGCACGCCGATAACAGGCAGCGTTGTCTTCGCCGCAACCATTCCAGGCAAATGAGCAGCTCCCCCAGCACCCGCAACAATTACTTTCAGCCCTCTTGTACGTGCTTTCTCAGCGTATTCAAACATATAATCAGGTGTCCTATGTGCAGACACTACTTTTTTCTCATAAGGAACTTCAAGCTCTTCTAATATATCGCAAGCATGTTTCATCGTTTCCCAGTCTGATGTACTACCCATAATTATTCCAACAAGAGGCTTCATGATATCCCACCTTTTCAGCATAAAAAATGCCCGAATTTGTATTGCTGCTAAGAGAAAGCAATACAAACCAGGCATAGAAATGTCCTAGTGACATCCTAATGACAGGTTGATTCCTTCCCTCATAGTCCAATAATTTACGGTTATCGGGTAGAAACTTTTGGGCCATATTCCCAACTATATATGAGGAACCGTTTCATAAATCTATCCTTATCTTAGCAAGAAATCTTACAAGATGTCAATCAAAAATCGAACAATTTTAGGTGTGTGTTTTTGATTGTTCGTATTTTACAGCAATTTCCCTTCAAAAATGATCTTTCTTCCAACAGGAACTATTTGTATCTTCCCATCCTCCTTGACTTCTTGAAAAATAGGTTCTTCCATTCTTCTAGTTGGAGAATATCCTTCATTTTTCATGCGTTCTAAACATTGACTAATCGTTTCACTCTCTTCAACTTCAAATTTTCGTTTTGCAGGCTTTTTACTCATACTTTAATCTTCCTTTTCCTAACCGCTTTAACCCAGAAGCCGCCGTGTATGCTTTTTGGTTCATAAGAGATGATAAATGCCTTTGAATCGATATCTTTAATCGTTTCGTAAAGCTGGAGTTCATATTTCCGTGGAGTTAGAATTTGAAGTGCAGTGCGTGCACCTTCTAATCCGCCTGCTGCCCATGTCGTAACTCCATATCCTTTTTCACGAAGCATCCTTGGCAAATCCCGGTCTATTTCTTGCGTAATCACATTAACAGTGATATATCCTAAAGCTAATTTCTCTTCTATTTTCATACCTACGATAACGCCGATACCATAACCAACTGCATAGGCTGCTAAATTTTGAATCTGATTAAGGTTATCTAATACAAGGCCTAACCCCACCACATATATCACAACTTCAATTGTACTAATTAAGGCTGCTAAATAACGTTGACCCTTAAGCGTTAAAATCATTCGAATCGTAAAGAAAGACACATAAACAATATTAATGAGAAGAATGATGATAACCATTGTTATACTATTTTGAAGCAATGAAACTCCCCCTTAAAATTCCACTATAAAACAGTTCAAATTTTACTAG
Organism: Metabacillus arenae; assembly: GCF_014773385.1. Lineage (GTDB taxonomy): Bacteria > Bacillota > Bacilli > Bacillales > Bacillaceae > Metabacillus_D > Metabacillus_D arenae. The sequence continues at coordinate 3,393 of NZ_JACXAI010000030.1, read as the reverse complement.
AGATTGAAAATGGTTACAATGGTTCATCTAATCTTTTTTGGAAAAAATATTTAGTTGTAGTTACTTTTTCCTGTCCTTGATTTTTCTATCCAAAATCAGACCCGCCACTCCCATCCTACGAGCCAAAACTCCCAACATTCCATCCAGGTTTATGTTGCACAATCATAAATCTTGAAAGGCGGCTGAAGCCAATTAAGACAGCCAACTCAGCTTTTTTGCAGCTTGTTGTAGAGCAAAATAATAAATTTTTTATAAAAAATGAGCACACAGTAAGTAGTTTTCTAATAAGTGCAATTTTATAATGTAATTAATTCTTGCTAATGACATGCAAGAGAATTTTCATAATCGTAATTGGTGTTACGCCGATTGCTTTTAGTCTCCCATCCCATCATTTTTTTGGGGAGATTATCGTTGTTCCAATGGTAACAAATTTTGTAATAAAACCAAGGAGGGCAAACATGTCTTTTATTCGCTTTGACGCAATTCGCAATGAAGTGACCAATGACCAAGAGCAGCAGGCTTTAAGGCGTTATGTCGATCGCTCAGATGAACGAGACGGTATGAATCAAGAGCTGCAAGCGAAAAACCCTTTTGAAGTAGATTCGCCAGAACGGGCTGCTTTCCGAAAAGCCACCATTAACCCTAGGGATGGATATTCGATAGAGCGCATTATCGGCCAAGATAATCTGTTTCCGACATCCTATCTTGAAGCTGGAGTTAAAGCGGCTAAATCTGTTTGCAGGATCGAGGTTCGGGACCGTATCGGAAGGGTGCTCGGATATGGGACCGGCTTTCTAGTTTCTCCTTCCCTGCTGCTTACAAATAATCATATTTTAAAAAACGAAGTGACGGCAGAACATTGCCTTGCCCAATTTAATTATGAGCATGACCTTAACCTAAGAGAGCGCCAAATGAAAAGCTTCCGTTTATCGCCAAAGCGCTTCTTTATGACAAACACGAAGCTGGATTTTACATTAGTTGCATTGGAGGAGCTTTCTGAAGACAAAACGAATTTGAGCGACTTTGGCTTTTTACCTCTCTTCCCTCCATCTGGAAAAGGATTAGTAGGAGAATTCGTTTCCGTTATTCAACATCCTTCTGGGGCACCTAAAGCTTTAGCTATTAGAGATAGTAAGATTATTGACGTGTTTGATGATTATATCCATTATTCAGCAGATACATTGGAAGGTTCTTCTGGGTCTCCAGTATTTAATGATGAATGGACTGTCGTTGCTCTCCATCACGCAGGTGTTCCAGACCCTAAAGACGAAACAAACTATATCGCCAATGAAGGTACACGCGTAAGTAGTATCGTTCAATTTGTACAAAGTGAACAACCAAAGTTAAGCAAAGATAAGAAAAAGTTAATAGATGAATTGCTAAAGACCCAAGCTTCTGAGGAGCCAGCAGGGGAAGAAATCCTTGTTAAAGAATTAAGCCTTGAATGGTATGAGGGCTCAACAGGACACGACCCTGCTTTTTTAGGAAATTCATTTGAAGTCCCTTTTCCGGCATTTCGAAAAGACCTTGAAAATGACATTACACCAGTGGAGAGCGGTGAAAATATTCTCCATTATACTCACTTTTCAGCGGTAATGAGCAAATCTCGCCGTTTGGCCTTCTATACAGTAGTCGATATTGACGGAAATCAGCTGAGAGATATTAAACGAGGAAATGATAGGTGGTATTACGATCCGCGAATTCCAAGAGACCTGCAATGCGGTGAAGAGCTGTATAAAAACAATGATATTGATAGGGGCCACCTGGTTCGCAGACGAGATCCAGTCTGGGGAGACTCGGCAGAAGAAGCAAACGAAGACACATTCCACTTTACTAATTGTTCTCCTCAGCATAAAGATTTCAATCAAAAAACCTGGCTTGACCTGGAAGATTATCTGTTAAACAATGCCGAAAACGGCAAGTATAAAGTGACAGTCTTTACAGGCCCCATCTTTCGGAACGATGACGTAACGTACAGAGGAGTTCAAATACCGGCAGAATTCTGGAAAATTGCCGCCATGGTTAAGGATGACGGCAGCCGATCAGCAACCGCCTACTTACAATCCCAGAAAAACCTTGTTGACGATCTAGAACTTGCTAACAATGAATATAAAACTTACCAAGTTCCACTCATAAAAATTGAAGAGTTAACCGGTCTTGACTTTGGAGATTTACGGAAATATGATCCTGTCAGTCATTTAGAAGCTACAGTTAGCTATGTCATTCAGGCTGCAGAGGATATTCGACTCTGACGGAATCTACCTCTTTTTAACAGAGGATGCTGAAAAAGTATCATCGAAGATTTTCATAGTACTCAAAAAATAAAAGAAGCAAATAACTTCTATGTAGTAGGTCATTTGCTTCTTTTTCTCTTTTAACGGACTATCTTTGTATCCTCCTCTTTAGCAGAGGAGCTTTTAGTTATTAGCGGATCTTTTATAAAAATGATTTGAGACAGACTGATCGGATAATCCCATCGAGAAGCAAATTACTTTTGTCGACCACAGCGTTTCATAAACTTATTTGAAAATGGATAAAAATAAAGAGGGATCGCTTGTTATTAGGAAAGTTCTTGAGCAAATAATTGATTGTTAGAACACGGAACCATTGAATATTTTTTAACACTTCTCATGATTTTCATATTTACTTGCCTTAAATCCTCATTATTGTCCTGGAGTCCCTGCTTTCTTGCCCAATGCGGAAATTTATTGTCCTATTCTTCAAATTTAGTGTCTTATTTTTGGGATTTACTTGCCAAGTAAGTGATATTACTTTCCGCCAATCCACGATATTAGCCGGAAAGTGTCTATATTGGCTTGGCGGGTAAATACGAAAGTTGCATGGAACCTGGCAGGCCTCTTGAACTTCCTATTCCATACTATTAAGAAAATGTAATCTTTTGGCTTAAGCACATGGGCGGGCTGGGGAGGAAAATTGTTCTTTAACCATCTTATAACATATAGTTATTCTTTTATGAATGGGATTTGGGGATGAAAGGAGAAAGTATCAAAGGATAGCTGATAATTTTGAGTAATTTTCTGTTTTTGTCATCATTCTATCCCTCCAAATTTGATTTTCATGGGGGAAAGCGCCTTCATAAAGGGGTTCTGTGGAAAAATGACGCGAAGAGCGGAATGGAAAACAAGTTATCTTCGAAAATGAACCCTTTATCTTCGAAATTTTTAATATATCTTCGAAAACCACAGATTTATCTTCGAAAATTCCCAAATATCGATTGTTCGACAAAATTCTCTATTTTTCGATAGATAATCCGAATTGTGGTGGGTGGCTTCGATGACCTTTTATCCTTGTTATCCATTTAAAACTTTCTGAAACAAAAAAAGAACAGCACTCAGCTGTTCTTTTCCTTATGAACCTGGCGACGTCCTACTC
>NZ_JACXAI010000003.1 GCF_014773385.1 Metabacillus arenae | reverse complement strand
GTCTGTAAGATGAAGAAGGAGAGAGTTTGAGCAGGTACCAATCTAGCTATCTTATTGTCAGAATTCTGTGTGTTTCACAAACAATGGTGGAGAGACTTGATTATATATTAAAGCCAAAGCTAGATGCAAAAGAGCTCTTAAACGTTTTGAAGAAAGCCGCAAACAAAATCCCTTCATTTCAATTAAGCGAAAATAAGCTGGATATCAATCATTCAGTAGATCAAATCATCGAAAAGTTGATTTCCGGTTATGAGACCAGCTATAATTCAAAAATTATTTCCGAAGTTTTTCCTTACGATTATTACTGCTTATTAGGTGTATATCTTAAGAAACGTCCTTCCACAAGGATGGACGATTTTCCTAATCATGTTACAGAAAAAATTGAAACGTTACTGGGTAAAAGCTTAGGCCAGGCTGTTTGCCGATCCTTTACTACGGAAGATAATGTAACCGCATTCATTCTAAATATGAAAAAGAAGGAAATTTTAGAGATCATTGAATTTGCCAATCTCTTAGCAGAGTTCGAACCTGACTATGGATTCGTTCTAAGTGAGCAGTTTATAAATTTTTCAGAAGTTGGGAATATATACAAAGAAAGTTTTTTAAAATTGCTGCAATATCGATTTTATTTTCCGAACAAGTTACTTTTGTTGCAACAGAATCTTCCTAAACAAGCTCCTAACTGTGGCTCTTTTAATTTGGACTGGTTTACTGAGGAAATAAAGCATGAGCGTTTTGATTCAGCATTTAACTATTTAAAAGAACATACAACTGCACGATCTAATTGTTATACTATGGATATTTTTGAATATAAATCCTTTTATGGAAATATTATTTTTAACATCACCATTTTATTAGGGAATATGGAATATGAAGTAAAGGAACTGGAAGATTCAAAATATATCTATTTTAAATCTATTGAAGATGCCATAACTGCTGAGGAAGTGGATAAACTATTAAACCAATTTATTTCCGATGTGTACAAATGTATATCCAGCAAGAGAAAAGATTCTGGAAATTCAAATATAAAGTTGCTTTTAGACTATATCCATGAACATTATGCTGAACCACTTACTCTTGCAAGTGTGGCGAAGCATTTTCATTTTAATCCTTCCTATCTATCAAGCTATTTTGCCGCTCATAATAAAGAAGGAATTATTGAATATTTAAATAAAATACGAATTGAAGAAGCATCTAAACTGCTGCTAAAGAGTCCTGAAGCGATATCAGAAATAAGCGCAAGGGTTGGTTATTCGGACCACAGTTATTTTTGTAAGGTTTTTAAGAAAATAAAGGGGTTATCTCCAAGTAAATATCGGAGAAAAAATAGATAAAAGATGGGATATAAATGAGATTAATAAGGGATCAATTTAAACATAACAGTTTATTTATCGTCATGTTTCTTATATCTGTCATAAGTATTATTTCCGTTTCTATCATAATTACCTGGACAATCATTCGCATGTCTGAACAATTTTTTATTGAAAAGTTCAGCATCACAAACGCTAAGGTGATAAATCAGGTTAAGGAAAGCGCTGAGTCATTTAATTACTCGGTTGTAATAGCGTCCAATAACCTTCTGCATAGCGGGACACTTAAAACAATTCTCACTGAAAAGCAAACTAATGCTCATAAAATGAGCTCATATTTTACCATGAGTCAATTAATGAAGCGAAACAAATCAAACTTAGATGCCTTTAATATAAGTATCATGGTTACAGGCAGAAATGGTATGAACTATTCGACTGATCGCAGCTATTGGCCGATTACTGATAAGGAATTACAGAATAGTGACTTTACCCGCAAAACATTAAAAGAACCAAAAAAACTAATGTATCATTATGACGAACGAGAGAATTCCAATGAAAATACTGGGAAAGAATCGTATATTGTAGCAGCTAAGGCGTTAATGAATCGTTTTTCGGGAAATGTCTATGGCACTATGTATTTCGCTATTAACGAAAACGAATTTCGAAAGTTTTATACTAGCTATACTAGCCAGGGGAATGATGTTTTCGTAATTGATAGGTCTGGAATGATTGTTTCTAGCAATCGGAACGAGCTTATCGGAAAAAGTGAAAAGGACTTTCTAAGTTACGCGGAAGATCTTAATGACAAATCCAAAAACTATTTCATTAAAAGATTTATGGGAAAGGACCATATTTTTTTCGTAGAATACCTCCCATCCTTTGATATGTACCTCTTTAATGTAATCGACAAGCAAACGGCAATTGGTGGTTTAATTGACAAGAAACAACTTGCATTTATCTTTATAGGGATTATATTAGTGGCTTTAATTATTATCTTTTTTGTGTCTAGGAGATTGACAAACTCACTATCGAAGCTGGTAAAGGAAATTTCAAATGCATCAAAACACGATTTTCACCAATATGTTTCGGTAAACGGCACTTATGAGACAAGACAAATTGGTAATGCCTTCAATTCAATGCTCGAAGAACTTCATGAATATGTAGAAAAACTTGTTAAATCCCAAAAACAACAGCGTAATGCCGAACTTGCTGCGCTGCAGCAGCAAATTAACCCACATTTTTTATATAATACATTGACATCCATAAAGTTCATGGTACTGCAAGGAAATAGGGGAGAGGCTGAAGATGCGATTAATGCTTTTATATCATTACTGCAAAATACGATCGGTAATGTCGACGAAACTATTACTGTAAGGCAGGAAGTTGAGAATCTAAAAAATTACGTTTTAATTAATCAAAAACGCTATGGGAATAGAATTAAAGTGAACTATTTTATTGCACCTGATTGTATGGAACATTTTATACCAAAACTAATTTTGCAGCCTTTTATTGAAAATGCATTTTTTCATGGATTCAATCGTAAGCCTCAAGGCTATATAAATGTATTAGTGTGGAGGGAAAAAGAAGAACTAATTTGTGAGGTCTTAGACAATGGGGATGGAATGGAAATTTCCTTAGAAAGCAACCTCCCTATTTCTAAGCGGAAACAAGAACGTTTCACTGGAATCGGTGTACGAAATGTATTAGAACGGATTCAACTGATTTACGGGGAAGCTTATGGTGTGAATGTATCTAGTGAGTTGGGAAAGGGGACCAGGGTGCGGATCTCCTTTCCAATCAAATAATAGAAAAATGGGGTAGCGTCCCATACCCATCAAGCTAAGTTAAAATCATACCTTTAAAAGGAAAAAACGCTATGCTTATCGTAAGAAGTTTACGAGAAAGGATGGTGTTTTTTAATGAATCCTATCATTTTAAATGAACTGAAACTGTTCGCACAAGAGCTACAATTAGGAGACTTACAAGCCATTCATGATAAAGAGACTTTCTATATCTCGCGATTGAAGCTAAATACACGTATTTATATCAAGAACGCTGAGGCAGAATTCTTCAACAATGGCACGTTAAAAGCTTCTTGTTGGAAATATTTTAGTAACACGGCAAAGCCCAAACGGTTCGCTTCTGTTTTATTCCCCTTAGATATGTAATTCATTTGGCATTAACATAAAGTTGCTAAAAGTTCTTCTTTAGTCCAATTTTTCTTCACTTCCCCCTCTGATCTATATGTTTTTTTAACATCTAGGTAACGAAAAAAATCATCATAATTAAACAATTTTACTTTTATTGTAATTTATCTGACGGTCCGTTAAGAGTGGGATAAAAATAATTATAAAACCTAAATATATTACAAATTTCCATTATGTAAACGAATTCATTGTGTGAAAATAATACAAGTTTAAGAAAAAATCGTCCTAACCTGAAGACCCCGGCAAGTGATAACATTACAATTGCAGGATAGATAGCGCTTACATTAATAAATCATTTTATTTGGGGGAATATCGATGAAAAAAATACTTGCTCTACTTTTAGTCAGCATGATGGTGTTGACAGCATGCTCTTCTGGATCCACAAATGGTCAAACTGAAGAGGCTACAGATACAAACGAATTAACCGTTTGGGCATGGGATCCTAACTTTAACATTCAAGCAATGGAGTTGGCTGGTGAAGCATATCAATCGGAAGATTCAGATGTTAAGTTGAATATTATTGAAAATGCCCAAGATGATATCATTCAAAAGCTAAATACCAGCTTAAGTTCTGGTACAACAAAAGGGTTACCGAATATGGTCTTAATTGAAGATTATCGCGCGCAAAGCTTCCTTCAAGCTTATCCGGACGCGTTCTATGAGGTCACTGGTTCATTTAAACCAGATGATTTTGCCAAATACAAAGTTGCTGCTACTAGTATAGAAGATAAAAACTACGGAGTTCCGTTCGACTCAGGGGTAACGGGGCTATATGTTAGAACAGACTATTTAGAAGAAGCGGGATACACAGTAGAAGATTTAAAAAACATAGACTGGAATGAGTACATTGAAATTGGTAAAAAAGTAAAAGAAGCAACAGGCAAACATATGCTAACACTTGACCCCAATGATCTTGGACAAATTCGTATGATGATCCAATCAAGCGGCTCATGGTATTTAAAGGAAGATGGAGTTACACCTGACTTAGCTGGTAATGAAGCTCTTAAAAAAGCGTTCGAAGTATACAAAAAGCTTTTAGATGCTGATATTGTGAAGCCTGTCTCTGACTGGAGTCAATTTCTTGCTGGTTTTAACAGCGGCGAGGTTGCTAGCATACCTACTGGAAACTGGGTTACGGCTTCTGTAAAGGCAGAAGCTTCACAGTCTGGAAAGTGGGCAATCGTGCCCCAGCCTAGACTTCCAGGAATAGAGAATTCAGTAAACGCCTCTAACTTAGGGGGGAGCTCCTGGTATGTTCTTAACATCCCTGGTAAAGAAAAAGCTGTCGACTTCTTAGCAAAAACATTTGGTTCAAATGTAGATTTATACCAGAAGTTAGTCAAGGAAACGGGGGCAATTGGTGCATACAAACCAGCTGCTGAGGGAGAAGCATATAAAGCAGAAGATGAATTCTTTGGTGGACAATCGATCACTTCTGATTTCTTAGATTGGACAGAGCAAATTCCTCAAATTAATTACGGTATGCATACCTATGCAATTGAGGATATCTTGATTGTCGAAATGCAAAATTATCTTAACGGTAAAGATATTAATAAAGTACTTGAAGACGCCCAAAAACAAGCGGAGGGACAACTTTAATCAACCTCCCAGCTCCATTAATGATTCTTAAAAAATATATAGAGATTAATCCTCGGAAACTCTTAGTTTATTAGGAAGAACAGATTATCTAATCATCCAGGGGAAGAGTTCCGAGGTATTTTTATACAAATGGTAAGGAGTTGACAGGAAGTGATTACAGCAAAAACCAATCCGGTCATCCAGTCAGCCAGATCTAGAAAGAAGATGATTACAAAAAATGTTTTTATTGGCTGGTCTTTTATTACAGTTGCATCACTAATGATCTGCTTGTTTTATTTTTATCCAATGGTTCAGGCATTAATCATGTCTTTTCAATCAGGAGCAGGAACAAATTTGAAATTTACTGGGTTTGAAAATTATGCCCGCTTATTTACAGATCCAACATTTATCTCTGCCGTAACAAACACAGTGATTTACCTCTTGATTCAAGTACCGGTTATGATCTTGCTTGCTCTATTTTTATCTGTTTTGTTGAATGACAAAAAGCTGAAGCTAAAGGGTTTGTTTCGTACGGCAATATTTTTGCCATGTGTAACATCACTTGTTGCCTATTCAGTTATTTTTAAATATTTGTTTGGAGTCGATGGGATCATTAACATGATGCTGATGAAAGTATCTCTTATTTCAGAGCCAATAGAGTGGCTTACAGATCCTTTTTGGGCAAAAATAGCCATAATCGTCGCTATTACATGGCGTTGGACAGGCTATAACATGATTTTCTATCTTTCCTCACTACAAAACATTGATCAGTCTATATATGAAGCAGCTAAAATAGATGGCGCATCAGCTATTCAACAATTCTTTAAAATTACGATACCGATGTTGAAGCCTATTATTTTGTTTACATCCATAACTTCAACTATTGGTACACTTCAGCTGTTTGATGAAGTCATGAACATTACGAAGGGCGGTCCTGGAGACGCGACTATTACGATATCACAATACATCTATAATCTATCTTTTAAATACACGCCAGACTTTGGCTATGCTGCTACCGTCTCTTACGCTATCGTAATCATGATTGTCTTCTTCTCTATCATTCAGTTTAAAGTGGCAGGTGATAAAAAATGAGTAACCTTAAACGTATTTTTCCTTACGCAGTATTAACGATTGCTACAATCATCTCGGTCTTTCCCTTTTTATGGATGATCATCAGTGCAACAAATAAATCAGTAGATGTAACAAAAGGTAGATTATTACCGGGCAGTCATTTTTTTGAAAACTTTACCAACCTATTAGAAACGGTTAATATCGTACCCGCTTTAATAAATTCCGCAAAGATCTCTATTTCAACAACGGTGCTTTCGTTATTAATCTCATCATTGGCGGGCTACGGATTTGAAATTTATAAAAGCAGGGCAAAGGATATTGTCTTCAATATCCTGTTACTTTCCATGATGATTCCTTTTGCAGCTTTAATGGTTCCATTATTCCGTATGTTTGGAACAATCTCTCTAACTATTCCTTTTCTTGGAATTGATACTTTAACAGCAGCCGTTTTACCAACTATTACAACAGCATTTCTCATCTTTTTCTTTCGACAAAGTACAAAGATGTTTCCAAAGGACATTCTTGAAGCGGGGAGGATTGACGGTTTGAGTGAGTTGGGAGTGTTCTTCAGAATTTATGTTCCAACAATGAAAACTACTTATGCCGCAGCAGCTATTATTACTTTCATGGCAAGCTGGAACAATTATTTGTGGCCCCTTGTTGTATTGCAGTCTCCTGAGAATCAGACGATCCCGCTGCTCATATCCAACCTTGGATCAAGTTATTCACCTGACTTTGGTATCATTATGACTGCAATCGTCATAGCAACCTTACCCTCGGCCCTCATCTTTTTCATAATGCAAAAGCATTTTGTGGCTGGGATGATGGGTTCAGTAAAATAGTAGGATGAATCATTTGAAAGGAAGTGTGATAAATGACAACAACTCCAACAATAAGCTGGCTTTCTGACCCAAAAGTATTTTCGGTAAATCGGCTGTCTGCCCATTCTGATCATTGTTATTATGAAACGATGGACGAGGCAAGAAGCAGCTCACCAATGAAGATGCGACATAATTTAAATGGAAACTGGAAGTTTAACTATGCAGTAAACCCGCTAATTCGACCAGAATATTTTTATCAACTTGATTTCGATTCCTCAGGATGGGGAAATATTACTGTGCCGGGACACATTCAGTTACAGGGTTTCGGCAAACCGCAATATGTGAATACAATGTACCCATGGGACGGGCATAATCATATCCGTCCACCAGAAATTCCGTCTGATCATAATCCGGTTGGGAGCTATTTAAAGTCATTTTCCGTACCTGATAACATGATAAGCAAACCGGTATATATCTCTTTTCAAGGTGTAGAGTCTGCTTTCTTTGTATGGTTAAACGGTGAGTTTGTTGGATATAGTGAGGATTCATTTACACCTGCTGAATTCGAGCTTACGTCTTTTTTAACTGCAGGTGAGAACAAGCTTGCAGTTGAAGTGTACCAAAGGAGCACAGGAAGTTGGCTTGAGGATCAAGATTTTTGGAGATTTTCTGGGATTTTTCGAGATGTGTACCTCTATACTGTCCCGAAAGTACATGCCAGTGATGTACATGTGCGCACGGATTTGGACTCAACCTATACAAACGGGACCCTTAACGCTGATCTAAAGTTTCTATCACCGATTCCTAGCGATTTAAAAGTAGCAGCAGAGTTGTACGATGCAAACGGTCGTTTAGTAGTAAAGAAATACGGCGATCTTAGTGAATCGAAATGTTCACTCTCGATAGAACTTGATGAACCAAAGCTATGGAGTGCGGAAAATCCTTATTTATATAAATTATTTATTCAGATCTATGATTCTACTGGGAACTTGGTTGAAGTCATCCCTCAGAAAGTTGGCTTCAGAAAATTTGAGCTTATTGACAAAATTATGCATATCAATGGAAAAAGGATCGTATTCAAAGGTGTCAATCGCCATGAATTCAACTGCCGCAGCGGCCGTACAATTACTAAGGAAGATATGATATGGGACATTATAGCGCTAAAGCGAAATAACATAAATGCCGTTCGAACATCCCATTATCCGAATCAGAGCTTGTGGTATGAGTTGTGTGACGAATATGGAGTATATGTCATCGACGAAATGAACTTGGAAACCCATGGTTCTTGGCAAAAAATGGGTAAAGTTGAGCCATCCTGGAACATACCTGGAAATAAAAAAGAATGGGAGAACATCGTTTTAGACAGAGCAGTTTCAATGTTTGAGAGGGACAAAAATCATCCTTCTATCCTGATCTGGTCTTGCGGTAATGAATCTTATGCAGGTGAAGTCATTTTAAACGTCTCCAAATATTTTAAGTCAGTTGATCAAAGTCGTCTAGTTCATTACGAAGGGGTCTTCCATAATCGCGACTATAATGAAACGAGTGATATGGAAAGCCGTATGTATGCGAAACCGGCTGATATTAAAAAATATTTAACGGAAAATCCTGATAAGCCTTACATTAGCTGTGAATATATGCATGCTATGGGAAATTCGCTCGGAGGTATGAATAAATATACTGACTTGGAGAGTAAATATCCAATGTATCAGGGAGGTTTCATTTGGGACTTCATTGATCAATCTATTATTAAGAAAGACCGGTATGGAAAGGAATTCTTGGCATACGGAGGAGATTTTGGAGATCGTCCAACTGATTATGGCTTCTGTACCAATGGAATCGTTTACGCAAATCGAGAGCTGTCACCTAAAATGCAAGAAGTCAAATTTTTATACCAGAACTTTAAGCTTGCCCCAAACCAAAATGGGGTAACCATCCTAAACGAAAGTCTGTTTACTAATACGGCCGATTATGATTTAGAATATATCTTGTTCCTTGAAGGAAAGGAATTATATCGAAGCACGGTTCATGTTGATGTACGGCCTCAAAGTAAAGTCAGAGCAGAATTTGGATGGCCAGTTGGAATGATAGGTGAAGCAGGGGAGTATTGTATTCAGACTTCTTTTAAGTTGAAGGAAAATACACTTTGGGCAGACGCAGGGTATGAAATAGCTTTTGGTCAATTTGTATTTAAAGAAAGCAAAAAACAAGAACCAGAAAAAATTCATATTCAAAAGAGTGATTTAAGAGTTGTAAATGGCGATGTAAATATTGGTGTTCACGGAAAAGATTTTACAATCATGTTCTCCAAACAGGTTGGAAGCTTAATATCACTTAACTATGCTGGTAAAGAAATGATTGAGTCTCCACCCGCACCGTTGTTTTGGAGAGCTGCGACAGATAATGATAGAGGCTATTCACAAAGCTATTATTCAGGATGCTGGCTTACAGCCAGTCTTGCCCGAAAATGTGTTGGCATTGAGATAGAGGAAGAAAAGGATTCTGTAAGTGTAGGTTTTACCTATAACCTATCAATTAGTGATGATACTCAAGTGAAGATTTGTTATACGGTTTACCAGGATGGAGGCATGCGAGTCAAGTCAGCTTATCATGGGGCTGAGAATCTCCCGCAAATGCCGATCTTTGCAGTTTCTTTCAAGGTTCCAGCAGATTATACTCAACTAGAATGGTATGCGATGGGACCTGAAGAGAATTATTCTGACCGATCTATGGGAGCAAAGCTGAGTATATTTAAAAATCAAGTATCTGACAATCTATCCGGCTATGTTGTTCCGCAAGAATCAGGTAACCGTACTGGTGTTCGCTGGGTAAAACTAACTAATAGCGATGGACAAGGCATTAGCATTTCCTATTCAGTAGAACCATTAGAGTGCAATTTCTCCCCATATACTGCCCTGGAGCTGGAGAATGCACGCCATCATTACGAGCTTCCAAATGTTCACCATACAGTAGTTACAGTAGCAGGTAAACAAATGGGCGTTGGAGGAGACGACAGCTGGGGTGCACCAGTTCATGACGAATATCTAATAAAAGCAAACGAAGATTTGGAATTCGAATTTATGATAAATAGAATCTGAAAAGTATTAGTTTGTTCTAAGAGGTAAAGAGCTTGGTATCCCCAAGCTCTTTTTACTGTTGTATTTTTAACAATAAATTTTATCCTGAGTGAGAAAGTAGATGGATCATTTTTTTTGTTAATGAAATTATCACTTTTGAGTTGAAATATCTTTTTTTAAGAAGAAAAAAGAAAACATGATTTTGTCGCTTAACGTAAAAATAAAAAGGTGTGTTTATAAATTGAAGCAGTTTCAAGCTTTCAATCATAAAAAATGGGTTGACACTTGCATAGTATCATTCTATGTTTTTTATAAAGGAAATAATAAAAACATAGTAAGGAGGTTAAGAAAACTTGTTTGTGGTATAAAGTGAGAAAACCTGATTAAATGTGGTTATCAATCTCAAATAATTTAAATTTATTCAAGAATACTTCCTAATGTACTTTATAGAGAAAGAGTAGAGAGCCGGTGAGAAAATTGAAGGTTACAATAAAGGATATAGCAAATATTTGCGGGGTTTCACTTGGAACAGTAGATAGAGCTTTAAATAATCGCAATGGCATAAGTGAAAAAACTAGGAAAAAGGTGCTGCAGGTTGCGGAAGAATTGAATTATAAACCAGATTATATGGCAAGAAGCCTGGTGATGGGAAAAACAATGACAATAGGCGTTGTGCTTTTTGATTTATATAATCGATCTTTTGCACAATTGTTAAATGCAATTGAATTAAAAGCTAGAAAGCTTGGATACTTTGTCTATATTACGTTAACAGACAAAAATCCAGAGAATGAACTTCAATGTATTGAATATTTGGTTAATCGTAAAGTAGATGGCATTATTCTTTTCTCAGTAAACCAAGGGAATGAGTTTGATGAATATTTACGAAAATTGCAAATTCCCATTATAACAATTTTTAATTATATTTCGAATGAGTGGGAATATGTGGGTATTCAAGAACGTGAAGCAATGAAGGAGGCTACTAAATTCATTGCAAGTAGGGATTATAAACATTATGTATATATTTGTCCACCACTTGCCTATTCGGGTAAATCAAATATTTATACGCAAGAGGAACGGGTGAATGGATTTCTGGAAGGCCTTTCTGAAAGCAATATCGATTCCAAACCTCAGATCATAAAAAATAGGGAGTATATTCAAGCTTTAGAGAAAATGACGTTTAATGAGAAGGAGAGAACCGCTGTTATATGTTCCTGCGATTTGTATGCTCTTGAGGTCTTGAATTTTTTTAAGTCAAAAGGATATGAGATCCCAGAAAAAGTAGGAATTATGGGATTTGATGACATCGATATGTTGAAATATGTAACTCCAAGACTAACAACAGTCAAATACCCTATTGTTGAAATTGGAATAAAAGCTGTTGAAAGTCTAGTTCATAAAATTGATCAAGGACGTTATTTATCAACTCCATTACTAGAGTATGAGATAATTAAGGGTGAATCAATTTAAAAAAATTCAGAAAAATTACAAAAAGGGGATTGACTGCTTTCGATTCACGATGTTACTATTCATTTAACAAAAAGATTCTTCTCCTTAGAATTTTTCGTGTACGTACACGAAATTTTAACTTCGAATGTTTATTCAAGCAATAACATACTAGCAGCTACATTTTCTATTATTTTCAACTTTAAAATCTTAATACTAATAACTAAAAACGAACTTCTTAGAGCATTTAAAACCTATGAATTTAATCATTTTTAGATTTTTTCGTGCACGTACACGTTCCGCTATGTTTACAAGAGTTTATATTACTAGAACCTAATCAAGTGTTTTAGGGGGTGGTAAGACATTATCGTTTCAAATATAAAACGTTGATTGTAAGCGCTTAATTATAGTGAATGGAGGAGTAAGGATGCTAAAAAGAAGTTTGCTTTTTATGCTTATTGGATTAATGACACTATTATTAATAGCTTGTAACAAGAATTCAGCTACTTCTGGCGAAGCAGAAGAAACAGTTGTTATTGGGGATGAAGAAGATGCGACTGAATTAACATTTTGGACATTTGTTGAATTACATACTGATCTTTTTAAAGATTCAGTTGAACGGTGGAATAAAGAATTTCCTGATAAAAAAATTAAGCTAGTAGCTGAAACGTATCCATATGATAACATGCATAACAATTTACTCTTGGCATTACAATCAGGAAAAGGTGCTCCAGACATAGCTGATATTGAAATCTCTCGCTTTCCAAATTACTTGCAAGGGGAACCTCAGTTAGAGCCAATGAATGACTATGTAGAACCAGTAAAAGATAAATTTGTAGAATCACGATTTGATATTTATGCAAAAGATGAGAATTATTACGGTATTCCTACACATGTTGGAGCAACAGTCATGTATTACAATACAGAAATAATGGAAGAAGCTGGTGTAGACATTGATTCAATCAAAACGTGGGATGATTATGTTGAAGCTGGGAAAAAAGTTGTTGAGAATACAGACGCTGTAATGACAACAGTTGAGACAGAAGGATTTAATACGTATTGGGCAATGATTTCTCAACAAGACTCAGACTTTTTTGATAAAAATGGAGAAGTTATTATTGAAAACGAAACGAATGTAAAGACGTTACAATTTTTGAACGCCATGGTCCACAAGGACAAAATTGCTGAGATGACTCCTGGTGGTGAGAGCCATGCTGAGGAATATTATAAATTTATGAACGAAGGTGGAGCTGCTTCCATTGCGATGCCGATGTGGTATATGGGTAGATTCACAGATTACATGGAAGATTTGAAAGGGAAAATAACAATTCGTCCATTACCAGCTTGGGAGGAAGGTGGTAAACGTTCTGCAGGAATGGGTGGGACTGGTACTGTCATTACAAACCAATCTGAACATGCTGAGCTGGCAAAAGAATTTCTTGCATATACGAAGCTTTCTGAAAAAGGGAATATCGCATTGTGGAAGGTTTTAGGTTTTGATCCTCCGCGTTGGGATGTTTGGGAGCACAAAGCTATGAAAGAAGATAACAAGTTTTATCAATATTTCGGAACCAATATTTTTGATGTTCTTCTAGAAATTAAAGATGAAATTAATGCTGTTAATGTAACCGCAAAAACACCGCTCGTACAACAAAAATTTAATACAACTGTCTTTAATAATGTCATAAGACAGCAATCCCAAACGCCAGAAGAGGCACTGAAGCAAACAGCAGAAGAGGTTAGGAACAATTAAAGAATGAGCACAAAATACAAGGTGCTCATCTTTAGCACCTTGTATTCAGGATTAATATGAAATCAATAGAAGGAGTTGATTGTCATGGAACCAGTCGTGTCTCATGAAAAAGAGTACGTAAAAGCTCCTAGAAAACTTAATTTTCTATTTTCTCAAAAAGGTGCACCATATGTTTTTGTAGCCCCATTCATCCTTTCATTTTTACTTCTTTTTTTGTACCCGTTATTGAATGGGATCTTAATGAGCTTTCAAAGTATTTTACCTGGTCAAGTTACATTTGTAGGGTTAAGTAATTATATGAAAATCTTTAATTCTACGTTTTATCAAGCTCTTTATAACACAACTGTATATGTCATTTTAACAACCATTATCCTTGTGGTGGTTCCTATGATTTTGGCGACAATTTTAAGTTCAAGATTTATTAAATTTGCTGATTTTTTCCGAGCTGCACTATTTATACCTTCCCTGACGTCTGTGATTGTGGCCGGTGTTATTTTTCGTCTAATGTTTGGCGAGTCAGAGACCGGGTTAGCAAATGCTATTATTGGTCTTTTCGGAATGGATCCTGTTAAATGGCGTTATGGTGCAGGTACTGGAATGTTTTTAATGGTTTTACTTGCTTCATGGAAATGGATTGGTGTTAATGTCATTTATTTTATGGCAGGTCTAACAAATATTCAAAAAGAGTTGTACGAAGCAGCAGATATTGATGGGGCAGGTATGTTTCAGAAGTTTTATCATATAACGTTACCTTTATTAAAGCCTGTTACTCTTTATGTTGCAACCATAACGATTATTGGCGGCTTTCGAATGTATGAAGAAAGCTTCGTATTTTGGGAAAATGGCTCCCCCGGCAATATTGGTCTTACGGTAGTTGGGTACATATACCAACAAGGTTTCCAAATGAATAACATGGGTTTTGGCTCTGCAATCGGTGTGGTTCTCATGCTTATCATTTTAATTATCAGCTTTATTCAACTTAAATTCTTTGGTGCCCTAAAGAAGGAGGGGTAAGGAATTGAATAAAAAAGAAAAACTATTATCATGGATTCTTATCGTGATGATGGCAATTATTGCATTTCTTGCCATTTCTCCATTATTAAGCCTTTTGATTTCATCCTTACGTCCATCTGCAGAATTGATTAGAAATGGGATTACATTAACAATTCCATGGAATGAACTAAGTATAAAAAACTATATAAATATGTTTACAAATGCAGGAAACTATTGGACATGGTATCTAAATAGTCTTCTCATTTCAGGGCTTACAATTGTTCTATCCTTATTCTTTTCATCAATGGTTGGTTATGCTCTTGCCGTCTATAAATTTAAAGGTCAACAATTTATATTCATTTTGGTCCTTTTGATTCTCATGGTACCTTTCGAGATCTTAATGTTACCTTTATATCAATTAATGACAGCGTTAGGAATGATTGATAATTATATTGCCGTTATATTGCCGATGATTGTAGCACCTGTTGCGATTTTTTTCTTTAGGCAGTATGCGATTGGTCTACCAAAAGAATTAATGGAATCAGCACGAATGGACGGTTGTACGGAATATGGCATCTTTTTTAAAGTCATGGCTCCATTGATGCTGCCATCCTTTGCTGCAATGGCGATTCTTCAAGGGCTAGGCAGTTGGAACAACTTTTTATGGCCGTTAGTCGTCCTTCGTTCAAATACGATGTTTACGTTGCCGATTGGTTTGTCAACTCTCCTTACACCTTATGGCAATAACTATGATGTCTTGATCGCAGGTTCAGTAATGACCGTTTTACCAGTTATTGTTCTGTTTTTGATCTTCCAGCGTTATTTTATTTCAGGTTTAGCGGTTGGTGGAGTTAAGGGGTAATCATTCGCTCTAATGATTTACAAGTGGAAGCTGGGAGGTATTGCAGTGGAAGGAAACCTATTCATAACTAAACTTAATACGTTATTTTTATGGGTGACAAAATTAGCTTATTTAAACGGATTATGGATATTGTTTAGCTTAATAGGCTTAGTTATTGTTGGACTGTTTCCTGCTTCCGTGGCCATGCTGACTATTTGTAGAAAATGGTTACATGGAGAAAGCACCCTGCCTATTTTTAAAACCTTTGTAAAAACCTATAAATCTGCGCTTTTATCATCCAATCTTTTAGGATGGATTTTAGCCGGAGTTGGGATTCTGCTATATATTAATTTTCTAATCCTTCAGGCGAACACAGGGCAAATCAACATTGTAACGATTTCTGCGTTCTATCTGTTTCTGGTTTTTTTCCTGATTACAGTTTCACATGCTTTACCAGTATTTGTGCACTATCGCATTTCAATACTTAATTGTATACGACACGCGTTTATAATCGGTTTACTCAATGTACATCTTTCGATTGCGATTATGATAAGTCAATCATCATTCTTTTATTTGATGTTTTCATACCCTAGTTCAGCAGTGTTTTTCCTAGGAAGCATTCTCTCAATTATTCAAATGTGGCTTGCACTTTGTTCCTTCAAAAGAATAGATAAAAGGGCTATGAAGAAAAAATCGGTAAAAGCTTTTGCATAAAGAGGGTGTAAAGAGTAATCTCGATAAAAAAATAAATGAGGTTTTAAGAAAGGGAGAGCTATAATGACAGTAACCGCAAAAATGACCATTGATAAAGAATATAAAATAGGTCAGATTGATGAAAGAATTTATGGATCGTTTATCGAGCATTTAGGAAGAGCCGTTTACGAAGGAATTTATGAGCCGGATCACCCATCAGCTGATGAACAAGGCTTTCGTACAGATGTGATCGAGTTGGTAAAACAATTAAGAGTACCATTAGTTAGATATCCGGGGGGGAATTTTGTGTCCGGGTATAATTGGGAGGATGGAGTAGGTCCTGTTGGAGATCGCCCTCGAAGATTAGAGCTGGCGTGGAGAACAACTGAGACGAATCAAATTGGTACAAATGAATTTGTGGCTTGGGCAAAAAAGATTAATGCAGAGGTAAATATGGCTGTCAATCTAGGAACGCGCGGAATTGATGCAGCTCGCAATCTAGTTGAATACTGTAACCATCCATCTGGTTCGTATTGGAGTGATCTCCGTATTTCCCACGGATACAAGGATTCACACAAAATTAAAACATGGTGCTTAGGAAATGAAATGGATGGTCACTGGCAAATTGGACATAAAACAGCTGATGAATATGGACGGCTCGCAGTTGAAACAGCGAAAGCAATGAAGTGGATTGACCCAACAATTGAATTAGTAGCTTGTGGAAGCTCAAACAGACATATGGCTACTTTTGCTGAGTGGGAAGCAACAGTTTTAGAGCATACCTATGAGCATGTTGACTATATTTCCTTGCATACGTATTACGGAAATCGCGATAATGATTTAGGAAACTATTTAGCACAATCGATGGATATGGATCACTTTATTTATTCAGTCATTTCAACTGCGGACTATATAAAAGCGAAAAAACGAAGTAAGAAAACTATTAATCTATCCTTTGATGAGTGGAATGTTTGGTTTCATTCAAATGAAGCGGATAAAAAAATTGAGCCTTGGTCCATTGCACCTCCACAGCTTGAGGATATTTATACATTTGAAGATTCCTTATTAGTTGGAAGTATGCTCATTTCGATGTTAAAGCGAGCAGATCGATTGAAAATTGCTTGTCTTGCACAGCTTGTTAACGTTATTGCACCAATTATGACGGAAAAAGGCGGGGAAGCTTGGAAGCAAACAATCTTCTATCCGTACATGCATGCATCTGTCTTTGGAAGGGGGAATGCATTACATACGATTGTTGCATCTCCAAAATATGATAGTAAGGATTTCACTGATATTCCATATCTTGATACTGTTTCAGTTCATGATGAAGAAAATGAAACACTTACCATCTTTGCAGTGAATCGGCATCAAACAGATGTTTTAAGTCTTGATGCGGATGTAAGGAGCTTTGAAGGTTATAAAGTTATTGAACATATCGTTTTAGAAAATAAAGATGTAAAAGCAACAAATCAATATAATCGTTCAAATGTAACTCCACACAACAATGGAAATGCTCAAGTAGACAACGGTCTGCTAAATGCACATCTCCCTAAACTTTCTTGGAATGTTATTCGCTTGGCGAAATAAGAATAAAAGCAAAAAACCGTTACTATTTATAGGGTCTCTAAAATAGTAACGGTTTTTTAAAATATTGGAAATTACTTTCAATATACAGAAAATAAAAGAAGCTGACAGCCTGTTAGCTTCTTTTTCACTCACTAACAGGACTTTGCAATTATTGGGGCGTGGCAAGGATTTTAGATTGCCTATGTAAAAATACCAGTGTTTATCGTTACATTAGCAGGGATGCTTTTATTTAGATGGTTAACAATGCTTGTTCTAGAGGGTGAATCGATTGCCCTTTCCCAGAATCATTCCAAAAAGTAAGTTCTGGATTTATTCCTGATGTAGCAAGAATAATTCTTGAAAAAATAGTGAAAAGATGTTTTTTAGATTAACTGCTCATGGTGTATAATGAGCATAGTTGTACGAATAAGTTAATTTGGTAACATACAAGTTGAAAGTGGTGACATAATGGCTCAACAAACGAAAGCCGGCATGGTAAAACAAAAAGTAAAAGAATGGATTTTAGAAGGAAAAGTTTTGCCGGGCAACAAAATTTACTCAGAAAATGAGCTGGTGAAGATGTTTGGAGTAAGCAGGCATACCGTACGGCAAGCTGTCGGGGATCTTGTTCATGAAGGGTGGTTGTATAGAGAACAGGGAGCAGGTACTTTTGTCTCAAGCAGGTCAGCACAATCTCAAGCTCAACCCGAAAACTTAAGAAAAAACATTGGAGTCATAACAACCTATATTTCTGACTATATCTTTCCCTCTATCATTAAGGGAATTGAATCGTATTTGTCTGCACACGGATACTCTTTAACATTCGCATGTACTGATAATGATCCTGAAAAAGAAAAACAATGCTTAGAAGGAATGCTAAACCGCCAAATTGATGGTTTAATTGTAGAACCTACAAGAAGCGGAAGTTATAACCCAAATCTTCATTATTACTTAAAAATGGAGCAGTATAATATTCCCTATTTAATGATAAACCAATATTACCCTCAACTTAATCCACCGAATATTATTTTAAATGATGAAAAAGGTGGATTTATTGCAACTGAGCATTTGATTAAACTAGGACATAAAAAAGTGATCGGTTTGTTTAAGAGTGATGATACCCAAGGTTTGGATCGGATGAAGGGGTTTATAAGAGCTTTTAGAGAAAATAACATACCCGTTTTTCCTGAAATGATTGTAACCTTTACTACCGAAAATAAAGAAGCCTCGTTGTTGAATAGTCTGAAAGATATCCTCATGTCAGAAGAAAATAGACCGAGTGGAATCGTTTGTTACAACGATGAAATTGCTATAAATGTATTGAATTTATTAAGAGAATTGGAAATCAGAGTTCCAGGTGAACTCTCAATTATTGGTTATGATGATTCTTATTTAACTGAAGCTTCTGAAATAAAGCTTACCTCTGTTACACACCCAAAGATGGATATGGGAATTGAGGCTGCTAAATGGATTGTTGCTGCAGTAGAAAAGAAAGAACTTGAATCATTTGAAAACAGGCAGAAGGTCTATGAACCACAGTTAGTCGTAAGAAGCTCAACAAGTGCAATTAATAAGGGGAACGATGGAAATAAAATTGTTATTTAAATAAATACATCTGAATGGCTGTTCAAGACGTAGAAGATCATTCAGTTGTAGTTATTTGTTTTAAGGGAATTATTTGATGGTCGACTTACCTTTGGGATTTTCATTTGATTAGGGGGAACATAAAATGATCGCTTTAAACAAACTTTCGAGTCTGTCAAAGAAATGCAGGTGCGGAAACAACCATTATGATATTTCGATTGATCATATTGTTATTGACTATAATGCATTAAATCAAGCTGTTTCTTACATAACGAATCAATCGTTTCAGAAGGTTGCTATTATAGCTGATCAGACTACCTTTGAAGTGGCTGGACAGAGGCTTTCATACCTTTTAACAGAATCAAATGTTAACCATGAAACAGTGGTCATTCAAGTAAATGAAGTAAATGATGTTATTGCCGACGAAAGGTCTTTGATTGAGGCAATGTTAGGTATATCACAGGATACAGATGTTGTGATCGCCGTAGGGGCAGGGACGATCCATGATATTACAAGATTTGCAAGCTTTAAGATGGGAAAGCCTTTTATTTCAGTACCAACAGCTCCATCAGTAGATGGTTTTAATTCAATGGGTGCGCCAGTTGTAATAAAGGGAATGAAAATAACTTACCAAATGCAATCTCCGATTGCGTTATTTGCCGATATCACAATTTTAAAAGAAGCTCCGAAAGAAATGATAGCTGCTGGTTTTGGAGATATGAGCGGGAAATATACATCATTAGCTGATTGGAAGTTTTCGCACCTTATTGGAGATGAACCTTATTGTCAGCTCGCGGCTCAATTGACAAAAGAAGCACTAGAAGACTGTGTCAAAAATACTGATTTGATAATAAAAGCAGAAGATGATGGTATTAAGATCTTAATTGAAGCGCTTATCCAATCTGGTTTGGCGATGCTTTTAGTCGGCCATTCATCTCCAGCTTCAGGTAGTGAACACCATTTATCCCACTATTGGGAGATGGAATTTCTGAAGCAAAATCAAGCACAGGTGCTTCATGGTGCTAAGATCGGTGTTTCATCTCAACTTATTTTAAATTTATATAAGCATGATGTTTTAAAGCTTATATCTGATAAAAGTGGATTAGAGCAAATAAATACTAAAGATAAAGATATATTTCATAGAGTCATAGAAAAAAAGGATGACTTGGCTGATATTATAAACTCACTACCTGAAGCTGCTACTTTGACATTATTATTACAGAAATTATCAGGAGCAACACATCCAGCTGATCTAGGGATTAGTCCCGAACTTGTCCGCAATAGTTTAAACGAGGCTCACCGTTTAAGAAACAGGTATACCATGCTGAGATTTTGGAATGAACATGGAGGGGTACATCATTATGAATAGTATAAGAGAGGCAGAAGCCATTTTTTTTGATCTTGATGACACGCTCTATGACCATTTAATGCCTTTTCACATGGCGCTCAAGCATTGCAATCTCAATTTACCTGCAGCTAAACTAGAAGAAGTATTCAAGAGAGTTAGATATTATAGTGACGTTCTTTGGAAAGTGTATACGAAAGGGGAAATTAGCCTTGATTTATTAAGGATAGAGAGGTTGAGATATGCTTTTAACGAATTTGGTATTTTATTATCAAAAGAACAAGCAAAAGCAATTCAAGAACGCTATGTCAAAGAACAGCAACAAATAAAGGCATTTCCTGAAATTCTCTCATTCATTCAAAATTTAATGAAATGTAAACCAATTGTTGGAATCCTAACAAACGGACCGGCAGATCACCAAATGAATAAAATTAAAATCCTGCAAATTGATCAAATCATTCCAAAGGAGAGAATTTTCATCTCTGATAGCATTGGTCTCGCAAAACCAGATAAAAGAGTGTTTCAATATATTCAAAAACAGATGAATATCGAACCAAATAAATGTTGTTATATTGGTGACACATGGAAAAATGATATCGTGCCATCAATTGAAGCCGGCTGGCAATGTATTTGGTTTAATCATCGAAAAAGAAAGCCGGAATCCCATCACATTCCTCACGAGATCATCATGAATTATCATGACATTTTTATTTAATTAAATAGCTTTTTGTATTTTCTCCAAATCTCGAATTCAGCTATGAAATAAACCAAAACCATACCTTGTAAACAGGGAATTTCGGGAACCCCGAAAGCTCCCTCAAAACGTCTTCTGACAGCGTAGAGCGGCTCGTTCAACAAGCCATGGAATCGGGAATCAATTCTGAATTTCCTGCGTTTGCTCTACCGCTCTTTGCGAAAGCTACAGCGGCGGGTTACGGAGATGAGGAAGTTTCCGCGATTATCAAAGTACTTCGTAACGGCTCGGCCTCTAACAAAAGCCATGCATGAAATGTGAAATCTGAAGGGTATATACCTCTTCAGATTTTTCCATAATCTGATCTCTCTATCTGCAAGATAGCGATATGCTCTTCAATGAAATAATTAGATTGCTAGCCTCTTCTCTAGTTTTTGCTAACCCCAACAAATGAATTTGATCGCAAAAAAAGTTCCAGTGATAAAAAAAAGGAATGGAAAAAACATGGTTTTTTTTACCCAGCCCCTTTAGCTTTTTTAAATAGATATTCTATGAAGGACACAATACGACCGTTTTATATACTGAATTATCACTCAAAAATTATTTTAAGAGCTTTTTAAACCTGACATACAAGATGTCAGGTTTAATGGTATATTCTATGATTATCCCAATATTGAAAGGAGTTTTTAAGATGACTGCTTTAAATCATGAACAAGAAAGACAAACTTCAAAACAGGAAGATGATTCCATTCAACCATTCCGAATCGAGGTTTCAAAAATCGACATTGACGATTTAAAAGAACGGTTACGCCGTACTCGTTGGCCAGACGAACTGCCGGGAACCGGATGGGAGCGTGGTGTACCGAAGCATTACTTGGAGGAACTGACCGATTATTGGAAAAATAACTATGACTGGCGTAAGCATGAAGCACAGCTCAACGAGTTCCCTCAGTTTACAACGAAAATTGATGGGCAAAACATTCACTTTCTTCATATAAAGTCACCAGAACCTAATGCAACTCCGTTGATGCTAATTCACGGGTGGCCGGGATCATTTGTTGAGTTTATTGATGTTATCGGTCCTTTAACGAATCCAGTTGTTCATGGCGGGAAAGCTGCGGATGCATTTCACCTTGTTATTCCATCGATACCGGGCTTTGGTTATTCCGTACCATTGAGTGAGCCAGGTTGGACCCCCGGTCGTATTGCAGAAGCATTTATTCAATTAATGGATCGGCTCGGTTACAAACAGTTTGGGGTGCAGGGCGGTGACACAGGTGCTTTTATTGCTCCCGAAATGGGACATAATTCACCGGAGCGAATAATTGGTTTACACCTCAATGCTTTACTTACTTTTCCATCAGGTGAAGAAGGAGAGCTGGAAAAATTAACAGAAGATGAACAAATACGTATGACAAGGTTAGAAACGTTTAATGATGGTTATTTGCAAATTCAATCCAAAAGCCCACAAACCCTCGCTTACGGATTACATGATTCTCCAATCGGCCAACTCGCCTGGATTGTCGAGATATTCAAAAAATGGTCGGATCCAATGGATGGTTTACCCGAGGAATCGATAAACCGCGACCGGATACTGACGAATATTAGCTTGTACTGGTTTACCGGAACTGCCGGTTCATCAGCCCAGGTTTATTATGAGTCCATGCATGACGAATCTGCTTGGGTACCAAAGGGGCGTGGTACAGTTCCGACTGGTGTGCTGCTATCCCTCTCTCACGATACAGCCATCAAGCGTTTGGCAGAAAAAGATCATAACCTCGTGCATTGGAAGGAATATGAACAAGGCGGACATTTTTTTGCGTTAGAACAACCTGAACTTTTTGCTGAAGATGTACGTTTGTTTTTCCGTAATATCCAATCACAATAGCCCACTTGTAGGGTTAGAACAACTTGAATTTTCAAGCAAATGAAAGTCATGTTTTTGTGACATCCTTTAATCGGAAAACAATCAACTAAAGGTGTCTTACTGCGAGGAGCATGTACAAGAAAAGGGGGCCATCCTTGAAGATGATTTATTCATCAATTAATTGAATTGAAGAGTTGAAGAAAATAATTATTGATAGTATGTTCAGGAAGAGAAAGTTCTAGTATCGTTCATGTACCCCTTTGAAATAGAGGTTGTTAGTTAGAAAAGTGTATTAGTATGAGGAGTGAAAAAGATGAAACTCGATCGTCTGCTGGGTATTACGATGGCATTGTTAACGAAAAAAAAAGTGACGGCCTCAGAATTAGCTTCTAGGTTCGAGGTCTCTATTCGAACAATCTATCGTGATATTGAATTGATTAATCAATCCGGTATTCCTGTTAGCTCATTCTCTGGAAAAGATGGTGGTTTTAAGATAATGAGCGGGTTCTTCTTAACAAAGCAACATTTCTCAATTGATGACTTTTCAATGATCTACAATCTTTTAAAGGGTGGGGAAGGTGCTGTTGGCGGGACAAAATTCACATCTTTAATCAATAAGCTTAGTACCTTACAACCTGCTCTTTTAAATGAAGAGCGCCAGGACAAAATGATTTTCGATATAAGCGCTTCAAAAGGAGAGAAAGAAATTGTTCTTCCCTTATTGGAAGCGATCGATCAATCGAAAAGGATTACATGTACCTATACAAATGCTTCAGGTCAAGTATCGGAGAGAAAGATAGAACCGTTGAATCTTTTATGGGAGCGGGGAATTTGGTACTTGGACGGCTATTGTTTATTTCGAAAAGACAAGCGCTATTTTCGTGTTTCAAGAATGGCTGATCTCGAAGTGTCAAAAGAGCAATTTAGTCCAAGGGCGGAGTATAAACGTCCGGTTCAAGAACAAGAAGGCACAAACACCCACCTACGTTTTGATTTAACCGCACAGCCGAGAGTATTTGAGCAATTTCCAGGAGAATTCACACATCACGGAGATTTTATTGACGTGCAAACGACTTTTTATTCAAGAGAATATGCTGTCTCTGTCATTTTAAGTTTCGGAGCAAAAGTTGAAATCCTTTCCCCCGACGACTTAAAAAAAGATTTAATAGAAAAAATTAATGAGATACGGAAAATCTATTTTTGATACGAGGAGGATGCAAAATGACAATTTTAGTAACAGGTGCTACGGGAACGGTAGGAAGGCATGTCGTAGACCAGCTCGTTCGTAAAGGAGAGAAAGTAAGAGCAGTGTCTCGCACCCCAGAAAGAGCACATTTTCCTGAAGGCGTAGAGGTTATAGCAGGAGATCTCATGTCTCCGGAAACGTTGATTCCAGCATTAAAAGACGTGACTGCACTATACTTAATCACTTCAAGTGATCAAACAGGTGCGACGTTACAAACCAACCCTCGAATCGTTGAGCTGGCAGAAAAGACGGGTGTTCAAAGAGTGTCTTTATTGACGGTATATGGTGATGGTCCTGTGGAGCAGGCACTTAAAAGCAGTCGTCTTGAATGGACATTTGTGCAACCAGTTGGATTTATGGCCAATGCTATTGATGACTGGCAGGAATCGATTCGAGAGGAAGGGGTCGTTCGTGAGTTTGGTGGCGAAACACGTGGCGCAATCATCCATGAAGCTGACATTGCGGCAGTTTTTGTTGAAACCCTTCTTGAGAAAGGGCATCACGGAAACTGTTATACACTTACTGGTCCGGAAGCACTCTCAACCATTGATCAAGTGGAGATGATTAGTATGGCCATTGGTAAAGATATTACATTTGAAGAACTAACCGAAGAGCAAGCACGAAGGAAATGGCGAGAGATGGGCCACGATGAAGAAAGCATTGATTTTTTTGTTCAAATGAGTAAAAATCCGCCTGAGATTGGCTATACCGTTTTGCCAACGGTCGAAAAAATAACAGGACGACCTGCAAAAATGTTTACGGAGTGGGTTTCGGATCATAGAAGCAATTTTATGTAATCCTTAATTCAGTGATGTCCCGGTTTGCAAGCTAGGACATTTTTAACAAACTATTAAAGAATAATAAAGAGCTGACCCAAAAGCAGAAAGTCGAAGGATCAAAATGAATCTGTTTTTGTAGGAAAAGAGAGCAAGAAGTAGAAAGCCCATCATTGATGGGCTTAATCCCATTTATTAGACAGATGACCCCTAAATCGATGGATGTTATCATTCTCCTATTGGATCAACTTGTAAGTACAAATAAGTAAAAAAAATTAAAAAATGACAATCACTTAAGAAATAGTTGAGGAATTATTAAAATTTGTATTGAAAAAAACTAGAATGGTGCTAAAATTTATGTAAGGTCATACGTATAAGTTGTAAATAATTTATAATAACACCCAATAAAAGCGCATTTATATAAATACTTGTACGTATAAATGCAGTTGACAACTTGTTACTTTGTAATTGTAGTTAGATTTACAATAGGACGAGGCGAGGTGATTCAAATGGCAAAATATTCAATTGGAGTAGATTATGGAACGCAATCTGGAAGAGCTGTCCTAGTTGAAATAGGCAGTGGGAAAGAAGTTGCAACATCTGTGAAACCGTATACACATGGAGTAATGGATGAATTTTTACCGAATGGGAAAACAAAACTTGAGAATGATTGGGCTCTGCAGCATCCGGCAGACTATATGGAAGTGTTGGAGGCGACAATTCCAGATGTATTAAAACAAGCAAATATATCAGCTGATGAAGTAATCGGGATAGGTATTGATTTTACAGCATGTACGGTACTGCCGATCGATTCTTATGGAACACCTTTGTGCTTAATAGAGAGATTTAAGAATCATCCCCATAGCTATGTAAAGCTTTGGAAGCACCATTCTGCACAAGAAGAAGCAAACCGATTAAACGAAATAGCGGAAGCAAGAGGTGAGAATTTCCTGCAAAGGTATGGCGGGAAAATTTCGTCCGAGTGGTTAGTCCCTAAGCTTTGGCAGATTCTTAACGAAGCACCAGAAATTTTTGATGAAATCGACCAATTTGTTGAAGCAACTGATTGGGTTATTTATCAATTAACAGGCGATTTAAAGAGAAATAGCTGTACTGCAGGATATAAAGCAATTTGGCATAAGCAGGATGGATATCCATCTAAAGAATTTTTTAAAGTACTTGATGAACGATTAGAACATGTCGTTGAAGAAAAATTATCCAATGATATTGTCCCAATTGGCTCTAAAGCAGGAGAATTAACTGAACAATCTGCTAAATTAATCGGTCTAAATCCAGGAACAGCAGTTGCTATTGCAAATGTAGATGCCCATGTTGCTGTCCCAGCTGTGGGAATCACTGAACCTGGAAAGCTGTTAATGATTATGGGAACGTCAACATGTCACATTTTGCTAGGGGATGCAGAAAAGGTTGTCCCCGGCATGTGTGGAGTTGTTGAAGATGGAGTTATCCCTGGATTAATGGGATATGAAGCAGGTCAGTCCTGTGTAGGAGACCATTTTGAATGGTTCACTGAAAATTGTGTTCCTGCAAGCTATTATGAGGAAGCCAAGGCAAAGGGTGTTAACATCCACCAGCTTTTAACAGAAAAGGCGGCTCAGCTGCAGATTGGTGAAAGCGGTTTAATTGCATTGGACTGGTGGAATGGCAACCGATCAACATTGGTTGATGCCGATTTAACTGGGGTTTTAATAGGTGCAACCTTACTTACAAAGCCCGAAGAAATTTATCGTGCCCTCATTGAAGCTACCGCATATGGAACACGTACCATAGTTGAAGCCTTCAGAAATAGTGGTGTTCCAATTAATGAAGTATATGCCTGCGGGGGCATTGCTGAGAAAAACGAGCTTATGATGCAAATTTACTCAGATGTATTAAATATGGATATCCGCATTTCAGCCTCTTCACAAACACCAGCACTGGGATCTGCAATGTTTGGAGCAGTTGCAGCTGGGAAAGAACGCGGCGGATATGATGATATTAAAGAGGCTGCAAAAGAGATGGCTAGATTAAAAGATTACATCTATCAACCAAATCCGCGCAATGCAAATATATATGACCAATTGTTTGCAGAATACTCCCGTCTATATGATTATTTTGGACGTGGGGAAAACGATGTCATGAAAAACTTGAAGAAAATTAAGAAAGCAAGCGTTTCTCAGGCTCAAGATAAAACTGAAATCACACACTAATAATTTGTAGGAACCTATTATGCGGTGGAGTGTTGAGGTATACACCGGAGCTTTTCTATCCTTCAAAAAAGGGGAGATAACAAAATGCTTGAAGCATTAAAACAACAAGTACTTAATGCCAATTTACTGTTACCAAAATATGAAATGGTCACATTTACGTGGGGAAATGTTAGTGGCATTGATCGTGAAAAGGACCTCGTCGTAATCAAACCAAGTGGAATCCCTTACGAGAATCTTAAATTAAAAGATTTAGTTGTGGTGAATTTAGAAGGAGAAATCGTGGAAGGAGATATGCGTCCTTCTTCAGATACTGCAACACATTTAGCACTCTATAAAGCATTCCCTGTGATCGGCGGGGTTGTCCATACACATTCACCTTGGGCGACAAGCTGGGCACAGTCAGGTCGTTCCATACCAGCATTAGGAACAACACATGCTGATTATTATTATGGGGAAATTCCTTGTACAAGAATATTAACAAAGGATGAAATCACTCGCGGTTATGAGCTGGAAACTGGCAAAGTCATTATTGAAACCTTTGAAACAGGTGGGATTGATCCAGTAGCAATGCCGGGTGTATTAGTATCAGGCCATGCACCATTTTGCTGGGGAAAAGATGCGATGCAAGCAGTACACAATGCAGTCGTATTAGAAGAAGTTGCTAAAATGGCCCTGCACACTTACCAATTGAAGCCTGATATCAATCCAATTGATCAATTTCTATTGGATAAGCACTATCTTCGAAAGCATGGAGATAACGCGTACTACGGCCAAAGCAATGCAAAAATAAAGTGAACCATCCATCAAGGGGGGATTTGCTGCACATGAAGAGTGGGCTAAATCAATAATTCAATTGACTAGGGGGAAAAACATGTTAACAGTTAAACCATATGAATTCTGGTTTGTAACAGGCAGTCAAGACTTATATGGAGAAGAAACCATAAGAGAAGTTGAGGCAAATTCAAGAGTCATAACGGAAGGTCTGGATTCTGCCTCTTCCGTAACACATAAATTAGTATTTAAATCTGTTTTAAAAGAAGCAGATTCGATTCGCAGATTATGTTTAGAAGCAAATGCAGATGAGAACTGTGCAGGCATTATCACATGGATGCATACGTTCTCACCTGCAAAAATGTGGATCGCCGGCCTTTCTTCCTTTCAAAAACCGATGCTGCACCTTCACACTCAATTTAACCGGGATATTCCTTGGGACAGCATAGATATGGATTTCATGAACACAAACCAATCTGCCCATGGAGACCGTGAATTTGGCTTTATGGCAAGCAGATTGAATGTAAAAAGAAAAGTTGTAGTAGGGCATTGGGAAAATAGTGAAGTAAGAAGCAAAATCGGCAGCTGGATGCGTACAGCAGTTGCATTTTCTGAAGGACAGCATCTAAAAGTTGCTCGCTTTGGTGATAACATGCGCAGAGTAGCGGTGACGGAAGGTGATAAAGTTGAAGCTCAAATCAAACTAGGCTGGACGGTTAATGGTTATGGAATCGGTGATTTAGTTCAACGTGTTAATGATATTTCAGAACAAGAAGTTGATCAGCTCATGGAAGAGTATGCTAAAGAGTATGATATTGTTCCTGAAGGGTTAGAGGAAAGTTCTTTTGTTCGTGAATCTATTCGTTATCAAGCAAGCATCGAGCTAGGCATGAAAGCCTTCCTACAAGATGGAAAATACACAGCATTTACAACTACCTTCGAAGACTTACACGGTATGAAGCAGCTGCCAGGACTAGCTGTTCAGCGCTTAATGGCTGGGGGCTATGGCTTTGCTGGTGAAGGTGACTGGAAAACAGCAGCCCTTCTTCGGACATTAAAAATTATTTCTGATAATAAAGATACTTCGTTTATGGAAGATTACACCTATCACTTTGAGCCAGGAAACGAGCTTGTGCTGGGATCCCATATGCTTGAGGTTTGTCCAACCATTTCGGCAACGAAACCAAAAATTGCTGTCTATCCATTAGGAATTGGTGGAAAAGAAGATCCAGCAAGACTAATTTTTGACGGTAGAAGCGGAGCAGCACTTAATGCTTCAATTGTTGATCTTGGACATCGTTTCCGATTAATTGTCAATGAAGTTGATGCAATACAACCTGAAATTGAATTGCCAAACCTGCCAGTAGCAAGAGTCCTCTGGAACCCGCAGCCATCCCTAAGTGAAGGTGCTGAAAACTGGATTATCGCTGGCGGTGCCCACCATACAGTATTTTCTTATAAAGTTACAACTGAACAGCTAAGAGACTGGGCTGAATTAGTTGGAATGGAATGCGTAATTATTAATAAAGACACAAATAAACATACTTTCAAAAATGAACTAAAATGGAACGATGTTGTTTTTAAATAATAAGAACTTAACAAAAACGAGGTATAAATTTTACCTTGTTTTTTTATTAATGCTTCTTTTAAAAACCCCAGGTTATACCATTGAAAAGCTATGCTTATGTAATAGAAAAAGTCAGTCCCATTCTGTAAATTAGTCAGTGATTCAAGCCTTATAATACACAGAAAAGGAGACTAACCATTGGACAAAAGTTTATTACAAACAGAATGGAATTGTAAATATCACATCGTTTTTATACCAAAATATCGCAGAAAGATAATCTATGGAAAATACAGCTA
Source organism: Metabacillus arenae (assembly GCF_014773385.1). Lineage (GTDB taxonomy): Bacteria > Bacillota > Bacilli > Bacillales > Bacillaceae > Metabacillus_D > Metabacillus_D arenae. Next base: position 247,755 of record NZ_JACXAI010000003.1, on the reverse strand, counting down.
AGCATGCCACCTAAGCATCAGGTAACATGCCCGTATATAGCGTAATCAAGCCGCCTGTTTTACAGGTGGAAGCGTGAACAAATGACTCTTCAAATCTATTCCATTCAGCAACTTCCATTCATTTCGTTTAAAGGCTAATGAGTTGCCTTAGCTTGATGAGCCCTTATATTGAGGTTGAGTGGTCTGACACTTTGGTTTTGAGTCACTCTCTAACTTTTACCTTAGAAATCGTAGTCATCAATATTATCCTTCGTAAATACAACCCGATCTGGCAGCAAAATTATCCCGCTGTCATCAGCTGTGTAATCATATCCCTGGATTGTGTTTGGTTCAATTTTTACTTTGCCGATTCCAGGAACTTCAAATTCATCTCCTACTTTTAGTTCTTTTTCTTCAGCAGTCATAAGGTAAGCTACATAGGCTGCAAGTGCCCCTTGTTTTTTTACATCCCATAGACCAAATTGTTTCACTGTATCCCGCTTTACGTAATCTCTCATCACATTTGGAGTAGAGAATCCGGTAATGGCTACTTCACCTGCTTTTCCGAGGTTTTCAGCTGCTTGTGCCATTGCCGGAAGGGCAGTTGCATCAGGACAGATGATAGCATTAATATCTGGATATGTTTTTAAGATGCTTTCACCAACAGATAATGATTTTTGAGCATCATTTTCTCCATATTGCGTTGTAACGATTTCCCAGCCAGGATATTTCTCTGCAATGATTTCTTTTGCTTTTGTGACCCATTGGTTTTGGTCGGTAACGGTCGGGCTTGAGTAGAAGAAAGCAACTTTTCCTTTATCTCCAATTTGGTCAGAAGTCATTTGAATAAGAAGCTCCGCCAGCTGTTCTGGAGTTCCTTGGTTAATATAGAAGGAACGGTCTTCAGGATTCACATCAGAATCCCAGGTTAACACTTTTACACCGCGGTCTTTTGCACGCTTTAATGCCTGGCTAAGGCCATCAACCGAAACTGAGGATACCATGAGAGCATCGTAGCCTTGGTTGACAAAGTTATTGATAAATTGGACCTGACCAGCAACAGATGCCTCAGTTGGTCCATCATATTTTAATTCAACTCCTAATGAATCTGCCATTTCTTGGGCACCCTGGCCACCTGAAGTGAAAAATCCGACCCCTGTTAGCTTTGGGATAAAGGCAAGCTTAACGTCTTTGTTTTCTGCGGTTTTCTCATCCTTTGAACCTGAATTTTCCGACTTAGACTGCTTGCCGCTGCTGCATGCAAGTAAAGAACCAACTAATAATAGAAAAACCATCATTAATACAAAAGGTCTTAACATTTTCATTTTCAATCTACCCCTTATTTTTTCACTGCTGAAGCAGTATTTTTTCTAATGATCAATGTTTTTAAAACAGGCCATTTTGTATTTCTCAATAAAACAGCAATAATTAACATAGCTCCAATGACAACACTAGTTTCCTGACTTGTCATGCTCGACATTTGCAAACCGTATTGTGTCATCCCAATCACTATACTTGCAACTGCTGTCCCAAAGACACTTCCTTTCCCGCCAAAAATACTCGTTCCGCCAAGTACAACTGCCGTAATAACAGGTAAAACAGCTTCAGCACCTAAATCGGATCTAGCAGAACTAAAGTAGGATGTCATCATTACACCACTAATCCCACCTCCAAGTCCTGATAACATGTAAGTACTCATGATCGTCCACTTCGTGCGAACACCGCTGTAAACTGCAGCCTTTCGATTGATTCCCACTAAAAGCACGTTTCGTCCGTAACGAGTCAAGTGAAGTAAACCACCGAATATAAATAAACTGACTAGTAAAATCCAAAAAGGATTAGGAATACCGAAAAGCTGTCCATTAGCTAGTTCCACAAATGCATCAGGAAAGCCGCTGATTCCTTCATATCCCGAAGTACTCGAGCCTCCTGATACCACTAAGGCAATACCAGAAAATAAGAACATCCCGCCTAATGTCACCACAAGGGGCTGTACATTAGTATGGGCGACTAATATCCCATTAAGAAAACCTGCAAGTATGGCAACAACTAATGTGATCAGCAGAGCCAGCCATATATTTATGCCATGTGTCCAGAAGACCCCAAGTACAATTGAGGAAAGTCCCATGATCGAACCAACTGATACATCAATTCCTCCTGTGATGATGACAAATGTCATTGGAATTGCTGCCAAGGCAATATAAACATAATCATTCATGCTATAAAGGAGGTTGTTTACGTTTAGGAAATCGGGGGAGATCCGACCAAACAATAGTAATTCAAATAAAAGAAATAAGACTAGAACTGCTTCCCACTTAAGTAGCTGCTTTATTTTCTTTGTCATTATCAACACCTCCTTTTGTAGGGAGAGCTTCACGTTTTTCTTTTTTTCTTTTTTTTGAGATTTGATCATTTAAGTATTGCTGAAACTTTGAATCTCCTACAACAATCAACAATAATAGTAATCCTGAAATTGCGCTGTTCCAGTAAGCTGGTATTTTTAAATAAATCAAAGAGTTGTTGATGACTGTAAAAAAAATAGCTCCCAGTCCGGCTCCAAAGACAGTGCCGACTCCTCCTGTCAGGCTCACACCGCCAAGAACAGCGGCTGCAATAACCTGAAGTTCGATACCGCTTCCTGTTTCATTGGGAACAAATCCAATATTCATGACAAAAACGAGTCCCGCCATTGCAGCTGATATTCCAGAAAAGATAAACGCTAACACGGTAACCTTATTCACAGGAATTCCAACTATCCTTGCTCCTTCAAAATTGTCGCCTACTGCATAAAAATAGCGACCGAATTTAGTTTTTGTAAGAGCTAGGTGTGTAAAGACTAAAATCACCATTGCTACCCACACAGTTACGTTTAATCCTAAAAAATGGACACCAGCTATTTTTTTATAAAAGTTTGGGATGTCTTCAATCCACTTTCCTTCGGTATAGATCAGCATATAACCTCTAATAATGCCAAGTGTCCCGAGTGTCATAATAATAGAAGGGATCTTAAACAATCCGACGCCGATTCCGTTTATCAGTCCGATAAAAGCCCCGATAAGCAAAACAATCGGAAGCATCACCCACAGACTATATCCAGAGGTTAGCAGGACTCCGCAAACAGCTGCCGAAATCCCCATAATCGATCCGACTGAAACATCGATATTAGAGGTGAAAAGGACAAAAGATTGACCAATTGCCATCACTAAAAGAATCACACTGGCTTTTACGAGCAGGGAAATCGATTCTCCTGTAGTAAATTCCTGATTAATGGAACCTACAAGCAGGACATATACGATCATTAATAAAACAATCGAAAGTTCACGTGCTTTCATTATTCGAATAAGGGTTGAAGTCATCAATTGATCACCTCTTTTTTTACACCAAAAGCTGAAGTCGTGATGATATCAATATGAACTTCATGTTTAGCAAGGGTTTTTACGATTTTTCCCTCATGCATGACAAGGACACGATCACTTAGCTTTTCAATTTCCTCGATGTCGGATGAAATTAATAAGACGGCCAGCCCTTTAGCTTTTAGATCTTGTATGATCCGGTAAATATCCCTCCGAGCATTTGCATCAATGCCCCGGGTTGGTTCATCTAAAATAATAACTTTTGGCTCAGCAGCCAGATATTTGCCAAGCACTACTTTTTGCTGATTCCCACCAGAAATATCCTTAAGTTCCTGGCCGATACCCGTTGATTTGATCTTTAGGTCAGCAACATATTTAGAAGCGATCTTCTTTTCCTGGTTGCTTGGCAATAATAATCCCTTGAGCCGATCCAGGATAGTAGAGGTGATATTTTTTTGGATAGATGCGATCGAAAAAATACCATGTGAATGGCGATCTTCGGGAACATAGACAAGACCTCTATTAATTCTTTCCCGAACTGAAAATTTTCCAATATCGGTTCCTTCTAATAAAATGGTTCCATGATCAGCAGGAGTCAACCCAATCAAGGCTTCCGCAACTTCTGTGCGTCCGGCTCCAACGACACCTGCAATCCCAAGAACTTCACCGGTATTTAGTGTGAAGGTAATATTTTCAAAACCGTTTCCACAGAGGTTTTCAATGACTAAGGCACATGCAGGATGAGAGGGGTTTTCCTCAATGAGTACAGGAACAGTTTGAGCAGGAATTTTGGCTTGGCGGGGCATATTTTCAGGCATCAGCCCATCCAGCAATTTTTCATAAGTGAATGTGGATACAGCTCCTTGAGCAGATATAATACCATCCCTTAGGACAGATACAGTATCAGCAAGGGTAAAAATTTCTGTAAAGCGGTGGGTGATGTAAAAAACGCCCAGTCCTTGTTCAGTTAGTTGTTGAATGGTCTGAAATAGTGAGTTAATTTCTCCAAAAGTAAGGGTTGATGTTGGTTCATCTAGTATTAAAATTTCTGCTTCCCTCACTAATCCTCTGATAATTTCTAGGAGCTGCTGTTCAGCAATGGAAAGACTTAACGCACTTTGATCCAATTCTAACTTCCAGCATAGATTACGGATAATATTTTCCATTTTTTCTTTGAGAACCTTTTTTTTATCTGGAAGTCCAATCATTATATTTTCTTCGACTGACATATTTGGAAAGATTAAAGGCTCCTGTGGTACGAGGTAAATACCATGCTTGTGTGCTTCTTGGGTGTTCGAAAAGGCAACATCCTTTCCTTTTATTTTTATTATCCCGTTGTCAGGTTTATAGATGCCTGTAATCATCTTCATTAACGTTGATTTACCCGCTCCATTTCCGCCGACAAGCGCATGAACCTCTCCTTTCTGAAGCGTTAGCGAGACTCCCTTTAATACCGAATTGCCTGAAAATTGTTTATACATATCGTCAATCTGAAGCAGAGCGATTGCTTCATTCTTCATTGTAATTTTTTTCACCTCCAAAAGAGAAAGATTCAGAAAACGCTTACAAAGAGAACAAAATTAAAAAGAGCAGATAAATGTTCATCAATAACGAAAAGCTAGTTAATTATTACACAGCAAACTACGAAAATATTACTAGGAGCTGAAAAAATTTTGAGTCTCAAAGTAACAAAAAATCGTGGTCTTTTTTTAAATTAACGTAGATATACTTTTTGTAAGTTGTGAACAAAAAAAAGCCAATTGAACTTTTGTTAAGGGGTGTACCTGACCATGAGCCATGATAACTATTCAGAAAATATGCTAATAAAAGCAGCTTGGTACTATTATAAAGAGGATTTAACCCAGAATGAGATTGCAGATCTATTAAGCCTGTCCCGAACAAAGGTCGTACGCCTTTTGGAAAGGGCAAGAGAGGCAGGAATTGTTCAATTTCAAATAAAAGGCCATGGACTTAATTGCCTTGCAATCGAGAAAGAGTTTAAAGAAGTATTTTCATTGCAGGATGCTTTTATTATCCCCACTCCACTTAATCAAAATAAACTAAGCAACTCTTTATCGAAAGCCGCTGCACAGTATTTGGTGAATAATCTACAGCAAAACGACCTTCTCGGGTTAGGATGGGGCAAGGCTGTTTCAAGAACCATCGATTATCTTTCCATCGAGCCTGACAGTAATGTATCGGTTGTTACGTTGACCGGAGGAGTCAATTATTATCTCCACAACCGGCGTTTTCAAGATGGCGGAATGGAGCAATTCGAGGAAATTCATGTGATCCCTGCACCGTTCCTTGCATCCACAGAGGAAATGGCGGAGAGCTTTCTTTCAGAACCGTCTATTAAGGAGATTCTTGACCTTGCGAGGTTATCCAAATATATGATTGTGGGGATCGGGGGCATTTACCCAGATGCGACTATCATTCAGGAAGAAAAAATGACGCTTAATGAGCTTACATTTATCAAACAGCAGAATGCTGTCGGTGATATTCTCGGACAATTTTTCGATCGTAAGGGCCGGGTACTAGAACTACCCCACCATAAGAGGTTAATCGGAATTTCACTTTCCTCATTAAAAGAGATGAATCAAGTTATCGGAGTTGCAGGAGGTGAGAAAAAAGCAGAAGCCATTTATGGTGCGTTAAAAGGTAAATACATTCATACCATGATTACGGATGAAGCAACAGCTGTGTCTTTACTTAAAATGGAGGTGAATGATGAGAATGGAATACATTCTAGTATTTGACGCCGGCACAGGCAGCATTCGTGCTGTACTTTTTGACCGGCATGGAAGACAGGCGGGGGTTTCCCAAATTGAATGGCACCATCTTTCTGAGGAGAGCTATCCAGGCTCCATGAATTTTGATTGGGAAAAGAACTGGCAATTGGTTGTTCGGTGTGCCAAAGAGGTTATTAAAAAAACAGATATCAATCGGTGTGATATTAAAGCCATCAGTGCCACGAGCATGAGAGAAGGAATTGTTCTATACAACAAAGACGGAAATGAGATTTGGGCATGCGCAAATGTGGATGCACGTGCTTCAGAGGAAGTTTCATTCTTAAAACAGCTCGATCCTGAGCTAGAACAAAAAATTTACGATATATCAGGTCAAACCTTCGCCCTCAGTGCCCTTCCCAGGCTTTTATGGCTAAAGAATCATCAGCCACATATTTATGAAAAGGCTGATGCAATGACAATGATCAATGACTGGATATTATATAAATTATGCGGAAGGCTGCAAGTTGACCCGTCTAATGGATGTACAACTGGCATTTTTGATTTGGCCTCACGGAAATGGAACAATTCCATTGCTGAAATTTGCAATATTAAAAGCAGCATATTGCCTAAGGTAAACGAAGCAGGAACAGTCTTAGGGCATGTCACTAATGAAACCGCTGTTATAACCGGTCTTTTAAAAGGAACTCCCGTTATTTCCGGAGGGGGCGATGCACAAATGGCTTCAATTGGGGTCGGAGCGGTTGAGGATAAGCAAACCGTTGTTTCAGGCGGTTCTTTTTGGCAGCAGGAAGTCAACATTAAGCAGCCTTTGACCGATAAGCATGGACGAATCCGAGTTAATTGCCATGTGGTCCCTGATCTTTGGCAATTAGAGACGATTGCATTTTTTCCAGGGCTTGTAATGAGATGGTTTCGGGATGCCTTTTGTGATGAAGAAAAAAACGAATCACAACGAACAGGAAAGGATCCTTATGAAATTTTAGAAGAAAAAGCGAGGAATGTCCCTGTAGGAGCTAATGGAATCATGCCGATTTTTTCCGATATTATGAATTACATGTCCTGGCGGCATGCTGCACCATCTTTTATTAACCTCACTTTAGATCCTCAAAAAACAGGGAAAAAAGAAATGTTCAAATCTTTGCAGGAAAACGCCGCGCTTATTACACTTGGTAATCTAAAACTTATTCAAGAAGAAACAGGGTTTTATCCCAAAGAGGTGATCTTTGCTGGTGGTGCCTCAAAAGGAAAACTGTGGAGCCAGACATTAGCTGATTGTTTAGGAGTACCTGTAAAAGTTCCTGTAATAAAGGAGGCTGCCGCTTTGGGAACTGCTTTATACGCGGGGATAGGAGCGGGGCTCTACTCCAGCATTCAGGAAGCGGTCAATCTTACGATAAAATGGGAGCGTAATCACCAGCCAAATATGGACCATCACAAACAATATCTAGCAATCTATGATAATTGGAGAAAAATTTATAATGAACAGCTGAAACTGGCAGACAGCGGTCTGACTACCCATATGTGGAAAGCACCAGGTTTTTTCTCAATTGAAAGGAGGTGAACGAGTGAAGAAAGTAAATGAACAGGATTTTAAATACAGATTTGGTGACAATGGGCCAAAGTACTTATCAAAGGGCCCTAACGTCGATGTTGGTGTTGTCGTTTTAAAGCCTGGTCAGGATTTTCCTAACCATTATCATACAGTTTGTGAAGAAATCTTTTATATTCTTGAAGGGGAAATTGACTTCTATATTAATGAAAAACGAGTGCCTGCGAGGCCTGGTGATATGATTCAATGTCGTCCAAAAGATTCTCATTATCTTATCAATACATCTAACGAATACTTTAAAGCCATCTTTATAAAATCGCCGCATATATCAGAAAAGGATTCCGTTGTAATTGATAAACCTATTATAAAAGGAGTGGAATAGCAATGAGCTGGGGATTTCAAAACCGCATAAAGAAAATTTTGCCAAATGGCAGAGCTGTTATGCTCGCGATTGACCATGGCTATTTCTTGGGACCTATATCAGGTCTGGAAAAACCGGGTGAAACTGTAAAAAACCTTTTGCCTTATACTGACTCCTTATACTTAACAAGAGGAACACTTGCCGCATGTATTCCTGAAGATACCGAAAAACCGATGGTGCTTCGCGTTTCAGGAGGCCCTACTGTAGTTGGTAAAGACTTAGCCAATGAAACAATTGTCACTCCTGTTAAGGAAGCGATTCGGCATAACGTAGTTGGAGTTGGTGTATCAATTTTTGTAGGCTCTGAATATGAAACACAAACCGTTACCAATTTAGCTAATGCTGTTACAGAAGCACATGATTATGGGATACCTGTCCTCGGAATTACCGCAGTAGGAAAAGAGCTTGAAAAAAGGGATGCCCGCTTTCTAGCATTAGCGTCACGCGTAGCAGCTGAAATGGGGGCCGATATTGTAAAAACGTATTATTGCGATGATTTTGAACAGGTTACAAGCAAGTGTCCAGTACCAATCGTGATCGCAGGTGGTCCTAAATTCGATACAATAAAAGAAGCGCTTGACATTACGTACAATGCACTAAATCAAGGAGCAGCAGGAGTGGATATGGGAAGAAACATCTGGCAATCCGAACAGCCGCTTGCCATGATGAAGGCGATCCATTCGATCGTCCATAAAGGATACAGTGTAAACGAAGCGGTTGAATTATATGAATCTGAGTCAAATAGGAAAGCATAATAATCGTTTAAACAAAAAAACTCATGAGTTTAATTTTTCATGGGTTTTTCATTTGTGGTTTCCGAAAGTATAAGTAAATTAAAGTGTTAATGCGTTAAAGTAATTTATCATTGTCTAGTTCCAGGCGCCATCAGCCCTTAGGTCATAAGCCAATCCGTCAAAAAGGGTATAGTACAACCTTTCTGCCGGTTCGCCCGAATGTTTGTCGCCGAATGACTAGCGCCCCTGAGTTTTTCGTTCGAAACTACTAATATAGCACCCTCCATAAATAAAACGTTGCGTATGACTCCCAATTTGTCCAAGTTAAAGAGAGTTTTTTGATTTCTTCTTTAGTAGGTTTGTTCTCTGTCCCTAAAACGAGCTTTATTGAGTTATGGAGACCAACATCATCAATTGGAAATGCTGATGGAAATCTAAGGCAGCGCATCAAGACATAGTTTGCAGTCCACGGTCCAATTCCACGTATACTTACCAGACGTTTTTCAGCTGTTTTATAATCTCCAGCTTCCAGCAATAAATTTTTGGAGAGGATTCCTTCGGATAAAAGCTTTGCGACTCCAATCAAATATTCACTCTTTTTAACAGTCATTTTTAAATCAGCCAGATCGTTTACGGTCAATGCAGCTATTTCATTAGGGGATGGAAATATCCAATAGGTTTGTCCATTCCATTTTATGTGCCGGCCAAAGGATTCTACAAAACGCCTTTTCAATGTGTAAGCATAGGTAAGGTTTATTTGTTGTCCAATAATTCCCCAACACAATGCCTCGAATAGATCAGGTATTCCGACATTGCGCAACCCATAAAATTCACTTACAGGTTTTTTCAGCAGACTATCATTTTTTGCTAATTCATAAAAAGGAACTAAATCAGTATCCAAATCAAACCATTCTCTAACATACCGGGCTACTTCAGCTCGAACCCATTTACGTGAAGGTGTAGTGTTTCCTAAAAACCGTATTGTAAGTACATTTTCATTTTCACAACTTACCTCAATTAAAGGAATTTCATCTTCTATAGGAATGGCCCGATAGATCTTGTTATCCTTAATTTCAAACATACATTCATTAGGAGACCTTGACAGATACTTTAAGTTTTCAACAAAGCTAAACTCTTTTGGAACAATCACATTTATTTTTTGTTGATGATCTTCCCATGCTCCATGCAGGATACCTGAATAACAATTTTTACAGGTGCAGAACCCAGCTTTTTCGGCTTCAGCCCTAGACATTAGTTTAATAGTGTTTTCAGGCTTTGGTTTTCTTCTACACCAAGGGAAACAATAAATTTTCATTGTTTTTACACCTATAAAATATGGAGCATCCCATTCTTTGGACTTAACATTATCGTTCATTATAATCCTCCTAGTATACGAACAGAAAGACAGAAAGAGCTAGAATTCCAATTGGCTGGGACCTTCAATAATTCACTCTAGACTTCACTCTATCCATACTTCACATTTATTTTTATCACAATTTGGGTTAGATAACTTTTGAAATCTTGCTCTTTTATTCGAGAATGCTAATTAAAAGGGGGAGAGGCAGCATCGTCGATATTCAATAAATAGAATTGAGTGATCATCTTTTTTAACTACACATCACTCATTTCCTCAGTGCCAATTACTGTGTTCATCATACAAGATTTTAAAGAATGATAATCGATTCTCCTATCAATAGTAAATCTACTCTAATCTATAATTAAATGATTAAATGGTACAGGAGAGTTCTTTTGTCTGAATTGACCAGGTGAAGTACCAACTATTTTACGGAATACTTTATAAAAATAATTAGCATCAGCAAATCCAACTTGTTCTGAAATATCCTTAATGGTATTATCTGTATGCTGTAAGAAGTGGAAAGCTTTTTCAATTCTATATTTTGTTAGATATTGTAATGGTGAGGTATGCATAGATTCTTTGAATTTTTTAATAAAATAGTATTTTGATAAGTTTGCTTCTGTTGCGAGATCCTCTAATGTTAGAGGTTTATGATACTGTGTTTGCATGTATACTAATGCCCTATTAATATTTTCCGGTATCTCTCTATTTTGCTTCGAGCGGTTATGAAAATACCGGTAGCATTCCGTAACAAATTCGTATGCCTTTAACGAGTTAATGTAAGGGTCATTTATTTTCCCCTCAGTTGTATCCTGAAAGACCGATAATAAGTACTGAATAAGTGAAGAATCTGAAGGAAATTCAAGAACATGGCCATATGTTTGATTAATAAAATTCCAACATTTTTTTGCCTCTTGGCCACGTAAGGTGATATAGATGAATTGCCACTTTTCACTTTCTTCTGGGAGATAATATCGATTGTCGCCAGGAACACCTGCTATAAAAGCTTTTCCCGGCGATACTTCATATTCCACGTTATTCATTTCAAATACTCCTCTGCCTGAAAGAGTGTATTGAAAGATATAAGTTTCCATATCCCCTCGTTTTCTGCCATCCCAATAGTATTCGCGTGAAGTCCGTTCCTCACAACCTATTACATGAATTGCAGCTATATCATTTTGTTGGATATCTTGGAAACAAAAGCCGTAGGAGTCATTTCGGTCTTTATTTGATTTTATAAGCAATATTTTACCCTCCATTCACACTTTATTACCGTTGTGATAGCTTGTATTCCATCATACTATTATTATAACGTAATTAGTTTGAAGCTTCATTATTAATAGTTACGTATAAGGTTGAACAATTTTTTTCTATTGGAGGGAAAATGAATGTCAAAAATTACATTTTTAGGTGCAGGTAGTACAGTATTTGCAAAAAACATTCTTGGAGATTGTATGTTTGTTCCTGAGTTAGAAGGTTTTGAATTCGCATTATATGATATAGACGAACAGCGGTTAAGGGATTCAGAAAAAATGTTGAATAACCTTAAGGAATCCCTACAGAAAAATATTTCGATTCATGCATATTTAGATCGTAAGGATGCACTTCAAAATGCCAAATACGTGATTAATGCAATTCAAGTTGGCGGTTACAAACCAAGTACAGTCATTGATTTTGAAATACCAAAAAAATATGGTCTAAGGCAAACTATAGCAGATACTGTAGGAATTGGAGGCATTTTTAGAAATCTACGAACAATTCCAGTTATGTTGGATTTTGCAAAAGATATGGAAGAAGTATGTCCGAATGCTTTATTTCTAAATTATACAAATCCAATGGCAGTATTAACCGGCGTAATGAATCGCTTTACTGCTATCAATACAGTTGGGTTGTGTCATAGTGTACAGGCTTGTACAAAACACTTATTTAATGGACTAGATATGGATCTAAATGGGATTGAAGAAAAAATTGCCGGAATAAACCACATGGCTTGGTTATTAGAAATAAAGCGTAATGGAGAGGATCTCTATCCAGAAATAAAACGACGTGCAAAAGAAAAGCAAAAAACAAAGCACGATGATATGGTACGTTTTGAGCTGATGGATAAATTCGGATATTATGTGACAGAATCATCTGAACATAATGCTGAATATCATCCATATTTTATAAAATCCAGGTACCCAGAACTTATTGAAAAACTTAATATTCCATTAGATGAATATCCACGTCGTTGTGAAGATCAAATAAATAGATGGGAAACAATGAGAAAGGACTTAGTGAATAATAAAGAATTAAGCCATACAAGATCAAATGAATATGGTTCACGAATAATTGAGGCAATTGAAACAAATAATCCATTCAAGTTTGGTGGAAATGTCTTAAACACTGGAAGGCTTATAAGCAATTTACCGGAAAAAGCATGTGTAGAGGTACCTTGTATTGCTGATCGGAGTGGTGTAAGTCCTACTTATGTTGGTGACCTTCCAGAACAACTCGCTGCATTAAATCGTACGAATATTAATACTCAATTACTTACAATTGAAGCAGCAATTACTCGTAAAAAGGAATATATTTATCAAGCTGCTATGCTTGACCCACACACTGCAGCTGAATTATCTCTTGATGATATTGTTTCACTTTGCAATGATCTAATAGAAGCTCACGGAGAATGGCTACCGGAATTTAAATAAAGTTATTCTGGCTCTATACAACATCAAGGGAAAATGCCAAATTCTTGTAAGGCTATAAGAGGTTCAATTCCCAAAAGAGCCACCCCTTGGTAACACAGAAGAAACTGTGAAATTGGGAATAATATGATATGTAGCATTGAAAATGTATAGGAAAGCCTACCTTTTCGGCAAAAATTCGAATGTCGTATAGCTTAATCCATATCCAAATGGGAATAATGGCTCAACATTTTTTGGTAGATTCCGCAATGGCAATACGTCTGCGGCGGCAATGAAAGAATAGGAAAACTGTTTTGTACGTTCGTCTTTAACGTAGTAACCACTCTCTGGATCGGTTGTGCTTTCTTTGATTTCCTTCGATTCTTCTTTCTCAAACTTATCCGGTGGGAACGGTTTTTTCCCATGATTTTCACGGTCTTGGACGGCCACCACCTTTGTAGGGTTCAACCAACAAAGAGTCGTTTAGCTTTTCGACGGCTTCATGAACAATAGTTGATAGGTGATTTTGCGGAATAAGAATTTCAAGGTCTAATGGAAGAACTAACTGATTCATGTTATAATTAACGAAAGAGATTTGATCATATTTCATAAAATCTTTGATAATTTTGTGTGGCAACTTCATTATACAAAGAGGAACGATTTTTTTGTTTTTTTATGCTTAAAACAAAAGGGACTAAACCCAAAAATCTAATTATCTAGACTTTTGGGTCAGCCTCTTTTCACTACTATTAATATATGATTCTTACTTTGTTTTATCCAAAAAGGGCTCTAGTTATTAAAAAGAGAATCGATGGCGCCATCAAACAGCCGAGACCTGTATAAAATGTTGCTGTCACAGCACCATAGGGGACTAGTTTTGGATCTGTTGCAGCTAATCCACCAGCTACACCGCTGGTTGTTCCCATTAATCCTCCGTAAACCATTGCTGTACGGGGATTATTTAGCCCTATGTATTTCGCAATAAATGGTGTTCCGATCATAGTTAAGATTGATTTTACAAGACCTGCAGCAATGCTGATTGTTATTACTTCAGAACTTGCTCCAATTGCAGCACCGGTGACTGGTCCTACAATATATGTTGCGGTACCTGCACCGATCGTTGTGAGGCTTACAGCATCTGAATACCCAAAGGCGAAGGCGATCGCCACACCTACGATAAAAGAAAGGATTACACCAATAAATAGTGAAGCAATCCCATTGAGCCCAGCTTTTTTTATTTCATCAAAATTTGCACCGAACGCAGTAGCTACAATTGCAAAATCACGAAGCATTCCACCGCCCATTAAACCGATTCCAGCAAAGATGCTAATATCGGATAATCCTTTCTCACCACCTGTTGTAACACCGCCAATATAGGCTAGAAGCAAACCAATAATAATAGCTATAGCCGACCCGTGAATTCTCCCTTTCGTTAATTTATTGGAGATAACATATGCGATGTACATTGTGATCCCTACAATTGCAAAAGAAACGATAAGCTGGTTTTCAATAAATACATTACTTAATGTTTCGAACATTTGTAGTTTTCCCTCCAATGATATCGTTATCTACAGTGATGTTTTCACTTGATGTTTGGGATTTGCTTTTGCTTAGAATAGGTACAAACATCCAACTAATTAATACTACAGCAATACCGGTAATGATTGCGAGAGGACCGCCATCAAGCGCACCTGCAACATTTTGGTTAGCTGACATAGCAATGACGATTGGAATATACATTGCACTCCAAAAACCTACACCATCTTGAGCAGCTTTGCTTAGCTTGTCACGTTTCTTTAGGTAATCAACGATAAGGACAAGCATTAACATCGCGATTCCTACACCGCCAACATTTGCTTCAATACCAAGTGATAGTCCCATCATTTCACCTAAAAAGATACCAGTCAGCATACAAATCGAAAGCAATGCAACACCGAAAATAACCATGAATTCACCTCACTGTTTTTTGAAGAAAAAACACAGCCGTAATATAGGAATGGCAGCAGGTGTTAGAAAGCGTTTTCAAAATATCGTAGTATAAAGTCGACTGTATTCTAGGGTTAATCATAAAGGTGAAAAATATAAAAATCAAGTATAATTTTGAATTTTTAAAAAATATTGAACTCATCTTTAAATTTTTGTATAATAAAATCGACAGTCGACTATATTCTGTATGCGGTTTAAGGAGGATCTATAGCTTGAAGTCAAAATTTGAAAATAACGCCTTATCTGATTCAATTGCAAAGCATATCACAGAACAAATCATCACAGGTGAACTGAAGCCTGGTGAAAAATTAGTTGAACATATATATGCAGAAGAGTATGGAACAAGCAGGGCACCGGTCCGAGAAGCAATCTATTTACTTGCGATTGAAGGTCTTGTTGAAAGAATTCCTCGTAAAGGTGCAGTTGTAAAAGAATATACCGAAAATGAAATATACGATCTCTTAGAGATTCGAAATATGCTTGAAAACATGGGAATGGATCGTATTAAGAAACATGGAACAAATCAAAACTTGTTAGAAGAAATGAAACAAATTCTAATGCAAATGAAATCAATGGATAATGTTTACACCTATACACAATTAAATCACTCGTTTCATATGTATCTCATCATGATGAGCAAGAGCGAAACAATTAAAAATATGTACTTACGTCTTGGCTGGCCGCTGTTAAGGGTTCAAAGCGTGTCATTCACAAATGAAGGCAATATTGAAAAGTCGATCACAGAGCATGAACTTATCATTCAATTTTTAGAAGAACAAAAACTTGACGAGTTATCAAAGTTATTGGCTAAGCATAATGAAGACGTCATATTAAGTGTTCAAAAAATGCTTCGTTCCTAGTTGATTGGTGGAGGTGACATTGTGAAACTTGCCTTTTTGTTTCCCGGTCAGGGCTCACAACGACCTGGGATGCTAGATGACTTGCCGAAGTGTAATGCAGTGGAAAATGTACTAGAAACTGCATCCGAAATATTAAATAAAAACGTATACAACTTTCAAACAAAGGAGTCACTTGTATCAACCAAAGCGGTTCAGCTCTCTCTTCTTGCAGCAGAGGTTGCTGCTTTTAAAGCGTTTGAAGCAAAAGGAGTTACCCCTGATTTTGTCGCAGGTCATTCTGTTGGTGCTTTTAGTGCTGCAGTGGCTGCAGGAGCAATTGATTTTAAAGATGCAGTGAAAATCGTCCAATTGCGTGGCCATTTAATGGAACAAGCTCATCCTAATGGTTATGGGATGGGAGTGATTCTCGGTTTAAATGGAACTCAACTTGAAGCTTTTCTTACTGACCATTTCGAAGAAAAAAGTCCAGTATATATTGCGAATCGAAATGCACCAGATCAACTAACGATATCAGGAGCTCTGCCAGGGATACATAGGATTTTAAAAATCGCAGAGGAAAATGGTGCACGCTGTGCTTCCCTGTTAAACGTTTCAACACCATCACATTGTCCATTATTAGCTCCTGTTTCAGAAGCACTTGCTTATGCGCTTCATGATATTACATTTAAACGGCCGAAAATACCTTATGCAGGAAATCGTCGGGCAAGGCTATTAAATGATCCTGAGGAAATTCGTCTTGATCTTGCTGAAAGTGTTTCTTCCGCTGTTCAGTGGCATGATGCAGCTACGATTCTATATGAAAAAGGCGCCAGGTTATTTATCGAAATGCCACCAGGAACCATTTTGTCAAATCTGGCAGCAAGGGCCTTTCCCGAAGCAAGAATTCTTTCTGTTGATGGAAATGGATTTGACGATTGTCAGTATGTTGCAAAGCGTGAACGAAAGAAATAAGTAAGACTTCCATCGGTAGGGGTTTTTTTGTCCCCACTGATGGTTAGCGAAACTTATCACGCTCAGAACGGCCACCTCCTGTGGCTTCGCCTGACTTGGACGTCCTGTCCTTCGTCGGATTTTTACAGGCAGTTATCTCCCGCTAATCTTCTTTTGTTTTTTTAGGGTTTTACTGCCTATTGAGAATGGGATAAACAAGGGGGATTTATGATGGTTATGATAAAACAGGCAGAAGGTCAAAAGAAGTCATGGACAACACGTCTTGACGCAAAAAAGAAGCGAATTGAAAGTGTTAAAGGGTTGGTCGAAGGGATATTAATTCCTACCGAACATATTGTTGATGCAATGGAAAAATTAATTAGACCAGGCGATCGTGTCGTGATGGAAGGAAATAATCAGAAGCAAGCATCGTTTTTATCAGAAGCACTCGCTCAGATCAATCCGAAAAAAGTACATGATTTGCACATGATAATGTCAAGTATTTCAAGACCAGAACATTTGGATTTATTTGAAAAAGGAATCGCCAAAAAAGTGGACTTTGCTTATGCTGGGCCGCAAAGTCTGCGGATGGCCCAAATGCTAGAAGATGGTAAATTAACGATGGGGGAAATCCATACATATATCGAGCTGTATGGTCGCCTTTTCATAGATTTAATCCCATCAGTTGCTTTGGTGGCAGCTGATAAAGCAGATCGAAACGGAAATTTGTATACAGGACCAAATACGGAAGAAACACCAACACTTGTTGAAGCAGCGGCTTTTCGAGATGGGATTGTCATTGCACAGGTGAATGAATTATTAGATGAATTGCCGCGTGTAGATGTTCCGGGTTCTTGGATTGATTTCATCGTTGTTGCTGATCAACCGTACGAATTGGAACCTTTATTTACTCGTGATCCGCGTCACATAACCGATATTCAAGTATTGCAGGCGATGACGGTTATTCGAGGAATTTATGAAAAACATCAGGTACAATCGTTAAACCATGGGATCGGATACAACACGGCTGCTATTGAATTACTATTACCAACCTACGGAGAATCGCTAGGTTTAAAGGGGAAGATATGTAAGCACTGGGCGTTAAATCCGCATCCTACATTAATTCCAGCGATTGAAAGCGGCTGGGTGGAAAGTGTGCATTGTTTTGGCGGAGAGGTTGGTATGGAGAAATATGTTGCCGCACGCCGAGATGTATTTTTTACAGGTCGTGATGGCAGCTTACGATCCAATCGAACCCTATGCCAAATGGCTGGACAATACGCGGTTGATCTATTTATTGGTTCAACATTGCAACTGGATCATGATGGAAATTCTTCAACTGTTACGAGAGGAAGACTTACCGGGTATGGCGGAGCACCTAATATGGGCCATAATCCTGGCGGGCGCCGTCATTCAACACCAGCTTGGTTAAATATGATGACCTCAGAGGATCCCCTTGCATATGGAAAAAAACTAGTCGTCCAAGTAGTTGAGACCTTTCAAGCCGGAAACAAACCAGTTTTTGTCGAGTCACTTGATGCCATTGATGTAAAGAAAGATTCTGGCCTAGCAATAGCACCTGTCATGATTTATGGTGATGATGTCACACATGTTGTCACTGAAGAAGGAATTGCCTATTTATATAAAACAGACAGCATGGAAAAGCGAAGAGAAGCACTCTCAGCAGTCGCTGGAGTTACATCAGTGGGACTAAAGCATGATTCTGCTAAAACAGCTGAATTACGTAGAGAAGGGTTAATTGCACTTCCTGAAGATTTACAGATTCGTAGAACAGATGCCAAGCGTTCATTACTTGCTGCAAAAAGTGTAGAAGAAATTGTTGAATGGTCAGAAGGGTTATATGAACCACCTTCAAAATTTAAAAGCTGGTAAATGCGAGGAGTGGATGGTCATCGATAAACATTTATTCAGTAGGACTGTTGCAGAAATGGCTGTTTGCTCATTAATTGAAGAATTGGAGCTTACACCAAAACCTGGACTTGTTGATCGAAAAAATACAGGTGCACACAAAGATCTAACATTTCAATTAATGACAGATTCAGCCCAATCGCTAAAAAATGCATTTGAAAATATCGCATTCATCAGTTTCGGCAGACAACCTTCACAATCCTTAAGAGAGGAAATTGCGGCGATTGGGAGGGATGGAGAAGCAGCCATGTTTGCCGTAACGTGCGGTGTAAATACGCATAAAGGCGCGATTTGGTCACTTGGCTTACTCACATCGGCGATTTCGGTCGGAACAGGGAACTATTCAGTTGAAGAAATTGTTTCTACAGCAGGTCAACTTGCTCGCTTCCCTGACCGGCAATGTCCCCATACTGTTACAAATGGCAGTAAGGTCATAACAAAATATGGCGTAAATGGTGCAAAAGGAGAGGCACAGCAAGGGTTCCCCCATATTATGAAAATTTCGTTTCCAATGCTGATCCACTCAAGATCGATCGGGATAACGGAGGAGAAAGCTAGGTTAAATGCATTGCTTTCATTAATTGCTCATCTTGATGACACATGTATTTTACACAGAGGTGGGCCTGAAGCTTTATTATTTGCTAAAAAGCAAGCGGCTGCATGTTTAGCTACGAATGATTATTGTTTATTATATATGCTAGATAGTGAGTTTATTAGCCGAAATATATCTCCGGGTGGCAGTGCCGATCTCCTGGCTGCGACACTCTTTTTAAATAAAATTCATTTGATTCATAAAGGTGAAGAAGGGCTGAATGAATACCAATTAAAAAGAAAAGTGGAGGCGTCTGTTTAGCCAAATATGGACTAGAGCTCACTGGATGATGTAAGCCATATGTGGATCGTCCTCGGAAAGTGAAAGCCTGTAGCGGAAATTAACAACCAAGTTTACAGAGCATTTATAAAAAGAAAACTTTGCTAGAGCCATATCTTTAGAACAGAAATAACTACTTCGAAATGCTATTTTTTTTAACTTTCTTAATGTACAAGATTAATGGGGGTGTTTTAGTTGGAGAAAATCACATATTCCTTTCCAGCAACAAAAAAAATTGATCGTTTTGCACATGTAGGAGTTGTGGGCTCAGGGGATCTTGAAGTTATTATGAGACCATCGAGCCATTCACAGACAGACATAACAGTTCGCACTGGTGTTTCGGGTTATAAAAATACATGGGAAGCAGTCATTCACCGGTTTTTTACCATGCATGATATTGCGGCAACCGTGAAAATAAATGATTTCGGTGCAACCCCTGGTGTTGTAAAACTTCGTCTTGAACAGGCGCTGGAGGTGAGTTGTCATGATGAAAACAATAAAAGCTAGTTTTGTAGAATGTAATGCACGTGAAAGAGCTGTTGGTATCTTAGATAATGGGACATTTCGAGAATTGCTTGGTCCTTTGGATGAATTAGAATCTCCCCACTTGGAACCGCAAGGAATCGTGCCGCAAAGTGATGATGGTGTTGTTATCGCAAAAGGTACAATTAACAATCATCCTGCGCTTGTGATCTCTATTGAGGGTAAATTCCAAGGCGGGGGGATTGGTGAAGTGTCTGGTGCAAAAATTGCCGGAGCATTAGAATTGGCCTTGCTAGATTGTGAAGGTGGCAAAAAGGTGATACCTGTTTTTGTCTTCGATACAGGTGGGGTTAGATTACAAGAAGCCAATTATGGTTTACTTTCCATTGCTGAAATCGGAGCAGCTATTGTTGCACTCCGACGCTATGTTCCTGTTATCGGGATTATTCCAGGGAAAATTGGTGCATTTGGCGGAATGTCAATTACGGCGGGTCTTTGCAGCTCGATCATCATGACAAGTGAAGGCAGGCTTGGTTTAAACGGACCAGAGGTCATTGAGCAGGAGGCCGGTATTCGCGAATTCGATTCGAAAGATAAACCGCTAATTTGGAGGACAATCGGGGGGAAACAACGAATAGCTTCCGGCTTTGCTGATGTATTCATTGACGATGATAAAGAGTCGTTAAAAGAAGCTATTTCTTCAATCATAAATAATCATATTTTAAAGGTACCTCGAACTGAACAAATAAGCCGATATGAAACGCTCTTACAATTGGTTGATCCATCTCAAGACTTGTCCCCTGAAAACGTCCGTGAGCTTTGGGGTAAGACTGAAATTACCGTGATCAATAAGCTTTCATCAATTCCAGAAAAAAATAGTCCTTCTGGGCGAGGAAGCACCTGGTTTGATTTATTACGTAATGATGCTCCTGAAATTGGAGACATTCCATCCGTTCGTGTTGCTGACGTGGGAATTGGTGAGAGGAAAGTTCGGTTTATTGCTGTTGTACCAGATTCTCAAAATCGTTTTCCACGTGCGCGAAACGGAGAAATTGGTCTTCTAGAGGGCTGGTCGATTGCCAAGCATATTCGCGAAGTGATCAAAGCAGGTCAAAATAGTGAAAAACGGGCCATTGTAGCCATAATCGATGTACCAAGCCAAGCCTATGGATATCGGGAAGAGCTGCTGGGAATCCATCAAGCTTGTGCCGCTGCTGTTGATGCTTATGCATCTGCAAGATTAAGTGGTCATCCAGTGATTTCATTCATACCAGGAAAGGCTATTTCCGGCGCCTTTTTAGCACACGGAATGCAAGCGAATCGACTAATCGCATTACGTGATGAAGATGTCAATATCCATGTTATGTCTAAACAATCAGCAGCTCGTGTAACAAACCGAAGCCTTGATGAATTGGAAGCTGCAACAAAGAAAGTACCAGCTATGGCCTATGACATCAATTCATTTGAAACGCTCGGGGCATTATTTTCAGTCGTTGAAGGAGTGCAAGCAGATGCTCCTGACATTCAAGATCGCAATAAGATTTACCAAGAAATTGAACATGCGCTGGAAGATATCTTGCATGATCCTTCAAAGGATCTAAGTAGGAGATTAAAATCTTCCTTTGCACAAACGGGCAGAGCTGCTTCAATTTTAGTAAGAGAAAAGTTGAATGAGCAATGGAACTAAATCCTCATGATTTATTAGAAATAAATAATGTGACAGACCTAACAAGTTTTACTCCATTCCCAGAATGGGTAGAAAAATCGATTGCAGCCGCTCCTTTTGTAGTTGTAAGACGTGCCCAGGCAGGTGCAGGTAAAGTTGCCGTTGGTGTACGCGGAACACAAAGGAATGAACGGTTCGCGGCTTTCTTAACAGTGGATCGGATTGTTAGAAGGATTACTCCTGAACAACTCGCTGTTGAAAGGAAATGGGTGAAACAGCAAAAAAATATTTTTCAGTGCTTGGATCAAATCAATGAGTTAATGAATAACTATTCGCTCGTGTGGGGTCCGGCAGGAAGTGTTGGTTTTGAACTAGCCAGCGACAAAGAAACAACGACAAAAACAAGTGACATTGATATCGTGATTCGATTTACTAATCTTCTTACCAAAAAGCTTGCTAGTGAACTTGAAGCAGAATTGAATAAAATAACCATTTGCGTTGATGTGCAAGTTGAAACAGAATACGGTGCTTTTTCGTTAAATGAATATGCAGCAAGTGGAGACAAACCAATCCTAGTTCGTACAATGAATGGCCCTCTGCTGAAGAAAATCGAGAATCATGAAACGGAGATATAAATAGAAGCCAATTACTAATCGATCAGAGGGTGACTCAAAAGGTCGATAAATGATGACCTTTTGAGCACCCTTTTCTATTTTTCTTTGTCGAAATTCAAATAGTGGGGTTTTCAAACAATAAAAAGAGCTATTTCAGCCCTTATTGTCGTCCATTTTTCTCGATTTCTTTATTTCGTTCTATCGCTTTCTGCATTTTCTTACAGTTATGTGCAACGCAAAGAAGCCCCCATTCGACAGAATTTTTTTGGAGACCACGCATCTAAAAGCGTTTGAATTGCTGATTGTGCTTTAGCTGTCCAAATACACTTTCCACATCACATTTTCGTTGGCTATATAGTTTGCGCCCTTCTTCGTCTGAAGTCGTTCACGAATCTCTTTTCTTTGTCTTTGATTTTCTAAAGATATTGTAATTGTTTTTCGATCTTTTCCTTTTGCACAAGTAGATTGAAATGGGCATCCTGTACATTCAAAACAAGAATATCTCCTTTTGGTCGAAACATAACCATTCTCTGACATTTTCGTGGTTTCATACTGGAAAATAAGGCGTTGATCATTTGCAAAAATAAACTCATCTAGCTCTTCATCATACTCCATATTTTCTACGCAATTCACTATGGGACAATTATGGTTTGCAAAGTACACAAATTGGTGACACAGACCCTATAATTTCAGTAAGTGTATATGATGATGGTGACATAACGGAAGTTGAAAATTATTTGGAAAGCAATTTATCTGAAGGGGATTTAGATAACTATAAACTCAATGTATACCAATATTCTTCAGATCCACTGGGATTTCGCGATAATGAAAGAGAAAATTTAGATTTAGATTAAGAAGTATTTAAACATTATCTTATAGAATCGGGCGCTTTTCCCGAAAATTTTTTTATAATCGCTGTCGATCCAATCAAGATTAGTTCGTCGTATAAATAGAAGCAGAATTACCCGAACGCTTTTTACATCGGTATACGAAGCTTCACAATAAAATAGGAGGTAAACACATATGAGATTTATGATCATTGTCAAGGCTACAACAGATTCAGAAGAGAGGGTTATGCCGAGTGAGGAGCTTTATGGTGCCATGCAAAAGTATCACGAGGAATTGGCGAAAGCCGGTGTTTTGCTCGATAGGGCCGGACTGCAGCCAAGTTCAAGCGGAATTCGGATTTCCTATCCGGTACCTGGAGGGAAACCTAAAGTCATTGATGGTCCGTTTACGGAGGCAAAAGAATTAATCGCGGGATATACGCTAATTGAAGTCAAATCGAAAGAAGAAGCAATAGAATGGGCACATCGTTATCCAGATCCCCATGGATTTGGACAAGGGGAGATTGAGCTCAGGCCGTTATATGAAGCGGAGGATCTTACGATTAATCCAGAATTGCTGGAAAAAGATGCAGAACTTGACAAGCAGGTAGGGGAGCAGAAAAAAGCGTGAGTTTGATCGATACACATAGAACGATTGATGCAATATGGAGAATGGAGTCGGCAAAGCTAATTGCGAGTTTAACCCGAATGCTACGGGACGTCGGTGTTGCAGAGGATCTTGCCCACGATGCTTTGGTAATTGCCCTAGAACAATGGCCGGAGATCGGCATTCCAGACAATCCTGGTGCCTGGCTGATGACAACAGCGAAGCGGCGCGCGATCGATCTTATGCGCAGGACTAAGCTACGTGATCAGAAGTATGTAGAGATCGCCCGCAGTATGGATTTATATAACGAGGAAGATATAGATTATGCTTTGGACGGGGAGATTGGTGACGATCTCCTTCGTCTAATTTTTATGACCTGCCATCCAGTGTTATCACAAGATGCCAGAGTTGCTCTAACGCTTCGCCTGTTATGCGGACTTACTACAGATGAAATCGCACGTTCGTTCCTTGTTGCCGAATCAACGATCGCCCAGCGAGTGGTCCGGGCCAAGAGAACCCTTAGGGCCGAGAAGGTTCCTTTTGAGGTGCCTACAGGAGAAGAAAGTAAAGAACGTCTATCTACAGTACTCGAGGTGATTTACCTGATGTTCAATGAAGGGTATTCAGCAACCTCTGGGGATCACTGGATTCGACCGCTGCTATGTCAGGAGGCACTGAGACTCGGACGCGTACTTTCCGAGATTGCACCACATGAATCAGAAGTTTACGGACTGGTTGCCTTAATGGAGATTCAATCTTCTCGTCTTAAAACTCGGGTTAACGCTACAGGTGAACCCATACTTCTGATGGACCAAAATCGGGCTAAGTGGGATAGATTGCTGATCCGTCGTGGATTAGCCGCACTTAAACGCAGCCAGGAGCTTGGAAGCACACTCGGTCCATACGCGTTGCAGGCTGCAATTTCTGCTTGTCATGCGGAAGCTCCTACTGCAGCTGAGACCGATTGGATCCGTATTTCTGCCCTTTATGAAGCACTGTCCAGGGTAAGCCCATCGCCGATCGTCGAATTAAACCGGGCGGTTGCCATATCAATGGCATTTGGACCCTCCTTTGGACTACAGATTGTCGACGAGCTGAGTGCCGAACCTTCCCTTAAGGGATACCATCTAATGCCTAGCGTTAGAGGCGATCTTCTGATCAAGCTAGGGCGGTTCGATGAAGCCCGTACAGAATTTGAACGTGCCGCGTCGATGACCCGGAATGACCGTGAGAAGGAGCTTTTACTGAACCGGGCAAATGAATGTGAGTCCTGAAGCTTCGAAATAACTTTTTTTTCGCAGCTTTGTCGATTACAGAGTTCCCTGTTCGTCGTCATAGTAGGGAAGGGTTAAGTTAGCTCAGCTACTTAAAAAGTCATCTTCCCACAAGGAGGGAAACAATTATGAGATTTATGTTGATTGTCAAGGCAACAGAGTATACAGAGACGGGTGTAAAGTATAGTCGAAAATACACCGATGCAGTAAATGCGTACAAGAAATCATTAGCCAGAGCCGGAGTGTTGCTTGCTACAGAAGAGCTTCAGCCTAGTTCTAACGGGATCAGGATATTATATCCATTACATGGGGGAGAGCCTGAGGTAATTGCTGGACCTTTTACTGTAGGTCAAGAGCTGATTGCAGGATATACTCTGATTGATGTAAGTTCAGAGGATGAGGCAGCAGAATGGGCGCTACAGATGCCGTTTCCAGAAGGATTCGGGGTATTTGAAATTGAGATGCGAATGCTAGAAGAGGAAACGGAAACTATTCACGACCCAAGAACTCTGGCTATGGCAGCCGATTTAGAAGACCAAATCAACATGTTAAAAAAATAAATAACAAAATATAAGAAACGCAACATGCGTAATGATGAGATTATGAGTTTATACAATTCTAAAACTCAAATTGAAAGGATGTAATTAATGCGTAAAATCATTCTATTCATTCACAGTACTTTTAATGGAGTTGTCACTGGCGACCCACGAGAGGACAAAACTAACTACATGGTTTGGACAACTGACGCCGCCTTGGGTTCTGAGTATCTATTAAATAGGTTCGATACAGCTGATACCATTTTGCTTGGCCGCGGAACCTACGAAGACCTCTCTAGAAAGTGGCCGTATATTAAAGACTGGCCAATAAAAGTCAGCGATGTAGGTTCACGCCTGGGTGAAAAGATAAACAACGCCCACAAACTAGTTGTAACCGGCAACCATCCACTCGACGAGCTAAAATGGGGAGAATTTGAAACTCCAAAACAATTGACCGGCAGTAATATAGAAGAGCAAATTAAGGATCTAAAAAATGGTAACGGCGGCGATATTATTATTTTCGGTAGTCCAACGCTCGTGCGATCACTTGCAAACGCAAATCTTATTGACGAATATCAGGTACTCGTGCACCCGGTGGTGGTCAACGTAGGCGAGCATTTGTTTGACAATCTTAAGGAGCGGAAGGACTTCCATCTCGTGGACATCAAAACACTTACGGATGGTTCCCTCTTGGTAACCTACGAACCCGCTAAAGCTTAGCTCAACCGGGCAGAAGAAAAAAGTAATTGGACAACTAAAAACCAAAAACTCCTGGACAATTTGAATTTATCAAAGTCTAATGCGGGGGTATTTATGGATTTTGATAAAATGAAACAGCAGTTGCTTGAACGAAAGCTGGATCTTGTGAAAGCTGAAATGGGTGAACTATCTTATCAAAAATTTGAGTTCATAACCACAGGCTGTGAGAAAGATGTTTTAATTTTTGATAAAAAACCAGTTATTTCCTTCTTCCGTGATGGACTACAGTTAGATGCTTATGGCGTAAGACAGGAACTGATTCACAGGTTAGGAATGCACACAGAGGCAGTTTTGCCAGAATGCTTATATATTTCTCCTACGAAGGATTTCGTTGTGGAAAAATATTTGCCGGGATATCGAATTACACCTCAGTATGTAAAGGTACATCTGGAAAAAGCACAGCGCATAGGAATATCAGTAGGAAGGTTTTTAAGACAGCTTCACATGGCATCAGAACAAGGCTTAGACTTGCAAAGCGGTTTTGCACAGGATATTCGGAAGGACATGGAAGAAGGACTCAGGCTTCTGAAGACTAAACTTTCCGATTCTGAAATGAATCAAGTGAAGGATTTCTTGAATGAATATTATAGAAATTCTGCATCGATTCAGACATATGTTGTTCATGGGGATTTTCATTATGATAATATTTTTTGGGATGAGATTACCAGTCGCCTTGGGGTTATAGAGTTCAGCGAAGGGGGAGTAGAAGACCCCGCCCTGGATTTTATGTATATGTGTTATTATCCCGAAGAATTTCGGCATGCGGTATTTGAAGAATACGGTTCAAAAGATAGCAACCTATATGAAAGAAGCCAAATGTATGATAGAATTTATGGTTTGTATGATATGATTGAAACTATCCAAAATAATCCTCGGTAACCGGATTTTCAAAAAGGATACTTAAGGTTTTTCGAAAAAAGATAGATGGTCCCGGCATGCGTTTTTATTTAACTAAGCAATAGGTTTCAACGTGAGCGTCAAATAGCCCCACCTAGTAATCAGATGGGAGCAGGTATACGGTAGATAGTAAGGGTTATGTTATGCGACATGCAGGTGGCAGCGATGACGACCACTGCATAAAAGGCTCCAGTACTTGCGACTCTTGGAGATCCGCAAGCTGGGGTAACTGTTCAAAGAGGTACATCAAGTACCTGAAACTTTTGTCGCTCGATTACGCTGGAAATCGCTGCGCTTGCCCGTGCTCCCCGTGGTGTATTGGCAAATAACCAGTTCTTACGCCCGATCGTATTATATGGTCAACCAGAAATGACTGGCTGACCATATAATACGAAGGGCGCGATTGTTGAATAAAACTTTATTTTACCCCCATCCAAACAGGACGGGGGTATGTGTATTGGAAGTATTTAACTTAAACAACTTATTATTACCTTGACATTTCCTTATTGCGGGTGGTGTCAGCTTCGCTGGTACTACCACTATTAGTCACTTCTTTGCTCAGCAAACCTCCTACCATTGTTTCGGATATACCTTTGATGGTTCCGCTTATATATTGTATGAACTTAATGTACGCTTATCAAGGTATGTGTATTCTTCAACGACTTGGTTGAGTTAGTAGAAAAAAATTGAAGGAATTAAATCGAAAAAAGAGAAGTATTCAAAGATTAAAATAGATGGAAGGGTAGCAGATGAAACCAAAAATAAATATCATTACACTTGCAGTTGATGATTTAGCGAAATCAATAGCGTTTTATAAGGATGGATTGGGTTTACCAACAAAAGGGATTGTTGACGGAGAAGACCATATTCTCTTTGAAATGCAAGGCAATTTGTCATTAGTGCTCATTTTGCGTACAGAATTTAATAAGGTAGCAAATCAACCGAATACTTCCAATAAGTCTTCTGAATTTATCTTAAGTTATACTGCTGACAGTAAAGAAGAAGTAGATTCAATCTTAAAAAAGACTACTGCCGCTGGCGGGACACTGCTGTCTAACCAGCCAAAGGATTATGACTGGGGCTATTCTGGTCACTTTAAAGACCCTGATGGACATATATGGGAAATAGTATACTTTTATGAATAATGAAATTTATAATATCCTGATAAGGCTTTAATTTATCTTTTTTCGAAATTGGGACGACCCCAGCCGAAATTTAAAAGAAAAATTAAACTTATTTATTAGAAAAGAGGGAGATTTTTTATGTACGAACTTAAAACAAAAGAAACTGACAACAGTGTTATAGAGTTTATTGAGAATGTCGAAAGCCCTAAAAAACGGGAAGACGCCTATAAATTATTGGATATTTTTACTGAAACGACAGGGTATGAAGCGAAGATGTGGGGACCAAGTATTATTGGGTTTGGTTCCTATCATTATAAATATAAAACAGGTCATGAAGGTGATGCACCACTTGTCGGCTTTTCACCCCGCAAAGCAAAAATCAGTTTGTATTTTGCGACAGGTGACACAAAACGAGAGCAATTGTTAAAAGACTTTGGTAAACATACGACAGGAAAAGCGTGTGTATACATCAATAAAGTAGCAGATATTAATGTTGATGTTTTAAAAGCGCTAATTAACCAGTCTATAACATTTTTGAAAGAGACCTACCCGAATAATTAGAAAAGGAAATACCCCGGGATTTTATCCCGGGTATTTTGGACGTTTTCCTTCCTGCAGGTCGTTAATGGTTAAGCCAAAATCCATCTGGAGATGGGGATAATCTCTAAATCCGCGCCAGTCTCCTCCCCACTCAAAGCCTAACTCCTTTGCAATTTCTGCAACCTCAAACCAATCTGATTGACCATTATTGTTCCCATCATATTCAGTATCCCAGATCACATTACCATTTTCGAGCTGAAGAGCAAAATCGACTGCAAGGCCAAAGTTGTGATAGGATTCGCCTCCCTCCATATGAGTAACGACATTACCAGGAGTCTTTCTGCCCTTGTCATAAAGCTTGTCTTGCTCCTCAAATGAGCGGTAATCATCTGTGATCAGAATCGTAATCCCTTTTTCCGCTGTTTTTTCTTTTAAAATCTCTGTTTTCTCAGCTACAAATGGATGCAGTTCAGTCGGCAAAGTCTCTGCATTTACTTCGTATTCAACCTGGTCTGCTGAGCCAGGATATTCCTTAATGAATAAGAAAGATTGATAGGCGACAAATGCAAAGAGGATGAACAGAAAGAATTTTAATAGTTTCTTCACAAGTTGTTATCCCACTCCTACTTACGTTTTTCGACAAATCTATTATTATTTTAACTTGAAAAGGACAAAAATTGCACGAAATTAATCTTCGAAAAGGCAAACTACAATACTTGTAAAATGAGAATGGGTGAAACCATCATAAATTGCCGACGAATAAATACTGATAGCAATTGGACATTTATTTAAAATCTTAAATGATTTATCTGAAACGTTTACGAAAAAAGGAAGTTTAATCAAGTAAAATGCCGAATCACTTTAAATTATTTAAAAAATTAGATATTTTATGCTCAACATCCTGTACAGAAAGGAAGGCTGTTGACAAAAATATAACTCTGTATTACTATTATCTCGAATTAAAAATATATTGTTTCGAGATAAAAACAAAAAAAACAAGTTTAAAGATAAATTAAAAAGGAGAAAAGTAAATGACCTATAAAACAAAAGGTATTCATCATATTACAGCAATTGTTGGTGATCCCCAGGAAAATGTAGATTTTTACGCTGGGGTGTTAGGTTTAAGATTAGTGAAAAAAACGATAAATTTTGATGATCCTGGTACTTATCATCTTTATTTCGGTGATGAAGATGGGAAACAGGGAACAATCATTACATTTTTTCCTTGGCCCGGCGCTTTCCTCTTATATTGTTCCAAAAGGAGCCATGACAATTTGGGAAAAAAGGCTGGAAAAATTTAATATTCCCTTCACTAAATTAGAACGATTTGGTGAGCAATATTTAGATTTTGATGACCCTCATGGACTTCATTTAGAAATCGTTGAAAGAGAAGCAGGAGAGAAAAATCAGTGGAGCTTTAGCAGCATTTCACCTAATGTCGCTATCAAGGGGTTTGGCGGTGCCACGCTCCTTTCAGCACAACCGCAGAAAACCGCTGAATTATTGGAAAAGGTAATGGGGCTTGAACTCGTGAAACGAGAAGGGGATTTTGTTCGGTATCAATCGTCAGGAGATATCGGCAATATGATCGATATAAAATTAACACCGATCGGACAGGGTCAAATGGGTGCAGGGACTGTTCATCATATTGCATGGCGTGCTGATGATAATCAAGATCAGCTGAAGTGGCAAAAACATGTCGCAAATCACGGATATCAAGTAACCTCGGTTCAGGACAGAAATTATTTTAATGCGATTTATTTTAGGGAGCACGGAGAAATTTTATTTGAAATTGCAACAGATCCTCCAGGATTTGCCCATGACGAATCACAGGAGACAATGGGTGAAAAATTGATGTTGCCTAAACAGTATGAATCCCAAAGAGATAAAATTGAAAGGGTTCTGATTCCGTTTGATGTAAGAAAATTGGATTAGTTCAAGATATATATAAATTATTAAATTGTTTTCAATATATCCTTTTATGAATATGAAGAGAAAAAACTCTAAGTAATTAGGGCAGTGCATTAAGAACAATGAAATGATTTGTTTCATATAAATTTCATCCTATTTTTTTGGGCAAATATCTCTATTTCAAAATATTTTAATTCATACCATTAACAATTATACTTTATTTCCATTTTCACCAGACAAATGAAAACTTTAGAATAAAATATTTCGTTTATACGAAAATGAATAGAGAGTTCAAAATTCTAAGGGGGTGAGCACATTCATCTATACTGAAATTCTAGAAATAAAATAGGCGGTGAAAGAAAATGGGTTTATTAGAGAGGTTATTTGGAAATTCAACTAAAAAGGAGAGAAACACTATGTCAAATATAAAATTAGCTATTATTTATTACAGCTCATCAGGTACAAATTATCAATTAGCTAAATGGGCAGAAGAGGATGCTAAAGAAATAGGAGCAGATGTAAAAGTAGTAAAGGTAGCTGAAACGGCTCCTCAAGCTGCTATTGAATCAAATCCGGCATGGAAAGCACATGTAGAAGCAACAAAGGATGTGCCAGAGGTAACATTAAATGATTTAGAATGGGCAGATGCCATTATTTTCAGTGTTCCAACCCGGTTTGGAAACATGCCATCTCAAATGAAGCAATTTTTAGATACGACAGGGGGACTTTGGTTTAACGGAAAACTAGCGAACAAAGTAGTTAGTGCTATGACCTCTGCTCAAAATCCTCATGGCGGTCAAGAAGCAACTATTTTGTCCCTTTATACAACTATGTATCATTGGGGAGCGATTGTCGCAACTCCTGGATACACAGACCCAGTTACATTTGCAGCGGGAGGCAATCCTTATGGAACAAGTGTTACAGTTGATCAAAACGGTAAAATGGTCGAAGATGTGCAAGCCGCTGTTAAACATCAAGCTAAGCGCACTGTTACAGTTGCAGAGTGGGTTAAAAAAGGAAATCAATAAACCTTTAAAAGCTGATCGGTCACCATTCCGATTAGCTTTTTTCTAATTATCTTAAGTTTTAAATGTTCGGAAAAAAGAAGCTGCAATCCTTGTTTTTTCAAAGTTGCTTATAACTTGGGGTGAAAAAGGGTCACCTTCATATACAATTCTCAAAGTGATATTCAGTGTGAAAGTAATGTGTTGCCCTTTTTATATTCGACAAATTCATGATCGTCCGGATAAAAAAATGCATTTGAGGAGATACATATACCGAGGTGATAAAAATGGACCGTTTTAAGCAAGCATATGATCAGTATCGAAACCAGACAAACGTAAACGAAATTAGCGAAGAAAACGAAACCAATAGTAATCCGAATCAAGAAAAAATAATAGCTGTGAGAAAAAATGAGGATGGCGACTTGATTGCCTTTCAAACAGAATCGGGAAGAGAGCTTGATTATTTAGAAGCACTATCTGAAGCGAAAGCTGGAAAATTAGCCCATGTAGATGTGTTTCATAAATACGGCCGCGACATCTTGCGGAGTGAGCCGGACGGTATTAGTGAAAACAATTTAAATGAGTTACCTGGGTTCTAAGAAGAAGAAATTATAGGCTGCTATACTAACTCCTATTCAAATCATAATAGGAGTTATCTTTATTTTGATATTTCTTTGGATTGCATTTTCTTAAGATTTATCGCTATATTTAAATTTTATATTTTATTGTAATTGTTGATGAACAGCTTTCTCATTGTAATGATTTAACATGTGGTAAAGGCAGCATCCATTGATAATAGGGCCATCTAGTTCATTAAATTGTAATAAGCCCGCCATAGATGGACTTCCTACAAAGACAGTCGTAGATCCAGTTCAATTTAAAGCTGTAGTATACTTCACCATTAAGTTTTAATGTTGCCGAATAAGATCCCAAGCAATCGATTTATAGGCTAAATATGCAGCGGCTGATGAAGTACATCTTTATGATAATGCGGTTCAAAACGGCGATGTCCCTGCTAATCAGATTGTTTATGATCCATTATTAGAAGAAGATCATCAAACAGAACAGCTGGGTGGACAAGATCCATTTGAAGCTTTTAAAGAAGCCGAATCCGAACGCACACCAGACATTTTGACTATCTATGATAAAAAATATCACTGATTATTATATTGCTGCTGCTAAACTATATGGAACTGGTGAGGCCACAAAAGAAGAGGCTCTTGACACTTTTAGGAAAAATGTTAAGAATGCTTATCCGCATATCGATGTGGAATAGGAGTAGAAAAAGAAGAACCGCTTTCGAAGGATGAATTGAAGAACCAAATGATATATTACCAATTAAATTTAAGAAGGCAGGCCCAAAATGATTTAGGCTTACCTTCTTTTTTTATATTTCGTCGACAATCTTTCTTACTATAAATAGGATCGATTATAAATTAACCGCCTTCATGACCAGTATTTTTCCATTTTCTATTCATGATAAAAGTGACTAAAGCAATGATTGCCACTAGTAATAAGCTAATGAAGAAGCCTGTGCGTATCGTTTTCTCCAGTAAAGTTCCGCTAATAGCTGTGAATATTAAGAAAATGCCTCCAATCGCCATCATTTTTTCCGATCCTTTTGTTTTCAGCACTTTAAAGGAAGATAATACAATGAATGTCCAATTATATAATAAGAGCAAACCAGCTGCTGTCGTAATATATTCAAATATTTTACCAGGTAGAAGTAAGGCAGCAACAACGGAAAGAAACAATCCTATAGCCCCCAGAGCTAACGAAGGGAGAGGTAATTCCTTAAATTTTTTTAGTTTCTTTTCAAAAAAAGACGGTGCATCTCCATCTTTCGCGAGGGTTACAAGAAGGTTCGTTACTCCAAACAATGAAGCCGTCATAGTCGAAAAGCCTGCTATAATGATGGCGCCATTAAAAACGTGTGGAAAGAAGGGTAGATTATAATCAGCAAGAGCTGTTACAAAAGGACTTTCTTTTTCAGTAAAACTGTCATGTGAGACAAGTATAACGGCAAGTCCTAATGATAAAACATAAATAATCATGAGAATGAACAGCATGATCTTTCCTGCTTTAGGTGCATCTTCTTTTTTCTTAAGCTGCATGGCCATAAGGCCGATCACTTCAATTCCCCCATAAGCGTAAAACGCATAGATAAGAGAAGACCAAAACCCTATAAAACCTTCAGGAAAAAACCCATCTATAGAGCCTGGTAATCCTGCTTGATTTCCATCACCTTTAAGCCAGCCTAATAAAACAGCAACGGCTATAAGGATAAACATAATGATGGCAGCTGTTTTTATAACGGCCAAAAGGTCTTCAACTTTGTCAAATCCTTTTGTTCCTAAAAGAACAACAAAGATGGACAAAATCGCATAGCCGCAAGCAAAGACCCAGAGGGGGACTTTTGAGAACCAAAACTGAGACAGGATAGCGAGAGCTGTTAATTGACTTCCCATGATTAATATATTTGAGCCCCAATAATTCCATCCGCAGCTGAATCCGGCCCATCTCCCAAATGCCTTATTTGCATAATAACAAAAGGAACCCTCTTGCGGGTCAGCAGCTGTCATTTTCGCCAATAAATTGAACACAATGTATGTACCGATAGCAGCTAGTATAAACGCAAATACGATAGAAGGGCCAGTTAATTTAATTCCAATACTAGACCCTAGGAAATAACCTGTTCCTATTGTGCAGCCAACCCCAATTAGTGATAATTGCCACCATTTAAGATCTCCTTCTTTACTTTTTTCAGCAGTACTCTGTCCGGATGCTTTACTTTGGTTGTTTGTACTCATATAAATCTCCTTAATCAGTAAAAGAAAAGTTGCTGACGCGACTTTGACTATTGATACAGTTTAATGCAGCGCAAGGAGTACATTTTATAACGATTATAAAATGAAAAAATCCTAACAGAGATAGTTACCTCAAAAATAGTATGTCTAAATAGGTTACCTTTATTTATGAGAAATTAGGAAAATGAAGCAGTAACAAACGACATTGAACTCTAAATGTACCTAATTTGACCTGTAAACACTGCTTAACTAGAATAGACGCTTTTTTTCGGGTATTAAAACCTGATTTAAGCAAGTAAAACTTATAAGAAAAAGGTGAGAGAGGAGTTTTAATAAGTTTTAGAATGGGGCATACTTCAATATTCACAGTGACCTGTAAGTTTGTTTTATAACTCTATTACTAAATGAGAGCCTTTCTGATAAAACAGCAAATAGTTGAAAGATCAATTACTAAGGTGATTATGGAAATAATTATCATTATAGACCGAGTAAAAATGGAAAAGAATAATAAAAAAATGATTAGCATGATATACAAGGTACACCGTAAAAGAAAGAGAACTCAAACGAATTACGTTTGAAAGCCACATTCTTTCCCAGGGGTTGATGACATTGGAAAATAATTGTTTTTATTGTGATTATAAAGTTGATGAAAGAAAACACCATTACATTACTTTTTTTAAAGATGGTTCAGAAACTGAAGAGTTGCTTTGTAATGCTTGCTACGAAGAGTGGTTAGAAGGGATTAAAGAATAAGACTACATTTGTTGTAATGTAGTTTACTATAAAAAAACCATTTATGTTTGAATCAAAATAGGTGTAATAATATTTTCTAAGCGCGTTACTCAACCAAAGTAACGCGCTTTACTTTACCAAATTTATTAAATCTTGAACTTTGTTACGAGTATTTATAAGGTTTCCATAATGTATTAACACTCTGTATTAAATAAATTGACGCCCCCTGGGTGAAAGGGAAGAGCTCTTTAATAAAACTCATCTTTCACTAGTCATTACAGCAAGGGTGATCATGGGGGCCCGAAACCCCCATTCGAACCTTCACACCCCCAAAACTGTCCAAGTGACTTCACTTCATGTATGTGTCTAACCAGTCGAGCATCTGGGTCGGGTCCTTCTGGAAGTAGGTGTAACCGTCCCATCGCCGCGTCGTTCCTTCGATCCAGAACAGTTTCTTCGATTTGGTCGGGATGTTGTCGTACATAGTCTGGACATCACTCGATCTGGTCATCACGTCGTCACGGACCTGTTACAGGAACGTGGGGATAATGGCGCTTTTCACGGCAGTCACCGGTGACATGTCGTCCAGCGTGAAGCTGGTCTGGCGCCTGATGCGTTCGTTCAGATCGTCGATGTAGC
The DNA here is from genome assembly GCF_014773385.1 of Metabacillus arenae. Classification (GTDB taxonomy): domain Bacteria; phylum Bacillota; class Bacilli; order Bacillales; family Bacillaceae; genus Metabacillus_D; species Metabacillus_D arenae. Next base: position 211,947 of record NZ_JACXAI010000003.1, on the reverse strand, counting down.
TGGCCGGAATGACCGCGAGAGCCAGTCCCTGTTCCTCGATGACGCGTGCGGAAATTGGGTTTCGTTTCGAAAGCAATTGCAATGGATGATTTAAATAGGGATGCAAAATTAGAATAATAACCTTTTAAAATGCACCCTTTACACCAGTGTAAAGGGGGGCTTTTTTTCTTTTAAAGCAAAATAATCCATGTAACATGATAGGGAAATCCATTGTGTATGAAGGGAATAAAGAGTAATCTAACACTATTCATCTAAGAAGAAGGAGGGGTTAAGTGAAAAGACGGCCTTTATTCCATGAGCATTTTTTTCAGCATAAATGGAGCTATTTACTTGGCTCAGTATTATTATCCATGTCACTTGCTCTTCAATTAGTCATACCGTTATTACTTGAAGATTTTACTGATGGAATCCAGCATTTAACCATTCGTGTCTCAGATCTCTGGAGCTTGGCAGCTTGGTTTATTATTTTGGGACTTGGTATTTTCATATTTCGGTCATCAGGCCGCATTTATATTTTCCGATTATCAAGAATGCTAGAAAGAGACCTACGTACAAAATTGTTTACCCATTGGGAGACATTACCTGCAGAATATTATCAACATGAGAGAATTGGAAACCTTATGGCGCACGCGGTAAATGATGTAAATATCCTGAGGCAAATTGGGATGCAAGGTGTGTTCCAAACGATTGAGGCAATGGTGCTAATCTCGATTACCATTACAATGATGGCAGGAACCATAAATGTATATTTAACCTTACTTGTTTTACTACCTTTACCTGGCTTAACGTATCTAGCGTACCGATTTCGTACTAGTATTCGAATGTATTCCCTTAGAGTTCAAGAGGCCATTGGCACGGTGACAAGTAGAGTCCAAGAGTTTTGTACAGGAATAAGAATCATCAAGACATACGTTCAGGAACATGAAGAAATAAAGAAGTTCACTAAAGAAAACGGTGAAAATGTCAAAGCAAACAAACAATTAATTCGTTCAAACTCCCTCTTTGCCTCGTATAGCCAAGGGATCGTTGGTCTAAGCTATTTGCTGTCGATTGTGTTCGGTTCGCTCTTAGTAATGAAGGGGAGAATTTCCCTAGGTGAGTTTGTGGCTTTTAATACGTATTTATCTTTTTTAGTTGCACCAATTGAAAATTTAGGGAAAGTGATTAACTTATTTCAACAAGGAAAAGCAGCCGATAGTAGACTCCGTAATGTCCTTGCATCAGAACCGGATATAAAAGATGAAGAAGGAATCGTTCCCTTAAAGGAAATAAAAGGCGAAATCAGGATTCGAAATTTATCTTTTCAATATAAAAACAGTAAAGGGTATGCATTACGAAACATTAATCTAACGATCGAAAAAGGTGCTAGTTTAGCGATCGTTGGCAAAATAGGCAGCGGGAAATCCACATTAGTTAATTTACTTTTACGAGTATATAATCCGCCTAGAAATACAATATTCATTGACAATTATGATATTCGCGACCTTCCGTTAAAATTGCTTCGAACTTCAATTGGATATGTACCACAAACTAATTTCTTATTTTCCTCTACCATTAAAGAAAATATTGCATTTGATCCTAACTACTATCAAGACAATCAAATTTATAAAGCAGCAAAACAGGCACATGTTTATCGAGATATCATGGATTTTCCAGAAGGATTTAATACAGCTTTAGGGGAAAGGGGGCTTTCCTTATCAGGCGGACAAAGGCAGCGTGTAAGTATAGCCCGTGCAATGATCAAGCAATCACCAATTATGATCTTTGATGATAGCTTAAGCGCCGTTGATGTTAAAACAGAAGAGAGAATTCTGAAAACATTGCGATCTGAAATAAAAGGCAGAACTTCCATCATTATCAGTCATCGAATTTCAACTATACAGAAGGCTGACAAGATAATTGTGTTAGATGAGGGAAAAATTGCCGAACAAGGTACACACGAATCACTTCTTGAAAGAAATGGAATCTATAAAAATATGTATATCCTGCAATCAAATGAATTTACTTTAGAGCCTTCAACTCTCCCATTTTCTAGTGAGAGAACGGTTCGGATCAATAAAAGGAGGAGTTAAAATAAATAATAAGAGGGATAAAAAAAATGTGAATCTAAGCGATACACAATTGCTTAGTAAGATACTTGCCTTTGCCAAACCTTATTGGAAGCGCATTCTCATTTCGATTCTATTAACTGGATTCATTGTCATCGCAAGCTTGGCACAACCTTACATAATTAAAATTGCAATTGATACCTATATAAATGGAATCTATTCTCCAATGGTTGTAGTTGAAGAATCGAATGCAAATAAATTGAAGGAAGAAATGAACCAACAAAAGATTCCTTACGAAGAAACTGCATCCAATCAGGAAAAAATATATTTTCGAATCAAGGAGCCTATTTCTGCAACTGAACTAGTAGAAAGCGCACAAGAGGCTGCGATTGTTTCGATTGAAAACACTCATTTTCTTGTTCATGGGTGGAATAAAGGTCTCTCTAGTACAGAAAATTATCAATTAGAAAAAAATGAAGTAAGGATCGATGGAGAGCTTTACCCCGCCATTCGATTAAGCTCTAATGAAATCGATCAATTTCGCAACAATGATTACAAAGGACTTATTTTATTAGGGATCCTTTATTTCGTAGTAATTACTAGTTCTTCAGGACTCATGTACTTTCAACAAAATACTCTCCAATTCACTGGGCAATCCATTATTTTTGATATAAGACAAACGATTTTTAAACATCTATCCAAAATGTCAATTGCATATTATGGAAAACATTCGATCGGAAGATTAGTAACAAGGATTACGCATGATGTAGAGGCACTCAACCAGTTATATTCTCAGGTCATTGTAAATTTAATAAAAGAAATGCTAATTCTTATTGGAATTATCTTGATTATGCTACACATGAGTTTAAAGTTGACTCTCATCAGTTTAATTGTCATACCAGCTGTTGCAGTGACAACCTTTTATTTCAAAACGGTCATGAGAAAAGCACAAAGGTATATACGTCTTATTCTATCTCGGCTAAATTCTTTTCTTGCTGAAAACCTCTCGGGCATGAATATTATTCAACTTTTTGCTCGTGAAGAAAAACAATTAGAACGATTTAATGAACTGAATGACGAGCATTACCGAGCAGGAATGCGCCAAACAGTATTGAATTCGATCTTTAATCCTTCAATTGGTTTTTTCGGGAATATCTCACTTGCCTTGCTCGTATGGTATGGTGGAAGAAATGTTTTGGATGGTGCAATTACATTTGGAATCGTCTATGCATTTACACATTACTTAAGGCAATTTTTTGAGCCATTAAGAGCATTGGCTGATCAATTTAATCAAATTCAAGCTGCTCTTGCCTCTGCTGAAAGAATTTTTGAAACATTGGATTCAAAGCCTACAATTTTAAATCCAATCCATCCTAAGCATTATGGTGAAAACATTCGCGGAGAGATTGAGTTTCAACATGTTTCTTTTGCATATAAAAATGAGGAGTGGGTTTTAAATGATCTTAATTTCTCGATAAAACCTGGAGAGACAGTTGGAATTGTCGGAGAAACTGGAGCTGGAAAAAGTTCAATCATTCAACTGGTTAACAGGTTTTATGATATTCAAAAGGGGAGCATCACACTTGACGGTATAAATATAAAAGATGTTCCATTATCTGAGCTTAGGAAGCACATTGGAATTATCCAACAAGATGGATTTGTATTTTCAGGAACAGTTTTTGATAATATTCGTCTTAATAATCGACATATTACAAACGAGGAAATTATTAAGGCGGCTCAATCGGTGAATATTGATGCCTTTTTCCGTTCGTTACCACAGCAATATGAAACGATGCTCGGTGAGCAAGGCACTGTGTTATCAACTGGCCAGAATCAGCTTCTATCTTTTTTAAGAGCGATCATCGCAGACCCTGTTGTATTAATCCTTGATGAGGCAACAGCAAATATTGATACTGAAACTGAAGCTGTCGTCCAGCAAACATTGAAAAGAATTTCAAGGCAGCGAACTACAATCATTATTGCTCATCGTCTATCAACGATTCAGGATGCAGATAAAATTATTGTATTAAATAAAGGTAAAATAGTTGAAATGGGAAATCATCGAGAGCTATTAAAGAATAAACAAGCTTACTATCAACTATGTAAAAGTCATAATAAAAGCAAGTCATCCCGGATAAGACATAAAATAGATTTAGTTTCTAAAACTTATGACTAAAGGGTGTAAACAAAAAACCTTGTCAATATTTGCTGACAAGGTTTTTAGGTGTTATTTAGATTGTCAAATAAGGACTTATCTGTAAACCTCTTTTATAAAAATTAATTTTCCTTTTTATAAGATGCACTGAATTCTTCAATTATTTTATCTCCCCCTTGTTTTTTCCATTGATCAACCGCAGCCTGAAAGCCTTTTTTATCAATATCACCTATAATGTATTTATATGTGGCATCATCAATGATTTGTTGCAGAGAAGCACTTTTTTCTACGAAAGTAGGGGAATCGAGTCCAATTGTTGGATCCGGAATAAGATATTGTTCATTATCTTTAAACAATTCTTCTGCCTTGGCTTTCGGTTCATATGTGAAATAACCATTTAATCTGCCATTGGTTTCTTGTTCAGCAATTTCTAATGTTTGAATTGGCAATACTTCCCGGTCAAATAGATTTTGATCTTTTATATTTGCCATTCCATCTTTAATCGTGTAATGTTCGCCTTCTATCCCCCAATAAATTAAATTGGCACCTTCAGGAGTCATGAGATAATCATAGAATGATAATATTTTTTTTAGTTCTTCTTCTGATTCAACAGACGATTTAGGAAATAATATAGCATTGCCATATCCAGGAAGTGACCACACTGTAAACTTACCATCAGGTCCTGCAACTTGGTTGTGAACATCTAACTCAGCATTCGGGTTAATTTCAGATGCATTGGTATAAAGAGATTGCACATCACCCATTGAACCAACATACACACCAGCAGTTCCATTTGATAACATTGCTTGCTGATCTGTTTTACTTGTTACAGGAAAGTCTTTGTTTATATAGCCGTTTTTATGTAATTTTCTAAAGAAGTCTAATGTCTCCATATATTCTGGGAACATAAATTCTGGTACTATTTTTCCGTCTTTTACACCAAAGTTATTTGGAGTATGGAACCAGGATGCTACAGTTTTAAATGCACCGAAAATTAATTCATTTCGGTCTGTTAATCCAATGGTATCATCTTTTCCATTTCCATCGGGGTCATCTTCAGTAAACGCTCTTAACATTTCATAAAACTCTTCTGTATTTTTGGGTGCAGAAAGTCCAAGGTTTTCCGCCCAATCTTTACGGTAAATGATACCTTGACGAGATAAAGGTTTCCCTTCATAAATCATATAAATCTTGTCATCAACCTTTGTATTCTCTAGCACATCATCCCTCATTTTACTTAAATTTTCATAATCATCTAAGTATGGACCAATTTCCCAAAATTGGCCGTCACGAATGGCTTCTTTATATTGTGTTAACATTTCTAAGTCCAAAACAACGGAGTCTGGGAATGATCCTGTCGAAAAAAGTGTATTCACCTTTTCTACATAAGTAGTAGCTGGAACAAATTGAATATCTAAGTCCATGTTTGTTTTTTCCGCTAATATATCTAGAATCTTTTTTTCAGGAACTTCTGGTGTATGAAGTTTAACCATGGCAGAATACTTTAATGGTTCTTGAGATTCCTCTGTTGAAACGCTTTCATTTCCGCTTATATTACAAGCTGTAAGTGAACCTATCCCTAAAGAGAATGCACAAAACATAGATAAAAACTTTCCGGACCTATTCAAATGAACCAACCCCCACATTTTATGATATTTGATATTTGATATATCAATAAATTTAATAATAAACGACTATCAATTATAAGTAAACATTTTTTTGCTTATTTATTTGACTTTTGTTATTATTCTGATTATTTAAGTAAAATTGGCTTTTAGTAGGGACAAAACTTCAATTACATTTAGATAAAATAAAATTATTCCTTCAAATTTGATGGAAAAGATTTCTTGACACCGTTTTTAATTTATTTTTAAATAATAACCGAGTACCGATTTTTGAATTTTTTGATAATAATTCTAAATTTGGAGGTAATTGAGATGTCATATCAAATGGTTGAAAAACTCAAAAGGCAGTATATGAATGGAAGTGGCAACTGGTATTTACAAAGGTGGCACTATATTGAAGGTTGTATTCTAAAATCATATTTAGACAGCTATAGTCATACTGGCAGTGAAGAAGAGTATTCTTTTGTAAAGAAATACATAGACAGTCTATTTAATGAGGAAGGAATGGTTGAGGGAATAGATAGCCAATACTACAACATTGACCAAATTAGAATGACGTCAATTCTTTTTCCCCTTTATAAGAAAGAACAAGATCCAAAGTATAAGAGAATACTAGATTTAATTTATAAACAATTAGAAACCTATCCGAGGACAAAAAGCGGGAATTTTTGGCATAAAACCAATTATCCAAATCAAATTTGGTTGGACGGTCTTTATATGGGACAGCCTTTCTATGTTCAGTATATAAAGGAATTTGAGAAGAAAAAGAATTACTCTGACACACTTAATCAATTTAGAAACGTACGAAAATTTCTCTTTGATGAAGAAACTCAATTATATAGGCACGCTTATGACGAAAGTCGTGGAATGTTTTGGTGTGACAAGACAACAGGCCGTTCACCTCATGTATGGGGACGTGCAGTTGGCTGGTTTGCTATGGCACTGGTTGACACACTTGAATTACTAGAGAGTGAGGATGTAAATACAGATGAATTAAAATGTCTTTTGAAAGAGGCAGTAGATGGGATGCTGTGTTATCAGCATAGCAATGGTATGTGGTATCAAGTCGTAGATTTCAGCGATGAAAAAGGAAATTATTTGGAAACAAGCGGAACACTGATGCTTGCTTATGCAATCTTAAAAGGTGTAAGGTTGGGTTACTTGTCAGATGAGTATAAAAAACACGGAAAAGCAGCATTTGATGGTACACTTGAGCAATATATCCGTGAAGAGGATGGTAATATATTGCTTGGAGGTATATGTAAAAGTGCGGGATTAGGCAAACATCCTGAAACAGGTGTGATTCGAGACGGCAGCTTTAAGTATTATGTGAGTGGTGAACAAATTGTGCAAAACAATGGACATGGAGTAGCTCCACTGTTAATGGCATACAATGAAATTCAACTTATTGTGTAAAGAAATTTTAAACTAGCAGATGTAATTTTCTATACTGTTCAATAGATGAACTACCATAAAAAGGCAGGTTCATCTATTTTAATGAATAATTTAAGTCAAACTCAGGTCATAGTAGGATTAGAAAAGGATATGGTATGCATATTTTTGTCAATTCATTATTTACAGAAAAATTAGTCTATGATAATATATGATATATCAGATATCAAAGAAAACAAAAATGGAGTTTATGTCATAATTGGGGAGCTTTTTATGAGTGAAAGAAAAATGAACAGTGAGTTATTTTCAATAAAAACTGAACAAGTGAAATCGTTAAGGGAGATAGTCGTTGAATCACTGAGAGAAGCTATAGTGACAGGGCGCTTTAAGCCTGGTGAACATTTAAAAGAACGAGAGCTTTCAGAAGTAATGGGTGTGAGCACAACACCAATTAAAGAAGCATTTAGAATGCTTGGCTATGAAGGGTTAGTCGAAACAATTCCGAGAAAAGGGACATATGTTTCGGAATTAGCTGAGACGAGTATACAAGAGGTACAAATGTTAAGAGCTGCAGTTGAAGGGGTTTGTGCAAAGCTTGCAGCAATTAAATTGACCGAAAAAAACGAAGTAGACTTAAAAAATCAAATCGAATATATGGAATACCTTTTAAGTAAAAATGAAGTAGATCGATTGGTAGAGGAGAACACAAAGTTTCATAGTTTGATCAAAGAAGCTGCAGATAGTCCAATGATTTCGCAAATCTTAGACAATATCTCTAGTTTTGACAAAGCCTTTCGTAAAAGAGCTTTAGAGGAAGAAAGTGAATTACATGAAGGGTTTACTGAACACAAAAGAATATATAATGCAGTTACATCAAAGGACCCTAAGTTATCAGAAAAAGTAATGAAGCAGCATATATTGAGAACGGTTCATGATGTTTTAAATGCAGCAAAAACGAAAGATCAATAACTTGTTCTGTAAAAATACAGAGCAATATTTTATTTATAGTTTATTGAAAACGCTATCACAGAAAACGGATATCTAAGTCCAAAGTCTATTAGAAGTCTTCGACTTTAATTAAGGGGGAAACTATGTATTACGCTGAGTTTAGTAAAAAATTTGAAACTATTTCTGGTATTACAATTACTCCATTTAAAAAAGATTCGAAAGAAATTGATTGGAATGGAGTAAAGGATAATGTAGAGTTCTTAATTAAAAAAGGTGTAAAGGTAATTGTTCCTTGCGGGAACACAAGTGAATTTTATTCATTAACGATAGAAGAAGCAAAAGAAGAAATAAAACGAGTTGTAGAATATGTGAATGGTAAAGCAACTGTTTTAGCTGGTATTGGTTACTCCGTAGGCACAGCAATTGAAATGGGAAATTATGCGAAACAGGTTGGCGCAGATAGTGTGATGATTCATATGCCCATTCATCCTTATATTACAAATGAAGGGGCAATAGAATATTTCAAAAACATTATTGAAGCTGTGGATTTACCTGCTGTGATCTATTTCAAGGATCCCGACTTAAGTGATGAGATTCTTTTTCAGTTAGCTCCGCTAGAAAGGCTGGTAGGTGTAAAATATGCAGTTAATGATTTACCTAGATTTGCAAAAGCGGTTCAAACTGTTCCTGTAGAGCACAATGTGACATGGATATGTGGTACTGCAGAGAAATGGGCGCCATTTTTTTCTAATGCAGGGGCAAAGGGGTTTACATCAGGTCTAGTAAACTTGTATCCTGAAAAATCTTTTGAAATGCTGGAAGCTCTACAATCAAATAACAATGAAGCTGCATGGAAAGTATGGCAAGAAGTTCTGCCTTTCGAAAATCTAAGAGCAAAATATAACAATGGTAACAATGTCGCAGTAATTAAGGAAGCAATGAAACAAATAGGCTTAAATGCTGGCGTTACAAGAGAACCAGTTGCAGAACTTAAGGCAGAAGATAAAATCGAATTACGAAACCTTATTGATGCCTGGGGATTAACACCTCAATCAGTCAATTAAAGATTTCATTAAAAGGGCTTAAACTTACTGGCTTCTTCATGGAGAGGAATGAAAGCTTCAAGCTCACGTCCTGAGAGAACAAGTCGAGGCTGCAAAGGAATTCTTTCCATCCATTAAAACAGGAAAAATAATTCCAGTTTCGTAGAATATTCATTATTAATCTACAACACAATCTACATAACGATAGTTAAGTTTACCAGTAAAAACTCTAAAATTGTTAGGATGATGGTTAAATGAAAATTACAGATATTAATTTAACAGTAGTTGGTGTTCCACGTCATACTGGTTTTATAAATAAACATATTATTGTTAAGGTTAGTTCGAACGAAGGTTTAGTGGGGATTGGGGAAATGTCAGACTTTTCTCACCTGCCCCGCTATGCACCAGATGTTGAGGATTTAAAGAATGTACTAAAGTCAGTTCTTGTAGGTGAAAACCCATTTGATATTATGAAACTAAACAAAGAGCTTGCAGGTAATTTTCCGGAAGCAATGTACTACTATGAAAAAGGAAGCTTCATTCGAAACGGTATAGATGCTGCACTGCATGATCTGTGTGCGAAATATTTGGGTATTTCTGTTGCTGATATGTTAGGTGGTAGAATAAGAGAAAAAATTAAGGTATGCTACCCAATCTTTAGAATGCGTTTTATGGAAGAAGTAGAAGAAAACGTTGAAGTTGTAAGAAAGCGCTTAAATCAAGGTTTTGATGTGTTTAGATTATATGTTGGGAAAAATTTGGACGCAGATGAGGCATTTTTAGATGCTGTCAAACGCGAATTTGGTAATCAAGTAAAAATTAAATCTTTAGATTTTAGTCACTTACTTGATTGGAAGACAGCTTTAAAAGCAGTTAAAAGGCTAACGAAATATGATTTGGGGCTCGAAATGATCGAAAGTCCTGCACATGCAAATGATCATGAAGGTTTTCATCACATTCGCATGAGAACAGATTATCCAATCAGCGAACATGTTTGGAGTACGAGGCAGCAATATGAAATGATTAAGCATGATTCAGTTGACATCTTTAATGTTTCCCCAGTCTTTATTGGTGGTTTAACGGCAGCGAAAAGAGCTGCAGCCGCCGCAGAAGTTGCTGGAAAAAGTGTCATCCTAGGGACAACACAGGAACTATCAATTGGTACTGCAGCGATGGCACATCTTGGTGCGGCACTCGTGAACTTAACTTATACTTCTGATCCGACTGGGCCAGAACTTTATATCGGTGATGTTGTAAAAAATAGAGTTCAATACAAAGATGGATATTTACATATTCCAGAGCGGGGAATAACAGGATTAGGAATTGAGCTGGATGAAGAATTAATTGAAACGTATCGAGTGGATGATTTACGTTGGGGTGAGGTATCTGTCCATCAATTACAAGACCGTACGGCGCAAACGAAAATCTAAAGATAAAGTGAAGGAAATGTATTTCAAGGTTAATGCATGACAATGATTTAAGTAGAGTGTCTGCAAAAGAGCAGATACTCTTTTTGATTTTGCGGAAAATTGTACTTTGGATAAGCGTTTGGGACCGAGAATCCAGCAGCTAATCCCTTTTTAGGTCAACCACTCATGAATGAAAGATAAGGAACAAGTTCGATTCATGAGCGACTTACTATCCCGAGGGTGATCAAGCGCTTACACCTTTGTTACTGGGAAATTAACTTTTGATCATCACAGAATTGTGAAGGGGAAATACCGACAATTCTTTTAAACGTTCGGCTAAAATATAGCTCATCCACATATCCAACATTTTGACTAACCTCTTTGATTCGAATATCAGAAAGGACAAGTAACTCTTTAGCACGATCAATTCGTAAATGTGTTAAGTAATCAATCGGGCTTAAGCCAATGTATTTTTTAAACAGCCGGGAGTAGTGACTTACACTTAAACCTGCTATATTTGCTAATTCAGGCAAAGTGATTGAATTCTTGTAGTGATTGACCATATATTCAATCGTTCCCTCAATTGCTTTTTTACTATCACCGCTAATAGACTGAGAGTGGAAGTCTTCTATAAAGGTTAATAACAGCTCTTGAAAAACAACTTTCTGCTGCATAGAAATAGTTGCCCCTCGTCGTTTTGATAATGCATTGAGTTGTTCCAACAGCAAAACGACAGCTGAGCTATTATTAATTGTGTATACCCCATTTAGTGGGAAGGCTGCATCTCCAGATTGTTTAAAATGCCACCTGTCTTTTTCCTCAAATGCCAATGCATAAGAAAAGCGGACAAAATAAAACTCCAGAGGATTAGTCCCGGATACTTTCTTATCACATACCATTTCAGGTGTAAATACAATCAGTTTACCTGGACAAAGCCTATCTTTTTTACCGTTTAGTACAACTTCTCCATTTCCTTTTGTGATAAACCATAAGGAATGATGTTTGGGCTTTTTCCCTTTTCTACTCCAATGAGGGGGACAAGCTTTATAACCAGCCAACATAAGAGAAAAGGTTAATTTATTTAGAGTTGATGTCAAGTTTCGCATCTTTATACACAAAAGGGACCACATCCTTTACTAAGAGTTTGCTTATCAAAAATATTCATACGCTTATAAAATAGAAAATATAACAACCATGCTTGACGGAAACATACCAGTATCTTTTAAACTGGTAAAAAAGAAATAATCTTTTTCTCTCCTTATGCTCAACAACTTTTATATTCTCCCTTTTCTAAGTCTTCCTACCCATCTCTAAGCAACTGATTATATGGTTTCTCTAATTCAATCACCTATAATCAGAATTGTAAGAAAAATTGCCTTAGAAAGGAAGGATGCGATTGAAAAAGAGGAGGAAGGATTTACAAAGGTGGCTTCTCATTATTTTTGTATGTTTGTTAGCTTTTTCTCCTGGTTTTAGTATGTTTTTAAATGAAAGGGCTTTCTCGGAAGTAGAAAACGATACCAATAAAGAATTTGATACGATTAAGGAGAAATGATAAGAGTGGGAGACAGTACGGAAGATTTGAGTACAATTTCTATTAAACTAGTTGTTGCAAAGGATGGCAGCGGCGATTACCAAACCGTGCAAGAAGCGATTGATGCCGTTCCAGCAAATAACACGGAGCCTGTGAAAATCTTTCTTAAAAATGGTGTGTACAAAGAAGTGGTAAAAGTACCTGCTAACAAACCATTTATCTCACTAATTGGAGAAAATCCTGAAAAAACAATTCTCACATATGATAATTACGCGAAGAAGCCAAGACCAGAAGGCGGCACATATGGGACAGGCGGAAGTGCGACTGTTTACCTTTATGCGAGTGACTTTGTTGCAAAAAATTTGACGATGGAAAATTCCTTTGATGAAAGTCTCGTAGAAGGAGGCTCCCAAGCAGTTGCCGTTTATACACGTAGTGATAGAATGACCTTTCATAATGTTCGCTTTATTGGGAATCAGGATACTCTTTACGCAAATGGTGGAACTCAATATTTCAGCCAATGTTATATTGAAGGGGATGTTGACTTTATTTTCGGAGGAGCAAGAGCGGTATTTGAAGATTGTGATATCGTTTCAGTGGACCGGGGTTCCACAACAAATAATGGATATATCACAGCAGCAAGTACAAATATTAATGAACCTTATGGCTTTCTCTTTGTAAATAGTCGATTAACGAGTGAAGCTGCCGATGGAACCGTATACCTAGGCAGGCCATGGCATCCTGGGAGGGACCCAAGTGCAGTTGCAAGTGTTGTTTTTAAAAATTGCGAATTAGGTGCACATATTCATCAAGACGGGTGGACAGATATGTCGGGCTTCAGTGCAAAAGATGCTAGATTTTTTGAGTATCAAAACGAAGGACCAGGTGTGAATCTTTCTCGTCCACAACTATCAGATGATGAAGCTAAACAGTTTACGGTTGAGAATGTGTTGAAGGGTTGGAATCCAAAGTAATACTGTGAAAAGACGGACTGTCAGAAGGATGGTTCGTCTTTTTGTAAGAGGTTAGATTCCTCATTCCACAAACTGGCCCTTATATATAGTATCCGTTTCAAATCATTGATATGGTGCACCTTTTATCATTGTTTACATGTAACCATAGAAAAGCGTTTAAGGACTTGACTTGGAGCCTCTGTGGGCATGATTGGTCTTGAAAGGATGAAGCCGTTGTTTCATCTGGCATGCAGCCTATCATACCCACCCCTCCAAGTAAAGTCCTATCGTTGTTTACGTTGAAAACTATAATTACTTACTCAATATAATGGGTAAACAAAGTTAGAAAATAGGCTGTTTTTGTTTCGTTATTTACGATGAATACGGTCAAAAATCATACTACATATAAATAATGGTTTTTGATAACGAAGAAAGGAATAGACATTATTTCAGTATTTAGATAGGAGGCAACTACACATGAACCATTTAACGAGACCGACAATTTTTATTGCGGGAGATTCTACAGCATCTACATATCCCGAAAACAGGGCTCCTCAGGCTGGCTGGGGCCAAGTGTTAAACCACTTTTTTACAGATGATATTAAAATCGTGAATGAAGCAGCATCAGGTAGAAGCTCAAAGAGTTTTATTAAAGAAGAAAGATTAAATATGATAGCAAAGAAAATAAAAGAGAAGGACTATCTTTTCATTCAATTCGGACATAATGACGCCAAAAAGGATGAAAGGTATACAGAGCCATTCACAGATTTTAAATATTATCTTAATCAGTTTATTGATGTCGCCTTAAACATTGGAGCGATACCACTATTAATTACACCGGTGCAGCGAAGAAGCTTTGATCTGAATGGGAATTTTGAAGAAACTCACGGTGATTACCCAGAAGCAGTTATCCAAGTTGGAAAAGAGAGGAATGTTTCAGTTATTGATTTAGCGGAGAGAAGTAAAAGGTATTTTGAAAAATTAGGTTACAAGGAGTCGAAGAAGATCTTTCTCTGGCTTGACCAAGGCAATCATTCAAATTATCCGGATGGTGTGCAGGATAATACCCACTTTTGCCTGGATGGTGCAATTGAGATTTCTAGATTGATAGTAGAAGGAATTCGTGAACTTCATTTTCCAATCGAAAAATATATTTATGATTGATAACAAAACAACAGGGCTGTCGACATTCCTTGACAGTCCTTTTTTTATGATTTGATAGTGGAGTAACTCGATAATCATTTTCTTAGTTTTTAAGACATGACTTCCATTAAACCAAGCGTTTTCAAGGGATATGAGGAAGTGATTATATACGATATGGTTCCAGGAAGTTAGTCTGTAAATGTGCAGCAAACAAAAAATGAGAAAATGGGGGTAAGGGAGAATGATCAGTTCGCGAAAGTTCATTAGTACATTTTGTATCCTGTCATTAGGATTAAGCACACTTGTTGCTTGTTCAAATGAAAGCGCTTCAAAAGAAGAGGGAGAAGGCGGACAAAATAATAGTAATGGTCCAGTGGAATTTTCCATTATGGCAAATCTTCATACACCAGAGGTTCCATCAGACAAAATTGAAAAGATGTTAGAGGAGAAGACAAACACGAAATTAACCATTCAATGGGTTCCAGACAGTAATTACGAGGAAAAATTAAACACAGCTTTTGCAACAGGTTCATTTCCTGAGGCGGTATTTATGAAAAACCAAACAACATTCCTTCAATTTAAAGAAGCAATCCGTGATGGTCAGTTCTGGGAGATTGGCCCCTATTTAGATGAATATGAAAATTTAAGTAAATTGAAAGAAGAAATACTTAATAATACTGCGGTTGATGGAAAGATCTACTCCCTTTATCAAGGCAGGCCATTATCAAGGCAAGGAATTATTTACAGAAAAGACTGGGCTGATAAATTAGGCCTCACAGCGCCGACAACAATTGAAGACGTCTATGAAATGGCAAAAGCATTTACAGAAGAGGATCCAGATGAAAATGGAAAAGATGACACAATGGGTATCACTGATCGCAATGATTTAGTGTACGGAGCATTTAAAACAGTCGCTTCATGGTTTGGTACACCAAATGGCTGGGGAGAAAAGAACGGTAAACTGCTTCCTGAATTCATGTTTCAAGAATATGTAGACACCATGAATTACTTTAAGGATTTAAGAAAAAACGGCTAAATGAACCAAGACTTTCCTGTAACAAGTAAACCTGATCAACAAGCATTGTTTAAAAATGGAACAGCTGGAATATATGTAGGATCAATGGGAGATGTAATCAGCCTTTACAATGATTCTGCCAAGCTTAACCCAGATATCAAATTTGAAGTACAAAATAAGATAACGGGCCCAGATGGGAAATACAATATTTGGTCATTACCTGGCTATGGCTCGCTCGTATTATTCCCTAAATCAGCGGTTGAGGATGAGCAAGAACTAAAAGGTATCTTAAGCTTTTTTGACAAATTAGTGGCTCAGGAACATTCAAATCTAATCTTCTGGGGAGTAGAAGGAGAACATTATTCTGTTGAGGAAGGAAGAGCAAAGCCTGTAGAAGATCTTGAGCTAACAGACCGGGAAGTAAAGCCTTATCAAGCACTTGAAATTGGCGAGCCTGATACAAATGGAAGATATGATGGCCTGCACACATATGAGGTGAAAGCTAAAGCAGAAGAATTGATCATTGATAATGAGAATTATTTAATCCATGATCCAACCGTTCCTTTAGATTCACCAACCTATATTGAAAAAGGCGAAAGATTAAATCAAATCATTCAAGATGCGGCTTATAAATATATGCTTGGTCAAATTGATAAAGCCGGGTTTGATGTAGCTGTTGAAGAGTGGAAAAAGCAGGGAGGAGATCAAATTATCAAGGAGTTCAATGAGTCATATTCCAAGTCCCAATCATGATTTAAAAACTGCTGGTGAATGAAAGAGGCTGACCCCTTGCTCTGAGTCAGCCTCTTCATACCTTGGCCAAATCTATGAATCCAAAAAATCGAATGAAGAGGGTGCTAGAGTTCCCTGTTGGAAAGGATGACGACAATGAATAGTGAAATAGCTACTAAAAAAGATCTTATCGTTGCTAAGGAAACAAGGCGTAATGAACTCATGAGAAAAATTAAGAAAAATAAATGGATTTACTTCATGCTATTACCTGGAATTTTGTATTTCATCATTTATAAATACATTCCAATGTATGGACTAATTATTGCCTTTCAAGATTATAAACCATACTTGGGGATTTCCGGCAGTGAGTGGGTTGGTTTTAAACACTTTGAACGCCTATTTTCAGAGCCGGATTTTTGGATGATCTTTGGTAATACCTTAATTTTGTTCGCTTTAAATTTGATCTTTTTCTTCCCAATCCCAATTATATTAGCACTAATGCTAAATGAAGTACGGTTTATGGCTTTTAAAAGAACAGTTCAAACATTAATTTATATTCCTCATTTTATGTCCTGGGTCATTATCGTGTCGATTGGATACGTTATGCTCACGCTCGATGGAGGAATTATTAATGGACTATTGGCTGCTTTAGGATTTGAACAAATTAATTTTCTTTTAAACCCAGATTGGTTCCGTCCCATGTATATCACACAGGTTATTTGGCGGGAAGCTGGATGGGGGACGATTATCTATCTTGCAGCAATGGCTGCTATTGATCCCCAATTATATGAAGCAGCAAGAATGGATGGGGCCAATCGATTTCAGCAAATGTGGCATATTACACTGCCTTCCATTAAGAGTGTCATTATCATTCTGCTTATTTTAAAAATAGGTGATGTTCTTGAGCTTGGTTTTGAGCATGTCTTTCTACTGTTGAACGCAGCAAACCGGGAAGTAGCAGAAATTTTTGATACGTATGTGTATACAGCGGGATTAAAGCAAGGTCAGTTTAGTTACAGTACAGCGGTTGGTTTTTTTAAAGGGATCGTAGGGCTCATCCTAGTAGTCTTTGCAAACTGGTTAGCTAAGAAAAATGGCGAAGAAGGAATCTATTAATTGGTCTTTAAGGAGGGAGAGGATAACAATGGTTGAAGATAAATCTCTAGGCAGCAGGATTTTTAACATAACGAATATTTTTTTACTAACAATTATTGCATTAGTGACGGTGCTGCCTTTTATTCACGTCATTGCTAGTTCATTTACAACGAGTGCTGAATTAGCCGAAAAACAATTTGTTCTTTTTCCGACTGAATGGAGTTTAGCAGCATATAAATATATCTTTTCTACTGATACTATTTTCCGGTCACTTTTAGTATCCATTGCGGTGACGGCGGGTGGAACGGTCTGGAGTATGTTTCTTTCTGTATTAACGGCATACGGATTATCAAGAAAGGATTTAGTTGGCAGAAGGGGGATCATGTTCTTCTTTGTATTCACGATGCTGTTCAATGGCGGGATGATTCCAACATTCTTAGTCGTGAAATATACAGGGCTGCTTGATTCATTATTGTCGTTGATTATCCCGGTTTCAATTAATGTATTTAATATGATCATTTTAAAAAGCTTTTTCCAAGCATTACCTGACTCATTGGAAGATGCAGCAAAGATTGATGGCTGTAATGACTTTGGGATTTTGTTCCGAATCATTATCCCTTGTTCGATGCCAGCAATTGCTACAATCTCGCTATTCTATGCTGTAACGTATTGGAACACTTACATGCATGCGATTTTGTATATTAATAATTCCGATCTATGGCCAGTTCAAGTGCTGTTGCGTCAAATTGTTGTTTTAGCTAGTGGATTGAGCTATGACGGCTCTGAATTTACCGATGTTCCGCCTCCAGAGCTAACGGTAAAAATGGCAGTTATCGTTGTCGCGACTATTCCAGTGTTATTGGTTTATCCTTTCTTACAGAAGCATTTTACGAAAGGTGCGTTGCTGGGATCCATTAAAGAGTAAGTGATCAACAATCAAATTCGACACCCTTTGAGAAGGTTGTGATCCTGGGGATTTTTTGGGAGGAGACAATGATGTGGGATCCAGGTCAATATATAGAAAAACTATATCATCAGACAGTCCGAAATGATACTGAAACTTATAATGAAGAATGGAAACAAAATCTTAAAGCTCCCTTTCAAAAATCAATGGGTGAGTTTTCTATTCCGCCACAAGAGAAATTAAAGCCTGCTTTATTAGAAAAAGTAGAAACAGATGATTATAAACAATTACGAGTTGAAATCACAACAACTGAATCCTTGAAAGCCCCAGTCTATGTTCTTATCCCAAAACGGAAAGAAAAGACGAAACTTCCAGTGGTTCTTGCCTTGCATGGTCATGGTTATGGAAGTAAAGAAGTAATCGGGATGAATTCAGATGGGACAGAAAACCTTGAGGAACCAGGCATTCATAAAAATTTTGCGTTAGAGCTTGTTCGAAAAGGAATGATTGTCGCTGCCCCTGAAATGATTGGCTTTGGTGATCGTAAACTTGCAGAGGATCGCCACTCAAATTTACCTACAGTAAATTCCTGTTTTTCATTAGCTAGTCAATTGCTGTTAATGGGGAAGACATTGCCCGGTTTGCGAGTGTTTGAATGCAGGAGAGTCCTAGATTATATATCTTCACTTGATGAAGTGGATCCAGAAAGAATTGGGTGTATGGGGTTTTCAGGAGGAGGTCTTGTCGCAGCGTTTACATCTGTGCTGGATTTACGAATAAAAGCAACAGTCATTACAGGTTATACGAACACATTTAAAGGAAGTATCATGGCAAGAAGACATTGTCTTGATAATTATATTCCTGGCATTTTACAGCTAGCCGAAATGCCAGAGCTTATTGGCTTAATAGCGCCGAGACCGCTTTTTATTGAAGCTGGGACAAGGGATCATCTGTTTCCTATTAGGCAAGTAGAAGAGGCGCTTAAAACATTAAATGAAATCTACCAAGACTTTGATCGCAGAGATGCTTTAGCACATCACTTTTTTAAGGGGAACCATGAAATTTGCGGTGATCAGTCCATTGATTGGTTACTAGAAATGTTAAATAAGATTTGATAGAAAGGGTTGATACGTATGGAGACTTTTCAAAATCCCATTTTACCTGGTTTTTATCCTGATCCATCAATTTGCAGAGTAGGAGAAGATTATTATTTAGTCACTTCTACCTTTGAGTATTTTCCAGGGGTGCCGATTTTTCATAGTAAAGATCTTGTGAATTGGCGGCAAATTGGTCATGTGCTCGACAGACCATCCCAGCTGAATTTAGATCGTACGCCAAGCTCAAGAGGGATTTATGCGCCAACAATACGTTATCACGATGGCGTATTTTATATGATAACAACTTTTGTTGTGAGTCAAACTGGTGCTCGGAAAAATTTTTATGTAACGGCAACTAATCCTTCAGGTCCATGGTCTGATCCGAATTGGCTCACTGATGCACCTGGTATTGATCCTTCATTATTTTTTGATGACGATGGAAAAGTCTATTATACGGGAAATAGAATGCCTCCCGCGGGACAGAATTATCCAAAGCATATGGAGATTTGGCTGCAGGAACTTGATATAGAAACTAAGCAGCTGACAGGTCCAAAGTTCAGCCTATGGGATGGTGCATTGAAACAAATTCATGCACAAGAAGCTCCCCATTTATATAAGGTGAATGATTTATATTACCTAATGATCGCAGAAGGTGGAACTGGCTTTACACACTCGGTTACCATTGCTAGAAGTAAAGAAATTACAGGACCTTATGAAGTTTGTAAAACAAATCCAATCTTGACACATCGTCATTTAGGGAGGAATTATCCGATTGCAAATGTCGGCCATGCAGATATCGTTGAGACACAGGATGGGGATTGGTGGATGACATGTCTTGCATCCCGCCCATATGGTGGAGAATTTCGAAACCTTGGAAGGGAAACATTTTTAGTTCCGTTCACATGGGAAAATGGCTGGCCAGTTGTCAATCCAGGCAAGGGAATCGTTGAATTCGAAGGGAAACGTCCTAGACTTAAAGAAAAAAGATGGCCATCTCTGCCCGTTTGTGATCATTTTGATTCAAATGAGTTAAGCATACAATGGAATTTCATTCGTACTCCAAGAGGAGACTTTTGGTCATTAGAAGAACGTCCCGGATTTTTACGACTACACAGTAAGCCAGATTCTATTACAGAAGAAACCAACCCTAGCTTTATTGGGAGGCGTCAGCAGCATATTCATTTTGCTGCAACAACTGTTATGGAGTTTCAACCTGAAAATGAATCAGAATCAGCAGGATTAGTACTTCTGCAAAATCATAATTATCAATTCCGATTAGTAGTAACGAAAATTGGCGAAAATTCATTTGTCCGCTTAGTGAAAAGAGAAGCCGGGGAAGAACAAATACTGGCATCAGAGCTTTCAAATAACCCGAGATTATTTTTCAAAGTAGAAGCAATTGGACAAGATTATAGTTTTTATTATGGGGTCAGATCAGAAGAGTGGATCATGTTAAAGGAAAATGTAGATGGAAGAATTTTAAGTACCGACCTTGCAGGAGGATTTGTCGGTGCCTATCTTGGTATGTATGTAAGCAGCAATGGAAAAGAAAGTCATAACTATGCAGATTTTGATTGGTTTGAGTATGTAGGAATTTCATAGATTATTAAATAACCTTAGCCCTGTATGATCGGCTAAGGTTATTTTCATTAAAGCTCAAAAACCTTGTTGAATCAACCAATCTCTGCACAACTCAGTCCATTTCCCGACGTCCGGAACATCTTCAGCGAGTCCCAAGCCGTGGCGACCATTTGGGAAGATATGCATTTCATAGGGGATATTGTTTTTACTTAAAGCTTGTGCATAAAGAAGACTGTTTTCAACAGGCACTGACGCATCATTAGCTGTGTGCCATAGAAAAGTCGGCGGTGTACCAGCAGAAACATTATTTTCACTAGATAATAAGACACGAAGCTGATCAGATGAGCTTTCTCCAAGCAAGTTTAGAATGGAGCCTTCGTGAAAATGTTGTGTGAATGAAATAACTGGATAACAAAGGATTGCTATGTCCGGCCGACAGCTTTCAAGATCCATTTTATCAGTAGATTCATAGTATTTTTGCATAAAGTTAGTTGATATTGCTGAAGCGAGGTGTCCACCTGCTGAAAAGCCTAAGATTCCAATTTTTTGTTTATCAATGTTCCATTCCTTTGCATAGTGGCGGACATAGCGAATCGCACGCTGAGCATCTGCCAATGGAGCAGGGTGTCTATATGGTGATACCCGGTAGTTTAACACAAAAGCTGAAATACCTAGATTATTCAACCATCTTGCGACTGGTTTTCCCTCATGTTGTGCACGATGCTGATAACCACCGCCTGGAAAAATAACGACAGCACCATGCTTGTCATGACGATCTGCTAGATAAAGGCTAATTGTTGGGGAATAGCCTTGTACTGATTCTAGAAACGGTGCACCATCTGGCCATAATAGATTTGTCATATAAAAGCCTCCCTGAAGATTCTACCTCTTAACTATCGGTACCCAGCCAACTGCAAACTTAAAAATTTTTTAGAATGTTAATTCCTCTATTTCCGTTTCTGATAACATTTTCGATCATTTTATTAGCAGCACCAAGTCCAGAACTGTTATATTCATAATATTGTTAAATAAATATACACCATGGCAGGCTGTAATGGGTGAACGCGGATAGAGTCTATCGCTTCCTAAATACTCGTAAAATCACTACTGTTTTCTTTGCATACGATTCATTTTGCCAGCCTGAACGTACCTTTCTGTCTAGTATTTTATCACAATTAACTAACTTTTCAGAAAAAAGATTGTGAAAAAAATAGCTTTTAAATATTTTATGCTATATTAGTAATAATGATATAGTAAGCGCTTTCATATTAAGGATGAATTTCATTTTGGAGGGGGAAAATGAAGCAAATAAGAGTTTTGTTTCTAGTTGTAATACTAGTTGGCGTTTTATTAGGGTGTGCAAATTCAAAAGCTGTTGTTTCCAAGGAGTCTTTGAGGGGAAAGCAAGACCCGCTTAATTATTCTGGTTTAGATTTGGACTGGATGACGGTCCTGCATAAACAACAACCACCAAGTGATGTGATTATAAAGAAGATTGAGAGAGTGACAAACACCAAGATTAACATAATCTGGGTACCAGATGCTATACAAGCAGACAGGCTAAATGCTGCATTGGCATCAGGGAAATTGCCTGAAATTGTGACCATCACAGACATTAAAGCCTCTTCTGTCTTAAATTCTTTAAAATCAGGCATGTTCTGGGAAGTAGGACCTTACTTAGATGAATATCCAAATTTAAGAAATATGAATGATACTATATTAAATAATATTTCAGTAGAAGGAAAAATTTATGGAATTTACCGAGAAAGACCACTTTCAAGACAAGGTGTTGTGATCCGTAAAGACTGGTTACAAAATTTATCTTTACCGATGCCTGATACAGTAGACGATTTATACAACATAGGAAAAGCATTTACATACAATGACCCTGATCAAAATGGGAAGCATGATACGATTGGTTTCACAGATCGAAATGATTTAACATATGGGGTATTTAAAACCCTTGCTTCCTACATGGGAACACCAAATGAGTGGGGAGAAAGAAGCGGCTTGCTAATTCCTGACTTTGAAACAGAGGAGTATATGAACACAATGAAGTTCATGAAGAAACTGTATGATGAGAAATTAATAAATCACAATTTTACAATCACTAGTAAAGATCAACAACAAGAGTTATTTATTAAAGGGCAAGCCGGCATTTATATCGGGAATATGGTTGATGCCATCGATATGAGGAATAAAGCAATAAAATTAAACCCGAATGCAAAAATCGATATCACCAATCGGATCAAAGGTCCCGATGGAAAGGAACATGTTTGGGCAGTTGGCGGTCATGGCGGAATGTTTGCAATTCCGAAGGCTTCGGTAAAAACTGAAGAGAAGCTTAAAAAGGTCCTAGCCTTTTTGGATCGAATGGCAGAAAGTGATATCGCTACTTTGATGGAAATAGGGATTGAGGGAGTGCATTATCGAAAACTTGAAGATGGGACGTTTGAAATTATTGAGGAGAATAAAGGGCTATTGGCTCGTGATGTAAAACCATATCATGCTTTAAAAAGTCTAAATACAAGTTCCTATACAAATCAAAGTGATCCCATGCGAGTAAAATTCGATAAATTAACAGAGGATAATGAAAATTTCCTTGTTACAAATCCTGCAGAAGCATTGTTCTCCCCGATGTTTACAGAACAAGGGAGTGAACTTAGAAAGATAATCGATGGTGCTACTTTCAAATTTATATTAGGGGAATTGGATGAGGAAGGATTTAAGCAAGAAATTGAGAAATGGAGAAAAAATGGCGGGTATCAGATTATTAAGGAGTTGAATGAAGAGTATAAAAGATAGTTGAAGGAAGAAAAGCTCAGAGGCGCGTGTCCTTCGGAGACAAGCATGCGAGCGAGCCGGCTGTAAGGCTTTGCTTTAACCTTCCCAGACGGATTGGCTTATGACCAATAATGCCTGAGCCGGACAATCATAACCTCAAACTTTTAACTCGTTATTACTTTAATTATCTTAAGCTTTCTCATCCCAAAAAAAGGAGCTGTCTCAAATTAGAGAGCTCCTTTTTTCCGGTTTAACATAAGAAAGTGCTGATAGATTATTGGGCCTTTTTAAGCTCCCGATACTTACCTGGTGTCGTTCCTTCATTTTTACGAAATGATCGAATAAAGTTTTGTGAATTATTATATTTCAGCTTTTCAGAAATTTCTTTTACAGACATATTTGTTTCTTCTAGCCATTTTTTTGCCATATTTAGTCGATACAATGATACGTATTCACTGAATGAAATGTTCGTTTCTTTTCGGAAAATACTGCTTAAATAGTTCGGATTATAGTGAAGTCTTGCGGCAATTGTTTCTAGTGTTATATCTGTATCGAATTCTTGTTGAACGATATGGATGATTTTATCAGAAAGGTTCTTATATTGAAATTCTGTCCGTTCTTCAATCTTTTTGATGAGTGGATAAATAATGACATCTCTAAACCAATAGTGTATTTCCGATATTTTTTTTAATTCATATAAATGATCGAATAGCGTCTTTTTGTTATCTAATTCAATAATTTCAATTCCTAATGTTTGCATTAATTCAATCAAATCATTAAGCAATCGTACGATGGAAATTTGATAATGAGTATGGTTTGACTCCTTTTCCACTATTGTAGCTAGTAAGTTGCTTAGCAGTTCATCGATTTTAGGTTTATCACAAATTTTAATCGCATCGAATAATTCATTCTCGATTTGTTTTGGAAAGAAGGTATGGAACGATGTACTTCTTTCTAGATTTTCAAAAAAGATAATGGATTCTGTCCCGAACTTAATGGTGTACTTTAATGCTTCAAGGCCTTCTTTATAAGCATGAATCGTTGAAGTCAAGTTCATAAACGGCAAGCTAATCCCGATGCTTACAGGTATGTTTAATTCTTCCTTTACTTTTTCTTGAATGGTTTGGGCTAGGCCGTTGATAAAATATGTGTACTCTTTGTCAGATTCATGATGACTTAGAAAGACCGTGACTTGAGTACGATTCATGACAATCGGCGTCATTCTAGTATGACTAGGAAAAAGATCCTCAATCATTGTGTTTATGGTAAATAACAATAAATCCTCTTCTTTACTGTTATAGCTTGTCCCCTCAAACGAATCAATTTGGAGGGTAAACACACAAAGTTTTCTCCATTGCTGGTTAAAGCCAAAGGAAGCAAGCTTAGTCGGTAACTCATCTGTACTCACTTTTCCTTGTAAAAGCTTAACCATGAAAAACTGCTTTAATTGAGTTACTTGACCTTGCACCTTTTGTTCCAGCTGTACATTTTGGTCTAACATATGCTGAATTTGATACTCAATTAAATCAAATTCATTACGATGCTCAATCCCTGATTTATGGTTAAACCTACTTGAAATCATTTCCTGAAGTCTAAGGATTGGCCGATAAATCCGATTTGAACCTATGAATGAAATACATAAAGATAAGATGAGTAAGGTTGTACAAATAAAAAATGTAAACCAACCGATGGAACTCGATTGTTGATTTAGGTCTTTTATTTTGATTAAAGAGAGATAAGTCCAATCATTATAGTCTGATTTTCGAAAAGTAATTTTGTAACCGATTTCATCAATATCCATATTAAATTGACCTGAACGCTGTTCAATATTTTGCAAATTTTTTATTAGTTCATGGTTGGAAAAATCTTTCCCGATATTCTTAAATGTACTATGACCAACGACTTGGAATTCTTCATTTAAAATGACGGTCGTTTCTACATCAAGATTTTGAGAAGTAATCGTTGAAAATTCACAAATAGGAATGGTTGCAACAGCAACTCCTGTTTTCCTTACACTATTAAGAGGCAGCTGTTTAACGAGATTCATGTGATACGTACAGGATTCGTTTACATCAGGATTAAATAACAGCTTGTTTTTCTTTTCCATCAACCATGTGGATTTTGTTGGTAATGAGAGATAATTATTCTGAATCTCCTTTGCTTGTGTCGTATTAAGTCTTTGAAGGCCGCTGTTATTAATAATCCAATTTTCCTGAAGACTGACTAACAACACATCGTTCAATCCCGTATCATATGTTTGCAGGTGGCTTAATTCTTCTCTCACCCGATTATATAGCTGAAATTGGGTTGGCATTAATGGCTCTGCTAGCGTGTCCGTAAGTTGAGAAGAAGAAACAAAATTTGTTAAGGAATGATCAACGGTTTTTAAAACTAGTTCAATGTTGGTTTGAACTTGATAAATGCTTTGTTGTTTTTCTTTCGCAACATTTGATTGAATAACCTCAGAAGATTTTAAATAGGAAAATAATCCAACAATGATAACAGGAACAGTCGTTAAAAGGATGATAAAGGTAATCAAGCGAAAATAGTAGTTGGTTGATCTTTTCTTCATATGAACCCCCTTACATTTTTGTTTTTTGAAAATTAGAAATTTTTTAATTTAATTATATATGAAAAGAGCAGTGATTGGGTATAATCATTATCTTAGATCATATTCAATAGATCACTTTTTTAATTGAAAGTATCCATTCATACCCAAGATCCACTTAACTGTCATGATGATTATAGATGTCATATCTTTTATAAGCTACTTTAGAATCAGGAGGATGGAAGAAGAGGAGAGGATCGTATCTTTTAAAAACATGAAAATGTTATCGCTTTCATTTAAATGGAACAAAAATATAAGCTTGCTTGTTATTCGATGAGATAGAGAGGAGAAATAGAAATGAACGAAAATGTTAAAGTAGAAACCCCCCTTTATTGGGCAGAAAAATTAGCAGAAACATTAATGAACAAATTTCCCCCTTCAGAGCTGCCCCCAGCAAGCAGCTGGCATTATCATCAAGGAGTGTTCTTATGTGGAATGATGAAAGTGTGGGCAAAGACAAAGAACGAGAAATATTATCAATACTACAAACAATATGTCGATCATTTAGTCGATGAGAATGGGAATTTCTATTTTAGGAGGGACGAATTAGATTCTATCCAAGCAGGCTTGCTATTGTTTTCATTATATAAGGAAACAGGAAATGAAAAATATAAGATAGCAGCTCATAAACTTAGAAGCTTGTACAATACATTAAATAAAACGAGCGAAGGCGGCTTTTGGCATAAGGATAAATATCCGTACCAAATGTGGCTGGACGGGTTATACATGGGAGGACCGTTTGCCTTAGAGTATGCAAATGAATTCAATGAACCTAAATTAATCCAAATGGTCATACACCAAGAAGAGTTAATGAGAAAGCACACGAAGGATGAAAAGTCAGGGTTGTATTATCATGGCTGGGATGAAAAAGGTAAAATGCCATGGGTGAATAAAGAGACAAACACAGCCCCAGAAATATGGGGGAGATCACTGGGATGGTATGGTTTAGCGGTTATCGATATGATTGACTTATTACCTGAGGACCATCCGAAACGATTAGAATGGATTGGTGTCATTCAAAATTTAGTTGCCGCCCTGTCCAAATATCAGGATGACGGTACAGGTCTTTGGTATCAAGTGGTGGACAAGGGAGACCGAGTAGATAATTGGCTTGAGTCTTCTGCTTCCAGTTTATTCATTTATACAATTGCGAAAGCCGTTATGAATAAGTATGTTGGTTCGGAATATGCAGAAATTGCAAAAAAGGGATTTCAAGGTTTGTTAGACCACAAAATTGAAGAGACACCCCATTCTGTTGTCATTAAGGATATTTGTGTCGGTACCTCAATTGGTATTTACGATTATTATATAA
Organism: Metabacillus arenae; assembly: GCF_014773385.1. Classification (GTDB taxonomy): domain Bacteria; phylum Bacillota; class Bacilli; order Bacillales; family Bacillaceae; genus Metabacillus_D; species Metabacillus_D arenae. Next base: position 184,569 of record NZ_JACXAI010000003.1, on the reverse strand, counting down.
GCCGTGAACGTAGTGAAAACGACTTACATGGTGCAGGAGCGTTTATTCTTGCTTGTATGGAGATGGAAAAGCTGCATTCATAATTTTTTAAGGAAAAGATTATTTAGGAGAACTATGCATTGCCGATTTTTTTAGCACAAAATCAAAATAACGATATTTCAACCAAATGGTCGGGGTTATTCCAAAGTACGCGTAGTTTCAAGATGAAGCTTTTACTATTTTATCTGGATTGATTAATAAAAATAAAAAAGAGGTGTTTTGATGAGAAAATATGCGATCTGCGGCCTAAGCAACAGAGCGATGAAAATGTTTATAAAACCTTTACTAAATGAGTTCGCGGCTAACAATCAAATCGTTGCGTTATTAGATTATGATTCTTATAGATTCACTGCTTGTCAGAAAGAGTATCCACAAATAAACAACGTACCTACATATATACCAGAACAATTTGGAAGAATGATTGAGGAAACGAAACCAGATGCGTTAATTGTCGCAAGCAGAGATGATACACATGTAGAGTACATCGTAAATGGTCTTGCTTATGACCTAGATGTGATTACGGAAAAACCAATGGTCACAAATGTTGAGGATGTTAAAAAGGTACTAAAGGCAGAGGCTGACAGTAAAGGCAAAGTAACGGTTACATTCAATTATCGTTACAGTCCAATCCACAGAAAAATTAAAGAACTTTTACTAGAAGGGAAGATAGGTCGAATCACGTCAGTCGATTTAAACTGGTATATCGACACGTATCATGGTGCGAGCTATTTCAAACGATGGAACAGGAGACGAAAGTATTCCGGTGGACTCTCAATTCACAAATCAACCCATCATATAGACTTAATTAATTGGTGGCTGGATCAAAAGCCTGTCGACGTCTTTGCGTTTGGAGCTTTGAATTATTATGGCCCAGAAGGTGAACTCAACCCATCTAAGGAAGATCATCGTTTTTGTGGTACGTGTCATGTCAAGCATAAATGTGATTACTTTATGAGATGGACTTCGAGGAGTGAAACGATAAATGTGGCAGATGATCATTATACGATGAAAGAAATGAGGGCGGGAAATTATACAAATTATCGCCCGGATGCCTGTATTTTTGATTCCGAAATTGACATCGAAGACACATATACTGCGACCGTAAAGTATGACAAAGGCGCTCTTTTAAGCTATTCGATTAATTTTTCCCTGCCATATGAAGGGTACCGTCTGGCTATTAATGGCACAAAAGGCAGAATTGAAACACAAGAATTTCATGCACCTAGCCGAGTTCCGTTTCCAGTACCCGAACAGACGATCGAATACTATCCTTTATTTGGATCGAAGGAAATCATTCATGTTGTTCAAACGCCGGGAGGCCATGGTGGAGGGGACCCGATTCTGTTAGAGGATATTTTCTTAGGCGCAGACCCGCGAAGACAATATGACATTTTGGCAGGAACAGTTGCTGGAGCTTATTCCATTGCTGCAGGTGAAGCGATATGGAGATCAGTAAAGGAAAAAGCACCAATAAATATCCAAAGTATGTTAAAGCTTGAAAACGAAGTAAACATATAGATTTTTTCTATAACTCTGATCTATGGGAGGGGCGTATATGAGATTAGGTGGGCTTTCGGGTAGATTTTTCAGAATAAGTGAATGGATTTCACGGCTTGCATATGTAAACTTCCTTTGGCTTTTATTTACATTGACAGGACTCGTACTCTTGGGGATTATGCCGGCTACCGTAGCTCTTTTTGCAGTCATACGCAAATGGGTGCTAGGAAAAAATGAGTTTTCGGTTTTTTCTGTCTTTTGGAAAACCTATCGTAAGGAATTTGTGAAATCAAATTTTCTTGGAGCGGTCTTAGTTATTTTCAGCTTTATTTTATATGTTGACCTAGCATTCATTCCGATTGAAGGCATTTTTTTCACATTAATCAGGTTTGGCGTTTTAGTCATTAGCTTCTTGTTTCTAATTGTATTACTTTATATTTTTCCGGTTTACGTACATTACGATTGGAAAATAGGTATGTATTTGAAATATGCATTCATTTTAGGTGCTTCCTATCCTCATTTCACATTCGGAATGATGATTGGAATATTCATTTTATATCTTATTTTAACGATTGTACCTGGCGTGATTCCTTTTTTCAGTGTTAGTTTGCTAGCTTTTATGATCATGTGGACAGCGAATCAAGTATTTAAAAAAGCAGAAGGCTTAACCGTAACCAAAACAAAAACAGAATCCATCTGAAAAGAGCGAAAGAAGGTAGTTAAATGTAAAATAAATTCCAGAGTGTAATGGCTCTGGAGGAATCTATTTTACTTGATACATTTACTCCTATTCGAGAAGATCTGTTTAAATGAAATAGTTTGATAGGAAATGACTAAGATAGTTTCTTGGGGATATTTAGTCGGTAAATTGCTGGAATAACTCTAGGCATGTTAAAGGATTGAAGGTGATAAAAATATAGAAATTAGCCATAACCTAAGTTTAATGACATTAACATCCAGACGAATAACTTATAAATTTCTCCAGTGAAGAGGAGCAGCGTCAGGCTGCTCCTGAAACAAAGTCATCATTACATGAACCCAGTTCATTGGATTTGGTGCCATATTATTGGGGTTATTGATAGTATTTCCATATAACGGGAAATACCTCTTTGTATTGTAATATGAGTACCCCTGGTCTAGCCATGGTATTTTTCTCACCGGATTTCAGAATGTTAAGGAATCCGGTTTTTTGAATAGGATACATAGAAATTTCTCCCACTCTCTTACTCTCTTTCGTGCATAATCATATTCGATATCCAAAAAGCTTGGCTAACCGTGCCAAACCGCCCAAGAAAACAGTTTGAACAATTTGCGGTGGACCATCCATACAACCATTGATACATTCCCAAGCGACTCCCTGCTAAGTGTAGTAGGTTCCTAGCACCCATTCATTTTGAGGAATTTGCAAAAGGCCTGTCGCTGTTCCGGTGTAAGCAATTCTCTACCTCTCGCAATTTTCATACAGCATCATCTTATTTCTGTAATTATTCAGTTAAAATTAGTCAATTATATATCAATAGAGTGTACACTCTATTGATACAAGGGTAGTAGACTGATAAAATCATTGTTAAGAGCGTCTTTATAAGCCTTGTCTTTTATCGGACAAAAAATGAAATCAGATGTATGTATCATTAGATTTTCAATTTACAAGTTCTATTGAGAAGTGTGGAACGCATTAACAGATCGGATACTTTTGCAAAATGGAGATGGAAAAATGACTTTAATCTCCTTCCCATCGCTGCCATAATTGGGGAATGGCTGGCCGTATAAGTGAACGGATGTTTTTATTTCATAGGGAGAAAACCACGGTCTTTCGAAGAATTCGCAATAGCAAATGTAAACTGTTTCATATAAATATGGATAGCTATTTAAAAGGGAGATGGGGAAATGAGTGTTTTTCAAGATATTTTACCAATATTCAAAAAGAGAGAATTATTATTGTTAGAAAGCTACAAAGAATCAGAAGGTGTATATACTTTTCTATTTGAAAAAGATAAAGATTTAACCTGGAAAGCAGGGCAACATGGTCTGTTTAATATTACTCATAAGTCTATTAAAAATTCTACTCGACCATTCACTTTGGCGTCTGCTCCTAAAGAGAACGTTGTTAAAATAACAATTGGTATCAGTGATGACCCAAGTGATTTTAAGAAAGCGATGTTAGAATTAAAACAGGGAATGAAAGTTCGTATGAGTGGGCCTGTAGGGTCATTTTATTTAAAAGATAACAGTCCTTCAATTCTAATTGCAGGTGGAATCGGAATTACACCATTTCGATCGATACTAAAACAAATAAAGGAGGAAGGAAATGGCAACGAGAAGTCAATACACCTACTCTATATGGAAAGCAAAAAGTCATACATATATAAAGATGAACTTGATGAAATGGCTAACAATATTTCAATAAGTGTAACTTACCTTGATTCAAGGGATGACTTACATCAAGAGATAGATAAGTTGAGCACTTTATATAAGAACAATGGTAAGTACTTTGTAGCAGGACCGAAGTCAATGGTAGATTCTATTTCTATTTATTTAAAAAATCATAATATTCCAAAACGGAATATCAAAAAGGATGTCTTTTTTGGGTATTAGTTAAGAATGGATAGTGATGAGTATTAAAGAAACAATTATTTGCCAACAGTAGATATGTTATCGACTCCTTAACCCTAGTTCTACTATGACACAACACAATCTGGAAGAAAATATTCTTCAAGGTAAAATGATGATGACGCTAGAATTGAGTGACTCATGCGCCCACATTGCTTTGAATGGTTACCTTGCGTCAAAAATAACGTCCCTTTTTGATAAAATAAGTATATAGTTTGTAAAGGATTGTGCTTAACTCCCTCAGATAGATTCAATTTACTCGTAAATGCTCGCTTATTCGCAGAATTTCAACCCAATTTTCAGATCAAAGTACTAATAATAAAGGCTACATAAAGGCACGCGGGAATAAAGGAGTCGGTAACGCAAATATTCTATATATAATGCACTCATTGCACACGACGCAACTGGCGGCTTTCCCTCCCATGTCTAACGGGTGCTTTAGTAAGATTGCAGCTCAACCGGCATGTCCTCTATTCCGCAATCGGGAGCTTCCCCGAACATGGAAAGCCTCATTTTTAATGGAATAAAGAATTAAGTTAAATCACAAGTATTGTAATAATTGTCATTTAGCAAACATGGCAATACTAAATTAAGAGAATTGTAAGGAGATCACAATGAAAATAAATCAATTAATTGCGAATAATATTAACAAATTAGATGCAGCGCTTCCAGCTGATCAATCGTTAGGCATTGCTGGTTTATCTGGATCTGGTAAAACAACTTTTTGTCAGACAATTGGTGAAGAGTCTAAGAAACGTCTCGTTTCATTATTGCCAAAGGCTGAATATCAGTATTTATTCCCTAATATTATGGAAACAAATTTCAGTGCCATTAATATGGAAGAAATGCCTTTAGTGCTTTTTCTTGGAAGATCATCCATTTCTTCTAATCCACGTTCAACAATTGGCACGCATACTGGCGTATTTACAGAGATTCGTGTAAGACTCGCTGAAAAATACGATCTTTCTCCAGAAGTCTTTTCATTTAATAATGAATTAGGCTGGTGTTCTAAGTGTAAAGGCCGCGGTACTAACAAAAATGTCGAATGTTCAAAGTGTAATGGAAGGCGTTATAACGAGGAGGTTCAGCAATATACAATCGATTTATTTGGTAAACCGCATAGTATATCAGATATTAACAACTTAAGTATTGAAATTATTCTTTCGCTATCCGAAGATTTAAATATTAGTGAAGAAAAACAACATATTCTTAAAAACATAATCAGTATGAATATTGGTTACTTAACATTAAACAGAATTATGGGTACATTGTCTGGTGGAGAATTAACACGACTTTACCTCGCAGAATTCATGGCTGTAAGTGAAAATACTGTCATTATCATTGATGAAATATCAGTCGGAATTGATCACAAAACATTACTTAAAATTTTAGAACAAATTAAAAAATTAGGCTATAAGAATCAAATTTGGCTTATTGACCATTCTGATATAGTGCTCGATACAACGGAGACCCGTGTATTCTTTGGACCTGGCAGTGGTAAATACGGCGGAAAAATCGTGGATAAATCACCGCGCCCAAAACCAGTATACTCAGGACGAAATGAGGAAGAGCCAACAGATTACTATCAATTTCATGAATTATATTGTCGTAATATTCAAATGGCTGAAATTAAAATACCAAAAAATAGACTTGTAACCATTACCGGAGAGTCTGGATGTGGTAAATCAACACTTGTCAACGAATGTATTGCCAAAGATTTTCAGAAGCGGTACAAAAAAGATAAACTCGTTATGGTTGGACAAGATCGAAACCAATCCATTACAAGTCGGTCAACTGTTGCAACTTTTCTTGATATTAAAAAGAAAATCACAAAATATAGTGAGGCAATTGATGATATTTTCGATCGCTCAATTGAAGATATCATTGATGAACTTCCAAATGAAGATATCGCACATAAACGTTTGAGCTTATTGATCAAACTTGGACTAGGTTATTTGACTTTAAATAGAAAGACGCAAACATTATCGACTGGTGAATTTCAATGTGTGCATTTAGTCTCGGAACTGTTTGCAAATTCTAGAAATCCTCAAACACTTTTCATTTTTGACGAACCTTCAAAAGGATTATCACAAAATATTTTAAATCAATTCACTGATAGTATCAGGGGTATTCTACAAGATGAATCAGTTTCAATCATGATGATTGAACATAATGCCTATATGATGGAAAGTTCTGATTTTATTGTTGATTTTGGTAAAAGAAAGAATGAACCTGTCACGCATCTTGATATTGTTAGTCATTATGAATATTATGAGACTAAAAATAGGGAAGATATCGCACTTCCATCGCCTATTTCGTCTACACTCAAATCCCAAAATGGCATTTCGTTTTTAAAAGAAAATCATATCGACTATTTTAAAAATGCAGAAAATGTTTATAAGGGCGGTATTTTAAAAAGCTTATCATCAATGGCCCGTTTGATTTATGGTGAATACGATTCTAAACAAATAGCACCTGTCATTGCCATTGATCTTGAAAGACATTTGTATAGTCAATATAGTTTCCTTTATGAAATTGGCGGCATGATGAACCATATTATAGCGGCGCATCCGACCAATAAAGATACGAAAAGCTTCGATTTCTTTTCTCAGGACAATCATTGTCCATCATGCTCGGGGCGTCTTGAGATTGAAATATTTGATAAAGATGTTGTTATTCAGGACAAAAACGTTCCATTCTGGGATGGTCTATTCTATCCAGAAGTAATGGAAGTATTAAAATTTTATCAATATCCAAAATTAGAATTTCTATTTGAAGAGATTAAGAATGAGTTAGGGTTTGACCTGACGAAAAGCTATAATGAGATGTCAGATGAAGAAAAGCATACATTTTGGTACGGGTATTTTGAAAAGTCATTTTATGATAAGAAAGGCAAGGCACGTAGAACATGGGTAGGTTTTAATACTATTGTTGGTGGGTATATTGTCATTTCGAAATCGATTATTAAAGAGCATATGAAAGCATCAAAAGAGATGATTACCTGTCCAATTTGTGAGGGTACAGTTTTAAACCACCATAAACTTCTTAAATTTGGAGACACAGATATTCGTGAAATGATCAATCTGTCCCTTGATCAAGTATTAAAAATAGCAGGTGATTTACCTGCACTCGTCAAACTGAGATCAATTGTAGGCGGCGATATGATTTTGACAGAAGATGTCTCTTTACTTCCTAGAAAAACACAAGTCGCACTGAAAATGTTTGAATTAGAACAAGCAAGCTTTACGGGTTATGAAATGGTATTGCAAAATGTCTTACCATTCTGGGACACAATCAAAGACAATATCGAATCCTTTAGCAACAATAATCAAGTGACCATCTGTGATTTTCCTACTATCAATGAAACAAGAGAAACGATCATAGATAAGTATTTCACAAATGGAAAATACAAAAAACTAACATATGTTTATGAAGCATTTGGTTACAAAAAATTAGTTACCCAAATTAATAAAATTAAAAAAAGCCATCCTTGTCCATTCTGTAAAGGAAAGAAAGTGATTTCTGAAGATAATCTGCATGATGGCGTGTACAAATTAACAATTCCTTGTGTAAGTTGTTATGCAAGTGGCATCAATGATGATGGCCTTAATGAACTTGTTGAAGGCATACAAGTAAAAACATGGTTAACTGGAACAGTAAGTGATGTTGTTGCTGAAAGCTTAAATCATGAGGCTGTTGCAGATATTCCAATTTTCAATCGTATTCGTGAGTTAAATAAACGAGATATGATGGCGGTTTATCATTGCCTTGAGCATAATAATTAAATTAAAATTATTAAAACAAGCCATATTTTAAAACAAAGCTAGATGTCAGCTAGTTATAGAAAACTCATTTGCAATAATATATTGCAAATGAGTTTTTATACTTTTTGGTTTATAAGAATATTAAAAGTGCCAGTCTAGATAGACAAATGAACGGAGAAAATCTACTTATTAACTAAGCATGCCAATCAAAGCTGAATCATCCATAATCGAAACAAAAAGCAAATGATTAAGTTTATCACCTTTTTTGAAAGCCTACCATTATTTTTTAAAAGGATCATACATATAATACACTGTTATCATTCTTTTCATTAATTAAGTCCATTCGTTATACAGGATATTAGTCATATTAGTGAGAGGGGAGGCTAAACATGATTCAAATAACGTTTGGAGATAAAACGATTAAAATGAGAACGATTAAGGTAACAATTTGGAATGAATTTATCCATGAACGGAAGGATCCTGAAGTAGCTGCTATTTATCCAAATGGGATTCATAAAACAATAGCTGACGGCCTTATTCCGTATGGCTTTCAGCTCCGAACGGCTACATTTGATCAGCCAGAGCACGGTTTAACAGAAGAAGTGCTGAAACATACAGATGTATTGATCTGGTGGGGACATTTAGCCCATGAGAAAGTAGCGGATGAAATTGTTGAAAGAGTTTATGAAAGGGTCCTGGATGGAATGGGATTGATCGTTCTGCATTCGGGACATTTTTCGAAAATATTTAAAATGTTAATGGGCACAAGCTGTGATTTAAAATGGCGGGAAACTGAAGAGAAAGAAATATTATGGGTTGTAGATCCAGCTCATCCCATAGCAGAAGGCATCGGTCAGTATATTGAAATCCCGCAGGAGGAAATGTATGGAGAATTTTTTGACATACCTGCCCCTGATCAGCTTGTATTTATTAGTTCCTTCGAAGGGGGAGAAGTGTTTCGAAGCGGCTGTGCATTTCACAGGCGACTTGGAAAGATCTTTTACTTCCAACCGGGACATGAGAGGCATCCGATTTATTATCAAAAAGAGGTAATAAGAGTCATTGCGAATGCCATAAGATGGGCTGCATCTCCCCATGGAGCTGAACCGTTTTTTGGCCATTTTAAGACAGACATTTAAGGTCAACAGAAAGATGGAAAGGAAAATACAGTTAACCCCCGATTTCCCCCCAAAAAGTATCCTATCGATAAACATTTCTTACACTTACTGAATAGAAAGATTGATGGTGAATAAATCCCTAACCTTTATATCACAATATAACAATAAAGGAAAAAAGAGGTTAGGGTAATGACTACAAATGATACAACAATCTCAACTAATTTATCGGAAAATCAAAAGCGGTTAGAAGATATTTTTTCTAATTGTGAAGATCTGAAAGTTTTCCCTTGGCAATACGGACCAGATCTAAAACATAAGGCTTTTTCAGTGTATTTCACGACTTTAGTGCAAGAAAAATCAGTGAATTATATGAAAAAATCGATGCAGGATTTGGTACCTCATGAAGTTGGTCCAGCTACGACGATTTCCACGAAAGAGGTTATAAACTTTTTTAATCAAAATGGTATTTCTTCTGAAAATGCTGTTCTTGTTGATCGTTTTAATCAGGCTGTAAGCAACATTTTACAAGGATATATTGTAATCTTTTTTGATGGCTGGGACAAAGTGTTATCCTATTCCCAAGCGGAACAAATTAACATGCGGAATGTGACAGAACCTGTATCGGAATCTGTTGTTAAAGGTCCCCGAGAAGGTACAGTTGAACAGATGAAAAGAAATATCGGGTTATTACGAAACCGATTACAAAACCCTAATTTTAAAATTGAGAAATTTAGAGCAGGAGGAGCTACTAGGACGGAGGTTGCTTTTGGTTACCTCGAGGGAACCGTCGATAAGGAAACGCTGGCTGAATTCAAAAAAAGGATCGATTCTGCTAAACAAGGGGACATTTTGGAAACAGCAAATATTGAAGAATTAATTGAAGATTCAACCTATTCGCCTTTCCCCCAATATCGAACGACTGAACGTCCTGATGTAGCCATTTCCAGCTTATTAGAAGGAAGGATTATCGTAATGGTGCAAGGTACGGGAACCATATTAATTTGCCCCGGACTTTTCACCGAATTCTTTCAAGCAAGTGAGGATTATTATCATAGAGTCATTTTTTCATCCTTTATTCGAGTATTAAGAATGGCAGCATTTTTCATGGCCTTAACATTACCTAGTGCTTTTATTGCTTTAACTACTTTTCATCCCGAACTTATCCCGACAAACCTATTAATGGCTATTCTTGATACAAGAGAAGGGCTCCCATTTCCCGCTTTTCTTGAAGTTTTAATTATGATTTTTTTCTTTGAATTATTAAGAGAAGCTGGTATTCGTTTGCCAAGACCGGTTGGATCAGCGGTAAGTATCGTTGGAGCATTGATTGTTGGGGAGGCCGCCATCAATGCCAACATCGCTTCTCCAGCCATTGTCATTTTAGTCGCACTAACTGGAATTGCTTCTTTTGCGATGCCTCATTACAGCATTGCCATCGGCATTCGACTTCTTCAATTACCATTGATGATTTTAGCTGCTGTATTAGGCGGATTTGGGATCATGATCGGCTTCGTTCTCATTATGTTACATTTAACGTATTTAAGGTCACTGGGACAACCATACTTTAGTCCACTTACTCCATTCAGACCGAGGCAGCTACTCGATGTTTTAATAAGAGCACCGCTTAAATCTTTGTGGAATTCACCGCGAAGAAGTGATCTGCAATCTAAATCTCCTAAGAAAGTATGGTAGAACATGAACTCTATCTCCATTAAAGCATTACTTATTATTTGCTTATTAATCTGTTTAACAGGTTGCTGGAACAGTATGGAATTAACCGAGGTTGGTTTTTTAATGGGGGTAAGTTTAGATCAAACAGAAGACGGCAGCATTGAATTAAACGCTCAAGTATATTCACCAATGGAAACTGTTGGAGGAGCAGGTGCGGGAGGGGGTAAACCCCCATATATAAATATAAAAACAGTAAATGAGAGCCTTTTTGATGCAGCACGGGACTTACCACGTTATTTTGGGAGAAGGGCCCAATGGAGTCACATGCGAATTGTTTTAATTGGGGAACAATTTGCTAAGGAACATGATATAGGGGAGGTTCTTGACTATTTTTATCGTGACCATGAAACACGGCTCAATATGCTTATTATAATTACCAAGGGAAAAGCTGCTGACTATTGGAAACAAAAACCATTTATCGAGCGTTCAATGGGTCAGCAACTAAGGACCATTATAGAAAACAGCGCAAATGTTGCTGGAAAGACAAACAGAGCCCTGCTATTCGATACCTTGCTGAAACTAAATAGTAAAGTCAAAACTACAATGATTCCGTATATTGAAACGACTGAGGACCAACAAAAATCTTCATTTAGCAGTGGTGCTGCTGTAATTAGTAAAGGGAAGATGGTTGATCGCTTAACATCAGATGATGTTCAGAAAATTCTTATGTTAACAAATGAATTTAAACTAGGGGTTATTGAGTTCCCTTGTGTGGATGAAGGAAGTGGAAAGAATCGGAAAAAGGAAACGCTGGAGATTCGTTCTATTCATACAAAAATAGGACCCAAATTCTCCGAAAAACCTCCCACAGTACATATGCTGACTAAAATAGAGGGAGTGGTTGGTGAACTGCGATGTACATCTATAACTACTAAAAAAGAAATCAAAAAATTAGAAAATCATATTAAAAAAATGGTAAAAGAGGACCTAGAAACACAGATCGAACATTTACAGGAAAAGAAAGCAGATGTTTTTGGCATAGGGAATAAACTTTATCAACAAGACCCGGCGTTGTGGAAAAAGTGGGAAAAAGATTGGGACGACATTTTTGCCGACATCAAATTTGTAGTTGATGTTGAAGTCAAAGTTCAAGGTACAGGCATGCCCCTTGGTGAAAAAGTAACGGAGGAATAGACATTGCTTGAAAAAACTCTCGTTCTAATGATCATATATTTGGGAATGATACTTTACGACGTTCCGAAATTAAAACAAGCAAATCGCCGTGAACGGATCATTTATGGAACGTTGATGATTTCGGTCATATATTTAAGTCTTGTTTTTGTAATGGATTTAGAATGGCCAACTCTAGATGATTTTGTTCACTTTATCTTTGGCAAGCCTGCCCAACAAATTGTGGATTATTTGATGTCATCTTCTAAATAATCATATTGTTTTACAAAAGGGAGGAAAGAGGATGAGGAAAGAGGAAACGGTTAGCAGCGGGCAAATGGCATGTTTATTTCTTTCTTTTATGCTTGGTTCTTCTCTTATCAACATGCCGCAGCCTTTAGCCGATGCAGCGGGCAATGGGGCGTGGCTTTCTGTCATAATTGGGAATGGATATGGGATATTCCTTTTAGCATGCGTCTATTATTTATATCGCAAAAATCCTGATTTAACCTTTATCGATTACAGCCGCAAAATGTTAGGGAAGTGGGTTACACTATGTATTTCCATCCCAATTATACTTCTTCTTCTATTAATGCTATCGAATATCGTCGTAGATATAGGAGGATTTCTTACAAATGCTATGATGAGGGAAACACCTCCTTATGTCTTTCATTCCTTGATTTTACTTGTGTCTGCAATGACAGCAAGATCAGGTATAGAAGTAATGACGAGAATGTTTGTCATGCTTTTAATCTACATGGTTTTATTTTCAGTAACTGTGTTAATATTGAGCATTCCATTTTATCAAGTGGGAAATCTATTGCCTGTCTTTCCAGATGGAATGAAACCAGTGATTCATGGTTCTTATTTGGTTTTAGGCTTTCCCTATTCAGAACTGGTTCTTTTTTCATTAATACTTCCTTTCGTTCGTAAGGAAAAGAACAACTCATTGAAAAAATATATGTTTTTAGTCTTGCTGATACAAGGCTTCATGTTCGTCATCTCTGTTGTTTGCTCGATTATGGCTTTGGGTCCGCTCGCCAGTACCTTTAAATTTTCAGTGTTTCAACTTGCACGTTTGATTAATATAAGAGAGATTATTACGAGAATTGAATCTTTTATTGGAATAGCCTTAATTGTGGGTTCCTATATGAAGGCATCCATTACACTTTTTATTCTGAAAGAGACCCTTTCAAGAGTGTTCAAATTGCATGATGAACGGATCATTATTTTTCCTGTTTCATTTGTAGCGCTGCTGCTTTCACTCACGATGTATAAATCAGAAATTGAGCATGCAGAGATCGTTTTGGTCGTTTGGCCGCTGTTTATTACGATTGTTGCCGTACTTCCTCTTATTTTCATTACCTTAATAACGTTACTAAAAGGAAAGAAAATAAAATCAAAGGATACTTAAGTCCAATTAATTAACTGGTTCTTCTTATTCCACTTATTTTCCTTCTTTGACGCTTCTGTCACTCTAACCTGCAACCAGGTCATTTACGATGTGTAAAAATTTTTTGGAACTTCTTAGTGTATATTTATTTTAATTGATTCATAATATAATCTGCTACTCTAATAAGTAGAGTGGTTTTGAAGAATCGATGGTCACTTTTCTATCTGTTTAACTGCTATATCATACTTTTCATACCATTTTTCCCATTCACCTTTTGGAAACTCTATAAAGCGACCATCTAGCAAAGCGGAAAAAACATCAAGGCAAACATGCCAACCTGATAAATCTTTTGATGTATGATCCGTTATTGTACCTATAAACTCTTTTAATACTAACAGGCAGCCTTCAGGCTTGGGATATAACTCAAAGCGAACACGGTCTTTACCCCATTCGTATTCCAACACGGAATATTCTTCGAAATCTAAAATCTTAATATCAATAAATGTGCCGGAACCGTCTTTCATATCAAATTTGATGGTTCCTCCATTTCGGAGGTCTTCTACTTGGAGATTTGGCATCCATCTTGCCAGCTTATCATTCTCCGTTAAAGCAGCCCATACCTTTTCGATTGAATGTTTTAATGGTCGATCATACCTGGCGACATAGCCATCCTCTACTTTTTCTATTACTGCTAACATTCGTCATTCCTCCTCATCTAAAAAATGTTCAAGTACAGAGAGTCTGTCTGACCAGAACTGACGGGATGGCTCTAGCCAATTATCATTCTTATAGTGTTTTTGCAGTCAAATGGTAAATATGCTTATGCGATTCTTTGCTGGTCGTGAAGAAGGCGGCTTTACGTAAGGGTTCCAATTGATGTCGGCCTGGTTTCATACAACTGTCATTAAAGAATACTCTCTTTTTTATTATAAACTAAAATCAATTGCACTTAGCCTTATATTTAAAGCTGCGGTCTTTCTCTGTATTCAAGCTGGGAAAGTCCGCTTAATTTTTCTTTGCGAAATCTCCTTTTTCTATCTATCTGAAGAGGGTACGACAACGCAAAAAAAATCATAAAAAATATACGTGGTTTATATACATTATAAAAGTAGTCTTTCAGTATAGGGGTGAGTAAATAATGAAGATTATTACGGCATTTAATGGAGATACACTAGAAACCATTGCAAAAAAATATCGAATCCAAATAGACCAGCTTATCTACCAAAATCCCCACATTCCCGGGACCGATTTAAATATCGGCGGTCACAAGGTCAACATTCCCTCTCCAACAGTGCCAATCAGAGTTTTTCCCAATATTCCCTCCTGCACTCCTCTGTTACCGACGAAATTACAGGATGAATTTATTCCACTTGCTTCTTTAGATAAGATGGCTCAAATTGAGTATGACGTGCTCGTTGTCGGAACAGGGGCAGGGGGAGGAGCAGCTATCTGGAGGTTATGTGAGCAACTTAGGAATACTGATAAAAAGATCGGCGTTGTGGAAGCAGGACCAATCTTGTTACAAACTCATGCAGGGAACCTTCCTACTTTAGCGAGCAGTTTCAATAACTATTTCTTAAATCCAAAAATTTTAAGGCCAATTGGTTATCTTCTACCCGAGTTGCCTGGTGCGAGGGAAATTATCGCACTTGGAGGAATGACTTTGTTTTGGGGACTTGCCAGCCCTCGTATGTACGATTCTGAATGGAATAATTATCCTATAAATAGAAAAGAACTGGAGTTTTATTATAATATCGCTGAACAAATGATGTTGGTTTCAAAAACAACATACCCGCTTACATATACATTCCTTGAACGTCTTTGGGAAGGTGGTTTTCCTGAAACAACTGTTACTCCGAAAGCCCTTAATCTGGAACCGGCCAAATATGGGCCAGTCGTAAATTTCAGTTCCATTTCATTTTTAGCCTCAGCACTTATGGAACGGCCGTTTGATTTGGCGATCAATTCAAGAGCCGTACAAATACTTACTGTCCAAGAAAAAGTCACAGGTATCAAAGTAATGACTCCTGAGAAAAAAGTTTATGAATTAAAAGCGAAAAACATAATCCTTTCGGCAAATGCTTTTCAGAGCCCGCGCCTCTTGCTTTCCTCCGGGATTAAGGGAAGGGCAATTGGTCATTATTTAACCATTCATTCTTTTTTGAGATCCAGCTTCCAAGTGAATCGACCTCTAATTGATACCCAGAATACTTTACAGGTGATCCATCTTCTGATACCGCAAACGGAAAGCCATCCCTATCAAATTCAGTTTGACATCTTAAAGGGATATGAAATACTAAATCAAACAGCAGAACATAATGTTGAAACGTATGCTTTTGGCAAGGTAGAACCTCGTTATGAAAACATGCTTTTCCTAGATCCGAACAGAAGGGATAAGTACGGGGTTCCAGAAATTCAAGTTAATTTTGCCTTCAGCGCAAAAGATAAGTTGATCATTTCCCAATTGAACGAAAGTATCATTAAAGCTGCTGCTGCTTTAGGATCAAGTATGCAGCCTGAAATCTGTTTAAGCTCTCCTGGAATCGACTTTCATGTAATGGGAACGTGCAGAATGGGCGATGATCCATCCACCTCAACAACCAACCGCTTTGGTCAAGTCCATAGCATGTCCGGACTCTATGTAGCTGACAATAGTATATTACCTAACACAGGAGCTGCCAATCCGACATTGACTACAGTTGCATTAGCGATTCGAACGGCGGATTATATCGCACGGCAATTAAGTTAATTAGTTTAGTTTAAATATAACAGACTTCTCATCATTTATCGTACCAATTTAGATAAGAGGGAGAAAAAGGAGACTTGTAATCTAGTGTGATAGAATATTAACATAATAGAATTCCATGATTTTGTAACTTAAAGTAGTCAGGACATTCCTACATAAAACCGAAATCTCTTTCTTTCGTTTTTATCTCTCCCAGCCAAGACCATTGTTTTAAATCATTCGACTGGTAAAGAAGAACACACCCGTAAAATCGCCACGCTGAGCTCCATCGACCATATAGAACTATTACATTACAAATCTATCTAATTGGGGGAGTAGACAGGTGTGTGAGTTTATTGCTTATTTTTATACAAAGGCTAATTTGTATTGTTTTTATGTTAAGAAAAAAAGAAAGATACTTGATTTTGAATAAGGTGTTATTTTTTAATTATCGACGCTATCCTCTATTAAGGATATCCGCTCTTTTTTAACAAAGGTCCGAATTGTTGTGGATCACCTTACTATTATTCATATAACTGTGAAACTTTTAAAGGTTGGTTTCCGTAGAGAATTCTACAGCTATATATAGAAGGTAATGATTAAAGAGGTGTTATACAGTGAAAACATCCATTTATAAAAGTGAAGAAGGAAAAAGAAAAATTGCAGAACACTATGAAAATTATATTAAGACTTTCACTTGCGATTTCGAAAGACTTTATGTCAGGACAAGTTTTGGAAAAACTCATGTACTTGTAGCAGGTCCAAGTAAAGGTAAACCTTTGTTTTTACTTCAAGGTGGCAATTGCATTAATCCAATGACATTATCCTGGTTCTCACCTCTGATAGAAGAGTATAGAATTTATGCACCAGATACAATCGGTCACCCGGGATATAGTGATCAAAATCGGTTATCAGCGAAGGATAATAGCTTTGCTTTATGGATAACAGAACTAATGAATTATTTTAATCTGGAAAGATGTGCATTTATTGGCCCTTCCTATGGTGCTGGAATCATTTTAAGGCTTGCGGTATTTATGCCAAATAAGATTGATTGTTCCATATTAGTCTCTCCTGCAGGAATACAGTTAGGTTCTAAATTAGAAATGATTAAGAATATCTTACTCCCTTTGATCCTGTTCAATACTTTTTCATCTTCATCTGAAAAATATCTCACTAAAATGACAAGCATTATGTCAGCTAATAGTATGAAAGAAATTGATAAACTCGTTATTGGAGATATCTTTAAATATCTTAAACTTGAACAAGAAATGCCTAAATTAACGGAGAAGGAGGAATTAATGCGGTACAACTCCCCAACTTTGATTATCGCAGGAGAAAAAGATATCTTTTTTCCAGCCAATCGGTTAAACGTTGCAGCAAGAAAAGTCATATCAAATTTAACAGCATTCAAAACAATTACTATGGGACATTTTCCTTCCGAAGAAAATTTAGTAGAAATTAACAATGAAATTAAAGAATTTCTAAATACTTACTATTAATATCAAGTTAAATCGAACTTCCACAATATGAGGTTTACACGATTAATTAAAGGGGGCCACCCAGTTTTTATCTTTTAAGAACTTCTGAATAAAGTTACTAGCTAAATCGGATAATTGTCATACACATGTGACGATGATGAGGTAAAAAAGCTCCGTATCATGTAAACTTCATAATAGAGATAACAATCTAAAGGAGCGAAAGCAAATATGCAATATCTCATTGGTATTGATTTAGGGACTTCAAGTATAAAAGCAATATTAATGGATGTAGAAGGGGATGTAATTGCACAAGCACAAGAAAGTTATTTGATTCAAGTGCCCACAATAGGTTATGCGGAGCAATCTCCTAACGTATGGTGGAATGCAGCTGTAAATGTATTGAGAACATTATTGGAAGAAGAAAATGTTGATCCATCTTTGATAGGGGGAATCGGGTTATCGGGTCAAATGCATGGCCTTGTAATGGTTGATTATAAAGGGGAAGTCATTCGCCCAGCTATAATTTGGTCTGATCAACGTTCAAAATCCCAAATTGAAAAGATAAATCAACTTATTTATGAAGAAAATGCAATCGACAAAATGCTTAATTCAGTTTCAACGGGTTTTGCCATTTCATCCTTATTATGGATAAAGGAAAACGAGCCAGAAAGTTATGAGAAAACCAATAAAATTCTCCTTCCGAAAGATTACATACGCTATAGATTAACGGGAGAGCTTGCAACGGAAGCAACTGATGCATCTAGTACTCTTGCATTTGACGTTGCTGAACGAAAATGGGCCACTTTTTTAATCAAAAAATTAGGAATTAAAGAAGAATTGTTCCCACCTTGTTATGAGCCATGTGAAATAGCAGGCGAAATAACAACATGTGCTGCTAAGGAGACTGGATTAAAGAAAGGGACTCCTGTTGTATTTGGCGGCGGTGATCAATTCATGCAGGCTGTAGGAAATGGTATTATTTTTCCCGGCATTGTTTCATCAAATATTGGAACAGGTGGACAAATTGCGGTAATGGTTGATAAACCGGCGTATGATTCGCAATTAAGAACCAATACATTTTGCCACATCAAACCTAACACTTGGAATATCCAAGGTTCGAGTTTAAATAGCGGTCTGTCCCTGAATTGGTTAAAATCAAACATTTTGAGAGAGAATGACTTTCGAGCATTAACAAAAATGGCAGAAAAAATTGCACCTGGAAGTGAAGGACTTATTTTTTTACCTTATTTAACTGGGGAAAGAACCCCACATTTAGATCCAAACGCAAAAGGCATTTTCTTCGGGTTGACTCTAAAACATCGTGATGATCATTTTGTGAGGGCAGTTATAGAAGGAGTGACTTATTCTCTAAGAGATTCCTTAGATCTTATTGAAGGATTAGGAATTCAGACTAATAGAGTCATTGCATCAGGCGGAGGAGGAAAAAGTAAATTATGGCTGCAAATTCAAGCAGATATTTTCAATAAGCCCGTGTATACTTCTAAAACAGGGGAAGAAGCTTGTGTAGGTGCTGCAATTATTGCCGGGGTAGGCGTCGGGGTATACCATTCGATTGATGAGGCTTGCAGAAAACTTATTTCATATAATGAAATGGTAATAGAGCCTTTACAAGATAATGTAAAAATGTATAGTCATTATTACGAATTATTTAAAGAGTTGTATAAAAGAAATAAGGACTTATTTGTATTTTGAGTATATACTCAAAATTGTCCTCATTTGAAGACTGGTGCAACAACTAATATTTGTTTAAAGGGACACCAAAAAGTGTTCTGGCGAGTAACCAAAAATAACTCTCTTGTTTACCCTAATGATAAAAAAACTACGTCAGCATAATGAACTGGCAGGAATTACTTATTTGGACGCCGAATACAACTATGAATCTAAATTTATTATAGTGAGGCGGCGGTAATTAAAATGGAGACAGGTAATAAAGTGACAATAACGGTGGAAACCACAATTCATGCACCAGTTGAAAAAGTGTGGGAATATTGGACTGAGCCACAGCATATAACAAAATGGTGTAGTGCTTCTGATGACTGGCATGCGCCACATGCCGAAAATGATTTAAGGGTTGGCGGGAGATTTCTTACAAGAATGGAAGCTAAGGATGGTAGCTTTGGATTTGATTTTAATGGAGTTTATGATGAAGTGAGAGTAAATGAGTTTATTTCTTATACTATGGAAGATGGAAGAAAAACTACGATCACTTTTATTAGTCAAGAAAACGAAACTAAGGTAATTGAAGCTTTTGAAGCAGAAACCACCAATTCCATTGAGATGCAAGAAGCAGGCTGGCAAGCGATTCTAGACAATTTCAAAAAATATTGTGAAAATTCTAAAGAAGATTAGGATAAAATGAATCGAGCATGCAGGTTTATTCATTTTATCGTGACGTGAGAGCTGGACTTCACAATCCGCCAATGGATGATGTAACTATATATAATTTGGCACAAACAGCACTAAATAAAAATGAACATATGTAAAAATCAAATTTGTTTTACAAGGGATAAGAGGGAGCCTTGAAGGGGTTCCTTTTTAATTTGAATTGACAAATACAAAATGAGCCTTTACATAAAGGACTCCGTTCTCATTAGTAAAAGGCTCTTTCTTATGTTTTATATAAATCGTGTCTGTTTATAGGTTGCGGTAGTTGTTCCATCCATCCTCGATTAATCATCATCTCTAATCCTTCTCCGCCATAATTCATTATTTCTGGTATAAGTATAGAATAATGAGCAACTAAATCTTTTCTCATTGCAGTAGACATAGAATATGACAGCAGATAAATTCCTGCCGCAGTAGTCGAAGTTATAAGAAACAGAATGAGTCGATCGGAAAATGGAGAAACGGTTGAAGCTGTAACTTCTATACTTACGGGAATGTTACCTAGTTGCTCTTCTTCTTTTAGAATCTTATTAAAAATGTCGATCTGTTTTTCAGATAATTTTTTCCCTTTTATGAGGTATTCCTTTATTTCCTTATCTTTCACTACCTGGATTAAACCCATTATTAGAAGTAAACCTATATAATTTCTTTCAGTCGTATAAAAAATTTCACCTAACTCTGATGAATTCAACGGTTTTTTATCACTAAACCATAAACTTAGAAGAGATTGTTGTTTTTTCATAAATTCTACTTCATTAGGATAGGGAATCTTAGGAGGTCTATCATAGATTCCTTTGGATAGCATTAAATTTAGGGATTTCTTATATAACCTAGTCCTCGTTTGCAGACATTCATCAAAAAGATCGACGACGTCGGTCCTTGCTACTTTTGTAAGAACGGTTGCGTAATAAGGAACTGTTAATTGACCCACATGATAAACAAAACTTAAAGCAAACAAATCTGTATAAAGTAATGGAGCAGATAAATCTACATCCTTGTCAGAGAAACCTTTAGGAATAGGAATACCTTCCTCTGTAAAGATTGTTTCAATTTTTTTAATATAAGATTGCCCCAAAAACAAAGCTTCATCTACAATCGGTTTTATTTCTAAATCTTGAAGATGCTGGAGAAAATGTTTATAAAAACAGATTGTGGCACTATTCTGGATGTAAGTAGTCCATAGTGCGGTAATCTCCGGAGTAGTTAGTTGTATATGATGTTCTTGCATGTTTTATCTCCTTATAGCGTAATGATGTTTGTTGTTATTTTTCGGAGGTTTCTTTTATCACTTCGTTGCATGTATTCGGCATGGATTCCGTATTAATCAGCCGTTTTTCCAACCCCTTTTTATTAACAAATATTTTTTTTTATTAAATTAAAGTGATTTTTGTACGAAATCAAAAACTCTTCAATATGGAATAAAGGTTAAAATCACCAAAACCATCCTTTTACTTAATATTAATGTATCCTGGAACACTTGAAAAATTCGAACAAACCAGATTATTTCATTTTTTATGTCAGAATAGTGGATAATTTTGTCTAAAGTTCATGAAAAGAAATAAGTGATAGATAGGTCCGATGTGCACACCAATTTGACATTCTTTTTTGCTGTGATAAAATGAACGTGTTCTTTCAGTGAACATGTTCATGAATGAGTATAATAATGAAAGGACGATAGTAAAATAAATCGATTTTGGGAGGAATGTGAAGTTGTATGAATAATTCTAAGATAGAAAAATCCATTTTTTGGCCGTCCATTGTTTTAATCACACTGTTGACGGCGTTGCTTGTGATTTATCAAGAGACTGCGGGTCCTGTTTTGGAAGAAATGCTGACCTCGATAACATCCAAGTTAGATTGGGCATTCGAGTTTTTGACGATTGGGTTGTTTCTTATATTAATTTGGTTGATGGTGGGGCGCTATAGCCGGGTAAAACTTGGGGGTGCACATGATCAACCGGAATTTTCCAAGTTCAGTTGGGGAGGCATGTTGTTTACAACAAGTATGGGAACCAGTATTATGTTCTGGTCCATTGTTGAGCCGCTTTATTACTACGCTGGGCCACCGTTTGGGATTGAAGCGAAATCGAACGAAGCAGCAGAGTATGCGGTAACTTACGGATTATTTCATTGGGGAATTTCAGCGTGGGCGCTTTATGCTTTGCCAGCAGTGGTTATGGCGTATAGTTTCTATGTGCTTAAGAATCCTTCCTTGAAAATCAGTTCTGCCTGCCGAGGTGTGCTTGGAAAAAACGCAGATGGCTTTATTGGAAAAGCGATTGATATATTAGTGATTTGGAGCATGATTGGAGGACTTGGGACATCACTTGGACTTGGGGTTCCGATGATTTCTGCCGTAATTGGAGACTTAATTGGAATCAAGCCATCATTAGGGCTGAATATTGTCATCATCATTATATGGACGATTATTTTCAGTTCTAGTGCGTATTTTGGTTTATACAAAGGGATTCGCAGGCTGAGTGACTTAAATGTTTACCTGGCTTTTGGACTAGCGATTTTTGTCATTATTGTTGGACCTACTTTATTTATTCTATCTTATTTTACAAACAGTTTAGGTTTAATGTTAGATAACTTTTGGAAAATGAGTTTATACACCGATCCGATTCAACAAGGTGGATTCCCGCAAGCATGGACTGTGTTCTACTGGGCTTGGTTTGCGGCAACGGCTCCATTTGTCGGCATCTTCGTCGCTAGAATTTCCAAAGGTCGTACGATTAGAGAACTCGTCTTTCATGTACTCCTTTGGGGTTCCATTGGGAGTTGGCTCTATTTCGGTGTCTTTGGCGGGTATACGATGGACCTTGAATTGAGTGGAAAATTATCATTAACAACCATTCAAGCCGAAGCAGGTGATCCTTCGGTAATCGTAGCCGTGCTGAATTCATTGCCTATGCCTGTTCTTGTATCCATTTTCTTTGTGGTTCTCGGATTCATCTTTTTATCAACATCTCTTGACTCAGCAAGTTACGTGATCGCAAGTGTGGCAACTCAAGAGTTGGGTCAGAATGCTCAGCCAGCCCGTTGGCATCGATTATTGTGGGGAGTTGTTTTATCAGCGCTTGCCATTAGTTTAACAATGTCTGGAGGACTAAATGTGGTCCAGACGTCTTCCGTCCTCGTCAGTGTTCCCGTTTTGATTGTGTACATTTTAATGGCGATTTCACTGATTAAATGGTTGAAGAAAAATGAAGAAAAGCATGTATATGTGAAAAATGAATAAGGGAAAGGAGGTCGAAAAATGAATGAGAGAAAAGAACTTCAACGTGCGCGCATGTTGCGATATTTTCTTGATGCAGCTTCAGAAGTGATTGAAGAAGAGGGACTAGCACATATGACGATTCGCAAAGTTGCCGACCGTGCTGGCTACACTGCTTCTACTGCGTACAATTATTTTAAGGATCTTTCTCACTTGAAATTTTTCGCATCCATGCGGTTTACGTCAGAGTATATAAGTGAACTTCCCGACTACATGGCCTTAGGGGAAAATACCGTAGAAAAATGGCTGTATTCATGGGAATGTTTTTGTAAACATTCCTTTGAACAACCTGATATTTATTCGGTCATTTTCATGGACAACCTTGGAACCTCCACGCAGCAATTGTTTGATGACTATTATGCGATTCATGAAAATGATTTGATTGGCTTTCCAGAGCAAATTCAATCAATCCTCATGGAACATGACTTTTCCAAGCGAAGTGCTCTTTACATTCAAAGTGCTGTAGAGGGAGGGTTTATCAAACAAGAAAATGTCGATATACTCGCAGATATGACGCTCATGATTTGGAAAGGCATGATGAATACGTACATGAACCACAGACGCAGCTATACAAAGGATGAGGCGATCAAACGGACGCTCCATTTAGTTACAGAATGTGTCATGAATGTAGTGGAGCCGAGCCGGCGCAAGGAAATTAAATTTGATAGGTACTAGATTTATGATTGGAAAGGATGACCAAATTGGTTTTTAATATCAAGGATTCTCAAAAACGCAGCATCAAAAATGATTTTCCACGAGAAGTGGAGAAAATTGAAAATATCTGGATTCCCATGTCAGATGGGTCGAAGCTGTCTGCATGCATATGGCTGCCGGTAGATGCGGAAAAGAATCCTGTGCCGGCTATTTTAGAATATTTGCCGTATCGAAAAAATGATTTTACAGCTATCCGTGATTCTGTGCGTCATCCGTATTTCGCGGGTCATGGATATGCAAGCATCCGAGTGGATCTTCGAGGCTCAGGGGATTCGGATGGGATTTTATTGGATGAATATTTAAAACAAGAGCAAGACGATGCGCTAGATGTGTTGACTTGGATTGCTGAGCAGCCGTGGTGTACGGGTTCAATTGGCATGATTGGCAAGTCATGGGGCGGCTTTAATGGGTTACAGGTCGCAGCGCGTAAGCACTCTGCACTGAAAACGATTATTACGCTTTGTTCAACCGATGACCGCTATGCAGATGATGTCCATTATCGAGGTGGCAATGTACTTGCCTCAGATATGCTTTGGTGGGCATCGACGATGTTTGCCTACAATGCAAGGCCGCAGGATCCAGAAGTTGTCGGGGCAAGATGGAAGGAGAACTGGCGGGATCGCTTAGAGAATACGCCACCGTTCGTAGAGGAATGGCTCCGCCACCAGCGCCGTGACGAGTACTGGAAACATGGTTCAGTTTGCGAGAACTACTCAGATATTCAAATCCCAGTATTTGCGGTCGGCGGTTGGCAAGACGGGTATACCGATGCGATCTTCCGCCTTTTAGAAAACCTTCCGAAAGAAAGCAAAGGTCTGATTGGTCCATGGGCTCATGAGTATCCAGAAGTGGCAACTCCAGAACCGGCGATTGGATTTTTACAGGAAGCTTTGCGCTGGTATGATCAATGGCTGAAAGGCATCGACACTGGCATCCTAGAGGAGCCAAAGTTAACTTCCTGGATTCAGAATAGTGAGCTTCCGGCTGTAATCTACGAGGAGCGACCAGGGAAATGGGTGGCTGATCCTTCGTGGCCATCTCCACAAGTAAAAGGACAAGCATGGTGGCTTTCAGATGGACGACTCTTGAACCAAACTCTGCAAACAGCAGGGGAACAGGTATTGGTTCCGAGTGTACAGGAACATGGTTTTTATTCAGGGGTTTTCTGCCCATTCGGACAACCAGGAGATTTACCCGCAGATCAACGATTCGAAAATGGCAAGGCTGTTACGTTCACATCTGAGCCATTAATGGAAACCGTGGACCTTCTTGGTCATCCAGTGTTTCACGCTGAATTATCAGTCGACGAGGAGGATGCTCTCATCGCGGTTAGGTTAATGGACAAGGCACCAACGGGGGAATCGACTTTGATTAGTTGGGGGATGTTGAATTTAACGCATCGTGATTCCCATGAGCACCCAGAAAAACTAGAGCCAGGGAAAAAATATCAAATTCAAGTAAAACTGGATGCACTCGGGCAGCAAATTCCGAAAGGACATAGATTGGAAGTAGCAGTGTCACCCACGTATTGGCCTTCAGCATGGCCGTCGCCAAAGCCCGTTAATTTGACGTTGTATACAGGGGAAGAAACCCGTATTGAGCTTCCGGTCCGCACGCCGCATCCAGAGGATAAAAATTGCGGACGATTTGCTCCGCCAGAAACAGCTCCTGTCATGGAACGACAAGTCATTCGCAAGGAAAATCGGACGCGGGAAGTGATTCATGACACAATAGGCGGTGAGTGGAAACTGGTTGACTTTTCGGATGAAGGAGAACGCCGATTGCCTATGAACGGTATTCAATATGGAAGTAAAAATAAAAACACATGGACGATTAAAGAAAATGATCCATTATCCGCCCATGTTAAATGTGACTGGGAACTAACAATGAGCAGAGACCATTGGCAAATCAAACTAGAAACATTCAGTGAAATGTGGAGTGATGATAAAAAATTCTACCTTGTCAACACTATGATTGCCTATGAAGGGGAAAACCAAGTATTTTCTAAGACATGGGAGACGGAAATAGATCGTGATTGCGTTTAAATTAGAGTCAGTTCTAGCTCATCTAGAGTTTAAAGCGGTTGAGTGAGAAAGACTCGCCCGAGTGTATTTCATTCAGATATTAGTCATTTCATGTATTAAAGTTTACGAACTGTAATGAAACTAACTAGTGAATAATTGAAGCAGTAGAAAAAAGGGTCTTCCTTACGGGGCTGTTGACAAACTAAATAGCTTCGTGGCTAGACACAGAATATAGTGAATAAAAAAGCAGATGAACACTACATTTAGTAGAAATTCATCTGCTTTTTGTTTAAATGGGCATTTGACAACATCCCTCTTACGAAGATCCTTTTTCATTGTCGATAAGACGCAATTTGGGGTAAAGATAGCATCAGGTGATTTTGGGAAAATTCAGTAAGCTAGGGGATATTTTTTAAAAATAGAGACAATTTTTAAAAAATGAGTAATAATAATAACCAAAACACTTTTTTAAATTTTCTGTCCCTTTGGTAAATTCATCTGCAGTTTCCCCTGGAAATTGAAAGATGTCTGGGGATTGATTGAACAACTTACATTAGATAACAAAGATATACAAGAAAGAGCTGATACAATAAACTACTTAAAGAAAGAAATAAAAACCAAAAACGAATGATTTTTTCAACCTGTATACTCTAATACTTTTGCATATTCAGTTATGAGCTTAGAACGTAAACTTTGATGATGAGAACCTATATTTTTTAGATAAGGAGAATGGTTATGCAATATATTGTAAGTACAGATTGGCTTGCTTTTGAAATTGAAAGAAATAATAAAAAGCTAGTCATAGTGGATACACAATTTAATTTGAACGATCCTGAGGAAGGGTATAATCAATATTTAAAGGGACATTTGCCTGGTGCAGTTTATGTAGATCTTGAAAAACATCTTTCAACGCCAATTGATAAACACGGAGGGCGTCACCCATTACCTGATAAAGACATATTGGCGAAAAAGCTTGGTGAATTAGGAATAAGCAATGATTCCAAGGTCGTTATATATGACGATCAAGGAGGAATGATCGCTTCTCGGCTATGGTGGTTATTGAACTACATAGGAATATCTGATGCAGCTGTATTAGATGGAGGCTTGAAAAAATGGATTAGTGAAAACAAAACCGTTACTAAAGTCGTGCCTAATCCTTCCCCGAAAACTTTACTTCCACAATTAAATAATAATTGGAAATGGGTAGATCATTTAGAAGTTAAGACGAAGTTAAATCATAAAGACACAATCTTAATCGACGCTAGAGAAAATCCACGTTATCTTGGCGAAATGGAACCGATTGATCCTGTAGCGGGACATATCCCAGGGGCAAAAAATTATTTTTGGAAGGACATTTTGAACGAAGAGGGGAGCTGGAGGGAAAAGAAAGAGCTGATCGCTCATTTTTCTAAAATTCCTTTATCTAAAGAAGTAATCGTTTATTGTGGGTCAGGAGTTTCTGCATGCCCGAACATTCTAGCTCTAAAAGAAGCAGGATACTCAAATGTTAAGCTATATGCTGGGAGCTGGAGCGATTGGATTTCGCATGCAAATTATCCGGTAGCTGTAGGGAATGAAAGAGAATTAGATAGGTAGATTAACGAAATAATCAGGCGCGCTCCTATCATCATGGAATAGCGTTTTTTTTTCATGGAAATCCAAGAAATTTATCATTTTCCTGTTATTCAAGCTCAATTCTATAAAAAGATTCATCCATTCATTATGGGGTATAAACCTATGGAACGATCGAATTCTTTCCTTTATTGCTGGAAAAAGTCAGTTTATGCGCTTGCCCAGGAAATTGCAAATAGATTATGAGCAAATCCTTGGTATTTGCAGTATCCTCATATAATCCTGAGTAGATCTTATCTCTGCAAAAATTCCTTGAATAGACGCCATATTGATTTTGATCCATTCACTTTCACGATGACAGGAATGTTAATATTAATGAAAGAAACTTGAAGATATAAACTTTTATCAAATCATGCGAAGACCAGCTTGAGAGAGCTTGTTAAGAAGGTCTATATGACAGGGAAGAGGTTTGTACACTTGATAAAGGAAAGAGAAGAAATTTTGTATAAGTACATTGAGCGAGTGGAGAAGGAAGTGAATCTTGAAAAGAAATAGCCGCAAACCTCAAGAGTTAGAAGATTTGTTTGAGGAGCTTCTTGAATTTGAAAAGGACAATCTTGCTTTATAAGTTTTTCAAAACATATCTTATAAAATCAAGGATTTCTGAAGTTATGTTTAAACAAACGTTTAATTAAAAGTTGATTTCTGCAAAAGCAAACTTCTTCACATGAAGCAATGTATCCTAACAGGGGGTTTAGCCGAAATACATGTAAAAATGGGTCATAGGATTACTTTTATTTCCAGTCGATGACCCCTTTTATGTTTATACCGGTATATTCTCCTCTACTGTTTGAAGGATGTTTTGTAATCGATGACATAATCACCAAAATGTTTAATGTGCCTTGTAAGGTATGGACTCAGCATAACAAGATCTTCTCGTAAAAACTTATACCCTTCCTTCATGAGAGACCATAAAATTAGCGCTATATCACCACCATTCTGAAAAATTACAGCATTAGCAACGGGATCATTATATTTAATATGTTTTTCTTGTTTTTCCGGATCATTTTCAGAAATAACCCCATCTCCACCGAAAAAAAGCCATTTTGAAATGCCGTTATATGCCTCAACTTTATTTGGACTTGCTGTTATTTGTTCCCGTAAAGTATCAGGCTGGATATCTGATTTATTTTTAAACAATCCATCAATAACATATACAGCTTCCCAAACACCACAAGGTATAACCAAAAATCAAATGGAATGGGTTTTGGAACATGAAATAAATAGATTTTAGTAATTTTATAGAGTCAAATCTAAAAGTTCCAAAACGTTGATTTATGGGGTGAATTTATTAAGCACACACAAAAGCTGAAGAGAGCTCTTTTATTTTTGTTTCGAAACCGGTCCATATTCTGGAAAAAGGAAGGGATTTAGATAGGGCATCTAGAAAGTTAAAGTTATTCGCAAAAAATGGGCAGTATTGAATTAGATATGTAGATAGATAAAGATATATAGCTACAAGTCATAAAGGGCGTATATTTCGAGGTGGATAAAGGCAGTATTTTCCCCCTGCTCTGATCCAATGGGGCGGGCAAGACAACGGTTGTAGAATAAACGTCCGATGAACACATGGCTCTATTCTAAGTGCAGGACATATCACGATTCTGATTACCCAGAAAAGGAGGTGAGTCAGATCATTGCCAATATTCAGTCTTTTTGATGAATTGAATACACCTTTTTGACAAAGGCTTCAAGCATGAATAACAAAAGAGAATCTGTAGTTGAAAACAATAGGGCTGATAAAAAGTAAAGAGAGGGAAACCAAATGCAAAAGAATACAACAGAAAATTTTAATTCATCAGAAAAGGAAAGGAGATCCATGATGGGACAAAGCAACAGCGGCTTCTCCGAAACAGGGCTGCGCAGAATGCGCGACGTGCTGGCACGGCATGTCGATTCCGGGAAGATTCCTGGGCTCGTCGCTCTAGTCAGCCGATACGGTGAGACGTACGTGGAAGCGATCGGCACGATGCGCCATGATGGTGGCGCGCCGATGCGCCGAGACACGATCTTCCGGATGGCGTCCACTTCCAAGCTGGTCGCAGTCGCACCGGTGATGATCCTGCTCGACGAGTGCAAGCTGCATCTGGACGACCCAGTAGACACATGGCTGCCCGAACTTTCAGACCGGCAGGTACTGAAACGGGCAGACGGCCCTCTGGACGACACCGTGCAGGCGCGGCGGCCGATCACCGTACGGGATCTGTTGACCTCCACGTTCGGGCTCGGAGTGGATTTGACGTTGCAGGGCTCCCCGATCCAAAACGCGATCTTCGAGGTGGGGATATACGACACGCCACTGGAGGAGTTGCCCGAGCCGGACGAGTGGATGCGCCGCCTGGGTACACTCCCGCTGAGCTACCAGCCCGGAGAGCGCTGGCAGTACCACATCAGCAATGAAGTGCTCGGCGTGCTTGTTGCCAGGGTCACGGGTCAGACATTCGAGACGTTCCTGCGCGAACGCATCCTCGATCCGCTGGGAATGAAGGACACCTGCTTCTACGTGCCCGCCAACAAGATTGACAGGCTGCCACCCGCCTACAACCCCGATCCGCAGACTGGAGAATTTATCGTGTGGGACGAGGCCACCGGCGGACGCTACAGCAAACCTCCGGCGTTCCAAGCAGGCGGCGGTGGCTTGCTCTCAACAGCCGACGACTATCACGCGTATTTACGGATGCTGCTGAACCAAGGGATGCACGGGACCAAACGGATCCTGTCCCGGCCCGCCGTTCAGCTGATGACCACCAACCGCCTCACGCCCGAGCAGCAAGCAGCCCGAGACGCCCTGGCCAAAAACAATGTCCATTTGTCGCACGGCCAAGGGCAGCACGGCGGCTGGGGCTTCGGGATGGCTGTGCGCACCTACCGCGGCGACTACGCGTCCATCGGCCAGTTCGGCTGGGACGGCGGAAGCGGAACTGCGGCATACGCCGACCCGGACAAACAGCTCACCGGAATCCTGCTCACCCAGGTCGGGATGTCCACCCCGGATTCGATGCATCTTATCCACGACTTCTGGACCATGGTCTACCAGGCAATCGAAGACTAACACCGAGACCGCGGTTCGTCGTTCGTTTAAAAAATGGCCGGTGAATTTCATCGACCTTATTGGGGCAGAATCAGGAAGTGACGCGGAGTTGGTTGGACGGAGTGGAAGCTGGCAGGGGCATGCCCGCAAGTCCTTGGAGGTCTATTCAAAGCTTGCAATCACCGATGCACAGCAGGGATATAACGAGGTCATCAATAAATAATTCCCCATATAATTACATCTACATTGCGGGTGGTGTCAGCTTCGCTGGTATTACCCCCAATAGGGGGCTTTAGCTTAGCAAGCCAAATTAAAAAGTCGGTTCCTAAGGAATTCGACTTTTTTAGGTTGAATTTCACAATTCGTGTTTCTTTAATACTATTTTTGATATTGTGCAATTTAGAAATAAAAGTAAGCCGATGACCCGTTTTTACACGTATCTCGGCTGAATCCCAACAGGAACTGTATTTCTTTCTAAAGTTTCAAATCTAGCGGTTCAATGTTAACATTCAAATAATAGTAAATTTTACCAAATCACCGAACGAAAAGAATTAAAATTGAATATTTTTAAATTTGTGGTTGAAGTTTTGTTAGAATTTGATAAAATAAAAGAAATGAAAAGACTATGTGTAACTGGCGAAACACGGTTAACCGTGAGGGAGCACATAGTGTCGCAGCCGTTCGCCTGGGCAGAGGTAAGGGATTTTATCCCTTACCTCTTTCTGTTTAATTGGAGGGGATATCGAAATCGAAACAACTTTTCTATTCTATTTATACAGAAAATACTGATATAAAAAAATGAGAATGGCGGCAATTTCCCTTGCTTAAAATCATGTTCATTAATATCTCGGGAATTTGAAAATAACCAAAAAGAAAAGAGGAGAAAACAATATGAGCACAATTACTTTAGACAAGTTAAAAACAATCAAAACTTTAAATAATATTTCAGAAAGCGGGCTAAATGTATTCAATAAGGATAGCTTTTCGGTCGACAATAACAGCGAAAACCCTGATGCCATTGTTGTTCGCAGCTTTAACATGCATGCAATGGAATTCGGCAATCAGTTAAAAGCAATCGCGCGGGCCGGGGCTGGTGTCAATAATATTCCGGTTGACAAATGTACAGAGGAAGGAATTGTTGTTTTTAATACCCCTGGCGCCAATGCTAACGCTGTGAAAGAAATGGTATTAACTACATTAATAGCATCATCTCGCAACCTTTTTGCAGGTGTGGCCTGGACAAAAACGTTAGATGGAGAAGGAGAACAAATTCCAAAGCTTGTCGAAGCAGGAAAGAAACAATTTGTGGGAAAGGAAATTAAGGGGAAAACTCTCGGTGTAATCGGTTTAGGCGCAATCGGTGCGCTTGTCGCGAATGATGCGCTTGATTTAGACATGGATGTCATTGGGTTTGACCCGTTCATATCTGTTGATACAGCATGGAACTTGTCCCGTAAAGTACAGCGTGCGATGACCATTGAACAATTGTTTGCTAACGCTGATTATATAACTGTACACGTTCCGTTGACCGATGGCACAAGAGGAATGTTCAACCAAGCAACATTCAGCATCATGAAGCCGGATGTTCATATTTTGAATTTCTCACGCGGTGATCTTGTGAATGAAACCGATATGGAAGCTGCACTTGAAAGTGGAAAAGTAGGAAAGTATATTACAGACTTCCCGAATGAACATGTGTTAAAAATGAAAAATGTCGTTCCAATCCCACACCTTGGTGCCTCTACGAAAGAATCAGAGGAAAACTGTGCGATTATGGCAGCTCGTCAGGTGAAGGACTTTT
Source organism: Metabacillus arenae (assembly GCF_014773385.1). Classification (GTDB taxonomy): domain Bacteria; phylum Bacillota; class Bacilli; order Bacillales; family Bacillaceae; genus Metabacillus_D; species Metabacillus_D arenae. The sequence goes on along the minus strand of NZ_JACXAI010000003.1, from coordinate 152,219 downwards.
TAGAAACAGGAAACGTCAAAAACTCAGTGAATTTTCCAAATGCTTCTCTACCTTATACAGGAAAGCGACGTGTGGCGACTTTTCACCAAAACGTTCCAAACATGGTTGGGCAAATCACACAGACTATATCAAGCTATCATTTAAACATCGCAGACATGGTGAATAGAAGCCGAGGGGACTACGCATACACAATGATTGATATTGACAACGAAGTAAACGGCGATATCATTCCTCAATTGGAGGAAAAAATAAAGCAAATCGAAGGCATTGTGACAACTCGCATCATCTAATCATATTTAAATTTGATTATAAAAGGCTGCTGTTTTTTCCAACGGCAGCCTTTTCTTTTTTTATCGGAAATTTTATTCATCTAAGATAAGCTGCAGGTATCAGTTGGCTCAATGCCTCATAAAGAAGTGATGAAAGCGATAGAGCTGCTGGGGAAAGAGGTAGCGCCGAGGGTTCAGAAGCAAGTAGCTAGGTGGAAGGTGACGGGGAAGGGAAGTATGTAACTAAAGAGTATGTAAATCTTAACGAAAAAAATCTTGCTGTAAATTACAAAATGGAATATTTTCTTCTTAATATTTGATAATGCGAATAATGTGAATTTTAAAAAGACTGAGCTCATAAAGTAAATCGGAGTTCAGTCTTTTTGATTAATAATACGATTATTTTTTATTTTTATGAATTTTTATCTTTATTTATTTGGAATTCGGTTGTTTTGACTACCGTTTCCTCTAGAAAATTCGCTCACTCCAACATCATGCCCTTTTTCGATTGCTCTTTTTTCAGCTCTTGAGCGAATTTGACGCCCATCCGTTTGGTTGCCCATGTCATCATCTCCTTTACCTCATGATCATAAATAGCATTGGTTATTTTCATGAAAATATTTATAAAAAGGTAAAAAGGGATGTAAGATATTATATGGATTGCATAAAACATTATAAAGAAGTGGGGGAATTTCTGATAAAGAGAGAGAAAAATCTCTCTTTATCAGTTTTAACAAATTACGTTAATATGACTAGCTTGCAGTGCTTTTTCAAGCGCATTTTGCTCTTCATCGCTTAAAGGTACCATCGGCAGGCGAACCCCGCCAACATGTACCCCATTCATATTTAATGCAGCTTTAACCGGTGAAGGGCTTGGTGCAGCAAATAACGCATTCATGATTGGGAGCAGATTGCGGTGTTTAGAAGCCGCATGTAGGACATCACCCTTTTTATAGAGATTGATCATTTCTTGCAGGTCATTGCCAATGATATGCGAAGCAACGGAAACAACACCCGCTCCACCGATCGCTAATATTGGTAGTGTTAACCCATCATCACCGTTGTACAGCGTAAAATCATGAGGTGTTTTGCTAATGATTTCTGCCATGGCATCCAAGTCGCCGCTTGCTTCCTTTACTGATACGATATTACTAATTTGTGAAAGACGAACAATTGTCTCTGCTGAAATGTTTACAACACTTCGTCCTGGAATATTATAGAGCATGACTGGTAATGATGTTGATTCAGCAATTGCTTTAAAATGTTGATACAATCCTTCTTGAGACGGCTTGTTGTAGTACGGAGCAACGAGCATAACCCCATCGACTCCTACTTCCTCTGCAAGTCTAGTTACGCTGATTGAGGCTCTCGTGTTATTTGAACCAGTCCCAGCAATGACGGGAACTCTTCCATCAGCAGCCTTTACAACACATTTGAATAATTCTGCCTTCTCTTCGGTTGTTAATGTAGGAGACTCTCCCGTTGTACCTGCTACAACTAATCCATCAGTACCATTTGCAATTAAATAATCAACTAATGTTTTCGTCGCGTTAAAATCAACCTCGCCATTATGATCAAACGGGGTAACCATTGCAGTCAAAACTTGGCCAAAATTCATAAGGACACACCCTTTATAAAATTTTTTAATTAGCTAAGTAAGGGCCCTTCAAATAAAACGCAAAAAAGCAACAACGAGGGACTCGCTGTTGCAGTAGAAACAATATGTATTAAAATCGTTCCCGTGCGTAAGATAGCCCTCCATATAGTTTCCTATACGACAGTTCTGCATTTATTCAATAGCAGAACCAGCTTCAAGAACATGAGATTCTTTCTGCTTCGGCAAATACCCCTTTCCACAATGGTCAATGGATCTCATTCTCCTTACATTGTGTACTCATGATCTTTGCACCTCTATCCTCACTTCAAAAGATATTGAAATAAGAAAATATTTAATTGATTGTAATGTAACAGGAAATTCCTTTTCATGCAAGGGTTAATTAAATATATCTATGCAAAATGCTAGATAACTAATATGATTTTTAATAGTTAATCTACTTTCGAGGCAAGTTTACTTGCCCTCAACTTAAGAGTGCTCTTGGCTACTTTACATTGTGGTCTACAGCAAGAACCCTGTCATCAGGCCATATATGCGATTAAAAAAAGAAAAAACAAACATATAAGGTTATTATTTGTAATTGTTTATAAATAAAATGATTATATAATACTATGAATTATACTGCTGCTTCTGAATAATTTACATAAACAAAAACTTCTTTGTTCCCCATTAAAGCCTTTTGAAATCTTGCTAAAATCATTCTTGCTTCTTGCGTTAAGCCTATCTTATTTCCTTTTGTCCCATGAGAAGCAAATAAGACAGTTCCACAAAGGACCGTATCCCAATCAGTTATTTGAGGAGAAGGATCTCTTTTAATGACTAACGTAGGATGAGGATTCTCATTAAAAAGAAATCCGTCATCATACCAAATATATAATTGGCCCAATTGAATTACACCTAAGTTACCATCGATTTCTTTCTTAAAAATATTGTACGAATCACCAAAAAGATGCTTATAGATTATACTTCCTCCAGGACTAAGGGTAGCGTAGTTGAGTTTTTTTACCATTCTTTTTTCTCTCCTTATGTATATTTTTAATGCATTTCTTAATGCTTTTCATGAGGCTTGAAAATATTTGACCATATAAAAATAGTGGTAATACCCATAACACCAGCTTGTACTAAAGTAAATACCTCTTTAAATTCTTCGATCATTTCAATCTTCCTCTCTATTATAAAAGAACGTTTTTATCGATCTGTCTAGGACTTTTTATTTAACTCTAAATATCTATTATATACCATATGTAGGAAATTTAAAACAAAAAGATATATGTAATAATGGTAAAAAAGACGTATAATCTTTAGATATATAGACTCATCTTCAACTAAATGGAAAATGATGTATTCATACTTTTTATTAATTTGTTATTGTGGAAGAAGGAGAATTGGTGGTAGTTGAATTACAAAATTTTTTACGAACAAGAAATCAGAGAGAAAAAGAAGACAGCTTCAGGAGTTCGAATATAAAAAAAGGAATTAAGGGGTATGTATGAAAAATGAAATTTCCTACATACTTCAAGACCAGAAAAGAAAAATTTAAATTATAGGAAATCGGGGAAGGTGGAAAGTTTCAATATATATGATGAAATAATGAGTTTAGATGATTTTAAGACAAATAAAGACAATGGAAGAGTACAGAAAAAGGCATATTAGAGAAACTATTTGCTAGGGAAAGCCATGCGATTCATTCATGGAAAGCAGATATGCTCGGTAACTATATATGAATAAAAGAAACCGCACAGCCAAAACGCTCTGTGCAGTTTCTAAAATTTACCCTTACCTATCTAACAGTCCGTATCTACCTTTCTTAAAAAATAAATGTTATGTTTCTCTAAAAAAGCAAGAATAGTCAAGTGATGTATTATGATGTTTGATAAATTAATTAATGAAAGGAATGATTTAATGAATGCTATCAAAAATAAGGAGTTAGAAGTTATTATTCCTATTCTTGTTTATATACAAGCAAATTTACATGATGATTTAGTATTAGATACGGTCTCGAAAAAAGCAGGATTATCTTCTTTTTACTTTCATAGAATGTTTAAAAGTGTGGTTGGAGAAACATTAAAACAATATATTACTCGTATTAAATTAGAGCAAGCAGCGTTCGCATTGAAATATTGGGATGAGAAAGTTATTAACATTTCAACTGATTTGGGTTTTAAAAATTCAGAAACATTTACCAGAGCATTTAAAAAGAAATACAATATGACACCGAAGAACTATAAAGAACAGCCAATCCACATTAAAACAGATATAAATGTTGAGAATTCATACCATCAAAAAGTGTTTAGTGAATTTGAAATTTCCGCTGTCTCAATCAAACGTCTATGTCCGATTAATGTTGCTTTTATCAGAAGTGTCGGTCCTTACGAGGAAGTTGATCCCGGATCATTTGACAAATTAATTCAATGGGCTAAAAAGAATAATGTTTATAGGAAAGATCTTCTGCTTATAGGTGTTGGGCATGATGCGCCAAGTATAACACCTTCGAGTTTATTGAGATTTGATAGTTGCATAGAGGTCAATAAATCATTTTTTTCAGAGGGTGAGATTTCATATCAGCAATTAGGAGGAGGACAGTATGCAACTTTGACATATGTTGGTCAATATGGAGCTAATATGAAGCATGCTTATCAAAAATTATATCAAGAGATACACCAAGCACGAAATATTGATTTTGGTGGACTTCCTGTAATTGAAATTTATAAAACAACATTAATCAATCCAAATTTTCATTTAAACCAGACAGAAATATATGTTCCAATAAAAGTAAAGAAATTATAATGACCAATGCTGATAATTGGAGGTACAAAACATTGTTAATAACAAGTCAAACAGAGATTCAAGCCCCTATTGAGGTAGTATTCTCTTACTTAGAAGATAATGATAAACAAAAAGAATGGATGACAGGATTAGAAGGAACTGAGTATTTAACGAAGTTTGATATTAGTAATCCTGTTGGTGTTAAGTTTAAACAAAGGTTAAGAGAAGGAAACCGTATTCAAGAGTATGAAGGACAAGTTACTGAATACAATAAAAATAATAGAATAAGTATTCAAATGAATCATCCTTCTTTCTTAATCAATGTTTCATATAACCTTCAAGAAATTAGTCCTAATTCTAGTATTCTTTATATTACAGAAGAAGTAACAGCTAAGACTGTTTCAGGAAAGATATTAAGTATCCTTTTTCGTGTATTTATGAAAAAAGGTTTAGAAAAACAAATGAAGGCATTGAAACAGTGCGCTGAAAAACAATTATAATGTTTTTTGCAGTTTGTGAAGGAAAGTTCTTAAACTCCCTCAGTATAATACGTTTATCTTACGAATGCTCGCTTATTCGCAGGATTTCATCCTCCTAGGATTACATTTAATTGATTGTAAGGAGTAGATTCTGGACATTTGGCTACGTGAAGGCATAGTTAAATAGAAGAGTAGGGTTATACTCCATATTTTACCATATAATGTACCTCTCCACGCCGCCCCTGGAGGCTTTCCCTCCCATGTCTCAACGGGTCAATCGCCCTCTCATTCCTTCGTCATGCCTATCCAAGGGGTGGAGGCCAGTCTAGCTATAGGAATGGGTCAGAGCCCTTTTGTTTAAGTAACCTGGTACTCCGTACATATTTAGAAATCCTGCGAATAAGCCAACACTCGATCTACTTTCTTTTCAAGAAACCAAAAATATTAAATTAAGCTGCCAACTCCGTTAATGGTTGAACTTTCTTTGGACAATACGATTCGTTATTTCGGGCTATTCCTACAAAAATCCTGGCCAATTTACCAACCAGTTTCATAATGGATTTCATCTTTTTCATTTTCTTAACTTTCACGTTATTGGAGTGGATGACCTTAAACTCTGCGTTGTTCACCACCAGGCTCAAAGTGGCCAGGTAAAGAAAACGTCTAAGTCTTGACCTTCCGCGTTTTGATAGGACTACTTGTCCTTTCCACTTCCCGGAACTAGCTTCAGAGAGATGGAGCCCTGCGTGGCGGAGTAATGAATTGCCATGTGAAAATCCACTTAAATCTCCTGCCTCCCCTAAAATACCGGCTAATGAAATTTCACTAATTCCCTTGATATTAAGCAGCTTATCTGCGAAAGGGATTTTAGGGAGTTCTTCCTTGATTGCCAGCTCTACTCTGTCAAGTTGTTGAATCACAAGATCATACTCTTCGAGTAATTGTTCCAGATGGAATTTGTGAGCCTCAATGGCTTGCCTGGTACCGACAGATTTCCTGGATACATTGAGAAGTAAATAGGCTTTCTTTAACCCAGGCTGCCTTTTCATAAGCGACTTCCATCCGGTCACAATCTCTTCTGGCTGCAGGGAATCTAGTTCCATTGGAGTTGGAAAAAGCCTTAGTGTAGCGATTGCCCCTTTACTAGTTATGTCCTTAAAGACTTGTCTGAGTTCGGGAAAAACAATGTCCACCCAGCGATTTAATTGATTAACCGAGCTTACAAGCCTTTTAACAACGACATCCCTGTTTGACATAAGAACTCTAAGTTTTTCAAAAGGCTCAGAAGCATGTCTGACAAAAGAGTAGTAACCATTCTTCACCATGTCGGCTATGACCAGGGCATCTTTCTTATCACTCTTTGATTGCGTATTATCACGATTTTCTTTATTCCTTTTAACTAAATGTGGATTAACTGTCACTACCTCAATATCACGCTTTATTAGCCATTTTGAAAGGTTGATCCAGTAATGTCCTGTAGGTTCCATTCCCACAATGGATTCCTCTAATTTATGTAACCTTTTAAGATTATTAATCCAGTTTAATAAAGCTGAAAAACCGTCTTCGTCATTTTGAAAAGTGATTGGATCTCCTACAACGATTCCACGAAAATTGACAGCTCTGGCTACGTGGAATTGTTGGGCAATATCTACCCCAACGACAAGATGTTTGTCAGAAATTCTTTCGATTAGTTGATTTTGTTTGTCCTGCATTTTAAAATTCATGGTAAGGGTTCCTCCTAAGTTGAGTTAGAGTCGTGTCTTACTCATATCTTACTGAGGATCCCTTTTTTTATCAAAGCTCAAGAATAACGCTCTACAGGAATGCTATAGGGTTCTTCAACATAACAAGCAGTAAAAATAAAGAGCTTAAAATATGCAAGTTTTAATGCACTACTTGCGTATTTTGTCTCTTTTTCATTCATAAAAGATATTGCCGGTTATAGCATTTTTAATTACCATATACACTGATTACCTTTCCACTGGGTTTTATCAACCAAGTACTGCACAGAGTTCTTTACAGCAAAAAGATAACTACCCTATGATGGGTAGTTTCTTTCCGTTAAGAAATGAATAGGATTTTAAAAGATATTAAACGAATCAATGGCCTTCTTTTTCTGTTCAAACTCTACATGGGTATAAACTTCTGTTGAAGTGATACTTTCATGGCCTAATAATTCTTGCAGCGTCCGTAACTCCACGTTATTTTTATTTTCCTGCAGCATTAATGTCGCAAAGGTATGACGCAAATGATGCAATGAAAAGCGAGAGGGAGGAGGACCCGGTTTCCGTAAGGCATTTTTAACTATTAAATGCAAACCACGTGGATTGAGCGGATTTTTATCTTTGTTTAAAAAAACCGGTTCTGTCGCTTGATAACCTTCTAAAGACTCATTATAAGCAGAAAGAAGGGGAATAAGGAGCGGGTGAAGGGGTAATAATCGTTCTTTTTTGCCTTTCCCCTAAATCAGAATCGTTTGTTTGGATAAATCCAGCTGCTCCCATGTTAGAGATACTAATTCTGAGCGTCTCATGCCAGTTGTAGCCAACAGCTTAAACATCGCTTCATTACTTTGAAAAAGCCGAATTTTCCTGTTAAAGCGAGTGAAACAATTGTTTTAGATCACTAAGCGGATAAATCTGCGGTCTTGGGTTTTGGTAATAAAAGACATAGCCGTTGATTAATTATGATTCTGTAAAAAGGCTAAAAATTGATTTAAATCGTATGCGATGAGTAATTTTTTTCAATTTGAATGTACAAATTTAAACCATTATCGTTCAAAAGGAGGATTAACGTTCACATGAGAACGTTAAAGATTATCAGGATGTTCAGAAGGAACGTTCCGAAGTACCGATATTATAGGAACTTGAGGGGATAACACCATTCAAGGCGAAAATTTTACTAGTTTACATAATATATATTCTAGGAAGTTAAAGACTAAAATAAGATTTTGTCTCATAATTTAAGTTATCTTGTTATATTGAGACGGAATTAATTTTTCTTATTTTTAAAGGTTCACTTTACATTGACTTAACTCAAAAAATTAGTCAGTGGTATTAAATTTTGATCACATTCTTTTGTTTAATGATTATTCCTGCGATTTGTTCTTACAGTCTTTGATATGTTTTTTATCCTCCCTTCTATCCGAATAAATATTTCCTAATTATTTCCCGAAGTTGGTTTATTTTTGGATGAAACATTTAGTATTACCTTCATTAGTTCTTGTTTGACGTCGCAATAAGGTATCTACATCGAGCGGTTGATTCAAGGCTTTGTAGTTTTCTACCCGGCGTTCCTCAAATCCTCGTCCGGATTGAGATACCGGTTAGCTCCCACCCCCCAGATTTCTTTACACCGCAATTTATCCCGAAGCATTTGCAAAGCGCTTATCTCATAATTGATCCGATTGATTCGTTCCTGTCCCTTCTCGTCTTTTTCAATAATTATTTCCTTGTATGTGGTTCGAATCCCCCATCTATCGGAATATTCAAGTGAGCAATCTGAAAGAAATCAATGCATTATTTATTTGCTATGATTGAAAAAGGAGTTGATCAATGATGTCTTTAAAACTTACCCCTTATTTAAATATGGAAAGGAATGTAAGGGAAGCTACCTAGCGATATAGGTTTCAAAAAGTCAAAGTCATTTTGGAGGGATGGACGTGAACCAAAACAACGCAACAAACAAATTCGAAACGCAAGTAGGTGAACGCGAGATTGTGATCACTCGCGTATTTGATGCTCCACTCGATCTTGTGTTTGATGCTTGGACGAAAGAGGAGCACCTGTCGAAGTGGTGGGGACCTCGAGGTTTTACGACGACTTTTCAGAAGTTTGAAATGAAACCGGGCGGTACATGGCAGTTTATCATGCACGGTCCTAATGGCGTTGATTATCCCAACACCAACGTCTTTGTCGAGGTCGTTAAACCCGAGCGAATCGTCATCAAACATGCTGTATTTCCCCATTTTCTGGCGACAGCAATCTTCGAGGATCTTGATGGTAAGACCAAACTCACTTATAGCACAGTTTTTGAAGAAAATGCCGCTGTATTCGATAAGGTGAAAACATATGCCGTCCCGGGTGCCGAACAGACCATGGATCGTCTTGAGGAGCATCTGGAAAGTATGTCTTAAAAGTAAGGGGCCAGCATAGTATTGATGTCCATCGTATTGTTTCGAGGCTTCCGTAAAACAGCAAAACGCAAGGTTTTACGGCCCAAGGACGGCACAGAACACATTCCTAAAGGCTGCCAAAACTGTTGGCAGCCTTGCTGTGCTAACGGGTAGCATAATTCACTGCACACTTGTTTAGTGCAGTTTGAGATTGGACGCCAGTGAGCATTTCCCGTTCTTTTCCGATTCATGCACGTATAGAGCATCTGTGACGTCACCTGGTGTTTAATTTTTCGGAATTACCTTCATTGATTTTTTATTTGTAGGACTACCATAATCGATTACCTATTCATTCAAGCCATTTATATCTGTCAGTAATGCATCTTTCGCCCATTGATGATCTCCTGCATCCCATCTCTCGACCTGTTTCTTCATTTTTTCAAGCTGATGCTGAACCAACTTTTCATATCCTTTGGCATCAAAGTGTTTAGCGAGGCGCATATGAACGGAAAGTTTTATATATAATTTTTTAGGAACCTTTTTTTCGTTATAGAGCTTTTCAACGTATGCTTCAAATGAATCCAGTGTTAAATCAACTTTCACTACAACCTCATTTGATAGAACCTTCTTCCCTTTCCAATCCACTTCGGCTTGAACAGTAGACTCTCCTGAACGATAAGCAATAACTTGATCATTTTTCACTTTCAAAGCTTCTTCATTGGAGGAAATGACTGTATAGTTTGTTAAATCAATTTTCTCACTATTTTTTAATATACCCGTCACTTTAAGGTTTGATGTTTGGCCCCTTGTTAGATTCGTCTTTTCCATTTCTAATTGGACACTTTGCAAGTCGTCGGAAGCATCTGCCTCCATTACCTCAATTTTTGCCATTATCGTTCTGTTATCGTACTTAGAGAAATAAATATTTCCATCCTTCCCTAAGTCAAACGAAACGGCTTTAGTCACAAACTTAAAATCTAACGTATCAGGGTTGATGACGTATAATTTCACTCCAACTAACGCATAAAGCAATCCATCTTCTGACCACTTCAGGTCTATTTGATCCCATTCAAATGGATAAGGTTTTTCTTCCACTCTTACACTCTTTTCAACCTCAAGAGTATCAGGGTTTAAGGCAAACACATAACCAGTTGAACCGCCCCAAATATAGTCATCATTTGGACCAGCTGAAAGGTCGCCAATATGAATTGGTTTGTCCAGTCCTTCAATTTCTAAGTTTTTCTCATTAATTTTTTGCTCTGTAATTGGATCCCAAGTAAATAGCTTTGCTTGTTCGGCGGTCGGAACACTGCCTAAACCACCTTTAATTGTTGTTGATCCATAAACGAGCCCGTCTTTGTATGCCAAACCATTAATACTTTGATTCTCTACAATGTTGCGAAATACTTTATGGGTTTCTCCATCATAGACAGTAAGAGCTCCTCCCAGCCGCTGATAGGTTGCTATACTGCCGATAAACAGCTTTCCATCTCCACCTGTCATGGCATGCAAGCGATCTTGTTCATTCCCTATAGTAAATAACGTCGTCGGCTTCGCATAAGGATCAACACTAGGGTCAATGACATGAACAGAGCTGCTTGGGTAAGTCCCGAAATACACTTTATTGTCCATTGAATAAATAGAATCAGCCTGTCCAAGTGATATGCTTTTATTTTCTCCAGTTAATGGATTATAAACAGCACCTGTGCCGCCAGTCATCCCGCTAATATAGATTTTATCTTCAGAAAAGGCATGAATTTGATTTGTTACGTTGGCGGTTGGAGGAATAACAGATGGATAGCTAACAACCTTTTCTGTTTCAATGTTAAAAAATACGGTTCCCCCGCTAAAAGTCACGGTCACAAGACTTTTTCCCGGTAAACGACTGTCACCTTCAATTTCTACCCAGTCTGAGCCTCTGAATCCACTTCCATATTTCATTGATGTTTCACTTACTTGAAGGTTGGTCAAATCAACATACTTTACTATACCGTCAGCTATGAAATATACTTTGTTGTCCAACGAATCCGTAACATGCAAACCATTCACATTTGTTAACTTTACGTCCAGCCACTTTTCTTCTAAAGTGTCATAAATATACATGTTTTTTGAAGCTGAGTACCGTGCAAATACGTATCTCCCGTCTACAATATCTAAGTCATAAACAAAACCCGATTCATTTAACTCCTCTGCTATCTCAACCTTTTCACCTGTTTCCACATTAAGTTTAAAGATTTTATCATGAGCCGTTCCTGCATATATATATCCGTCATGATAATCCATTGACCGAACGTATTCCTGTTCAATATCGCCAATCATTTTCCCATAATCACGAAGCTGTTTCGTCTCTTTATTGTACTGAAAAACCTTTCCGCCTTTGAAGGTTCCGATATAGGCATTGCTGTTTTCATCTACAGCTAATGCCCACAAGGAGGAATCAGGAATTTCAGCCAGCGCTTCGATTGTCTTTGTTTCAGGAGAATACCCCCAAATATGCTTACCAGCTGCTACATAAACGGTGCCATCAGGTGCTACCTCATGATGCCACGAATCAGATGCTCCCTCTAATGGAATGCTTCGAAGCAATTTATTCTCATCGAGGTCCACTACATTAAACGTGGCCGGAACACCTTTAGAGGTTGTATATAGAACATCATGTCCATCCTCTTGTCCAACAGCACCGTCATAAATGGTTGGCGAACCATTTAATGGAGTAATTAAGTCTTTTGCAGGCCCATACTCCGGAAAAGTAAATTCCTCCGCTGAAGCAGATTTCGATTCAAGTGACAGATAAGGAACAAGCAACAAGACACTAAATAAAACTGCAAACAAAAATTTCCCCTTTTTTCTCCTCATGATTAAACCCCTTTGTTTAAAAGTAATGGACCGTTTAAAATTTCAGACTGTCGACTTTTCGTCATAAACCTAAGTATTGATACAAACTTTTTCCAAGTGAAAAACATGTTTCCTTGATTATTTTCGACCAATGGTGTCCCCATCACTCGTTTGTCTATAATGGGACTATTTTTATAAATCTGGTTCTAAACTGGATCAATACTAGCTTTTGAAAAGTTCAGCAAACAATCATACCTATCGTGCGATTGAAGGTTTAAAAATACTTTCTTTTAAGAAAAAAGACTATCTCCCCTATCTACAACCCAGCTTATCTGGATTGTTCTTTTTAAGTACATAAATACTGAGCGAAACAGTTCTACCTTACATCCCTCCTCACTAAATAGTTTAAACACTGAAGGAATATTGTTGGATTATATCTGGTTCATTATTATTTTACATGCAATAGATGGTTGTTACCAACATTATTTTTTTGAAAATTTAGAAAATAGTAATTTAATCCTAAATTTACATACTCTTATAGACTTGTTTTTTAGAAATAAATAGGGATAAAGCTATAGGTGAAATGCAAATTTCAGATTAAATTTTTCATAATTTGCTCTATGAAAGATCATAAAATGTTACCGTCCATAACTCTATAACAGGAAATTAAAATTGTTTAACTCACTTTTTTCACCTATAGAAAACTAGAAAACCACTTTACATATAATAAAGTGGTCCCTTTGTTATTCATTATCTAATATTAATCATATTGTTTGATGCCTTTTCACATCCTCTTAATAGCTTTCACCTTTGATAAACATTTTTTAATTTATCGAACTGATTTTTCATAAGTTTCTTTTTCAGGCACTTCCCAAACGCGGCATTCAAATGTAAGTTAGCCTTCGTATCCCATTTGGCTTAGTGCATTAAGACCTGAAACAAAATCAAGATGACCGTGGCCAAGTTTCTAACCATGGTTGTCTGCAAAATTTACATGACCCAAATGTTCTCCAGCATTCAAAAGACTTTCTTCAATGTTCAGTTCTTCATTGATCTGGGGTTTCAATAAAACGCCAAAAAATAAAACAGCCGCCGGCGTTAAAAGCGAGGCGGGTGTCCTCATATTCCGTACGGTTGACCAGCTTTGTCTTGCCTCCCAGATTCTCAGATTTTATCACTATTCCCGCCTCGTACCTCTCACAACTAAAAAAACACTCCTTTTTTATCGATACATCCCATTAACAATCAGCCTAGCGATTTGTTCTTTCGTATATAATTTTAACGAACTTTTATTTACCTGCTTCTCTTCTATCGGCATAAATATTTCCTGATTATTTCTCATTAAATTTGCTGGATTTGCGATAATTCGATCATTTTTGGCAAGACCTTCGGTGATTTCTTGTTTACCGTTTATTATCATACCTGTTTTAATTGCTTTCCTTTTCAGCCGGCCTTTTTCAATGACATATACATATTTTTCTTTTTGTAATGTTTTACTGTAAGAAGTTGGAATGACCACCACATCTTCTTTTTTCTCGAGGATGATTTCTACGTTCGTATGAAAGCCCGCCAATAATTCTTCTGATTGTTCTTTGAGCTCTGCAGTATAAGTATAATAGCTAGTTGCTTTATCAACAGAAGGTTCAGTAAGTGGAGTTGTTTCAATTTCCCTTATGGTTCCAGAGTGCTTCTGCCCTGGCTTTACATTAGGTGCTGCTATTATCTCTTGCCCTTCTTTTACTTTAATGATCTCTTCTTCTGTTAATTTACCGGTAATTAAGAAAGGACTATCAGATCTTATCGTCATAACAGTTTCCCCGTCACCAGACGCGTATGGATTCACTTCCGTGACCGTCCCGCTTAATTTGCTTGTAATCGTATAGGCTTCCTTTTCACTCTCTTTCATTGTGATTTGGTTCTCTACTTGCAGTCTTTCTTGTTCTAATTTTTGTTGTTCATTTTCTTTTTTTTGAATGGCTTGATTCAATTGCTGTTCTTGCATTTGTAAAGCTCTATCATCATCTTCATTATCTTCTTCATCAAATTCAGGTTCTGTATTAAACTGAGATTCTTCAAAAGTATATAGGTCGTCTATTTGCGATTGTAAATCGGCTATTTCGGTGTCTACCATTGATTCTTGAGTCTCTAGCGACTCGATTCTTTGCTCTAATAGCAAAATTTCCTGGTCTATTTTTTCTGAGTTATATTCTATAAGAGCTTGACCGCTTTCCACATGATCTCCTTTATTAACAAGCACAGAAGAAATCTCTCCTAATTTACCTTGAGTTGGAACAGAATATTCTTCTTCAGGCTTAACAACACCTTTTGTTGTAAAGGATTTTTTCAGATCCTCATGCTTCACTAATTTATAGGACTCTATGTATTGGGACCGCTTTACATTATCATTGGTAATAATAAGTACTATATTAACTGCTATGAATAGAAATAGAACGGATACTAATACATTTAAGATGACTTTTTTCAAAACAGTGCTCCTTTATATGATAATTCTTAGCTCTTCAATTATTATTCTAAAAACGGTGCCGCATAAGATGTATAATAGGTTCATACAAACTACTATAGTTAGACAATATTTTACAGACCGTTGTGATAGCTTGATTAGTGAGATAAGCTGAACCATAGCTGCCCATATAAAAAAGATTGAAAAATAGCTGATAAAATGAAGCATAAAGCTATGATCTGTGAGTAATTGGGTTAAAACACCCAACCCAAATGGTGAGCTCTCTCTCCCAATTCCAAGAAATAGTTGCAAAGGATAGAGCAAATATTTTTCTATTAATAATAAAGAAACAGAGAAAAGTTGTACAAAAAACATCTTTTTAAATGGGATATCATGAAAGAAAATCCAATACATGACTGTGAAAAAAAACATATAAACAAGTGGGAATAACAAGGATGAAACAAGATGGCCGATTCCAAACAAAACCTTCGCCATCTCAAGCTTCTCATTTTTAGTGGTATCCATATACCAATGAATCTGCTCTGTCCCAATTCCAGCATAACTGCTTATTAGAGCGATGATTATTGACAATCCTAATACAAGCATAAGTTTAGTAAAAAAACCTTTAATGTGTTCACCATTTCTAAATTCTTCGAAGTAAACACCAGGATTTATTATCCCTTTGAACAATCGAATTTCAATCAAATTTTTATCCTCCTTATGCATCCCAAGCTGTGTATATATCATTCTCATTTTATAGCAAAAATCAGCAAGATAAAACAAATTATTCTAATAATTAACAAGATTTTAAGGATATAAGACTTTTGGATTATAGGATAATAACTTCTTCCATAAGAAGACGCAAGAAGCTATTCTTTCGGTGGAAAGCGAGCGGCTGAAAGGTTGTCCTATTACCTTTAAAGCTGAATTGGCTTTTGACCCGAGGGTCTTGAAACGAAAATTTGCAACCATTAAAAAGAGGCAGTCCGAAAAGGACAAATTCATTAACAATTAAAAATCAAGAATGTAAGAAAACAGTTTTCTGAAACATGTAAAGGGGCAGCCAATATCCGAAAAATCGACTTATGGACAGCCCCTAATTACTTTTGATTATTCGTTTTTTTTGCTTATAATAAGCTTTTATTTTGAATGAGTTTTTTCTTCTTCCTTTGTAATCATATGCTCGTCAATCACACGACCATCTCTTGCTTTTGCAACAATTTTTATTCCGTCATCACTTACAGAAATATTAGAGTATACTTGTGTTTTTTCTTCAAAATAAACATCCATGTAATCCTGCGGAACAGCGTCGTAGAACTTGCTGCCAGTTGATCCTGCAATTAAGTAAGTAGTACCTCCATTCGCTTTCTTTCCATCTTTCAGAGGGAATGTGCGAACGTACGCGTGATCATGTCCCGAGATGGCAAGATCCACCCCAATTTCGTCAAAGACTTTTGGCCAAGCTTCCCTCACACTTTCACTTCCTCCTTGAGGATTAGAATAGTATGGAGAGCGATGATAAAGAACGATCTTCCATTTCTTTTTCGTCTTTTTCATATCCTTTTTAAGCCATGCTGCTTGTTTTTCAAGTCCTTTTTTGTCAGTTTCTGTATTTAAAACAGCAAAGTGAGCATTTCCGTAATCATATGAATAAACCGTGCCTTCGTAACCGTCGGGACCGTTTTGCGGCATGCGAAACAGATTCTTGTAGGTATCCACTCCATTTCCGATATTTTCGTGATTGCCCACTGCTGGTACGAATAGAGTTGAAGCTCCAAGTGCAGGGTCCTTCATCGCTTCAAAAAACGCGCTCCAGTGCGAATAAAGGTTTCCATCATCGATCATATCTCCTACATGCATCATAAACGCTGCATTAGGATATTCCTGTTTTGACTTTTTAAACAGCTCAGTAAAAATTCCAAACCCTGCTTCAGTCTGGTTGGGAGGAGCCTGTGTGTCACCCATTAACACAAAATGGAATGGTTCATCTTTTCCCTTCTCATTCATAACAAGGGAAGCTGGTTCGCTCCATCCCTCATCTGTCCCATCTCCAACACGGTATGTGTATGACTCACCAGGTTTTAGTTTCGTAACCCTTACAGTATGAGATTGGATTTCCCCTTCATTCATAGGATGCGGATTGCTATCGCCTTTAACTGTCTTAATTTTTCGGCCCGAAAAACCATTCCGTTTATAATCCTCTGTTCGTAAAATTTCAACAATTGACTTTGTTGTTAAAGGGGAGGTGGTCCAGTTAATGTTGCGGACATCCTTTTTATCGTCAAATGTAACAGTTTGACGCTCAGGTATATTCGAGCCAAGGTGCTTTAACACATTCAAGTCAATCACATGGCTGTATTTTTTTTCTCGACTTGCTTGAATTGATACATCCCCAGGAATAAGGGTAAGCTTTTCGGTTTTTAATTTTCCGCTCCGATCCGTAATACCCAAGGACCAGTCTGTAACCTCTATATCACTCGCCCTCACCCATCCAACACTTGTACCCAGCTTAATTTCCAGCCAATCCTGCTCTTTTTTGACTACTAATAGATGGGCATTTTTCTTAAGTGATGTAACAGTCTCCGATGTGGAATTAGATTCCTTGTATATTGTTGTTTGTTTGGCTATTACTTTACCTAGCTCATATTTCGGTGAAACAACTTGTATCTTAGCTCGATCTGCAGGCTTCCCATTTTCATCTTTCACTGATAATGTGGAGGGAAATCCTTGTGAAACTCGATCAACTGTCATTTGATAGTGAGCTTGGATTTCTTTTTTGATATCTGGAAGGAAGATAGAAGATTTCTCATGGCTTCCTGCAAGTTTAATTAACCCTTCTTTAAATTCAAGAATTGCCTCACCCTTCCCAGAGACAGGGATTGTAAACGGCACGTTACCCAACACAGCCTCTTCCTTAGTTTCAATGCTGTTTAAACCTTTTAGCTCAATTTCAATCGTTCCATCTTGACTAATTTGGTTTTTTACAATCATTTCATTTGTAATTTGTTTTGAAAAATCAACTTTATCCTGTTCTGGCTTCAAATTAGCTGGATTCACTTTCAATTTTAGCTTTAAATTGTCTATTTCCTTTAATTTCGTGGCGTTGAGTGCAATTGGAAAGTCTCCGCCGACATAAGCTTTTTCAGGAGTAGACAACATTATCCCTGGTTGACCTGCTTTTGTCTTGAACATCCACGTTTTTATTGTTTCATTTCCAAAATTGTCTTGAACGACTAGTGTAGCGATATGGTGACCGTCCAGCAAGTCGGTTTTTGGCTGGTAAGTAACCGAACCTGTCTTATCCTCATATTTATGCTCAACCTTTTTCCCATCTACAAGCAATGAAATTCGGCTTGAATTTATACCGGTTTCTTCATCCTTTGCGACAGCACTTATCACTGGTTTAGACTCCGATACTTCTGCTTGGTCTGCTGGCTGTTCGCCTGTAATGGCAGGATTTATTAGGTCGTCGTTTGTCTCTCCATAAACAGCGCGAATATTATCAACATAAATGGTACCAGCGTTTTTGTTGTTATTATTTGTTTCCATTAGGCGGATAGGAAGGTCCATTTTTAATGGCAGATCCTTTCCTGCAGGCAGGGCAGCTTCAACATATTTCCAGCCTGTCCAATCCATTTTGGCGGCAAAATCAATGGGAAAGGCACTGCCATTTCCGTCCCTCATTTGCGCTCTGAGCCAATGCCCCTTACCGTCTCCGTATACCCACATACCGATTGCTTCAGGGTAATCCTCAATCTCTATCGGTTGTTTCCTATGTGCATAGGCACCAGATGTGCCAATTGTCCCACTAAAATCGTAATTTAACTGGAGTGAGTGGTTATCAAATCGAGCTGGTTCCGGATAGGTCGTTTGTCTTATCGAGATCGATTTATAACGGGCTCCACTGTATGTCCAATTCTGAAAATTTTCTTCAAAATCTTCCAAAATGATCGGCATTTTCCCAACTTGGATTTCGATAGTATCAGTGACCTCTCCATATTTAACAGTAATCGTTCCATTTCCTGTCTGATTGCCGGCCTTGAACTTACCATTATCATCGATCTCTCCAATGTTGCCGGAAACCTGCCACTCAAAAAGATGTGGGTCTGCATCAACCTTTTTACCATTTAAAAGAGCAGTCGGTGCCAGGTTGACTTCGCTTCCCCGCTTAACAGTTAAGGAATCTTGCGGAAACTTTAACTCGCTTAGTTTGTCTGTTACGGTAATGACTGATTCCCCTTTTGAACCATTTGCATCTGCTACTGCAGATGCTTTCATCGCTGTATTTCCTGCAGTAAATAGACCTTCTGCATTCACACTGCCCAGCTTTTCATCGGATACCGACCAGTTGGGTTCCGTTGTTAATTCTTTTGGAAAATAGTTTTTATCCATTCCTTTTGCGTTTAGATCCTCTCGGCTTCCAGCAAGCATCAAAAGGTGATCGGGCTCAACTGCAAGCTGGCTCAATGCGGATGGCTCCGCAGAAGTAGTAACTAAAAGCGAGTTGGCAACAGGACGCTCGTTTCCATCTGAAGGTTGATTAACGACGCTGAGCCCCTGATTCCCCGGCTGTCTCACCGCAAATGTAGAGGAACCACCGCCATCAAGGTTCAATGCATCAACAGCTCCAAGCTCATACATCATATCTCTAAGTTCAAAAACAGTTGTTCCTTCTGAATAACCCGGCTGGCGTCCATCTAGTACGACAAAGAATATGCTCCCATCTGCACGAATGCCGACGGCAGTTCTTGGGGCGACTGCTGTCGTGAAGCTATTTGAAGGCAAATCCACTTTTTGGCCGCTTTTAACCAGGGTGTAATTACCGCTTATACCTTCCACAACATCCTGCCACTTTGCGTCAATCGTTGTTGTTATTTCTAATTCCTGTCCGGAAGTTAAAGATTTTACAAAATCAGAGGAGGCCCCATGTCCGGATATTACCAGTTTGCCTTCTTCTATTGCCTGATTTCCCTCACCGGCTATGGTTTTTTCGACTTTAGCCTTAACAATTCCTGGTTTATGTACGTCCCCTTCAACATTTGTTAAAACCGCTTCTGTTCCTGATGAATTGGTGCCCGTTGTTTTTAGCGGAGCTGAAAAAAGGACAAGCTGATTGGTTTCTCTTGAACCATTTATATGGTTGATTTCCCGATTAGTTCCATTTACCTGAAGGTCAATTTGCACATTTGGGACGCCAATTATAGCTGATCCATCTTTTTTGATACCGATTGTCTCATTGTTGCTTGATTTCAGAATCCTGCCATCTTGAATGACTGTGCCATTCGGAATACCTGTAGACATATTATAAAAGTCACCGTTAAATCCTCCTATGACGATATTTCCCGGCTGTGAAACAGCCTCTGCCTGCTTTCGGACAGGTTGCATGCCAAAATCTTTGCCATTCGGCAGTCCGGTTTCAAGAGAGAGATTCTCTTGGCTCGGGTCCACATTCATTATGAACACTTCTTGTCTCCCTCTTGTACTCTCAATTGTCATCGTTTCTTGCTCTGCCCCTGGTGCAATCATTTTTTCCCATTCATCAATAACTTGTCCAAGAGAATAGGACTCTGTTGTTTCAGCCTGGGCAATCTCTTGCGTGAGAATGAGACTGCCTAACGACATCTGGGTAAATAGTAATAAGGCAAGTAATAATGGTAAAAGCTTTTGTGACTTGATCACAATTATCCCTCCGCATAGTGTGTTTTAAATGCCTTTTCTAAGAGATTGTTGCTTTGAATGAGATAAGCGGAAGCCGATAGGCAAAAAAGGTGTTCTTTAGGCGGATTGCCTAATACTAAGAGGTTTAATTGCGCCTAAAGCTGGACAACGAAAGATTACTCTAAAACATTAATAATTTACTAAACTGCTATTATTACAATTAATAACGTAAAGGTAATCGCTCTATCGTCTATGCTTCTAGTCCCACATCTTACCACTTACCTGTTGGATTAGTTGGATTGCCCTCGCAACAAAATTAGAAAACAGCATTTTTAGAAGATATGACTCTCAAAACCTACCTCCTTTTACCAAGTTACCATCCAGAGGTTTTTAAAAGTTGAAGTCAATATTAAATATTTGTAAATTAAAGAAAATTAAGGAATTAGACCTAGAATGATGATAGTAAACACCTTGAAAAGAAAAATCAACAGAAACCCCGCTTTCATTTTTAGAAGGATTGCATTAAAAATCGGACGAGTTGTTGAATTTGAACACAGAACAGACGTTACGAAGCAAAAAATTAAAAGATTCATCCACTATTAACAGACATAAAACGTACGGCAACTGAACTTCCCCCTATCAAGCAGAAAATAAAAAAATCTTTTTCACCTAAACAACCCAATGCTTTGCTTTGTGTTGCCATTCACTCAATCCTTTTTACATAAAAATTGGTCAATTACTCTTTTTAAGCCAGATAGTATTTTTTTGAGCGATTCTCTTCCTCATGCTGGGTGATTTGAGCTAAATTTTACTTTTCCGTGCCAGATCATCCTTCTACGCCTATCGTTATAAAACGATCAATAAATATCATGAATATTTGGCTTTTTAAGGCCAGAAAAAATATTTACACAATTTTTCAGAAAATTGTTGACACTTTGTTTTTATTTGTTATATAACAATAAGTGAAATATAAATTTGTATTATAACAATCAAAAGGGTGTGGAGAGAAATGAATCGTAATGAACAAGTGAAAAGGCTGGAGGAAAGTTGGAAAGATCATAATCGTTTTAATGGGGTAGAACGGCCTTATACGGCGGAAGAGGTCGTCAAGCTTCGCGGATCTGTTCAAATTGAGCATACTCTTGCAAAAAGGGGTGCAGATCGTCTCTGGAAGCTGCTGAACGAGGAAGATTACATTAACGCACTAGGAGCATTGACCGGAAACCAGGCAGTGCAACAAGTAAAAGCAGGATTAAAAGCGATTTATTTAAGTGGCTGGCAGGTGGCTGCTGATGCGAACCTTTCAGGCCATATGTATCCTGACCAAAGCCTCTACCCTGCTAACAGTGTTCCTTCTGTTGTTAAACGGATCAATCAGGCGCTTCAACGGGCAGATCAAATTCAGCATATGGAAGGACAAGGAGAAATCGAATGGTTTGCACCGATTGTGGCTGATGCTGAGGCCGGTTTTGGCGGACCCTTAAATGTTTATGAATTGATGAAAGGTATGATCGAAGCGGGAGCCTCAGGAGTACATTTTGAAGATCAGCTTGCTTCTGAGAAAAAATGCGGCCACCTTGGTGGAAAAGTGTTAATCCCAACCCAAAATGCTGTGAGAAATTTAATTTCCGCCCGTCTCGCTGCAGATGTAATGGATGTTCCAACTGTTTTGATCGCAAGAACAGATGCAAATGCGGCGGAATTGATCACAAGTGATATCGACCCTTATGATCATGAGTTTATTACTGGTGAACGAACCCCTGAAGGGTTTTACCGGACAAAGACAGGGCTGGACCAAGCGATTGCCCGCGGACTTGCATATGCACCATACTGCGACCTAATTTGGTGTGAAACAGCTGAACCGAACCTCGAAGAAGCTCAGCGGTTCGCTGCCGCCATTCACGAGCAGTATCCTGGAAAATTACTTGCTTACAACTGTTCACCTTCCTTTAATTGGAAGGCGAAACTCGACGATGAAACAATTGAAAAATATCAAAGAGAACTTGGCAAAATGGGCTACAAATTTCAATTCGTTACACTTGCAGGATTCCATGCGCTGAATCACAGCATGTTTGAACTTGCTCTTGACTACAAAGAACATGGGATGGCAGCTTATTCCAAGCTGCAGCAAGCGGAATTTGCAAGTGAAAAAGATGGTTATACGGCAACAAGACATCAGCGTGAAGTTGGAACTGGTTACTTTGACGAAGTATCACAAGTGATCTCTGGGGGAACATCAACAACAACGGCGATGAAAGGATCGACAGAGACTGAACAATTCACTCATTAAATTGTTAGGTTGATAACGAGTAAGTTTATCAAGCTAGCAAACTGATTTTGAATGATGATGTTGGAGTTCCGAAAACTTTTTTAAAATTTTGTGATTGTTATGACTACTACAAATAATGCTTGTAGTAGTCATTATTAAACATTATAAAATATTATCTCAAAAAAATAAAATAATGAAGATGTTCGACAAAATCCCCCCCTTCTCAAAAATAAAAAACTGTTATATGATAATATGATAGTAGTATTCTTTTGAAGGGGGGAGAAAATTGAAGCAAAATCTTTTCTTTTTAATGTGCTGTTCCATGTTATTGTTTGTTATTGGCTTCAATACATTACCCCATTCTCAAATGAAACAACCTACTAAAGCTTTTATTGGAGCAGAGTCATTAGAAGGCACACACGCTTTTATAAAAAATGGAGAGGAAGAAAAAAAGGATCTTAACTTCGCGATTACAATCGCAACCTTTGTAGCAGCATTGATTTTGTCATTATCGAATTGGCAAAAAAATGCGAAACAAAAAGGATCCATTTCCTTTTTAAAGTCTGTGTTTTATCAATCATCCTATATCTAAATATGATGTTAACCTTCATAGTAATTTGGGGAAAGGAGGTTAACTCATGATGATTTTACGGATGATACTTGTCGCATTTTTTTCTCTTACTGCTTTGAATTTATTTTTATTTCAAGGGATTGAGATTATTCATGCGGTTATGGATATTTTTAATAAAAAAGCATAATGTTGGACTATAAAAAGGCATTATGAACTGTACCCTAATAATAAACAATTATAAAAAAACTATGAAACTAGAAAATGCCCTCGGTATTGAGCCGAGGGCATTTTCGTGAGTGTGGCAGCAGCTCCTCATACTTAAGAGGGCGAGCACAACAACCCGCAGGCAGTCGAAAAATGTTAGCTGCAGGATGAAGATGTTTAACAAAAAAGAGGATGTTAGTTCTTATTTTAAACTAACATTCCTCAAATAATTTTAGAATATTTAAGTTTGGCTATTACTTTAGTTATATGTTTTCACATTTAACCATTCCATTGAATAGTTTGAGCGATTAGAAGGAAAACGACGGCAAGTGAAAACCATATTAGAAACAATGGTAAGTAAAAGCGAGCCCATTTTTGCCACGAGACACCAGCTAATGCAAGTGTTGCCATAAAGTATCCCGATGTTGGAAATAAAATATTTCCAAGTCCATCACCAAATTGATAGGCTAAGACGGCAGTTTGTCTTGTTACCCCGATCAAATC
Organism: Metabacillus arenae; assembly: GCF_014773385.1. Lineage (GTDB taxonomy): Bacteria > Bacillota > Bacilli > Bacillales > Bacillaceae > Metabacillus_D > Metabacillus_D arenae. The sequence continues at coordinate 128,474 of NZ_JACXAI010000003.1, read as the reverse complement.
GGACAGTGGTGCCATAATCGGCATAGTAACCAAAGCTTGTCCACTACCTGATGGTATTAAAAAGTTAAACAACATTTGTACAATAAACATCCCAATTGCACTAAATACCGCAGGAAATTCACCAACAAAAGCACCTAAGCTGTGAACAACCGTGTCCATCACCTGGCCATCTTCCATGACAACAGCTACCGCCCTAGCTATACCGATAATGATTGCACCAACTAGCACTTCACGAAAACCTTCATTAAACCCTTCACAAATATCTGTTAGTTTTAAGCCAGCAATCAATCCAACTACAATCCCCATGATAATGAACAGTCCTGACATTTCTAACATAAACCAGCCTTTAGCTAATACCCCATAAACAAGCAAGGAGAAAATGCCTATCAGCACAACAGATGCGGCCTTTTGTCGAGTTGTGGCATGACATTTGTTTATTGCCGATTTATTTAAATAGACAGTTCTTTTACGCGAATCTTCTTCATAAACCAAGCTTGCCTCTGGATTTCTTTTCACCTTTTGGGCATAACGAATAATATAAATGATTCCCGCTAGCACAAATACAACAAAAGCTATAATTCTTAACTCTATTCCCGAGAACACTGGAAGCCCTGAAATCTTTTGACCTAAACCTGTATTAATCGGATTAAGAAATCCTGTCATAAAACCTGCTGTCGTTGCCACTAAAGCTACAGCGGCAGCCACAACCGAATCATATCCTAAAGCAATCATTAAAGGTAAAATAACAGGAACATATACTAAACTTAATTCCTGAGTACCAATCAAACTACAGACAGTAGCGAACACAACAATTAATACCGGGATTAATACAATACTTCTACTCGCAAATTTCCTTGTTAGCCTATCTACCCCTATTTCAATAAGCCCTGTTTTTCGAATTACCGCAAAAATACCACCAATAATAAATGTAAAAAACACAACCTCACCAGCAGCTACCAACCCTCTCGGTATAGCTGTCATAAATTCCGTTAAACCAACAGCTGTCTGCTTGACCCTTTGATATGAATTAGGATCAATCGTTGTTCTTCCTTCTGGACCAGGAACTTGTTCATAAACACCAGCTGGAACGATATAAGTTGCAATCGACGCTAGTATAATAAATAAAAATAAAATTACGTAAATATGCGGCATTGCAAACTTCTTTTTAACAAATTGGGGTTCTTCATTAATTTTAATAGAACTCTGTGTACTTTTTTCTATTGCCATATTTATTCCTCCCTTTTAGTAGCCAATCTTTCTCTCTTTTTCTCTTGCGTCACTTAATGTTACTTATAATGTAATAAAATATAACATAATATATAACATTCAGTTTATATGATAATTTTTTATATTTCATTGGGAAATATGTGAATCTTTTGTTATTTCTTTGTACTATCTAACCAAAATTTAAAAGTGAACCCTTTAATTAATCGAATGAGGTTAGGAAATATAACTGTAAATGGTGTAACTAAGCCAAAATTAAAAAATTCTGTCTATGGAGTAATAGATAGAGTAATGGGATTTAGCAGAATGCATGATTAGTGGATTTAAAAACCTACAGGACCCAGTCTGAAGATTCTCTCTTTAGGATAAAGACTGTGACAACTAATATCACAAAGAAAAAGCTAAGCATCTCCATGAGAAGTGTTTGGCTTTTTCCTTTTTTTATAAAATCTAGGTATTTAGCTTTTCAACCAATACAAAAACTAAATTCCTCATTCCCTCCTTTTCTATTCAAACTATACATACTTTGTATGCTTCCCTCTTTGAGGCTACAAACACTTTTAGTTAAAAAGCACAAATAAATATCAAAAAATTCACATTTCTTCTAATGATTTTTAAAAAAAGATTATATAAACTTTATTCATGTCATTTTTATTAACGTCGGATGATATTTTATATAACGTAAAAATCATAATCAATACATGATTTTTACATGTATTAATGAAAAAGGAGTTGAGTCTGCAATGTCTACAAATTCATCAAGTAACATTATAGAAGAAACGCAGATCCACCATGCTACAGGTGAGGATGAATCACTAAAGCCAAAAGCCGAAGAGGGTAGGACGGTCGGTCCGATATCCTATATGTTTATGTGGGTTGGAGACGGCGTTAATTTAGGCAATATGACACTTGGAGCTAGTTTGGTTGTATCAGGAACCGCAACACTAAACATCTTTCAGACATTTGTCGCAGCCGCCCTAGCAATTGGTATCATATCAATTTTTTTTGCTTTAAATGACAGGCTCGGATATAAAACCGGAATACCATATGTTGTACAGCTCAGAATGTCCTTCGGGATGAAAGGCTCCATCATATCATCACTATTGCGCGGTATCCCGGCCATTATTTGGTACGGTTTTCAAAGTTGGATTGGCGGTACTGCCTTAAATGAAATTGTGAAGATTATTACGGGAGGCACCTTTGATAATGTTGTCATTTGCTTTGTAGTGATTCAGCTGGTGCAAATTGGGCTTTCGTTGTACGGCTTCCATGCCATTAAATGGGTGGAACTGCTTGCATCTATTGTTATTATGCTAGCGCTTGTCTATGTATTTGGCGTTCTTCTAACATCCCATAGCGAAGTTATTGTAGAAAAATGGGTTCATGCAGAAGGGTCATGGGGCTTGCCGTTCTTTGGATTCATAATGATGTTTTTGGGGAATTATGCGGCTATCTTTTTAAGCGCAGCGGACTATTCAAGAGAGCTCAAATCTCGTATTAGCGAAACAAAACGCGTTTTTTTGTACTTTTCGCCTATTTTAACAGCGTACGGCTTCGTACTTACAATCGGCGCAATGCTTGCTTCTGCCACCGGCATCTCTAATCCGGTAAAGGCATTTGCAATAGTGGTAGATAACCCTTATATTACAGTAGGAGTATCTGCATTTATTGTGATAGGTGCGGTCGCAGTAAATATGGTTGCCAATATTATTCCGCCGACCTATGTTATTACATTGCTTACAAAAATGAAATATAAAGCTGCTGTTACCATAACCGGACTGCTTGCACTTTGCTCATTCCCTTGGGTGCTTGTACGGGATTCTTCGGCAAAGGGTCTTGGTATGTTTATTCTTATATATTCCGCATTTTTAGGTCCGATTGTTTCTATTTTATTAGTCGAATATTATATATTAAGAAAGCAAAAAGTAAATGTTGCAGATTTGTACAAGGAATACGGTCCATTTGCTGGATATAATCCATGTGCGCTGCTTGCAATGCTAATCGGTGCCGGCGCCGCTTTTTTAAAACTGGAGCTGGGATGGATTATAGGTGTTGTTGTAGCAGGTATTGCATATATTATTCTGATGAAGTTTACATTTAAAGATTCAAAATTCAAAAAGGGTACGATCTTTGAGAAATAATTTAGGACAGATTGATTTACGGGATCAGTCTGTCCGGGTTATTCTTTAGGCCATCTTTTAGTAACATAGAAATAAGGGTTAATCCACCTCGTGACCATGGTAGCTTGAAGGGCATGACGTTTACCCCTATTGGGATGTTTTTGTTCTTAAACTGTAGGGAATCTAATTTAAGAAAAATAAGAGCTCTGATGCAAACATTTTAAATCTATTGCACCAGAGCCCACAACCTTATTTTATTGCCGCATACCCTGTAGGCTTCACCCAACCGCCAACGGACTGTTGCTCCACTATTTTTCCATCTTTAAATACTAAGTTGCCTCTACTAAAAGTACCAACGACTTGGCATGGGAAAGTATGGCCCATATACAAGCTTTCTTTATGTTTGGCATAATAATTTTCTTCCGTAACTGAATGAGATCTTTCCAATGTAACAATTGCTAAATCAGCGTCTGCTCCTTCAGCAATTTTACCCTTTCGATCCGAAAACCCAAATCTTTCCGCTGGGGCTGACGCTGTCCATTTTGCTACTGTTTCAAATGGTATATTATGATTTAAGGCAATCTCAATCATCGACATCAATGAAAATTGTCCGCCGCTAATCCCGCCCCATGCTTGAAATAGATTGTGAACTTTAGGATTTTTTAATTCATAAGGACATGGGGAATGATCTGAAGAGATCATGTCAAATTTATTATCTATTAATAGAGAAATTAATTTTTGCTGCTCTTCTTTCTCACGTAAAGGAGGGGCGCATTTAGCGATAGAACCTAGTTCTCTCAAATGGTCATGGTTAAACAATAAATAATGCGGACAAGTTTCAACCGTTATATTCATTCCCTTTTGTTTCGCCTCTTCGATTTTTTGAATCGTTTTTGCTGAGCTAATGTGTACAAAGTGAAGAGGGCAGCCAGTAAGTTCTGAATAGTAAATCGCACGTTCTACTGCCTCAACTTCGGCGATAATTGGACGCGACTCTATATAATCATCCGCACTGTATTTTCCTTCCTTTTCTTTCTCTTTTTTTAACCAGTTCGTTATCGCTGCACTTTCTGAATGGAGAGCTAAAACTTTGTTAAGTTTGGCGATGATTTTCATTCCATTTAACAATGTTAAATCATCGACTGCTTCAAACTCTTTGTTTCCTGTTGTAGAGAGAAATGCTTTGAATCCTATCACACCTGATTCAACAAGAGCTTCCAAATCCTTTTCATTTCCGGGTACGAGTCCACCCCATAAGCTAAAATCAACAAAAGATTTTTCATTTCCTAACTTTGCTTTTTCATATAGAGCATCTTGATGAACGGTTGAAGGAATCCCATTTAAGGGCATATCAAAATAAGTTGTACACCCTCCTGCGGCCATCATCATTGAACCTGTATGGAACCCTTCCCAATGTTCCCTCCCTGGTTCACTAAAATGAACATGTACATCAATTATTCCAGGAAAAACATACTGATTATTAGCATCCCATTTCAAATCCGCATCATTCGTTATTTCTTTTTTAATAACGGTAATTTTCCCATCCTTAATACCAATGTCAGTTTCTGATACACCTGTAGGAAGAACTACTTTTCCATTTTTAATAATGACATCTAAATGTTCCATGCTCATTTCTCCTTTAAATAAAAATTATGTTCCGATATTTATATCAACTTTATAATGGAAAAACATGATCCTTTAGAAAACTTTTAAACTCCTATCCTTACTAGCTTTTCAGTTAGATTGTAAATCTCGCGCTTTATACAAATAAGGAAGAACCTGATACAGGATTTTGCAACCGTTTAAATTCATGAATATTACACTCAACAACATCCCCATCACGAATAACTACAGATCCAGGCGTACCAGTCATAATAATATCACCAGGATGCAATGTCATGATGTTCGAAAAAAATGACACAATCCACCATGGTTGGTACATCATATTTGCCACGACATTCTGGTGACAAACTTCTCCGTTTAAAACAGTTTCTACAGTAATGTCCTTTAAAAAAGGAAATTCATCAACTGTCATAAAATATGGGCCAAAACTAAAGAATGTATCAAAACTTTTCGATCTCTGCAAATAACGAGGGTTTTTTACATGAATATCCTTTGCAGTCATATCTAATGTAGTGGTAAAACCAGCCACAACACTAGAGGCATCCTTTTCCTTAACATCTCGGCATGTTTTTCCAATAATAATTCCAAGCTCCCCTTCTGCTGTTACTTCGCTAGACTGAAGAGGCAGCTTAATAGATTCCTCCGGACCAATCAAACTAGTACCTGGTTTCAAAAAAATGACTGGTTCTTCCTCGGGAGGCCGACCAGACAATTCAATTGCCTTTTCCATATAATTCATGCCAACACCTAGGATTTTTCCCGGATTACGATAAAGGGGCGCACATCTTATTTCTTCAACTGGAATATCAGGAAAGTGACATAATTTGTCCTCTCCCTCTTCTTTATACCAAAGGTTTATTTCAGTTAATTGGTCTTTCTGTAAAATGCTAAAAAGGTCTGTATTCCAATTTTTACCTTCCATCTCGTTTATCGTTTTAATTGAAGTAACCTTATCTCGGAAAACGATTGCAGCGGACTCTCCACCTTCTGCTTTAACGGTTACAAGTTTCATATCCATTCTCCTTTTATAAATGTTTAATTACATCAATTTTAACTTTATTGCATAGGTTCCAAAATAAGCTAAAAGGGGCTAGTTATAAGCATATTCAAGAAAAAAGTAAAAAATCAGATGTTTCTTACCTTCTAATTTTTAGAAACTTCTTTTCTCTAAAAATTCATTCACCCAATTCAATAGTTTTAAGTCTTGATAACGATTAGCGATAAACGATAAACCTATCGGAAGTCCGTTCACTTCTGCTAAAGGAAGCGTAATCTGGGGTAACCCAGCTAAACCTGCTATACAGGACAGCTGCATTGTTTTTGCTCGATATTGCTCCGCTGTTTCTCCATGTAAATTTAATAACGGTGCTGCTCCGGGAGCAGTTGGAATCACTAACAGACCTTCTTCCCCCAAAAGATTTGACATCGATTGGCGGATTTTTTTCCTCAATTCTAAATTGGGGATGCAATCACTCTTTTTCAACGTACTTGTCCATTCAAATCTATCACCAATACCAGGTCCGAATTTCGGATTTTCCTCTCGGATCCATTCGCCGTGTTCACTCCAGATCTCTAATCCTTGGATAATTCGAAACGTATTCGACCACTCAGATAATCCCTCTTCGGAAATTTCAACCCACTTACTATGATCTGTTATCTTTTCTAATAAAGAATCAAATGCCAATAATGCTTCTTTGCTTTCTTTATCCAACACCGCCCATGCATCTTTCCCTAAAAAAATGGTGTTAAAGCTTCCTTCCTGACTTTTACCATCAATAAGAATACGTCCAACTTCAAGTAATAATTTCGGATCCCTGGCCATCCATCCAACTGTATCAAAGCTTTCAGCTAATGGAATAACCCCTTCTATTGGAACTGCCCCATGCGTAGGCCGAAATCCATAGATCCCGCAATAAGAAGATGGGATACGAACAGATCCTCCTGTATCAGTTCCCAAAGCAAAGTCTACTAACCCAGCTGAAACAGCTGCCGCCGATCCGCTGGATGATCCTCCTGGAATTCGGTCATGAGCCTTCGGATTTACAGGTGTACCGTAATGAAAGTTCTCACCATTCAAACTGTACATCAGTTCATCAGTATGTGCAGTTCCCGTTAATTTGGCTCCATGTTCAAGTAAACGATCAATTGCAGGGGCATTTCGAACGGCAGGATGATGTGTTCGAAGCCAATCAGGATTTCCTGCTCCACTCGTATGACCTTGAATCGCAAATACATCTTTTACTGCAAACGTCAAGCCGTTTAACCGTCCTGATTCTTTTGGTTCAATAATCAAGTCTTTATTAACGAATGCATTCCACTTATCATTCATTGCTGCTCCCTCCAAATTTTAAAAATCTTTATTATTATTTTCCTTCTTGAACATATTTGTTTAAGTGTTCTTGATCTTTTTTTGTCGTTAAAAACTTAAAATGAATATTTTCTAAAACAAGAGATAATAAAATGCCAACTAATAGTCCGTTGCTTAGTAACGGTTGCAAAATACTTGGAACTGTTTCGAAATAGGATGAAGGAAATGTCATAAGAATGATTCCAATGAATAAAGGAACAGCTAGACGATAAATATTCGCTGTATTTAAATGAATTTGAGCAAAATACTGAAGTGATGAATGCAGCAGCCTTAAATAGGCAACAAGTAAAACTGCGCTCCCAATACTTAAAGGAAGTTTAGCCATTAAATTACTGATTGCAGGTATCATTCCCATCAGCATGAACATCCCTCCACCGATCACAAAAGGAAGTCTCTCCAAAATTTTCGTTTGATTGAGAAAACCTATCGATGATACATATGGAGCATAAGGCACCATCCCGAATAATCCGGCAATCATAACGAACAACCCGCTTATCGTAAATGAATTTCTATAATGTTTTGATGTGGCAATGATTTTATAGATTCCATCCGTACCTTTTAAAGCCCCAAATGTATTAGATGTATTAATTAATCCAGCAATAACAGCTGTCACAATAATCCCTGCATCCAAACTAGGTGCACCAAGAAGGAAAAATTCAATGTCCATTATTCCAGCAACGTCTATTGCTTCTTTTTTATCAAACAACAACCCAAACAGGACCCACCCTCCAATGATCCCGATTAATAAGGAGTATCTGCTAAATGCAGGAGAAGCTTTAATGCTGAAAATAATAATGAAAGCAGCAACAGTACTAGATAATAGAAAAACAGGTATGTCAATATGTGATGTTTCTGAATGAACACCAAAAGGAATGCCAAGCATCCCCTTAAGGAAAATTGCATTCAACCTGCAACCTAATAAGAACATAAACACTGCCATTACACCGGAGTTAAACAACTTAGAAAAGTGCTGTGAAAGACCGCTTAATCCAATGATCATCGTAATGAATCCAGAGATCATAATTCCAACAGCCAGACTTCCTCCAAGTGCAGTCAACGACATCCCTTGTGAAGGAGCTGCGTAACAAAGACTTAAAATCACTCCCCACCATAATCCAGACTGCCCCTCCATAACCGATCGTTTATGTCCTAATAAAGCTTGTAAAATACACGCTAAACCTGTAAAGAAAAAAGAAAACTGAATTAGAGATATCGTTTTACCTTGAGGTAGCTGGAATGCTGCCCCTACCGTAATTGGAATGACAACAGTATTTGTAAAAAGAAAAAAAAGCCATTGTAATCCAGCAAGCCAATGCTCCATCTTAAATAAATTTTTCATAAAATTCACCTTCTATATATTTGGAAAAAAGCGAGATAAAGCCGGTCACTTTTAATAAATAGTTTGTAATTCTCCTTTTTTCCTTAGGCTGGTTCTAAACAAAAAGCTTGTTCACCTCGGCAACAAGATTCCACCTAAATCCGGAATCTTTTTTTCAACATTTCACAGGTTAGATGTTTTTCTACTATACTGCTGCTAAATTTGCAGATTCATATACATTAAGCGCAGCTTGTAAACCTTCCCCCATTTGGATCGATGCACCATGACGAATCAATACGGCTTCAAGAGCCGCCAGCACAAACAAGATGTTTTCTTTTCTGCAGCTGTATCCCATCGTTCCAATTCTCCAAATCTTCCCGTGAAGAGGCCCAAATGAACTTGCGATCTCTATTCCAAACTGCTGAAGCAGCATCGTTCTTACTGATTCGCCGTCGATACCTGCTGGAATGTTAATGCAAGTGACCATAGGCAGCTTCCAAGGAACATCATTAAATATTCCCAACCCCATTGCTTTAATCCCTTTTACAAGTGCTTTTTCATGTAAACGATGTCTTTCAAATCGTTCTTTTAACCCTTCTTGTAAAACGATTCGCACTCCTTCACGTAATGCGTAAAGCATTGATGTTGCTTCTGTATGGTGATTTAACCTTCTCGGTCCCCAATAATCCTGCAGCTGACTTATGTCAAAATAATTACTGCTAATTGGATGTTGAACTTCTGATCGATCTTGTTCTGTCGCAACCCCTTTTTCTACTTTTTTCCGAACAGCAATCACTTGTTCAACTCGGTCATTATACGTTATTGGTGCCATTCCAGAAGGAACAGACAAACATTTTTGCGTACCGCCTATTACTGCGTCAAGCTCCCATTCATCTACTTTCACATTTGTACCGCCAATTGTTGCGACAGCATCAACGATACATAATACATCAAGCTCTCGACATGCAGGACCAATCTCGTCTAATGGCTGCATACAGCCGGTTGATGTTTCACCATGGACGACCGCAAGTACTTTTGGTTTAACTTTTTTCATTTCGTTAATGATTTCCTGTTGATTGAATACTTCTCCCCACTCGCATTCCATAATGTGGATTTCCGCCCCGTTACGCTCAGCAATTTCCGTTAACAAATATCCAAATCTACCATAGATCGGAATTAACACTCTATCACCTGGTTTTAATACGCTGCATAACACAGCTTCAATACCAGCTCGAGATGTTCCATCAATAGGAAACGCCCAGTGGTTTTTGGTTTGGAAAACTTGACGAAGCATTTCCATCGTTTCATTCATCATCTGTGTAAAAGCAGGATCAAACTGCCCAAGTATTGGTGTACTCATCGCACGCAGCACTCTTGGGTCTACTTCAACAGGCCCCGGAGTCATAATGGTTCGTAATGGCGAATTTATTTCTTTAAAAGCATTCATTGCTTTATCCTCCTTTAATAAGCTAATTCATATAAAACCTTTATTAATAGTTGAATCCCTTTTTCTAAATCTTCTGTTCTCGTAAACTCATATGGCGAATGGCTTATCCCATTTTGACTTGGTACAAATAATAAAGAAGTTGAACAAAATGGACCAAAAACTTGCGAATCGTGACCAGCCCCGCTTGTCATTCTCTTAAATGGTATTTGTTCTCTTCTTAAAATTGATTCTGAAATTTTATTCAACTTTTCACACATCTTTACTGGTTTTTCATTCATCCAATTATGAATATGCAACTGAGTCTGATGCCTGTTCACAATCAATTGAAACTCTTTGAACACATCCTCACAAAATTTAGAAAGAACAATTTCTTGACTATGACGAATGTCAATACTAAATGTCGCCTTTCTTGGAATGACATTTGATACGTTGGGCTCCAAAGAAATTTGGCCGACTGTCACCACTAAATCTGTGGATGTTTCTTTCGCTTTCTGCATAAGCACTTGAATCAGCTCAGCTGTTGAATACATGGCATCTTTACGCCATGCCATCGGTGTTGTACCCGCATGATTGCTTTCTCCAGTCACCGTGATATTATATCGTCTTTGTCCGACTATATGACTGACAATCCCAATGGATTTTTCTTCTCTTTCTAACACTTCTCCTTGTTCAATATGCAATTCAATAAAGCAATCAAGGTCATTTCGCTTTGGCGGTTGATGGTTCCCTTTCCCAAACCCTGCTTGGTGCATTGCTTCTATAAAAGGAATACCCTTTGAGTCCTTCAAATGATGAACATCTTCAAACGATTTTATCCCAGTAATATTGCCAGAGCCCCAATATGTCATCGGAAAACGACTTCCCTCTTCTTCACATAAAGAAACAACCTCTATATTTTTTATCGGTGAACCGTAATGCTCATATAAGTATTGTACAGCTATTAAGCCAGCAATTACTCCATACGCTCCGTCATACTTTCCCCCATCTATGACAGTATCAATATGAGAACCTGTTAAAATGGTCGAAGCATTTTCTTGCTGTCCCGCTAATCTACCAAAAAGATTTCCAACGTCATCATAAAAGGGATGGAGACCAATCTCTTTCATCTGCTTTTCAATTGCTTCTTGAGCAGATAACCAATCTTTCGAATATAATTTCCGTGTAACTCCATTGTTATTCGTTTTTCCGAATGAAGCTAACCACTCCATCATTTCTTCAATTTGTTCGAATAAGGCAGGTGACTTCTTCTCGATCATTACCAACCTAATCCCCCTCTATTCTAATAATCATTTTTTCTATTAGTGATTGTTATATATATTGACATGATTCGTAATATAAATTGATTTTAAAATAAATACCTGCTAAAATCATTCACATAAATGTAGAAGATTTAAATAATTTATTGTTCATATTAACTAAATTTTTCAACTTAAAATATAAGATACTAGCAAATGTTCTTACAAAGGGGGATGGAAGAAAATGAGATTATACGAATTATTTGATCTTCCAGTATTTAAAGGAGCCGCCTTGATCGCAGGGAAACAAGGGATTGAACGTGAAGTGAATACAGTAAATATGATGGATGCCCCAGATATTATTCATTTTTTAAAGAAAAATGAATTACTCGTAACAACAGCTTTTCATTTCAAGGATGATCTTGATTCATTATTACAACTTATTAAAGAAATGGAGAAACAAGGATGTTCAGGATTAGGAATTAAAACAAAGCGATTTTTAAAGGAAATACCAGAGGCAGCTATATCACTTGCGAACGAACTTAAATTCCCACTCTTAGAACTTCCTGTTCATACTTCCCTAGGTGATATTGTGAATAAGTCACTAAGTTATATCCTTGATATTCGCACGAATGAACTACATCACGCAATGCAAACACATCAACAATTTACGAAGCATATTATGAGCGGACAAGGCATCTATAAAATTCTTGAAAGCTTATCAACTCTTATTCATTTACCGGTTATCTTGCTAAATCACCATTTACGGCCAGCGGTAAAACACTCTCAACATACTTCCATTTTTGAAAACTTTGAGGCATTAATGGCTAGCGGACATTATTTTCATCTTCCAAAAACAACGATGTCGTCATTCTCATTATTAAATGAAACCCGAGAAACGATTACTCTTTTTCCTGTTTACACGCATAAACAATATAGTTATCTGGCTGTATTAGGGTTTATACCTTTATCAGATCGTTCAACGATTTTAACAATTAAACAAGCAACGAATGTTATCGCATTTGAATTAATGAAAGAAAATGCATTAAAACAAAATACAAGACGCATTCAAAATGAGTTTTTTAATAACTTTATTAACGGTGCATATTCTACCAATGAGGAAGTAATCAGCCGAGGTAAAGAGTTTAGGTTATTAAACGAACAACGATATGTTTGTGCTGTGGGGAAAATAGAGGATAAAGAAAAGAATATTTCGTTTATGCAATACCAGTCAGAACAAGAACTAATTTACGATACAATCGAGTCAGAACTGGAACGGTTTCATCAAAAGGTTCATTTTTTCACAATAGATCATTCATACATCTTACTAATGGAACTGAAGGGCGGATGGAAAAATATTTCCCAATCATTCATTACACTATTAAAGAATATACAAACAAAGATCTTAAAACACTTCCAAGAGGAACTTTCATTTGGTATTAGCAATTACGCCGAACAGCTCATCCATGTTCCTGTCTCCTATAAGGAAGCAACTGACGCCTTATACTATGGAAATATGTCAGGAAAGAAACGATTTATTGAAATTTATCAACCAAAGGAAGTTCCAGAGATTTTACGCATGGTTCCTTATGATCAGTTAAAAAAGTTTTATACAGACACTTTCCAAGCATTTGCCAATGAACCGAAAAAAGATCATCAAGTACTACTTCATACATTGTCCGTTTATTTAGAAACACATTGTCAGCTGTCCGAAACAGCAAAGCGTTTATATGTACACCGCAATACTGTTATTTATCGTTTAGGAAAATGTGAGGAGATTATTGGTAGAAGTTTAAAAGACCCGGATGAAACACTACGGTTACGCCTCGCCTTTAGAATTAAAGCTTTAATCCAGGGGAACAACCAGCTTGGTTAAGAGTAAAGAAATTATTGTAAAATTGGCCACCTGCGCTCTTTGGTGCCAATTGATACTTTCTTTTAAAAAGAGGTGACTTAAAAGAAGTCATTATTTTATATATATTATTACTAGTTTGATTACGGAAGTGAGAAAAGTCATATAGATGTCTAATAAAGATAAAAAAGTACATCACTAATTTTAGTGATGTACCATTAATTATATATTGTCAGACATTCTATTTAGCCTTTGGCATATATAGGTTAATTATTATTTTCTACTATTAAAGTTATAGAGCAGATGTTTTTTCGTTTTGATCAAAACTTAGATAGGCTTCAATCACCTTACCAGCTTCTTGTTCATCAATAACAAAGGATCCGTTGCTATATCGATCATTTGGGCGGAGTGATTGAATATCAATGATTTCTCTCTGACCTTTTTCCGATTCGATTGTTAATTGTAAAGAATTATCAGCTATAAAACCACGGACTATTCTATGGGGATTATTTTTAAGCTCTCTTAGCATAACAAGTCCCCGTTTGGCGCGTGAAGATTTTTCAAATTCTGTAATTGCCATCTTTTTAGTGGCTCCCCGCTGTGTGATAATCACGAGCTGCTGTTTAGAATCTTTTGCAAATACCTGGCCGCTTACAACGAAATCTTCTGATTTTAGGTTGATGCCTTTTACACCGGCTGCTCTTGGTCCAACGACATTGATTTCATCCTCATTGTACCAAAGGCCATAGCCTAGATGAGTCACAAGGAATACATCATCTTCTCCTGATGTTAAAGCAATATCAACAACCTCATCAGAGCCTTTAACATTAACTGCGACAAGCGGTTTAGAATAACGTTGGGCTTTATAGTGAATTAACTCCGTTTTCTTCACCATTCCATTTTTCGTAATGAATAAAAGGTTTTGCTGACTGTTAAAATCTTTTATTGGAATCGCCTTTATAATATCTTCATCTCGATCAATTGGAATGAGATTCCCGATATGCTGTCCGATATCTTTCCATCTGACATCTGGAAGCTCGTGAACAGGACAGTATAAATAACTGCCTTTATTGGTGAAAAGTAAGAGTACATCAGTTGTATTCATTTCAAATTGAGCAAGGAGCATGTCTGAATCTTTCATTCCAAAATCTCGTCCGTTAGAAGCTGCATAAGAACGCTGGCTTGTCCGTTTAATATAACCGTCTTTCGTTACCGTTACATAAACATCCTCTGAAGCAATCATCACTTCTAAATTAATTTTGATTTCTTCAATCTCATCTTCAATAATCGTTCTTCGCTCGTCTATATAAGTTTTTTTAATCCGCTTAAGTTCTGTCTTAATTACTTGGTATAATTTTTTTTCATTTGAAAGAATGCTTTCTAGTTCAGCAATCTTTTTATCTAAATCCTTTGCCTCATTTTGCAAGGCAGTGATATCTGTATTAGTTAAGCGATATAGCTGCAGGGAAACAATAGCTTCAGCCTGAGGTTCAGTAAATCCATATTCTTTTATTAGGTTCTGCTTTGCATCCTTTTTATCCTTCGATGCTCGTATCGTCGCAATGACCTGATCGAGGATAGAAAGTGCTTTGATTAAACCTTGGACGATATGTTCCCGTTCCTTCGCTTTATTCAAATCATATTGTGAACGGTTTGTGACAACTTCCTTTTGATGGGTTATATAAGCATCTAAAATCTTATGCAGGCTCATTAATGTAGGTCTGCGATTATGTATGGCAACCATATTAAAGTTGTACGGAATTTGCAGGTCGCTGTTTTTATAAAGGTAATTTAATACCCCTTTAGCATTTGCATCTTTTTTTAATTCAATAACGATTCTTAAACCTGTCCGATCCGTTTCATCTCGAACTTCAGAAATTCCTTCAACCTTTTTTTCGATCCTAAATTCGTCCATTTTCTTAACTAAATTGGCTTTGTTCACTTCAAAAGGAATTTCTGAAATAACAATTTGCTGACGGCCTCCACGGATCGTTTCAATTTCTGCCTTACCGCGGATAATGATTTTTCCTTTGCCTGTCTCGTATGCCTTTTTGATCCCCTCAACGCCTTGAATAATCCCACCTGTCGGAAAGTCTGGGCCTTTAATGACCTCCATTAGTTCATCGATTGTGCACTCTGGCTTATCGATCCTTTTGATAACAGCATCAATTACTTCTCCAAGGTGATGAGGGGGGATTTCCGTGGCGTAACCAGCAGAAATTCCTGTTGATCCATTCACTAATAGGTTTGGAAACATTGCTGGTAAAACGGTCGGCTCTTTGCTTGTATCATCAAAATTGGGTACAAATTCGACAGTTTGTTTGTCAATATCCTTTAAAAGCTCAGATGCAATAGCAGAAAGTCTGGCTTCTGTATAACGCATCGCTGCCGGTGGATCCCCGTCAATACTCCCATTGTTTCCATGCATTTCGATTAAAACATTTCTGACTTTCCACGTTTGACTCATCCGGACCATCGCATCATAGACAGAAGAATCGCCATGAGGATGGTAGTTACCAATAACATTCCCTACTGTTTTTGCTGATTTACGGAAGCCCTTGTCTTGAGTGTTGCCGTCTTCATGCATCGCATAAAGAATACGGCGTTGTACAGGCTTTAGGCCGTCGCGGGCATCTGGAAGCGCACGGTCTTGAATAATATATTTACTATAACGTCCAAATCGGTCACCCAGTACATCCTCTAGAGGTAAATCACGAAATATTTCTGCTGGCTGTGTCATCCTTCTACCTCCTCTGGGACTGATAGATTTTCATTTTCTAAAATATTGCTTTCCTCATCGAGGCCAAACTCTACATTTTTTTCAATCCACTTCCGTCTTGGCTCGACTTTATCTCCCATCAGCGTCGTCACACGGCGTTCTGCCCGTGCAGCATCATCAATTCGTACTCTAATGAGAGTTCTAGACTCTGGGTTCATTGTTGTTTCCCACAGCTGGTCTGCGTTCATTTCCCCTAGACCTTTATAACGCTGGATTGTGTATCCTTTTCCAACTTTTTTGAGAACATCCTGAAGCTCTTCATCTGACCAGGAATATTCGATGATTTCTTTCTTGCCAGATCCCTTGCTTACTTTGTACAAAGGCGGAAGTGCGATAAATACTTTCCCTGCTTCAATTAATGGTTTCATGTAACGATAAAAGAAAGTGAGTAATAGGACTTGAATGTGGGCGCCGTCCGTATCAGCATCTGTCATAATAACAATCTTATCGTAATTAATATCCTCTAAAAGAAAGTCCGCTCCCACTCCTGCCCCAATTGCATGAATGATTGTATTGATTTCTTCATTTTTAAAGATATCTGCAAGCTTGGCCTTTTCTGTGTTAATAACTTTTCCTCGAAGCGGCAGGACAGCTTGAAAACGACGGTCCCGTCCCTGCTTCGCCGATCCTCCTGCTGAATCCCCCTCCACTAGGTAAAGCTCATTTCTTTGTGGGTTTCTTGATTGAGCAGGTGTTAGCTTTCCGCTTAGCGATGATTCTGATTTTTTTCTTTTCTTTCCGCTTCTTGCTTCCTCACGAGCTTTCCGAGCAGCTTCTCTTGCTTGAAAAGCCTTGATTGCTTTTCTAACTAACAATGTAGCTGTGTCAGGGTTTTCAGCCAGAAAATAAGAAAGATTTTCAGATATGATCGAATCTACAGCTGAGCGGGCTTCACTTGTCCCAAGCTTTCCTTTTGTTTGCCCTTCAAATTGAAGAAGCTCTTCGGGAATACGGGCGGAAACAATCGCAGAAAGACCCTCTCTAATATCAGAACCTTCCAAGTTTTTATCTTTTTCCTTTAAAAGGTTTACTTTACGGGCATATTCATTAAAAGCACGCGTCATAGCTGTTTTAGCACCAGCTTCGTGCGTGCCGCCATCTTTTGTTCGCACATTATTAACAAAAGACAAAATGTTTTCGGAAAAACCATCATTAAATTGAAAGGCAAAATCGATTTCAATTCCATTTTGTTCTCCTTCAAATGACACCACTGGATGAAGGGAATCCTTTTCCTCATTTAAGTAACTGACAAATGCTTCAATCCCATTTTCATAATGATAGGTTTCCTGATTTCCATCACGCTGATCTATAATTTCCATTTTGAAGCCTTTTAAAAGAAAAGCAGACTCTCTTAACCGCTCACTTAATGTATCGAAATTATAAATGGTCGTGCTAAACATCGTAGTATCAGGTTTAAAATGAATGGTTGTTCCCGTTTTTTTCGTTTTTCCGACTTTTTCAAGGGTCGTAACAGGCTTTCCCCCATGTTCAAATCGTTGATGATAAGTAAATCCATCTCGATGGATTGTCACTTCCAGCCATTCCGATAGGGCGTTAACAACTGAAGCACCTACACCATGCAGACCGCCGCTTGTTTTATATCCGCCTTGGCCGAATTTTCCTCCTGCATGCAGAACAGTAAAAATAACTTCAGGCGTTGGTTTTCCTAGCTTATGCATTCCTGTCGGCATTCCTCGACCTTTGTCCTCAACAGAAATGCTGTTATCCTTATGTATTTTAACAATGATATGATCGCCAAAGCCTGCTAAAGCCTCATCAACAGAGTTATCTACAATCTCATAAACGAGGTGATGCAGTCCTCTGCTATCTGTGCTTCCTATGTACATTCCAGGACGTTTTCTGACAGCTTCCAGTCCTTCCAGTACTTGAATGGCATCATCATTGTAATCAAATTGCTGTTGCTTTATCAAACGACTAACCCCTTTCTAAAAAATCGAGAGCGACATAGCGCAGATCAAAAAACTTTTCAAATAGATTTGTTTGTTACGTAATAACTACTCTTACCTGTTTTTGATGAACTAAACATAAATGAATAGATCAGATACTATAAGAACATACGTTTTCACTATCATAAATGATCATAATTAATGATACAAGTATCTCAACAAGAAAGATAGGTACATGATAAGGAACGAAACGAAAAATGCTTAAATTTTTAAGTGTCCAAGCTATATTTTATCTGTTTCCTGTCATTTCGCAAACCTATTTGTAAAAAAAAGAGGTTCCTGACAAAGAAATACGATGGACAAATACTTTTTTAAACAATTAGTAATAATGAAAAAATCCTTGAATAGTAACAAGGATTTTTTCATCGGCTTTAGTTTATGTTAATTTTTTCCATCTTATGAGTTTAATCCATTTTTCAGGTCTTACGAGAGACATTCAAGAAAGACGAGGAACTCCCATTTCTGAAAGGCTAGTTTCGAAAGAGGTATGAAATTTCGTTCAAACTATTTTGTTAAAGCATGTTCAACTTTTATGCAGCGGTTCATAATTACTGTATATCCTTTCTCTTTCAAGAGGTTATAAGCTTCCTCATTTTCAAGTCCAAGCTGCGCCCAATAAACATCAGCATCTATTTCTAAAAATTCTTTAGCAACCTCAAGTAAATGCTCTGACCGTCTGAATACATTGACGATATCAATATGCCCTTCAATTTCCTTTAAAGAAGAATAAGCTTTAACTCCTAACACCTCTTCAACTGTTGGGTTAACTGGGATAATTTCGTAGCCTGCATCTTGCATCGCTTTACTTACCATATAAGACGTTCGGTCTGGATTGCCTGAAAGACCTACTACAGCGATACGCTTACTTTTTTTCAGAACTTCTTTAATCTCTTCCCGAGTTGGATTTTCTATTGCCATCCATTACCCACTCCTTTTTCTTCGGCTTTTTTCTAAAAAAATTTGCTATTGAGGTAGAAAAGACTGTTAGATTAAAGGCAAACCTGTTACCGTGGATTGTTTTTATTTCTATATCTGTCTCTCAAAGAGTTAGAGACAAAGTTCCCGGAGTATAAACCGAGCTTACAAGGGTAGAAATATTAACGATAACAGCCCTTTCTTTTATTGTAACCTCCTCTGAAAAAACATACAAAAAATATACTGCAGCACAAAAAGAAATTTAGTATGATAAAATTCTAGCTGAATAAACGAAAGGCAAAATAAGAAAAATGAAAATTAATAAAGACCTTTCTTAATATTCATCAGTATATAAATCATTTACGTGATAAAATAAAACCAAGTTATTCGGAAAATGCGTTTATGAAGGAGAACAGAAGATGATTCTTGCACTTATTTTTTTTCTTGCTTATTTGATTGGATCGATACCGTTTGGGTTAATTGTCGGAAAGGTTGGATACGGAATTGATATTAGAGAACATGGCTCTGGAAACCTGGGCGGAACAAATACTTTTCGCACCCTCGGAATAAAAGCAGGACTAATTGTTACGATTTCAGATATTCTAAAAGGAACACTAGCTGCCTCGCTTCCCGTTTTATTTCAGCTTGATATTCATGCTTTACTAGCTGGAATATTTGCAGTTATTGGCCATATGTATCCGGTATTTGCAAAATTCAAAGGCGGAAAAGCTGTTGCAACTTCAGGGGGAATTTTGCTGTTTCATGACCCGCTTTTATTTGTATCATTACTTGCTGTATTTTTTATTTGCCTTTACGTAACAAAATATGTATCCTTATCCTCCATGCTTACGGGAGTATACGCAATCGTTTATGGTCTTATCAAACATATTATTTTTGGAGATCTCCCATTGCTTATCATCGTTTTCATGCTTGCTTTTTTCGTTATTTATCGCCACAGAGCAAATATTAAACGTATTAAAGAAAAAACAGAGCCTAAAGTTAAATGGATTTAATGGTCAAAGGATTACATTCCTTTGGCTTTTTTCGTCGTTTCAGAAAGTTTAAGATGATTAAAGTGTTTATGTATTAAAGTTAGCTATCGTTGTCCAGCTCCAAGCGTATCGGCTCGAGGTCACAAGCCAATCCGTGAAGAAGGTCAAATTTTAAGACTCGACCGAGTGCTTATTCCCCTGAGTTTTTCGTTCTTCCACTTTGTGTAGAATAGTGTTATATTTTGCAGAATTTTGGTATGATAAATGAAAAGTCTGAATGAAGGTGCTCAGGTGATGAAATTACGTCTTTCTTTTTATTTATTATTTGCAATCACGACTGTTTTACTTGTTTTATTAATAACGGTTAATCCAAATCCAGGTGCAAATGGAAGCTCTGAGAAGGTAAGCCGGACTCACTCAGAAAAAAATTCTTCTTTTCACCATAAAGATTTCCAATCAACCATTCAGCTGTCAGCAATTGGTGATATCCTTATCCACAGCAGAGTTTATGATGATGCTAAACAAAAAAATGGAGGTTATGATTTTACTCCAATGATCAGCGAAGTTAAACCTTTACTGGAAAAAGCGGATTTTACAATGGCGAATCAGGAGACAATGGTTGGGGGTACAGAGATTGGCTTATCAACTTACCCTTCTTTTAACAGCCCTTTTGAGGTTGCGGACGGTTTTCAGGAAGCTGGGATAGACTTAGTTACGATTGCCAATAACCATACACTAGACCGCGGTGAAAAAGCGATTATGAGCGCCTTAAATTATTACGACAAAATAAAAATGCCTTACGTCGGTTCATATAAAAACAATAATGATGCCCAAACCCCTCGGGTCATTAATAAAAATGGGATTCGCTTAGGTTTTTTAGCTTATACATATGGAACAAACGGCATCCCTGTCCCTGAAGGAAAACCTTATCTAGTGGACCTTATTGACAAGGAAAAAATGAAAGAAGATATTCATAAAATAAAACAACGATCAGATGTTTTAATTGTAAGCATGCATTGGGGGCTGGAATATCAGAGACTCCCAAATGATGAACAAAAAGACTTGGCCCAATTTTTGGCTGATCAGGGAGTTCATGTGGTCATCGGACATCATCCTCATGTATTGCAGCCTATGGAATGGGTTAGCGGGAAAAACGGACATGAAGCATTTGTTATCTACTCTTTAGGCAATTTTTTATCTGGTCAGGAAGGAACATTTAAGGAAATTGGCGGAATCCTTTCTTTAGATATCCAAAAGACAACAAATAAAAAAGGAACAAACATACAAATTTTAAATCCTGAAGTAAATCCGACTATTGTAAAGAGTAACCAACAACAAAATTACCGGGTTCATTCTTTAGAAAATGTAAACGAAAAGCAGAATGAAGAGATGATTCAGCATATGAATCAATTCATTGACTGACAACAAAGTGAAATCTCCATTAATGTGATGTTTAGTGTGTATGAATCAGATCTTTTGTGTTACTGAAGGTTTAGCTATAAATTTTACTAAGTATTAAAAGTAACGCTGCTGCATGTATAGCAGCTTTATTTTTTTCTTTGGTTTAACAATTTTATAAACAGACTATTAGCATACAATTGGTTTTATCCTCTATAATAGAATTAACGAACAAAGGAGTTGACATTAGCAGTGAAAATTACAATAAGTGAAAAAGCATTTAACTGGTATAAGGATGAATTATCATTGAATTCAGATGACAATGTCAGATTCTTTGTCCGCTATGGGGGATGCAGCACTGTCCAAAAGGGGTTTTCTCTTGGAGTAGCGAAAGACGAGCCTGAAGAAATTGGCAGTGATGTAAACCTAAACGGAATCAAGTTTTTTGTAGAAGATAGTGATATTTGGTACTTTGATGGACAGGATTTATTCGTAGATTTTGATGAAGAGCTTATGGAGCCCAGCTTTGATTTTAAAGAAGCCACACAATAAAGTGAAACATCCATCAGTCGAGGATGACATAAAGGGTACCTAAGTCCCTCCTGAAAGTGGGTAATACACTGGAGACGTTAGGAAGCGCGCTCTTTGTCTTTGTTCCTTTATTAGATACCAACAGGCAAGTTATCCCCATTTTACAAGCCTAAGATGGGGATCTTTTCTGCCTGTTAAGAGTCGGAGAAGTCTACAGCTCAATTTATAATTGAAACCTTAAAATGTGATCATCCAACCCATATTTCTTCAATACCTTTATTTGTCTTTCTCCCAAAAGATCAAAGTGGGGATAGTCAGATTTATAATGGATCCACTCTGGTCTTAATTGATTGGCATAACCCCAATCTATTAACTTTTGAATATCTGTACAACCTACCTTTGTTACGGTGTGACAATCAGGGAATCGCTCATCAAGCCAATAATGAGTTAAAAAAGCAATATTTCCACTCTTTACTTGATTCTTCCAATCCATTAATTCCTGCCTTTTTATACCAAATGCCATTTGAGTCCTCTATTTCTTTGCTGTTTCATAAGCATCGTGCCACTCAGGATAATATTTTCGCATTTGAATTGGACGAAACGATTCCTTTTTCACACACACATGTGAGGATTGGGCTTCAATTGCCAGCTCACCCTTTGGATTATACATTTCATACCCATAATTTACACGAACACCATTGTAGGATTCCACCCAAGTATGAATGACTACTGTATCCCCGTATTTAAGCGGTTTTTTATAGCTGATATTGATATCAACTACCGGTGAAATCACCCCATCTTTTTCCATTCCAGCATAGGAAAAACCTAAATCTTTAATTAATTTTGTTCTTCCTACCTCCATCCATATCAAATAATTGGCATGATAAACAACACCCATTTGGTCTGTTTCAGCGTATCGAACTTCTAATTCACATTTAGATATGTACATATGTTAACTCTCCTCATGAACCCTTCTTATACCAAAATATAATATCACACTTTATATGAGAGCTATAAGCGATATACATTGTTAGAAGGAAAGATATGATAGGAACATCGAACGCAAACCGCAAAGGGCTCGTTTAGCTTTATTGAATTTAAAAATTTTATTATGTAAAAAAGCCAGGTAACCCCTGGCCGTTTTTTACGATTCAGCATTATTTTTGATAGCCATCTTCTCGTGCCTTTGCTTCATCTTGTATTTCAGAACGCATGGCAGCTATAGATTCTTCGCGTCTTGCATTTTTTTGCTCAATTTTGGAACGCTCTTCCCCTTCAGAAAATTGCATTGTTTCATGGGCTTTTTCAATATTTTGGATCGTATTTTGAACCATGTCTTGTAACTTTTCAACATTGTCTGAACGATCATCTGGCTTTGGTTTGTTATCGTTTTGTGACATATCATTTCACCCTTTCTCATTGAATCGTCTTTAGTTTGCTCACTTTTTCTATTCTTAAACAATGAATGATCGTCATAATCTTTATTAATCGATCCGGATCGAACAATACTTCTTGTAAAGACAAAAAAAGGACGAATTTTCGCCCTTTTTTATCCGTTCAATTATCAGCATATGCCTAGTCATGTTATTTACCTTAGTCAAACCTCCCCAAAAAGGCAAATCGTTTTGGGGAGGTCATGTCTACTCCTTGTTACTCCCCTTTTGTTTGCATTACTTGAGGATGCTGATTTGATTTATCTTGCATTTTTCTACCTTTATTACCACCAAATCCTCTTGATTTCGTTCCCAGATGATTTGGATTAAAATGAGACTGTTTATCGTTTGAGTTTGTCAAAATGATCGCCTCCTGAACCTTAGTTTCACCTTTTGATTCATGAAACAATCCTAACAAAGAATGGTCTATTTTCCAGCTTGCATTCTTTGCTCAAGCTTTTCTTCAAAACGAGCTAAAAACTCTTCATCTTTCATTAATTCCTGCTTATTTTCTAATACCAATTCTTCAAAAGAACGTTTTTTTATTCTTCTCATCACAATCACCTCCGACAATTAAGTATCATTATTTCCAAAATTTTTAAAAATAAACGAATTATTCGAAAAGTGAAAGCTTGGACAATAATCATGATTCAATTTTTTAATAAAAATTTTCACTTTATCAAACCTTCCATCGTTTCATAAGACATTGCACCAGTATATTTTTTCTGAATGAATCCTTCTTCATCTACAAGGTAAGTAGTTGGATAACTAAATATATCGTATGTTGAATTTACTCCTTCTTCATCATAAACAATTGGAAAGGTCAGATCTAATTTATTTGCAAAGGTCTTAACAACTTCCTTGTTTTTTTCACTGGATGTAAAATTAACTGCTAGTACAACCACTTCATCTTTATATTTTTTATGTATTTTTTGCATTTCCGGCATTTCTGCACGACAAGGCGGACACCATGTTGCCCAGAAGTTAATTAAAACCTTTTTCCCTTTAAGCTCTGAAAGTTTAACTTTTTCACCATCCAAAGTGCTTAGTTCAAAATCTGGTGCTTTATTCCCGCTTTCTAATCCCACTTTAGGATCTTTTGGCTGAATAGCAAACCATACTGCATATCCGATCAAAAAAACAAGTAATCCAATAGCTAAAATTCTCTTCATAATATCCCCCTATATAACGTAGCAAATAGTGCTTCGATTCCTTTGTAGACTGCAAAAGCAATCGTATATGTCATTAATAATAGCATAACAGCTTGTTTTATTGGTTTTCTTTGTTTATATCCCTTATAAAACAGATAACATGTTACGGAAAGAATTCCTATTATGAATGTTTTGCTGTTTCCGCTTAAATAAAGATAGACTAATGGATCATAAATAACTTGATGAAAATTTAAAAGGACATTTCCGAACTTATAAAAACCTAATAAAAGAACGTTGGCATTCAAATAATTCTGCTTGAAGAATAAAAGCATGTCCACTTTTCTTTCAAGCAATACACTCATGATTATGTATGTAAGGAAAGATGTGATTATGACAACGATCCAATAAAATTGAATGGTAAATGGTCCAGCTTGAAAAGCATCAAATATCATGAAGACAGCTCCTTAAAAAACCACCTCTCATTATTTAATCATCAGGATGGCAAAAGAACAATATTGATGAGAGAAAGACACATAAATTTCAAGAAATCACTTGGACAAAGAACGAAAAGCGCAGAGCGCCCGCCTATCGGCGACAAGCACAAGGCGAGCCGGCATGAAGGTTGTTCTTGACGGATTGACTTGTGACCTAGGGGCCGATGGCGCTCGGAGCTGGACAATGATAACACTCATTAACACGTTAATACTTTAATTAACTTAAACTTTCTTAACTGATAAGAAAAGCGCAAGCGCCTTGATCAGCTCCGACAAGCATAAGACGCAAATGAAATGAAGGTGTTCTTTACCTTCATTTCATTTGCGTCTTATGACCTTAAGGGGCTATGCGCTGGAGCTAGACAACGTCAACACTTTTAACACGTTAATACTTAATTAACTTAAACGTTCTAATCTTACAAAAAAACAGAAAGGACGACATCTACGTCGTCCTTTCTGTTTTTTATGCTTTTAGTTTATCACGCAATACCATTTGCAGGATACCGCCGTGACGATAGTAATCAATTTCCACTTCACTGTCAAAGCGTACCAGCACTTCAAATTCTTTTACTGTTCCAGCTTCGTCAGTCGCTCTAACTTTCACGTAATCACGCGGTCTTACGTTTTCATCTATTTCAACTTCAATTACTTCTTTTCCTGTTAAACCAAGGACGTCAGCACTTTCCCCTTGTTTAAATTGGAGCGGAAGTACTCCCATTAATACAAGATTACTGC
The DNA here is from genome assembly GCF_014773385.1 of Metabacillus arenae. Lineage (GTDB taxonomy): Bacteria > Bacillota > Bacilli > Bacillales > Bacillaceae > Metabacillus_D > Metabacillus_D arenae. The sequence goes on along the minus strand of NZ_JACXAI010000003.1, from coordinate 102,892 downwards.
GGTGGATACGTTCAAAGCTTTCAGCGATAACGGTCTTAATCCCTAAAAGGTTTGTTCCTTTTGCAGCCCAGTCACGAGAACTTCCCATTCCGTAATCTTTACCAGCTAATACAACTAATCCAGTTCCATCCTGCTTATATTTCATACAACCATCGTATATAGAAGTTACTTCGCCTGTTGGCCAGTATGTTGTATAACCACCTTCAGTGCCAGGTGCCACTTGGTTGCGGATGCGGATATTAGCAAATGTTCCACGCATCATGATCTCATGGTTCCCACGTCTTGAACCATAGGAGTTAAAGTCACGTGGTGATACTCCATTTTCCTGCAAGTAACGCCCAGCAGGAGTATCCTTACCGATTGCTCCAGCAGGAGAAATGTGGTCTGTTGTGACAGAATCTCCGAATTTAGCTACAACTCGAAGATCTTTAAGTGCCTCAACTTTACCAGGTTCTGCTGACAAACCTTCAAAGAAAGGAGGGTTTTGGATATATGTTGAATCCATATCCCATTTGTAAAGAGCTTCATCAGTTGTTTCAATTTCATTCCAGCGCTCATTGTCGTCAAATACACGGTCATATTCTTTACGGAAAAGCTCAGGTGTAACCGTTTCTTGAACAACCTTATTTACTTCGTCCATAGACGGCCAAATATCATTAAAATAAACATCATTTCCATCTTTATCTTTTCCAATTGGATCAGATTTAAGATCGATATCCACCGTTCCAGCAAGAGCATACGCAACAACCAGCGGCGGAGATGCTAAATAGTTTCCTTTAACTAACGGATGAATACGCCCTTCAAAGTTACGGTTACCAGATAAAACAGATGTGACAAGAAGATCGCTTGAAGCTACTGCTTCTTCAATTTCTTCCTCCAATGGTCCGGAGTTTCCGATACATGTTGTACATCCGTATCCAACAACATTAAATCCTAGCTGCTCTAAATACGGGAGCAATTTTGAGTTTTCTAAATACCCTGTAACAACCTTAGATCCTGGAGCTAAAGAAGTTTTCACATACTTAGGGACTTCCATCCCTTTTTCAATAGCGTTTTTTGCCACTAAACCAGCACCAACTAAAACATATGGGTTAGAAGTATTTGTACAGCTTGTAATCGCTGCAATAGCGATAGCACCTGTTTTCATTTTGGTTTCTTCACCTGTTTTTAGTTTTACTGTTACTTCTTTATTAACTTCAGTCGCTTCCAAACCGAAACCTTGGTTTCCTGCTGGGGCAGTTAAATGATTATGGAATGTATCTTTCATAACAGATAAAGGAATCAAATCCTGTGGACGTTTAGGACCAGAAAGATTCGCTTCAATTTCTGAAAGATCAATTTCCACTACATCTGTATAAACGGGCTCATCTGTTGCACTGAAGAATAGGCCGTTTGCTTTTGAATATTCTTCAACAATTTTTATTTGTTCTTCCTCACGGCCTGTTAAACGAAGATAATTTAATGATTCTTCATCAACCGGGAAGAAACCGCAAGTTGCTCCATATTCAGGTGCCATGTTGGCAATTGTTGCTCTGTCTGCCAATGGAAGAGTTGATACACCAGGACCAAAGAACTCAACGAATTTACCAACAACCCCTTGTTCACGGAGAACTTGTGTTACTTTTAAAGCTAAGTCAGTTGCTGTTGTTCCGTTTGGAAGATTACCAACAAGCTTAACACCGACAACTTCAGGAACTGGGAAGTAAGAAGGCTGTCCAAGCATTCCAGCTTCTGCTTCAATACCGCCGACACCCCAGCCGAGTACTCCAATACCATTAATCATTGTTGTATGAGAATCGGTACCAACTAGAGTATCAGGATAAGCAATTAATTCTCCATTTTCTTCAGCAGCATGAACAACATTTGCTAAATATTCTAAATTTACTTGGTGAACGATTCCTGTAGCAGGCGGAACTGCACGATAGTTATCAAACGCTTTCTTAGCCCAGCTTAAAAATTTATAACGCTCTGCATTACGTTTGAATTCTAAATCCATATTAAATTGCAAGGAATCTGCTGTACCAGCCTTGTCTACTTGGACGGAGTGATCTATAACAAGATCAACAGTTTTTTCAGGATTAATTTTATCAGGATCTCCACCCATATCAGCCATTGCTTTTCGCAAAGAAGCAAGATCTACAACGGCAGGGACCCCGGTAAAGTCCTGTAAAATGACACGGGAAGGTTTGAAAGGAACATCAATTTCTTCAATCTGTTCAGTTCCCCATTTAGCTAAGTTTTCTACATGCTCTTTTGTAATGACTCTTCCATCTACTTGTCGTAAGACCGATTCTAAAAGGACTTTAATAGAATATGGAAGACGGGAAACTTGGCCTAACCCTGCATCTTCTAATGCTTTTAATGAATAGTAAGTGTATGTTTTTCCATTAACACTAAAATCTTTGCGTGCTTGAAAAACATCATTTTTTGTTAATTGTTGCTCAGTCACGTCATTTCTCCCCCTCAAAAATTCAAGATCGATAAGTGTCGAAGAAACGGTATTCCCCACCATAAATTTCGCACACTATAATCTTAATACAACTACTGACATAAGTAAATATCAATGTTTTTATTGATGAGCATAAGTTACACTTATCAACTGTTCTTTTATTAACTTTTCTACAATATAAAAATTTAAAAGAATAATCATTTGTGCCCTTCACATGAATTTTATAAAAAAACGCACAATAAGTCTATGGGGGTGATGAATAAATGGCTAAAAGAAAAGCAAATCACTTAGTTAATGGGATGAATGCAGCAAAAGCTCAAGGAAAAGGTGCAGGCTATAATGAGGAGCTTGCAAATGAACCTTTAACAGCTGAGCAACGCCAGAATAATAAAAAACGAAAAACAAAACAATGAACAAAAAACGACGGATGCCCGTCGTTTTTTGACATCTATTCTTCGTTCACTTGTTGTACGATCTCTTGCAAATCTTTCTGATATTGCTCCAGCTGAATACGCTGGGCCTCAGTCGCAACCTCTAAAGCATTCGAAATTTGCGCATAAGCTTCATTTACTTCTTCCTTTAGATGTTTAAGCTGACTACCGTAGTCTGCTCCATCCTTAACTAATTGATCAAATGCATCAAAAGCTTGAATGGCCCCTTGCTGAGCAGCTTGAAAACCTTGTTGCTTGTTTTTATTATAAGGCATGATAATAGTCCTCCCATCAGGTAATACCGCCCGTCTTCCTTCCTATTTTGACGAATTTTTGAAAAAAATATTCAAAAACGAATCGGAATGTTTTACAAAGAAACGAACACCCTAATAGGATAAGCGAGCACCTTGATCACCCTGAGGCAAAAAAAGGCCTCGTGAAAAGCCCTGCCATTCACAAGTAAAACTAAGTCCTTGAGCCAAGCTATCGGGGGAACTAGAGGTGACCATTTCGTTTATTTCATCATAATAAAAGGAGGCTTCATGCCTGATGACAAATAAAAATACAAGCAAGGATATGCGAAAAAACGCCCCTAAAGGCAATAATCCAGGGCAGCCGGAACCATTAGATGGATCAAAAAAAGTAAAGAACCGTAACCATACAAGACAAAAGCATAATTCTCATCACGATATGTAAAAGAACCCTAGTGCCTGGAACCTCAAAAAATAATGAGATTCTAGGCACTTTTCACTCCCCTGCTTCCTTCATTTGACCATTTTCTTCCCATCGTTTACCTTGTCGTTCACAAATAAATTTTCTGTGAATAAACATAAATAAGCTTGGTTTTGGAGGTCAATTTACTATGGGTAAACCTAAACGTTCCAGGCCAACTGATTTGGAAGGAATTGAAGAATGGATGGGTCAGTTTTTTTCAAATATAGATGATTCTGATCAATTTAGAATCGATCTTTTTGAAACAAGCTCCTGCTATATTGTTGAAGCGGAAGTGCCCAGTTTTATTTCATTCGATATGATTAAAATAAAAGTGAAAAACGACTGTTTATATCTGACATTAGACGGACTTGAAAATCGAGAAGACTTCCAAGATGTGCTTGAACGAATCGTCATACTTCCATTTCCGCTTGAGAATAAAGAGATAAAAGCTCAGGTTTATAATGGAATGCTAGAAGTGAAAATTTGTAAAGAGAAATGTTGTAACAGAGAGTCATGTGAAATCTATATAAACCCCGATTTCACCGCTTAAAATTAGAGGAGATCCTTCCTCTTATTATACTGAATTATCTTCTTGCCCCCAGGAATCAGACACCTGATGGCAATTATCCTCTATTATCTTCTAAGAGTGGGATAAACCTGTTTTTTCTCCCACTCTTCCTCAAAGTTTTGCAGGCAAAATTATTCCAAAATCTTGATGTTGGGTATTAAGTTTAATATTGGTTTATTGTGAAATAGATTGCATGGAATTTTGCATAAATTAAGTAAAGAGCTGAGACGGGCTCCCTGTTCTTTTCATAGTACTAAAAGTAAATACTTGAAAAGAAAGAGGCTTAAGATATGGCAGTCTTTATCGGGACACTCATCATTAAAGAGGTTTCTGGCGGAACAATCCATTTTGGAGATTCTATAAGAATCGGGGATCAAGAAACAAGTAAAAATGCTTCTTCTGAAAATGAAGAAAGTGAAAATGAATAGGAGACAACATTAGCTGTCATTCCCCTCCACTTTTTTTAAATGCTGAGATTGCACTTGAATGTTAATCTGTTTTAACTCAGTATTTTGACAATATTGACAAGGAATTAGTGAATCTAACAGCAGCATGCAATTTGGACAATAAAACTTTTCCATTTCATTCCCTCCATTTCGGACTTTATTCATTGTATGCTGCAAATGGACAAAAGTTTCACTGAGTTGTATTTTCTATTTCTTTTTCATTTGTTTTTTCCTCCTCTAGTTCATTTAAACGGTCCATAATTCTTCTTTTTTGATAGAGCATAATTCCTGCTTCAGATAAATCCTGAATCATCGTTCGGTTGGCATAAGCACCAAAAATCATGCCCGCAATAGGCACCATCTGCAGAAGTTTTTTCCAGCCAAAATGATCCCGATATGTATATACTACTTCTCGCCATCCTTGCAGCTGCGACATGATTTCAGATTGTCCTTTCCTTCTATCATAAAAGTTTGAAAGCTCCTTTAGGACAGATTGCTTTCCTACATAATCAGCAGAAGCAAATTGTAAACACTTCACAATAAAGATCCGTTCCGCTTTTTCCTTGGGATCATAACCATATGCAATTGAAATTTCTTGGAGGGTTTTTAGAGAGAGACCTAATAATACTGGAATGTCTATAGCAAGAGTAAATAAACCTCCAAACCCTGTCGTAGCTCCCTGGGCAGTTGCAAGATTTTTTCGATTTCGTTTTAAATCGTCACTAACTGAATTCATGACAACTAATGGGACGTTAGAAATGTCTTTCACTTCACTTATTTCATCAGCGGTGTATTTTTGAACCTTATTAAAAATCATTTTCTCTTGCGTTAAGTATTGTCCGCCAGTTTGAATAAAGCTCCCTAGTTCATCTAATAAAACCCCTATTTTCTTTTGAATAAATGCGGGTGTAAGCTTATCGAGAATTTTGAAAGGGATTCTTCCAATTTTCTCCCAAAACCATAACCCTTGTTGATCATTCTCCCATTTTTCAATTAGTTTCAGTTTTTCAAGGAGTAATTCTCTCGATTCTTTTTGCAATTTTATCAGCCTTTCTTATTTGCTTTATCAATTATACGTACATAGGCTTTATAAGTTTCAGTTGAATTGTAATAAGGTTTTAGCCTCACTGGTTATTTGCATTAGCTTTCATAATTAATGATATATACGATATGCCTTCCCTTAAATTGCCAAGATTCATTAACAATCTTACTCTATAGATTAAAGATCAATCAAGTTAACAAATTGAAGTTTTCCCTTATTTCATATCTTTGCTTCATTTCAAATAAAATATTGTGTATAAACAAATGAGCTTATTATATATTTTCCATTTCCCAAACCCTTTCAATTGTTTATCAAATGCATTATAATAAAAAGATAGAAGCGAGGTGTCATTTTGGCAGTTTATAAAGCTAAAAAAAGTAATCTTAAAAAACTTATGTCCCAAAGAAACACCAAGCTTGATGATCTTTCAAAAAAAACAAACATTTCTACAGAACAGCTTAACGAATATGTTGATAAAAAGGTAATGAGTTTAAACAATGCTATGACAGTTTCCAAAGAATTGAATTGTAAAGTGGAAGATTTATATGAGTGGAAGGTTAGTAAAGAGTGAATGCATTCACTCTTTTTTTGGGTTTCAGAAAGTTTAAATAGATTAAAGTATTAACGCATTAAAGATAGTTATCATTGTCCAGCGCAGGCGGAGAGGACGTCCTAGTGCCGGCAGGCATAAGGGCGTGACGTCTTTGCTAGCCAGGACCCATCGGCCCTAAGGTCATAAGCCAATCCATCAAAAAGGTTAAAGAACAATCTTTCTGGAATGCTTGTCGCCGAAGGACTAGCGCCATGCGCTTTTCGTTCAATCAGTTTTATAAGTGAATCTCAAACTGTTGTGACCTTCCACATTTTTTTCTAAGATGAGAGGATTTACAAAAGAAGATAAAGGTGATGACACAATTGAATAAATTTGATTCAGGTGAATCAGTGATAATTAATTCTACAGGTGAATTAGTTACTATTATTAAAATGAAATATATCAAAACGATGAAAAGATACTCCTATATAGTCAAAGAACATCCAGCAACCTTTTATTTTGAGGAAGAACTGGGGAAGCGTGTATAATGGGAAACAGCCTTAAATAGTTTGGTTTATCTTGTTTTTTGCCCTGTTATATCTTCAAATACGATTCAAAAACACCTTTTCTCAATATTTTGAGAAAAGGTGTTTTTCACTTATTACCGAATTTGGCCGTTTCCTAACATCATATATTTTACTGTAGTAAGGGCCGGCAATCCCATAGGACCTCTTGCGTGTAATTTTTGAGTCGAAATACCAATTTCCGCTCCAAATCCTAATGCTCCTCCATCAGTAAAGCGCGTAGATGCATTATGGTACAGGGCTGCTGCATCTACCAATCTCATAAAGGCTTCAGCTGTTTCTTTATTTTCTGTTATGATTGCTTCTGAGTGCTTTGTTCCATATTGATCGATATGATCGACAGCTTCATCAAGACTATCTACAACTCGAATCGCAATAGCAAGGCTTAGATACTCATTTTCCCAATCTGATTCATTTGCAGGTGCAGCACCTTTCATTAATTGAACGATTCTGTCATCACCATGAATTTGAATATTGTTTTTTTCAAGGGTTTCTTGTAACACTTGGTGATTTTCCTTTAACCAGTCTTTGTGGACTAGTAAAGTTTCTGCGGCGTTACAAACAGCTGGACGGTCTGTCTTCGCATTAATCAGAATTGATAATGCCTTGTTAACATCTGCGTCTTTATCAAAATAAAGATGACAGTTCCCTACACCTGTTTCTAACACGGGTACAGTTGCATTATTCACTACTGCACGAATTAATGAGCCGCCACCGCGTGGTATCAAAACATCAATATGCTCCTTCATTGTAAACAATTGCTTTGTTGCTTCTCTTTCTGTACTGGCAATAAATTGAACAGCCTCTTTAGGGATCTTAGTTTTCTCTAATGCTCTATGCATGACTTCCACTATTGCTTTGTTAGAGAAAATCGCAGATGATCCTCCCTTTAAAACGATTGCGTTACCAGATTTGAGTGCAAGTCCTGTAGCATCTGCCGTAACATTTGGACGAGCCTCGTAAATCATTCCAATTACTCCAAGAGGAACTCTGACAGTTTTTACATTTAGTCCATTTTCAAGTGTCCATTCAGAAAGAATATCACCAGTAGGATCTGAAAGCTTTGCTACTTCCCGTAATCCATTTGCAAAGTCTTCAATTCGTTCTTTTGAAAGAGCTAACCTATCCATGTACGCCTCTTCAAAGCCCTTTTCCTTCCCATTTTTTAAATCTTCTCTATTTGCTTCCAAAATATATTTATAATCCTGGATTAATTCGTCAGCAATAATGTGAAGTGCTTCATTTTTGTCTTCTGTTGTTAAAGCGCTAAGTTTCTTAGCTGCTTTTTTAGCCAGAATAGCCTGTTCTTCTACTGTTTCTGGACGTTCCTTTACTAAAGTCATCTAATACCTCCTCGTTTTATATAACTCTTTCTAAAAAAATTATTGTTAATGCAATCGGAGATGTTCAGATAATTGTAATCAGCAAACGCTCGATTGCTTCTGATCTACTACAACATATACCCTAATTATCGAAGTAATGAACACGATTTAATCGTAATAAAGTTAAATAAACCGCCTTATTATAAACTAACTGGAATGGATACTTCCAAATGACAAACTAAATCTTCAATGTTTACGACAGCTTCTTTATAGGATTCTCTTTTTTGAAGCTCTAGTGATTGAATACTTTTTAATTCTTCAGCAGAATATTTCACAACCCCTAAAGCAATTTCTTCGCCATCTGAAGAGAAGATTCGTACCACTGAGCCTTTTTTAAATTTCCCTTTAACTGCTTGTATATTTTTAGGAAGTACATCGGATTTACGATCAATGATTAATTTTTTAGCTTCATTGTCAACAATCATTTCGCCTTCTGGACCAGAATTGAATGCAATCCATTGTTTTTTATGATTTAAATTTATTGAATCCTTTTTCATTTGAAAATACGTGCCTTTTGCTCGTTTATGAACGGCATCCAATAGAAGGTTTGGTGTTCCGGATTTCCCCAAAAATGCTGGAATGCCAGATGCCATAGTAATTTTAAAAGCATCTATCTTAGACTTCATTCCACCAGTTCCAACACTACTACCCGGATCCCCTGCTGCTTCTTCTATCTCAGGTGTTATTTCATGAACTTGCTCAAGTAATGTTGCCTCTTTATTTTTTCTCGGGTCACTATCATATAAACCATCTATGTCTGATAGAATAATGAGCATATTTGCGTCAACTAAACCTGCTACCTTTGCTGAAAGGGTATCATTATCTCCAAATTTCAGTCTATCGACTGTAATCGTATCATTTTCATTAACAATCGGGACAATTCCTCTTTCAAGTAACACGTTAGCTGTGTTACGTGCATTGTTATAACGATCTTCATCCGAGAAATCACTTCTCGTAATTAAGATTTGGGATGCAACGTATCCGTGTGATAAAAATAATTCAGAATATGCTTCCATTAATAGACCCTGGCCTATAGATGCAGCGGCTTGTTTTTCAGGTAATGAAGTTGGTCTGGTTAAACAGCCTAATTTGCGATATCCTGCTGCTACAGCTCCAGAAGATACAAGTAAAACTTCATAACCATCATCTTTTAATTGGACAACTTCATCTACTAAACGCTCTAGTTTTCTTCGACTAATTTCTCCGTGTAAGCTTGTTAATGAACTACTTCCTATTTTAATTACAACCCGCTGTTTCTTGTTGTTTTGGGTCATCTTATCACTCCTGCAATTTGTGTGAATAAATTCTAGTAAAATAAATTATTTTATCGTTACTTTTTCAAGTTTTTCACTAATTTCTTTTGATCTTTTGGCTGCACCCTTCACCGCTTGAGAAATCGCCTCACCGCCGCCATACTCTTTTAAGGCTTCCAGGCCAGCTTGAGTCGTACCATTTGGGGAAGTTACTTTTTTTCTCAGTTCTTCAGGAGCTTCCTCTTGTGTCATCATCATTTTTGCTGCACCGAGAATGGTTTGAGCACCAATTTTTCGAGCCTGTTCTATATCAAGGCCGTTTTCTTTTCCCACTTTTTCAATGTGTTCCATCAAGTAGTAAAAATAAGCGGGACCGCTTCCTGCAATACCAGTGAATATATCCATTTGCGCTTCTTCTATGATGTAAACTTCACCGATTGATTTTAATAATTCTTTTGCATCCATCACATTATCCATGCCTGTATGTTTACCTGGTGACATAGCGGTAGCAGATTCACCTATCATACTGGAGGTATTTGGCATCACTCGGATAACTTGCTGATTGTCGTTTAATCTGTCTTCCATATAAGCAGTTGGTATGCCTGCAAGTACTGATAGCACGACTTGATCTGCCCTTATGTCGCCCTTAATTGAGCTTAAGACATTATCGATATCTTTAGGTTTCATTGCTAACACAAAAATATCGACTTCTTCAAAATTTAACTCATCTCGTTTTTGTCCTCTAATCCCATATCTGTTCGAAAGTTCAATTAATCGATCTTCATTGCATCGGTTGGAAACAATAACTTGATCATTTCGTACTGTTTTTGATTCAACGATTCCCGAAATCATTGCTTCCGCCATTGAACCGGCGCCTAAAAAAGCAATTGTTTTATTTGCTAGCATTCAATTCTCCCCCTGTTCTTTCTAATAATGCAACAACGGTTTTTATACTAACATTTCTAGCGTTTTATTCAAGGGTTTAAAGGCAAGTCATTAGCTATAGGGCTAGATAGTGAGTGTAAACGGTAACATTCTGTATTAAAAGTTTGTAACTTTATCTCACAACGTTTAAACAGCTCTCAGGTCCTTTAACGCCCTTTTAAAAATGAGATTTTTAATAAAGAATGAAAAGCGCACGCCATAAACAGCCTAGGGTGAGGCTTGGATCTGGATCTGGCCAATGATAACATTCTTTAACAAGTTACTACTTTAAATGAACTTAAACTTTTTAACGACAAAAAAACCGGTCGAAAACCGGTTTAATGCCCCCATTACAAAACTTCATTAATTAATATTTATTATCAAAAAAAGAAGCTCCAACAATAATTAACAATACAAACAAAACTACAATCAATACGAAATCATTGTTATTGTTGTATGACATCAACTTCACTCCCTTCTGTGTGGTAGACTAATCTATACAAAGAGAGATGAAGGTATTTTCTCATTTCTCCTATTGGACCAGTCTTGCTATATCTTATGTTTTGAAAAAAAACACGCATAGACTAATCGCCTGATAGAATAGCTGAATTACATGTAAGCGATAAAAACGCTAAAATTTTATGTGAATATTTTGAGTGTTTAAACAGAAAATGAGCTGCACATTTACCTGCTATTTCAAAAATATAAGGTTAACCTCATTATCCTTATTAATCTGAAAGCCAATTTTCATCCCTATTTTCATCCATAAATTGTTTATGTATAATGAAAGTAGAGTTGGATTAATTTGGGGTGAATGAAGAATGTTAGAGGGCTGGTTTTTATGGTTTATCTTATTTTGGGTTGTGACGATGGTTGTGCTGCTTGCCATTGGCGGCTTCTTTATGTTTAGAAAGTTTTTAAAGCGGCTGCCGAAAGAGGACGGTAAATCTGAATTGGATTGGCAGGATTATTATATCAATCAAACCCTGCATTTATGGACAGAAGAACGAAAATCCTTATTAAATGAACTCGTGTCGCCTGTACCAGACTTATTCCGTGATGTCGCTAAAGCAAAAATAGCCGGTAAAATTGGTGAACTTGCACTTGAGGACAATGCTACAGAGATTACACTCGACCATGTTATAAAAGGATATATTTTAGCAACACCTAAACGTGACCATCAGTTCTTAAAAAAGAGACTCAAGGAAAAAAATATTGATTATTCTAGGTATCATACATTATTTCAATAAAGAAAAACTTCTTTATATTGGATGTTGCCCACCCCCAATGTTGGCTGGAACAGTTGCTTTACGGAATGATCACAATAGTCCTTGAACCAGCCAGACATCTAGGGTATTTGTGTTTGTTTCTACCTGAAAGCTGGGGAAAGATATACTGAAAGAGGCCTGCTCCTTTTGCTACCGCAATAAGGGACAGACCTCTTTTTTATGTTAACAGAAACAAATTCGTAAATAATCCTGATAAGAATATTACAGAAGGTGACTCTTCCTCACGTTAATGCTTGCCCTAGGGTGAGTTTGCGGATTTCTTTATATTCATTAAGTCGCATGTATATTTGGGGGTTCTAGTTTTTCTTCCATCTTTCTATACGAAATATACATAGCAATTCTCCAAGGGACGATCATACCGAAAGCCAATATCCAAAACATTCCGCCTAATTCTCCTATATCAATAGATTGGCTAAGATATGTTTTTAAAATGATTCTGATAATCAGTAAACCAATTAATATAAATACAAATGCTTTGGACCGCTTTAAATAGATATGATTACCACGGATTTCAAACTTTGATGTTTTGATTAACAAAATCGAAAATAGTAAACCTACTGAAAAGGCTTCTACTACTTCTAGAAAAGTAACTTGAAACATCGGATGCAAAAACATTAAGGCTCCTGTACTCATAAAAAAAGGGGGCAAGATAATTTTTTTAGCAGTAGCAGGTTTTTCAGAAGCCTTTATTCTAATGAACATAACGGCGATTGCCATCATAACTGCCATAACAGTTGATAAAATAACAGCTGCCTGGGAATCAAGTGCCATAAATATCAATCCCTTTTCAAAGTTATTACCAAAGATTTATTATACGTTATTTCATTGGAAAAAACCATTAAGCAAGAAAGCTAAATGGCTAATTTCTTCACCTTTTAACATATTTAAATAAAAAAATAATAACCTCATCTAAAACCCTCTAAATCCGCCAAACATATCAGAAAGAACAATAATAATGGAGGTCATCCAGTTAAAAAATAACATGATCCCCATGACAATCATTAAGGTTCCGCCAATTTTCATTATTACTGCATTGTGTCTCTTGATCCACCCAAGTCTTCCAATAAAAAAAGATAAGCAAAAGAATGGAATCGCAAACCCTAGAATATAGGCAATCATATAAACAATAGCTGAGTCAGGATTAGTTGCCCCTAAACTTATAACAGCAGCTAATATAGGACCGGTACATGGAGTCCACCCACCAGCAAATGCCATTCCAATTATAATAGAACCAATAAATCCTGAGGGTCTGCTTTTAAATTCCATTCGATGTTCTTTCATTAAAAAGGAAGGTTTAAAAACTCCTAATATGACTAAACCAAAGAAAACGATTAAGATGGCCCCTATCTGCCTGATTAAATCCTGATAGTCAATAAAAAATGTACCAATAAAAGAAGCGCTAAAACCTAAAGCAACAAAAATGATGGAAAAACCTACGAGAAAGAACAATGTATGGAGCAGGCTTCTTTTTTGCAGCATGGCGTTTTCTGATTTTAATTCTCCAACCGAAACTCCTGTTATGTATGACAAAAACGCTGGGTATAATGGTAAGCAACAAGGAGAAATAAATGATAAAAATCCAGCGCCGAATGCTAAGAAAATGTTTACATCAGCCAATTCGCTCGACTCCTCTCTTTCATCTTATAATAGCAAAATAATAACAACATAGATATATTTCTACATATGACAGTTTTATGTCAGTTTTTTAACAACTCTTCCAAAAATATTCAACTTTATATTTTATCTTTTATAATTAATAGAGATAATAGAAAGTATATTACTTGCTCTATTTATAAATAGAAGGGGTTAATAAGCGTGTCTAAACAGGAATTACTAGTTAAGATTGAACAAAAAAGAAATGAACTTATTGAAATCGCTCTAAAAAATGGGATGACTTCTTCATTATCATTAAAACAGAGTCAAGAACTTGACCTCCTGTTACTCCAATATCAGAAATTATTTAAACCGGGAAATAATATGAATTGACTAAATACATTGACACGCTTTTGCGTGTCTCTATTATTTTATCGAAAAGTCTCTGTTCGATAAAATATTAACGATGCATTTTTCAGGATCCAGCGCATAGCCAACCTAATGAGTAATATAGCTAATCCTAACAATAAGGCATATATTCTTTTCATTATTCTTTCCAAGTAGTGCTTTAGGTGATTTCATAAAAATAAAAATTCAGTCATGTTTTTTTCTTGATAATTCATTAAAAGAAATGCTTTAATAAATTGAATAACCTTTCATTGAAACTACTTTTTTAATAGCCTGTGCCTGGATTCTTACTCATTCTCGCACACCGCTTCAATTCTATCCATAACTTCCAGTAAATATTTTTAAGGTTGAAACAGTTATGTCTCCTAGAACAATGTTAATAGTATTCTCATGCTTGTTTAATAAAGCCTTTTCTCCTGGCAATTACTCATTAAGGCCATTTGTAATAGTTGATAAAGCTAATTAGAATGTTTCTAAAAAGATATTTCTGGAGATGCTAGTTTGTTAGGCTGTATCGTCAACGAACAGAAAGATAGGAATGTGTAAGATGGGATAGGAGATTTAAGAGATGGAGTTCAAAAAGCAGCCTAAAAAATTTTCTTATGTGACGGAGATCTAATTTATGAAATTCGGATTAGGATTTTTAACGACTTATCTAGTTGCCATCATTTTTATTTTTATAAATAACTGTATTGTAGTTCCTCTTCAAGCAGGCTTTTCTAGTGTCTTTATAGATTCTTTTTTAGGTTTTATAAGAGAACTACTACCAACAGTTATTCTTTCTGGATGGATATATTTACTTCCTTGTTGTCTAATCGGAGAATTACTTTACAGAGTTTTTATAAGAAACAGAGGATTTATTACAGGTTTGATATCATTTGGATTACTAGGAATTGTCCTAACGCTTTTAATTGGAGGAAGAAGCATTTATTCACTTTTATTAGCAACAGCTGTAGCAATCTCTTTTTATATTGCCAGAAGAGAGAAGAAGATATAGATAAATAGATGCTTTTCATGGCTAGGCCTTCATATCCCAGGCTCAACTGCACATACACAAAAACCACATTTTGTTTTCTCTCCCGTGTCAAATGACGTGGGAGTTCTTCCTGCTAAGGCCGAACTGTAGTTGACTTGAAAAAGAAGAAGACGTGCCATTCCCCTCCTAAGACAGTTCCTATAGCATATAAGGCTGAATGAAAAATTGATAAAGAGGACTCCCTTTATTACCCTGCTCAATCTCAAGAATTGATGTTTCCCTTATGTTACATATAACAATCCTCGAATGATAAAGACATTCTCCATAAAATATTCTCTAAAAACATAAAAACCACCTTCCTTTGGTTAGTTTCCAATAGGAAAAGTGGTTTTGGATTAGAAAATGAAAGATTAGGCATCAAAAAAGAAATTTAGGATGAAGGATTCACCCTTTGACCTTGTATAGGTTGAATAATTCACCTTAAAATTCCTTTTTAATATAATGATAAACCCTTATGTCTCATAAGGATACACTATTTCATTTGATTATTCATTGCCTTCATCATTTGATTTATTTTCTTTTGAGATGGTTTCATTCCCATTTGCATCATCATCATCCGCAGCATTTGTTCGTTAATTGGTGGGTTTTTCTTTAAGTATGTCATCATATATTTACGAGCGATGAAAAATCCTAGAGCGACTCCTGCGATTAACGCAAGAACTCCAACTAGAATAACAACCCATAAATCCATAGTTCTTCCTCCTTCAAGTTGTCTATTTTACAGTGTACTAAACCAAAGGTTATTATACAACATTTACTCCATAATTTCTGCCTATTTAGACAAAATTTCTTTCCTTTATCGGATTTAACCATCCATATCTTTCTGCATGAAAATCCATAGCTAAAAAACACGGATCAAATTTCCTTAAAATCTCAAAAAAAATTGTTTCGGCTTCCACCTGGCCGTCAGAGGTTAACTCTAAGTACCGTTCTTTTACAATTAAAGTAGCATTCCCTCTATTATTATCCAGCACAATTTTATGAACCTGCTCCACTCTCTGATATCCTTTACGTGACTGCAAAAACATACCTACAAGATGATGTATATAAAAGACTGGAATAGATTTTGTTATATACTCAATCTGTTTTGTAATTGTCTCATACTGTTTATTGTTGGTGCTTGTCCAATGATACTCTTGGAAAAGATGAAATATTTTTGATTCACGCCCAAAATAATGACTTGCAAATTCTTCCTCAATTAAATAAATAGAATAATGTCTCAACCCTCTTCCCCCTTGCTCCATCCGTTACCCTATCAATAAAGATTAGGTTCTGTTATTAATATCGAATATTATAACGGAAGGTTGGAACGATTTCTGTCTGATAGCGGAAAAATGTGACACTAATTTTGTCGAAAATTATTAGACGAATGTAGGAAAGAGGGTGAAACTGAAATAAATGAATTGAAATAACATTTCTGCTTTAAAATAGACAAGTCGGAAAAACGATACTAAATCTTACTTAATAAACGAAAACAATGCAGCGAACTTAATTCGCTGCACTGTTAGGATTATTTATTCAATAATGCTTTGACACGTCCTATTACATTTTCTACTGAGAAACCATATTCTTTTAAGATCGTTTCACCTGGGGCAGAAGCGCCAAAGGTATTAATCGCTAAAATTTCTCCCTCTGTGCCAGTATACCTTTCCCAACCAAGTGGAGCAGCCATTTCAATGGCTAAACGTTTTTTCACGGATGTTGGCAGAACAGATTCCTTATAGTCATCTGATTGAGACTCGAATCGATCCCATGAAGGCACACTTACTACAGAGACATCAATTCCTTCATTTAATAATGTTTGTTGTGCTTCAACAGCAAGTCCAACTTCTGAACCTGTTGCTATTAGCAAGGCATCAGCTGTTTCTTTTTGAGCAGGAGACACAACATATGCTCCCTTTTCTACACCTGTTTGTGCTAGTTCAGCAGAGTGCTTAAGTGTCGGGAGGTTTTGTCTAGTTAAAACTAACGCTGTAGGAGTTGAAGTTGATTGTAAAGCTAATCTCCATGCTGCAGCAGTTTCATTTCCATCAGCAGGACGAATAACTGATAGGTTTGGAATCGCTCTTAAAGAAGGAAGCTGCTCAATTGGTTCATGTGTTGGTCCATCTTCACCTACAGCAATACTATCATGGGTAAAAACGTAGGTAACAGGCAGTTTCATTATGGCAGCTAAGCGAATTGCAGGTCTTAAGTAATCCGAGAACACAAAGAATGTTCCTCCGAATACTCTTAAACCGCCATGAAGAGCCATTCCGTTTAATGCAGCTCCCATTCCAAATTCACGAACTCCAAACCAAATATTCCGTCCACTGTAATCTGCAGCAGTAAAATCTTCCACATTCTTAATCGTAGTCTTATTAGAACCTGCTAAGTCTGCAGATCCTCCAAAGAAAAACGGCGTATTCTTAGCAATAGCGTTCAATACCTCACCAGAAGATGCACGAGATGCAAGACTCTTGCCTTCTTCATACGTTGGAATATCTTGATCCCAGCCTTCTGGAAGCTCTCCTTGAATTGCTGATTTTAAGTCTTTCGCTAGAACTGGATATTCTTTTTCATAATCTGCAAAAAGCTTATTCCATTCTTCTTCTTTTTTCATTCCAGCTTCTTTTACCACTTCGTTAAAATGAGCTGAAACTTCTTCTGGTACGTGGAAGTCTTGTTCAAAGGTCCAAGCATAAGCTTCCTTTGTTAACTTGCTCTCTTCGCTGCCAAGCGGGGCACCATGAACACCTGATGTTCCTGCACGATTTGGAGAACCGAATCCAATTGTCGTTTTTACTTCAATTAATGTTGGTTGGTCAGTATTTTCTTTAGCTGCCTTAATTGCGTTTGCAATCTCTTCCAAGTTATTACCGTCTTCTACACGAATAACTTGCCAACCATAGGCCTCAAATCGCTGCTCAACATTCTCAGAAAACGAGCGGTCCAAATCTCCGTCAAGTGAAATATCATTTGAATCATAAAGAACAACCAAACGGCCCAGTTTTAAGTGTCCAGCTAGAGATGCTGCTTCAGATGAAATACCTTCCATTAGATCACCATCACCGCAAATGCCATATGTATAATGATCAATCAAGTTATATGTTTCTTTATTGTATGTTTCAGCTAAATGTCTTTCAGCCATAGCCATTCCAACTGCCATTGCAATACCTTGACCAAGCGGACCGGTTGTTGCATCAACACCAGCTGTATGCCCATACTCAGGATGACCAGGAGTTTTGCTTCCCCACTGCCTGAAAGATTTCAAATCATCAATTGTTACATCATACCCGCTCAAGTGTAAAAGGCTATATAACAGCATTGATCCATGACCAGCTGATAATACGAAGCGGTCTCTGTTAAACCAATCAGGATTAGATGGGTTATGATTCATAAATCTTGTCCAAAGTGTATACGCCATCGGTGCGGCACCCATTGGCATTCCCGGATGCCCCGAATTTGCTTTTTCAATTGCATCGATAGATAAGGTTCTGATCGTTGCAATTGATAATGTTTCGATAGATTGTGTCAAAATAACCATCCTTTCAGTTTAGCAATTGTTATTTTTTAATAATAGCTTTCAATAAAAAAAATCACAACCTTTCTAATAAAAAAAATTTTCATCTTTTTCATAGATAGGTGTCAAACCGAAAAGGAATACATCCCATTTTGGTGTATTCCTTCATTAGTGGAAATTTTTGTTTTGTTCTTGTTTTAATTTATTTGGAGTTACATCGTTACCTTCTGGATCGACAACTTTTACATTTTTTAATGTCTTCTTCATAGATTTTCTAAAAGATTTGAGGTATTCTTCTCTTAATTGCTGCTGCTCTTTACTTTCAATATTTGACAAACCAACCGTTTTAGATTTTTTTGATAATTGGTTGATACGTGCAATTTTATCTTTAGACAACATGAATATTTGACTCCTTATTGTGGTTTCAAAACCATGGTACAAAAGAATCTCATAAAATACAACTATTCTGTATTGCAGAGTTAAAAACTATTATTTTTAACATTTTCAGGGATTTATCATTTCCTACCTTTAGTAAACCTCACTTCTATGTTAATGGAGGTCTCTTTTTAAATATCTGTTTGTTGTTTCATATATTCTTGAAATCGTCTGTGGGCCGTTGCTTTTGAAATGTCATATCCTAATCCTCTCAAAGTAGCAGCAATATCTGCAAAGGTTAGGCGGTTGTTTCTTAAGCGAACAATTTCAGCGATAGGAACCTCTTTTTTAGGCTTGCCAGTACTTTGATTAATATTCCTTAAATTCTTATATGGGGTGTACCCTTTTTCTATCGCCTTTCTCATACCCCTTTGGATCTTCAGATTATGAATTTTCCGTTGGTATTCCTCCACAATGCTGACGATATCTAAAACCATCGTGTCAGCTTCCGAGAATTGAAGTTTTCCGTTATGGCTGATTGAGAAAATTTTCACATCTTCTTTCAATAAACAATGGGCTAAAGCAATTCTCGCATTTCCTCTGCCGAGCCTTGTCTCATCCTGAATAAGAAGCATCTGTGCCTTCTTTTGCTTGAACATATCAAGCATAGTAAATATTCCTTCTCTGTCAACTGAATAACCGCTTGCTTTCTCTGTTATGACTTTGACAACTTCGAAATTGCAGGAATCTGCAAGCAGCAATAATTCTTCTTCTTGTCTTTCTAGAGACGTTTCCTGCTGTTCTTTATCAGTACTAACTCTACAATATACGATTGCCTTCATTCACTGTCACTCACCTATTCTTCACTTGCAATATTTCGCCATTGATCTTGGGATTTTTCTACAGGAATTACAATCGTATCCCCTGCTTTAATTTCAGCAAGATTTAACTGATTTTTTGTATGAACCCATTTTACAAATTCCTGTTTAGGGAGATTGTGATTCTCTTCGTATGTTTCTGCTATATCCCAAAGGGTATCCCCTTCATGAATTTCTATTTTAACATAATGGTCTAAGTTTTCTTGTTCCCCTGTAACAGATAAAACAAAAACTGCTATCATCATTAACCCAATAAAAGTAGCAATAAAGTACAAAGAATCTTTTTTCAACAAAATTCACCCCTGTAGAATGTTTGTTCGTATTTGATATTCCAAATTATAAATGCGAACAGATGTTTCTGTCAACTATTTTCACGAACTTATGTTTGTATATTTAGGAAAATCATGCTATAATCGACATAAATTAGCGTTCCGAGGTGTAAAAAATGACAAAACTATCGAAACGGCAACAAGATATTTTAAGCTATATAAAAGAAGAAGTAAGAAAGAAGGGCTACCCTCCTTCCGTTCGAGAAATTGGCGAGGCAGTAGGGCTGGCGTCAAGCTCTACAGTTCATGGCCACCTTGCCAGACTCGAAAGCAAGGGTTTAATTCGCCGAGATCCAACTAAACCAAGAGCCATTGAAATACTGGAAGAAGAGGAAGCAGCACACATTCCTCGCAGCAGCGTGGTAAATGTGCCGGTTATCGGGAAAGTAACTGCTGGTTTGCCTATCACTGCCGTGGAGAATATTGAAGAGTATTTTCCTTTACCTGACCGTCTAGCTCCAATGGACGACCCTGTTTTTATGTTAGAAATTATGGGTGACAGTATGATTGAGGCAGGCATTCTTGACCGGGATTATGTGATTGTCAGACAACAAAAGACCGCAAATAATGGAGATATCGTTGTTGCTATGACTGAAGAGGATGAAGCAACAGTAAAACGTTTTTTCAAAGAAAAAGATTATATCCGTCTTCAACCGGAAAACTCAACAATGGAACCGATTATTTTGCGGAATGTAAGTATATTAGGGAAAGTAATTGGTGTTTATCGTACGATTCATTAAAGGCTTCGCTGCATTCACTATAGTGTGCTTGCAGCGTTATTAATTTATTGCATTAATAATTCCATCACTCAGTCAATAGGTAATAGAATAACCATTTTGTTAGCTCGTCTTATGCTTTTCGCCGATTGACGAGCCCTTTAACTTTTCTCTGAGGAAAGATAATAAGTAAAATCTGCAGCCAATTTGGGGATAAATTTCTCTGCAATAATTCTACAATAGTTTTTCAGGAAAGTTGTTGAAATTATTTCACACTCATCCTGAATCCAAAGGACATACGCCTTGAGTATATTCCCAAAAATTTAAAATAAAAACAGAGTCGACTTCATGGTCATTAAAAAAACAAAAGTCCTAACACCATATCTGCATTTTTAATCCCACACAGTAAAACCCACATTTAGGACAAGAAAAAAAGGAGAGCATATTTAATTGCTCTCCCGGGAATTAACGACGATGTTGAACGAGGTCAATAGCACCTAATACTACATGAGCTAAACCAAAACCAAATAGTGTATTTGCCACCATTTTATTAGAACGGCGTTTTTGTTTTAAGGCATAGCCTGTTGCGGTAACAGCTGTACCTAATGTAGTTGGAATTAAGCCTTCACGTATATTCATCTTTATTTCCCTCCACATCGTAGTTAAGTGGCACCGATAGTACCATATTTATTGTTTCCACTATCCTAATAAACATGTATTAATTTGTCCTGCTCATAACTGCTACTAAAAAATTCCATTTTGATTATCATCAAATAAGTTGACATATGGTATATAAGTCCCAATGGAGCTTCACAAAGACTGTCTTTATCTTTTAGGGAGGCTTCCGTCTGTGAGTTCAGGCGGGGAGGCACTGGACAGCTAGGAAAATCAGAAGCGTCTCGAATTACCTGGAGCAAGCACACGGGTGAGCCTTCGGCAAAGGGGTAGTCTTTCCTTCAATTGTCCTTATGACCTCGAGCCGATGGCGCCTGGCAGGCAAAGACGCCCCGTCCTTATGCCTGCCGTCAATAGGAGGTCCTGTCCGCCTGCGCTGGACTTCGATACACAACTTTAACACGTTAATCCTTTAATTAACTTAAACTTTTTGATCCCACAACAAAAAACCCCCGAGCACTATAAGTGCCGGGGGCTTATTTATTAATATTGAGACATGTATTGCTCTCTTTCCCATGGATGAACTTGGGTTCTGAACATATCCCACTCAATTTCTTTTGCTTCGATGAAGTGTTCAAATAAATGTTCGCCAAGTGCGTTTACCATTACTTCATTTGATTTTAAACTGTCAAGAGCTTGAGCTAATGTAGCTGGAAGATCTACGATGCCATTCTCTTCACGCTCTTCTTTAGACATTACGTAAATGTTACGGTCAACTGGTTTTGGTGCAGATAAATTATTTTTAATTCCGTCAAGACCAGCGGCAAGTAAAACAGCCATTGCTAAATATGGATTTGCTGCAGGATCTACACTTCTAACTTCAACGCGTGTACTCAAACCGCGGGAAGCAGGAATACGGATTAACGGACTGCGGTTGCGTGCTGACCAAGCAACATAACATGGAGCCTCATAACCAGGTACTAAACGCTTATAAGAGTTAACTGTAGGGTTTGTTACAGCAGTAAAGCTATGAGCATGTTTAATGATTCCAGCAATAAACTGTCTAGCAGTTTCGCTTAGTTCAAGATCGCCTTTTGTATCATAGAATTTGTTTTCACCATTGCTGAATAAAGATAAGTTACAGTGCATTCCGGAACCATTTACACCAAACAATGGTTTTGGCATGAAAGTCGCATGTAAACCGTGCTTACGAGCAATCGTTTTAACAACAAGCTTAAATGTTTGAATGTCGTCACACGCTCTAATTGCACTTGCATATTTAAAATCAATTTCGTGCTGTCCAGGAGCAACCTCATGGTGAGATGCTTCAATTTCAAAGCCCATTTCTTCTAATTCTAAAACGATATCGCGGCGGCAGTTTTCACCTAGATCAGTTGGAGCTAAATCGAAGTAACCACCTTTGTCGTTTAATTCAAGTGTTGGTTCACCTTTTTCATCTAATTTGAATAAGAAAAATTCAGGTTCTGGTCCCAAGTTGAAATCTGTGAAACCTAGATCTTCCATTTCCTTTAAGATACGTTTTAAGTTATTTCGTGGATCTCCGTCAAATGGAGTTCCATCAGGATTGTAAATGTCACAGATGAAACGTGCTACTTTGCCTTTCTCAGAAGTCCATGGGAAAATAACAAATGTATCAAGGTCTGGATATAAGTACATGTCAGATTCTTCGATCCGAACAAATCCTTCGATTGAAGATCCATCAAACATCATTTTATTATCTAAAGCCTTTTCTAATTGGCTTACTGGGATCTCCACATTTTTAATTGTTCCTAGAATGTCTGTGAATTGTAAGCGAATATACTTAACGTTTTCTTCTTGTACTAATCGTACGATATCTTCTTTTGAATACTTAGCCATAACTGAATTTCCTCCTCAAAGATAAAAAGATTTATTGTAATGTTAGTGCTAACAATATTAATGGAAGAATCTTGACATGTCTCCCTGGCGCAAAGTCGCTCTTTGGAACCGACCTGCTTGCATGAGTTCAGCTTTTAATAGTTTTCGAAGCTGCTCATCAGATAATTCAGGTTTTTGAACAGGTTTTGTTTGCTGTTCAAAACTTTTGGCGGCAGAATTTTCCTGCTCTTTCCTAGCAAAAATTTGTTTAATGCCGGCCATATTTACCCCTTGCTCAATTAAACTTCTAATCTCTAATAATGTATCTACATCATTAAAAGAAAAGAGCCTTCTGTTGCTTTCTGTCCTTGCTGGTTTAACAAGGTCATTTTCTTCATAATATCGAATTTGTCTGGCAGTTAAGTCAGTTAGCTGCATAACAATCCCGATCGGGAATAAAGGCATTGAGCGGCGAATGTTGTCACTCATTTCATTCCCTCCTTTGTTTAACTTACCCTCATTATATTCTATGTAAGATAATGCGTCAATACTATGTGAGAAAATATAACATCATTTCAGAAAAAAATTATAGAAACCCCTCCTTCCTTTATAGTATGATTAACCCTTTCAATAATAATACATCAATTGCAGAACAAACAGCAATTTTTACATGGGAATAGGTGAGACCGCCTTGAACATATGCTACATATGGAGCTCTTAGAGGGCCGTCCGCTGATAACTCTATGCTCGCCCCTTGAATAAAAGTTCCAGCAGCCATAATCACATCATCTTCATAGCCCGGCATATAGTTAGGATAGGGTGTTACATGAGAGTTAATCGGCGATGCATACTGGATGCTTTGACAAAATTCCACCATCATTTTTGCATCATTAAATTGAACGGATTGGATAAGATCAGTCCGTTTACTATCCCATTTGGGATTGGTCTGCATCCCTAGTTTTTCTAAAAAGCAAGCAGTAAAAACAGCACCTTTTAAAGCTTGAGCAACTACATGAGGAGCTAGGAAAAACCCTTGATACATCTCTTGTAAACTATATAAGGAAGCCCCTGCCTCCGCTCCTATGCCAGGTGAAGTCATCCGGTAAGAGCAAGCTTCAACCAATTCTTTTTTTCCTACTATGTAACCGCCGGTTTTTGCAAGGCCTCCTCCTGGATTTTTTATTAAGGAGCCTGCGATAAGATCTGCACCTATATGGGTTGGTTCTTTTTCCTCTACAAACTCACCATAACAATTATCTACAAAAACTACAACATCCTTTTTGATAGACTTCACAAACTGAACCATTTGTTCAATTTCTTGTATGGTGAATGAGGGGCGGTTAGCATACCCTTTTGACCGTTGAATTCCAATCATTTTCGTTTTTTCAGTTATAGCTTTCTTTACTTTTTCGAAATTGACAGAACCATTTGATGTTAAATCAATCGTCTTATAATTAATGTGATATTCCTTTAGAGAACCTACTCCGCTTCCACGGAGCCCTACAATTTCCTCTAAAGTATCGTAAGGTTTGCCAGTAATATAGATTAGTTCATCGTTTGGTCTTAATACTCCAAATAAAGCGATGGAAATAGCGTGTGTTCCAGAAATAATTTGAGGGCGAACAAGACCTGCTTCTCCTCCGAACACGTCTGCATAAATCCGTTCTAAGGTTTCTCTGCCTATATCATCGTAACCATATCCTGTGGTTGGCATGAAATGGGAATCACTCACTTTATGTTTACGAAAGCTTTCAAGAACTCTGTATTGATTAGATTCAGCCATACGATCAATTTCATTATGGAGAGGGCCTATCTGTGCCTCTGCCTTTGAGGCAATTGTTTCTATTTCCTTACCATATTGTAGATTTTCAAACATTTTACTTTCCTTTCCCGTTCCATTGATTCAATTTTGTTACTAAAGGATGGGTAGGTTGAATCCTTCCTTTAATTTGATAGACATCTTTATTTTCATCAAAAGAAAACTGTTCTATTAATGATTCCGTTTTTAATTTAGATAAGATTTTTCCTTCTTCTGGTGATAATTCGACAGAGTAGACAACCATCATTTCTGCTTTCATTCGATTTTCAATGGCAACTTTTAACCGTTTTACATCATTTAAGTCGAAAGCAGAAATTTTTATAAACTCTTCCTTTGGAGAGGCTACAAATGCTTCGCAAATTTGATCTGATTTGTTATAAACAGTTAAAATTGGTATTTCTTTCACTTCAAGTTCTTCTAATAATTTGTATACTGTTTTTTCATGGTTTTGATAATCTTCATTTGAACTATCCACTATATGTAAAATAAGATCTGCTTCTTTTACCTCCTCTAGGGTTGATCTAAAAGCAGCCACTAACGTAGTTGGGAGGTCCTGAATGAAACCGACTGTATCTGTTAGAAGCGTACGGAAACCTGAAGGAAGAACCATCATCCTTGTCATTGGGTCTAATGTCGCGAAAAGTAAATCTTCTTCATAGCTTTCTGATTTAGACAGACGATTAAATAGAGTTGATTTCCCAGCATTTGTATACCCAACAAGCGCCACTTGGAGCACCTGATTCTTTTTTCTTCGCGCGCGATATCTTACTCTATGTTCTAACACTTGTTTCAATTGTGCTTTAATATCAACAATCCTATTTCGGATATGTCGTCTATCTGTTTCAAGCTGAGTTTCTCCAGGCCCTCTAGTTCCAATTCCTCCTCCCTGTCTGGACAAATGGATTCCTTGACCGATTAATCGTGGTAATAAATATTCCAATTGAGCAAGCTCTACTTGCAGCTTTCCTTCTTTTGTACGGGCTCTGGACGCGAAAATATCTAAAATGAGCTGAGTCCGATCAATAACTTTTAAGCCTAATGTGTTCGTTAAATTTTTTAGCTGGCTGGGTGATAATTCATCATTAACAATGACTAAGTCAGGCTCTAATTGTTCAACAAGTCCAGAAAGCTCTTCTAATTTACCTTTTCCAATATATGTTGACGGATGGATACGATCTCTTTTTTGAGTAGCTTCAGTCAGAACAATACCGTTCGCCGTTTTTGTAAGAGAGTGCAATTCTTCTAAAGAATTTTCAAAATGATCATTAGAAACTAAAGGGAGCTGGCAGGCGATTATGATAACTTTTTCTTTTTGGTTCCGCTCGATTTCTTTCAATTGCAGTTTCCTTTCGGTTTTAAAATTTAAAGGTAACAGTCCTATCATATCAAATAGAAGTTTTTTTTCTATCATCTTTTCTAAAAAACCATTGCTTTAACCAACCAATGTCATATAAAATCATATCGGTTACACGTAAGAACAAACAATTAGGAGATATGCTTATGACATGGGAAGTACTTAACATTATCGGGACTATCGCCTTCGCTAT
Source organism: Metabacillus arenae (assembly GCF_014773385.1). Lineage (GTDB taxonomy): Bacteria > Bacillota > Bacilli > Bacillales > Bacillaceae > Metabacillus_D > Metabacillus_D arenae. The sequence continues at coordinate 76,603 of NZ_JACXAI010000003.1, read as the reverse complement.
TAGCGGAGCAATTATCGCAATGGAAGAGAAATATGATATTTTGGGAGTTTATATTCTTGGGATCGTCACAGCGTTTGGAGGCGGAGCCATCCGAAATTTATTAATTGGGGTTCCGATCACAGCTCTTTGGGAACAGGGAATGTTATTTCAAATTGCCTTAGGAGCGATGACGATCGTCTTTTTATTCCCGCAAAAAATGTTAAGACATTGGCATACATGGGGAAACTTCACAGATGCTATCGGACTTTCGGCATTTGCCATCCAAGGGGCTTTATTTGCGTACAAAATGGGTCATCCCATTAGCGCCGTTATCGTAGCAGCTGTTTTAACAGGAAGCGGCGGGGGAATTATTCGGGACGTTTTAGCAGGAAGAAAACCGCTTGTTTTAAGAGCTGAAATTTATGCTGCATGGGCTGTTTTAGCAGGGCTGGTAATTGGATTCGGGTTTGCACAGTCGTCTTTTCACCTTTATGTATTATTTGTCATTATTGTCGTATTAAGAGTCCTTTCCTATACATTTAAATGGAAGCTCCCACATAGATCATTATTCGCTAGTAAACAAGATGAGCACAAACGGGCACTATAAAGTTAAACTTCTCTCATGGGCGCTTTCCACTCTTAAAGTTGGACAAATCTAACCTATGCTTGCCCCGTTTATATGCTTAGATGATTGGGTTTAAATGAATAAAAAAGTTAGCTTTAAATCGTTTTATATAAATAAAAAGCCGCATATATACGGCTTTACTCTTTAAAAACAATGTCACAACTGTTGATAGTCACAAGATCTTCTCGATGATAGCGGTCGGCCAGCAGTAATCTCATTGCTTGAGAACGGATTGACTTTTCAATAATATTTCTCACATATCTACCGTTACTAAATTGGGATGGGTTGGTCGTGCTTTTAACAGTCATTAAATGATCCTGAAGCTTCCATTCAGCGTCTTTGCTAAACGTATATTCTCTATCGATGACCATTCTTCTTGAAATTTCCATCAATTGATCAACAGAGTAATCAGGAAACTGCATGACTAATGGAAAGCGTGATTGTAAGCCTGGATTAAGGGAAAGAAAATGATCCATTTCTCTTGAATAGCCTGCAAGAATTAATATGAAGTCATGTTGCTTATCCTCCATGTGTTTTACAAGCGTATCAATGGCTTCTTTTCCAAAATCCTTTTCTCCTCCTCTTGCCAAAGAATAGGCTTCATCAATAAAAAGAATTCCTCCAACGGCTTTTTTTATTAAATCTCTTGTTTTTTGAGCTGTGTGGCCAATGTATTCCCCTACAAGATCTGCCCGCTCAGCTTCAATTAGATGACCCTTTGATAACACATTCATTTGAAAAAACAATTTTCCAATCAATCGGGCAACTGTTGTTTTTCCTGTACCGGGATTTCCTTTAAACATCATATGAAGAGCCTGCTTTCCTGCCTTAAGACCTTGTTCCTCCCTTTTTTTATTAATAAAAATCCAGGCATATATTTCTTTTATCATTTGTTTCATTTCATCCATACCAACAAGAGTGCTCATTTCTTCCTCGATCTCTTTTAAAACGGCATGCTTCATCTCACTTTTTGGAATGACGATATCATATGTGGAGGAGCTTTTCATCTCTTGTTTTCCATTTTTTTGTCCATTTAAAATGATGTTGATTTGACCATTATCCTTATACGTAACGGCTTGGTCCATTTGGGCTCACCTCACAATTTCTAGTAGTATACGTCATATGAACAAATTTGTGATAAATGCCTAGCTCAATGAAATTTTAGGCATAATTAGATAAATTTCTTTCTTATTTTTCATATATTTTACGAAATATGTTACAATTTGCGCTTTCCCAAGAAATATTCATTATTTCATTATATTCACTTCCTCTTGTGGGACAAACCATTAAATTGTTTTATAAAGTGAAACTTTCATCAGCGTTTTTCTGATGATGAGCCTGCACCAATCGGACTATTAAGGTCAGATGGTTTATCTAAAAGCCCATTAAAAGTGGGGTAAAGGGAAACTTCTATCTTACTTGAAGGCAGCTTAGTGGAGGTATGAGGTTCATATTGCTAGGAGGATTGCTATTGGTGTCATCTTACTTCTATGTTAAATCAGATGATGCCAGGATCCTTTAATCATCCTCCTTATCTTCCTCGTTTCTCTTAAGCTTGAAGACTAAAGTTGGATGCAAAGAAAAAAGATCCTAAGTTTTAATACTTAAGATCTTTTCAATCTTTTTTATTCCATTTCGAATTGCACGTTCTTTTGAGGGGCAAAAGTTGAAATAGCGTGTTTATAAATTAACTGTTGTTTGCCTTCAGTTTCAAGCAATACAGTAAAGTTATCAAATCCTTTTACTTGGCCTCTTAATTGGTAACCATTTAATAAGAAGACTGTAACAAAAGAACTGTCTTTTCGAATTTGGTTTAAGAATTGGTCTTGGATATTAATTGATTGTTTCATGTTTCGTCCTCCTCATTTTCTCTATATATATTAAATATTCGCTTAAGATTCCAGCTTTCCTGCCGTATAAGTGAAAATTTCATTGACTTTCTCCAATTCATTAACAGGTGGTGTCATGTCAAACCATTTTACATTCATTTTATTTCGAAACCAGGTAAGCTGTCTTTTTGAATACCGTCTAGAATTTTGTTTTAATTGCTCTATGGCTGTGTCTAAATCGATTTTTCCTTCGAAATAGTGGTAAAGCTCTTTGTATCCGATGGCTTGAATGGATTGGCAGTCTTTGACGCCTTTTTCAAATAACTCTCTAACTTCTTGAATTAACCCGTTTTGAATCATAAGATCAACTCTTCTATTAATACGATTGTATAGAGTCGTACGATCCATTGTCAAACCGATTAGTGCATCATCATAATAAAGATCCTGTTTCTGCTTACTTAAGTATTCTGTCATTGTTTTGCCTGTTACATGATAAATTTCTAATGCGCGGATTACTCTCCTTACATTATTTGGATGAATTCTTTTCATTGCCTCAGGATCAATCATTTTCAATTTATTATATAAAGGATCAATACCTTTCTCCAGGTAAAGCTCTTCCATTTGTTTACGAAACAAACCATCAGACGCTTCTTCAGTAAAGTGATAATCATAAAGAACAGATTGGATATATAAACCAGTTCCGCCTACGATCATAGGCATTTTATTCCGTTTATGTATTTCACCAATTAATTCTCTGACCATTTCCTGAAATTCTGCTACAGAGAAATCTTCCTCAGGATCCTTAATATCAATTAGATGATGAGGTACTCCTTGCATTTCGTCGACTGTAATCTTTGCAGTTCCTATATCCATTGTGCGATATACTTGCATAGAGTCTCCACTAATGATTTCGGCATTTAATTTTTTGGCCAGCTGAATACTTAAATTTGTTTTTCCAACAGCAGTGGGACCAATCAGAACCACAAGCTTTTCTTTCCCCACTAATAATCACTCTCTCAATTATGAACCTTTTAAATGAATACCTATTTCATTATATCCAAATTCGGCTAATGTACACAATAGGAAAAACTATTCTCTTCTTTTTTGCCGTCTTTCATTATCTCTATACAATTTAATTACAAGTGTTACTCTTTTTGACTACCCAACCCGTAGGTGAGTTTCTCGTTTTACTTGGTGTGTTTTTATTCTTAATTCGACAAAGGAAACGGATGTCTAACAGTCCATGATAATAGATCAAAAGCAAATGTTTTATATCGCAGGGGGAAATTTAAGGTGTAACGAAAAAAGCCCAATTTCTCAATTTTAATGCAGAAATTGAGTTTATTATTTTGGAATTTCCTAAACGTTGTAAATATAACCCCTTAATAAATCTAACCTCCATAAACAATTCATGGCTTTAGTGATCTTAACCGTTCTGTACTCAATAGAAAAAGTGTATTTTAATAGTTAGGCGGTTCATACCCAATTCCTGTCTTCGTGTAACCTGAGAAATAATGATCATGTCTTTCTTTAGGTTCCTGGGAATAAACAACTCCTCCATATTCAGTACCGGGAGGTTCGTTGTAGTTGAAATAGGTTCTTTCTTTAATTTTGTGAACGTGTGATCCATCTGGTAAAGGGATGGCTGGGCCTGTTTTTCCATAATAACGGTGATAATGATTATTGTTGTTTGACGTAATCCCACTGAAATAGTGGGTATGGCAATCGAAGGCTGATCCGTTGACAGGCTGTGTGAATCCTTTAACATAATGAAAATGTTCTATATTCTGGGTAGAAGTTAAATAAAAAGCATGAGCATGTGCAGGTTTTAGTGACCAATCAACTAATTGTCTGTTCATACCTCTCCTCCCCGGCTGTTACAAGATGCAATTTTAGTTCCCTAAAACCTTGTATAAGGTCGTTTAAAATTCCTCAATCATTGTGGAGCATTTATATTAATTTATAAATATTGATGTTTAATATGCCATTAAACTTGATAATCATTTAAGCTTATCAGTTTTATGACATGAGATTGTTAGGGCAAAATCCAGCCATAAGATAGAAAGGGAGAATTGGGCTCGATTTTAGGGTTTGAGGATATACCATGGTAATGTTTAAATGATAATAAATACAAATGGAAGGACTATTTTATGGGGAAGTTTTTAAAAAAAGCAATCACGACGAATTTGAAAATCTCTTTAATATCAAGCGTTTTATTTTGGATAATCTACATGATATCAATGTTCTATGAGTTTCCAAGTTCCGTAACCATTGTGTATTCTTTGTACTTGTTTTTGTATATGATTGGTGGATTCTTTTTGATTGCTTTACCAGTTGCATTTTATACTGATATACTATTTAAATTAACTGATATAAAACCTATCTTTATCATGATTACAAAATTAATCGTTTATTGCTTTTTGGTTTTGCTAATAACTAAGACATTTTTTATTTTATTTGCACCTTTAACATTTTTCTTGATTGAAATCTTCTTTAAATATAACGGTTTCTATAAAAAAGTTCGTAGCTCTAGTTTAAGGTAGTGATACCTATTAGACAGCCCTTCCAAACGGAAGGGCTGTTTACTTTTTAAAACATCTCCAAGAAATTACAAGATGAAAGTATACTTAAGTTGGAACGGTATCTAAATAATTCGGGGGCAAACCTTCACCACTCCCCATTTTAACCCTGCTACATTACCCGCTTAAACATTTTTTCCATTTCATATGTCGAGTAATGAACGATAATAGGTCTGCCGTGCGGGCAAGTAAACGGATCTTCTGTTTTTCTTAAGGATTCGAGTAATGCAAAGATTTCTTCATTTCTAAGATGCTGATTTGCTTTTATAGAAGCTTTGCAGCTCATCATGATAGCTGCTTCTTCCCTTAGCTTTTTGATATCAATTTTTCGTTCATCAATAACCTGCTGAATAATTTCCTCGATTACAGACTCCTCATTTCCTTTAGGAAACCATTGAGGATGAGAACGCACAATGTAACTGTTCCGCCCAAAGGATTCTAAAAAGATACCAACTGATTTTAACAAATCAATATGGGCATCGATGATCAAAGAGTCATTACTTGAAAACTCCATTGTTAAAGGGACAAGCAATTCTTGGACTTCAGAGGCTATTTCTCCGACCTTTTCACGATAATATTCATATTTAATCCTTTCCTGTGCAGCATGCTGATCAACAATATATAATCCGCGATCATTTTGAGCAAGAATATAGGTTCCATGCATTTGACCGATTGGATAAAGTGGCGGCATGCGCTCCTGGTTTTCTTCTTGTATGGTTTTCTCTGAAATGATAGAGCTATGAGAATCTGTTAACTCCTGATGATAAATCTGAAAATTTTCATCCCTAGTAGTTTCATTGCTTTCTTCCTTTTCAGATACTAATTTATCAGGCGGATTCTTCTCACTTATTTCCTCATTTGCAGGTAGTTTGCTTTCATCAGAAAAATTCCTCTTCACGGAGTCCTCTTGCTTATCCGAAGTTTGGACAGCCTGATTATCCTGATGATGGAACGTAAAAAATTGTTGTTCTGACGGCTTCTTTGCTTTGATTGTCGGCTTGGATACTTCAGGTATTAATTGCTCTTGTTTAAAAGTATCCTTTATTCCTGAAGTAATAAGTTCATTAAGCTCCATTTCTTTACTTAACCTGACTTCCATTTTCGCCGGATGCACATTGACATCTACCAATAAGGGATCCATTAATATTTCAAGGTAGATGATGGGAAACCGCCCAATTGGAAGAAGGGTATGGAATCCTTGTTGAATGGCTCTTACAAGAGCATAATTTTTGATAAATCGGCCATTAATTATCGTTGAAATATAGTTTCTTGATGCCCGCGTAATCTCAGGCAATGAAACATGCCCTTTTATTTCAAAATCAAGTGATTTCAAATGAATGGGGATCATTTTTTTCGCTATTGATAGGCCATAAATTGATGCTAAAACTTGCCTTACATCTCCTTTTCCATTTGTATACAACAATTGTTTGCCGTTGTGCAACAAACGGAAGGAAACTTCTGGATGAGACAAAGCAAGCCTGTTTACCACATCTGTTATATTCCCAAGTTCAGTATGAATGCTTTTCATATATTTAAGTCTTGCTGGGGTGTTAAAGAAAAGATCTGAAACAACTATTTCCGTTCCTTTTCGACTAGAGGCTGGTTCGTGGATTATCACTTTTCCGCCAGAAAGCTTTATTCTGCTGCCTGCATCGCTTCCAGTAGACGTTTTTAATTCTAGTTCAGAAACTGAGGCAATACTTGGAAGAGCTTCTCCCCGAAAACCAAGAGTCCGAATTCGAAACAAATCATTTTCATCTTTAATTTTGCTGGTTGCATGGCGATGAAAAGCATTTAAACAATCGTCTGCCTCAATTCCATCCCCATTATCAACTATTCTTATTTTACTTAAACCCGCTTCTTCCACTTCTATTTCAATAATTGAACTGTTAGCATCAAGTGAATTTTCAACCAATTCCTTTACTACAGATGCCGGTCTTTCCACCACCTCTCCTGCTGCAATTTTATTCGAGAGATGGTCGTTGAGCTGGATGATTTTCCCCAAGTAAATACCTCCTTTCTACTTTAATTTCTTATGAATTTTATACAATTCATTTAATGCGTCCATCGGTGTCATTTCAAGAATATCAATTGCCTTAATTTTTTCGATTACTTGCATTTCTTTTGAAGAAATGGTCGTTTTCTTTTCACGCTTTTCTAATTCTTCATTGAAGAAAGATAATTGTGCCATTTCGTTGATTTCATTTACTTCAGAGGTTTGAGTTAACTCTATTTTGGGATCCTTTTCTAATTCTGTTAAAATTTCTTTTGCCCTATTAATAAGCTGTACAGGCAGTTCAGCAAGCTCTGCTACATGTATTCCATAGCTTTTATCTGCTGCCCCTTCTTTTATTTTGTGTAAAAAAACAACTTTTCCGTTTTCTTCAACAGCTTGTACATGGACATTTCGCAGTTGATCTAATTTTTGATCTAAAATGGTTAATTCGTGATAATGAGTCGAGAATAGAGTTTTTGCCCCAATATATTCGTGCACATATTCGATAATCGCCTGTGCTAGTGCCATTCCATCATAAGTGGAAGTACCCCGTCCAATTTCATCAAAAAGAATTAAACTATTTGATGTAGCATTTGCGATGGCATTCTTCGCTTCTAGCATCTCAACCATAAAAGTGCTCTGGCCAGATACAAGATCATCTGCTGCACCGATTCTTGTAAAAATTTTATCAAAAATCGGTAAGCTTACTTCACTCGCAGGCACATAGCATCCAATTTGCGCTAGGATCGCTGCATGTGCAACTTGCCTCATATACGTGCTTTTCCCTGACATGTTCGGACCTGTAATTAAAAGCAAATTACTCCCATTTCCCATCGTACAATCGTTTGGTACGTATTCCTGGCGGTCCATTACTTTCTCCACAACAGGATGACGCCCATCTTTTATGAATAGTGAATCATTTGTAAAAGAAGGCTTTGTATAATGACGTTTTTCGCTGATCGTAGCAAAGCATTGCAAAACATCTAGTTCGCTTAATTGCTTTGCAAGGTTTTGGATGGCCGGAATCGACTCTTTAATTTGCTCTCTTAAATCTGTGAAAATTTGATATTCCAGCTCTATACTATTGTCTTCTGCTTCAAGAATCAGCGTTTCCTTTTCCTTTAATTCCGGTGTAATAAATCGTTCTGCATTTGTTAGTGTTTGTTTTCTTTCGTATTGGCCTTCTGTTAACAAATGTAAATTAGCTCTCGTGACTTCAATATAATAGCCAAAGACTCGATTGTATCCTATTTTAAGAGACTTGATCCCATTTTTCTGTCTTTCCTGCTGCTCTAGCTGGGCAATCCAAGCCTTCCCGTTTCTGCTTGCATCTCGATAAAGGTCAAGTTGTTTATTAAAGCCGTCTTTTATGAGATTTCCTTCCTTCACAGACAAAGGCGGATTGTCTAATAAAGCTTTCTCAAGATTTTCAGTTACACCTGCACATGGATCTATACCCTTTGCTATCTTCTCTGCATAGTCGTTTCCAATACTTTTAATTAACTCTTTAATTGCTGGAACCTGCTGTAAAGATTTTTTTAACTGAATGAGATCTCTCGCATTTGCATTTCCAAAAGCCACACGTCCGGCTAAACGCTCCAAATCATAAACCTGCTGCAATTGTTCGCGCAAATCCTCCCGTTCAAAATAGCGTTCTATTAAAGTTTCGACCATGTTTAATCGAGTAGTAATGGCTTGTTTATCCATTAAAGGATGGTCGATCCATTGTTTAAGCATTCTTCCGCCCATAGCCGTTTTTGTTTCATCAAGAAGCCACAACAGAGACCCCTTTTTCCCTTTGGAACGAATTGATTCTGTTAACTCAAGGTTGCGTTTTGAGTAGAGGTCAATTTTCATATAATGATTTAACTGATAATGTTCAACCTTTTGCAGGTGCTCCAAACTTCTTTTTTGTGTCCGCTGAAGATAACGATAGAGCTTGGCAAATGTTATTTTTAAGTGGTCCTCTTTAAGGTTTTGTACAAGCGGTTCAATCTCATGGATATCAGTGGATTCTTCATAGGATATTGTGACTTCGCAGCGGTCTTTAAGCTGTTTTAATAGCTCTTCATTAAAATCTTTGGAAAGAACAACCTCTTTCGCTCCGACAGAATAAATCTCATTCAAAAGATCTTGAAAGGAAGAAACTGTTGTGACTTTATTTTCCCCTGTCGTTAAGTCGGTTAATGCCAGTCCATACAAAGAGTCCAAATTTGTAATAGAAGCCAAGTAATTGTTTTCTTTTTCAAGGAGGCCTTTTCCTTCCATAACAGTTCCAGGTGTAATCAGCTGGACAACTTCCCTTCTGACAACACCTTTAGCCTGCTTTGGATCTTCAGTCTGTTCACAAATGGCAATTTTGAAACCTTTCTTAACAAGCTGCTCTATGTAATTTGGTGCTGAATGATAAGGAACTCCGCACATCGGAATTCTTTCTTCTCCTCCGCCATCTCTACTTGTTAATGTTATCTCTAATTCTCGAGATGCCTTAATTGCATCATCAAAAAACATCTCGTAAAAATCACCTAATCTAAAAAATAAAAAGGCATCTTCAAAGTCAGCCTTTATCTTTAAATATTGCTGTATCATTGGCGTGTAGGTAGCCATTTTTATCCTCCAATAGCGTCAATCATTCATTCTTAAAACAACTAATATTATATCATTTAATTTTATACAAAAAAAGAAAACTAGGAAGATAGCTTCCCAGTTTCCTTATTCTTCAGGTTCACCAGCTAAAAATTCTGGGTTCAAATCCTCGAATTCCTCGTCAAGGTCTTCTACCCAATCATCATCGTCGTCACTAAAACCTTCTGAATTAATATTTACAACAACTTTCGTTTCGCCGACAACCTCTGCTAAAAATTCACGTTCTGCTTGAACTACAACTTTGTTTCCATTTGGTGAAATGGTCACTTCCAAGCAGTTCGGCTGCTGCATAACTTTAGCTAATACTACTGATTCATCATCTAAAAAGTTTTGATCCTTGTATTTAAGCTTGATCACGTCAACGTAGTCAACTTTCTCTGTTACTACTTCTGTTTTTGTATTCTCGTCATAAGAATACCAAACATTAATATCATAAGTACCTTCAACCTCGACAGTCTTACCAATCTTCTGGGCATCATATTTATGATTGATGATCCACCCACCGAGGATGCTAGCAGGTCTTTGCTTAGGTGAAATAGTGTGAGTCGATTGAGTAAATTTCCTGCCCTTCGCAACAACCGCTTTCGTGATAATTTCTCTGTAGTCAGCCATTCGTACATACCCTCCTCAAACATCTTCAATTAATCCTATGCTGGGCTATTAACCTTTGTGCTAACATAATGATGAAATAATGACAGTTTTACACCAAGTCATGATTCCGTATAGTTCAGTGTATGCGGCTAAGCCCAAAAATGTGCCTAAAAAATAGAAATTAATAAAGAAACATAGAAAAGCGGAAGCACCTTGCTTACCTTTGGCAAGCACTCGGGCGAGCCTCCGAAGGCAGCTCTTGTTTTTCTGTGAGGATTGGATTGTGAATTTAAGAAACAAGTTAGGTGTTGGAATTGGACAATTTCAACTCACATTAATACTCTAAATATTCTAATTTAAGGAATTTAAAATTTTTCTGATGTCATAATGATTTTCTTAAATGAGATCATTCAGTTTGCGAGAAATTGGTCTACTTTACTTTCTCCATCACTTTTTTTAATGGTCAATGGATTGAATAGGGTCACGTAGGGATTCAAGGCTATGGTCTATACCTCAAGTAAATGTGTCAATATGGAATTTTTTCTTTACCCCTTACTATTAAAGAGTATATAGTGATGGAATTTAAAAAAGAAATCAGCTCTTTCGCTGATTTCTTTCATTCCTACCTCTAATCTCTCACTTCTAGACTAGTGACAGCTGCTTCCAGTCGAATTTTTCAATTTTGAACCTGTTTCTCCACTAAGCAAATCTCCGTCTGTTGAGGTAATAATTTCGTTTGTTACGGAGTTTGAAATCGTATTTGCCACAAGTTGAAGCAAGTCATTGACAACAAGCTGGGATTCTTTGAATTCTTGAATTACAGGAATTTCATCTAATTCTTCTTGAATTGCGTCAATTTTTGCTTCCACCTGTTTCAAAGCTTCATGCTTCCCGTAATGTTGAAAGTTGACGGCTTGCTTTTGCAGGCTTTTAATACTTGCAACTTTTTCGCGTATTTTTTGATTTTCATTTATTTGCGCTTCTGCGCGTTTAAAAAAATCTACTTCATTCGTTTCAGCAATCATTTTTGCTAATTCACGTGCTTTACTAACTACTTCTTCCTTCGTATATTGAGCCATCCCTAATTCACCTCTACAGTTTCTTCGACCGTTTCTCCATCCAATGTCCAAGTTTTCGCTTTTACAATTTTAACATTGACAATTTTCCCAATCGCCGATTTCGGAGCTTTAAAATTAACAAGCTTATTTTTTTCTGTATATCCTGCCAAAACATCAGGATTATTTTTGCTTTCACCTTCGACTAAAACTTTAACGACTTTCCCCTCATATTCTTTCATTTTCTTTGCTGAAATTTCATTTACAAGACTATTTAACCGTTGGAGTCGTTCTTTTTTGACTTCCATTGGAATATTATCTTGCATTTTTGCAGCTGGTGTGCCTTCTCGAGGTGAATAAATAAAGGTATATGCACTATCAAACTCAACTTCACGGTATAGAGACAACGTTTCTTCAAACTGCTCTTCGGTTTCATTCGGGAAACCTACGATAATGTCGGTAGTAAGGGATGCATTTGGCATCGCTTCTTTAATTTTTCTTACCAGCTCTAAATAACGCTCGCGGTCATATTTACGGGCCATCAGCTTTAACACTTCAGAACTGCCTGATTGGACTGGCAGGTGAATATGATCAAGCAAATTACCGCCCTTAGCTAAAACCTCGATTAAATGATCATCAAAATCGCGAGGGTGGCTAGTTGTAAACCTGATTCTTGGAATATCAATTTTATGCAATTCATCCATCAAATCGCCTAATCCATATGTGATGTCATCAAAATCTTTTCCATATGCATTCACATTTTGTCCAAGAAGGGTAATTTCCTTGTAGCCTTGTGCTGCAAGGTGACGGACTTCCTGGATAATCTCCTCTGGACGGCGGCTTCGTTCTTTTCCGCGGGTATAAGGAACAATACAATACGTACAGAACTTATCACAGCCGTACATAATATTTACCCATGCCTTAATGCTTCCTTTACGTACCTTTGGAAGGTTTTCAATGACATCTCCTTCTTTTGACCAAACTTCGATCACCATTTCCTTTGAACGGTAAGCCTCTTCTAAAATGTTCGGCAAGCGGTGAATGTTATGAGTACCAAAAACCATATCTACATGAGGATGGACCTTTAAAATACGATTTACAACGGACTCTTCTTGGGACATACACCCACATACACCTAACAGAAGATCCGGTCTTTCCTTTTTTAAAGATTTTAGGTGTCCAAGCTCTCCAAATACTTTATTCTCTGCATTCTCGCGAATAGCACATGTGTTTAACAAAATGACATTTGCATCATCCACAGATTCTGTAGGCTCATATCCTAACGCTAAAAAGATTCCGGCCATTACTTCTGTATCATGCTCATTCATTTGGCAGCCGTAAGTGCGAATATAAAACTTCCGGCCATTTCCCATTCCTTGAAATTCAGGTGAAATATTAAAATCATTATGATATTTTACTTCTTCTTTTCCTCTTTTTTTTGCATCCTTTAAGGAAGGAGGCATATAAACGGCTTGGAAATACTTGCTGAAATCCTTCTCGGATTTTTTGTCCGATGAATTAACCTGCTTGCTTTCCATTCGCTGCTTTTCATTCATGTCTACATTTCTCCTTTCAAACCCCTTTATCAAGTAAAACTACACCCAATACTATAGTATAAAAGGAAATCAAATAGAAAACAACATATCCTTTAGATTAGACAATGAATTTGTTATTTCCACTTGTTCTTCTTAACAAAAAGTTTACATGAGGTTTATTTTATATTAATGGTTTTTAGTTAACATATTAGCAAGTACAAAGATATAATGTTTTACTGGTGTTTAGGAGGTTATGTTATTGCAAATAGGTGATAACGTTGTATTAGAAAATGTAGAATATAAAGTTATTTACATTTATAAATCAGGACTTTATGAAATTATGCCGGTCATTGCCCCTAGTTACGATAAAATAAGGCTGGTTGAGCAAAAGGTTTTAAAGCTTTTAAAATAAGAAAGTGGAAGAGCAGCCATTCGGCTGCTCCTATTTTTTCATCCATAATTCCTTCATCTTTATTAATCCTTCACTTCCATAACAACTGAAAACAATAAGAAGAACTGTTTGTTGAAGAGTTTGAGGGTTGATAATCGCTACTGTGATCACTGAGGCGGTTATACATAAAATGATGTCTTTAAATGCTCCTAGTTCTAAACCCTCTTCGTTTTGCTTTGGCATTTTAAGGATTTGATAATGCTGAATATGCTGGCATATCCCAAAAAGCAATCCCAATACGAGCGGCAAAAGAAGGTTAGAAAAAGAAACCACTTCCTTTCCTGGAGAATTATTATTAGTATGGAAACTTTCATCAGTTTGTAGTCTGGTATTTTAGTCTGATTTTTTCATTATAGAACTAAAGAGCATGCGCATTGAACAACCAGGCTTGGAGTATCAGGCAGGCTAGACGCTTAGTTGGACAACAATTGACATACTTTATTTAGCTTAAACGTCCTTAACCAATAAAGCTAAATTGTAAAAGTAAACATCCTCTTCTCTTTTGTAACCCAGGCTTTCATATAAAGCTTGAGCATTTACATTTTCTATCCCTGTTTCAAGCAGCAATCCTGAAGCGCCTGTTTCAAGAGCAAATTCTTTTGCTGCATTCATTAAGTTTTTCGCTGCCCCTTTTCTCCTCTCTTTTTCAGTGACAAATAAATCGTTTAATAACCATTTCCGGTTCATTCCAACAGATGTAAAAATCGGATACAGCTGGACAAATCCCATAGGTGACATAGACTCTTTGTCAGTTACTGCCAGAAAAATGACAGATTCATTATTGATTATTCTTTCATTTAGAAATTCACGCGCCCCCTCTATATCTGGCTTCTGGTGATAAAACACTCTGTATTGATTAAATAACTCCGAAAGTATATCCAATTCATAGATAGTCGCTTTTTTTATGTACATAAATTTTCCTCCCCCTGCCCGCCTATTTATAGCTTTAATTCAAAAGGCTGTTATTCAAATCCAGTGGTACCTCCAACTAAGCCCATCCCTTTGAGAGATCAGGTATCTCAAAGGGATGAGACAAGGAGCAATCGGTGATTCTCCGATAGATTCCTATAAATGAATACTACATAATGTTCAATTCCTTAGCAGCTTTTTCAAAAATAGATAATGCTTCTTGAAGCTCTTCTTTTGAATGTTCTGCTGTTACAATTGTTCGCACACGCGCCTGGCCTTTGGCAACTGTCGGAAATGCGATGCCTTGAGCAAACACTCCATATTGCAGCAATTGATCCGAGAACTTATGAGCAAGCGCCTCATCGCCAACAAATACTGGGGTAACGGGTGTTTCACTCTTTCCTGTATTAAATCCTAAGTTTTGCAAACCTTTTTTGAAGAATCTAGCATTATTCCAAAGTTTTTCAATAAGTTGAGGTTCCTCTAATAAAACATCAATGGCTTCGATGCATGCCGCAGTGACAGCTGGCGGGTGAGAAGTGCTGAATAAAAATGGGCGTCCTTTGTGAATTAAGTAGTCAATCAATGTTTGCGTGCTTGCCACATATCCACCCAGTACACCAATTGCTTTACTTAATGTACCTACTTGAATATGCACTCGTCCATCCAGACCGAAATGATTAACTGTGCCCCGGCCATTCTCACCGAGCACACCTGATGCATGTGCATCATCGACCATCACCAGAGCATCATATTTTTCTGCTAATTCCACGATTTCAGGAAGGGGTGCGATGTTTCCATCCATAGAAAATACACCATCTGTTACGATGATCCGGACTCTATAATCCTTAGATTCTTGAAGTGCTCTTTCCAAATCTTTCATATCCACGTGGTTATATACTTTTCTGGAAGCCTTTGTTAGACGAATCCCATCAATAATAGAAGCATGATTCAAAGCATCTGAGATAACAACATCTTCCTTCGTCAGAATAGAAGATAATACTCCTTGGTTTGTTGTAAACCCAGATTGAAAGACAAGAGAAGCTTCTGTTTTCTTGAATTTAGCAAGCTTTTTCTCAAGATCTTCATGCATTGTAAACGTACCCGCAATTGTTCGGACCGAACCAGTGCCTGCCCCATACTTTTCTACTGCCTGAAGTGCAGCCTGGCGAAGTCTTGGGTGTGAGGTAAGGCCAAGATAGTTGTTTGAAGATAATTGAATCACTTCTTTACCATTTATGATAACCTTTGAACCCTGGTCTGACTCTAATGGAACAAGTTTTCGAAATGTCCCTTGATTTTTCATTTCATCCAATTCAGCTTGTAAGTATTCAAATCCCTTCATCTTATAATCCTCCTTAATTTTATTCTCCAACGGGCAGTGAAACCAATTAACAAATTTCAGAGGACTCAAAGAAGATTAGTAGAAGTAAACTGCCCGTAAAGGACTATTAATAGGAACACAGACTAAGACGCCCTTTCTTTTGTCTTCGTCTGTGTGGCCTTTTTGCTTCCATCATTAAAGTACTTTTTGAGGCATAATCTTTGAGACGAAGGCAGCCTAGCCATCACTAGCCAAGATTGTGGCTCACACCCTTTATGGAAATATTTCACTTTATGGATACAATACTACTTTACCGCATTTTCCTTGTAACATTAAATCAAAACCCTTTTCAAAATCCTCTAATGGAAAATGATGAGTAATGATTGGTGATACATCTACTTGGCCTGATTTAAGAAGTCTTGAAACCTGCTGCCATGTTTCAAACATTTTTCGCCCGGTGATTCCTTGAACAGTCACACCTTTAAATACAATGTCATTCGTTACATCAATTTCGACCGGTTTTACTGGAAGACTTAATATCGCCACTCTTCCTCCATTTGTTACTATCTTGAAGCCTTGATTTATTGCAGCTGGATGACCTGACATCTCACAGACAACGTCAACCCCGTTTTCATCCGTTATTTTCGCTACGGTTTTTATAGGATCCTGATCTTTTGTATTGACTATGGAAGTTGCCCCCATTTTTTGAGCTAAACCTAAACGGTATTGATTGATATCTAGAGCAATTACTTGAGAAGCTCCAGCTGCTTTTGCTACACCAACAGCCATTAGCCCAATTGGACCGCAACCGATAATTGCAACAGATTTGCCAGCAACCTCTCCAGCTAAAACCGTATGAACGGCATTGCCCATCGGTTCTTGAATAGACGCTACTTCATATGGCATTTCAGTTGGATTTCTCCAAAGATTCACCGCAGGTAAAGCTATATATTCAGCAAAGCATCCATTCGTATCTACGCCAATTATTTTTGTATTTTTACAAATATGGGATTGTCCTGTTAAACATTGGGGACATTTCCCACATACAATATGTGTTTCAGCGGAAACTTGATCACCTTTTTGAATATTCGTTACCTTGTAACCGCTTTCAACAACCTCACCAGAAAATTCGTGCCCAAACACATAAGGTGGATTAACACGGCTTTGAGACCACTCATCCCAAGTGTAAATATGCACATCTGTCCCACAAATGGAAGTTGCCTTTACTTTAACTAATACTTCATCCTCTTTTATTTCAGGGATGTCTACCATCAGCAGCTTTGCACCAACACCCCGGTGATGCTTAATAACCGCTTTCATCTTTCCACTCACAATGCACACTCCCTTCCCCCTAAAAAGCAATGATACTAAAGGAATTTTACCATTCATACTGAGGGAAGTAAACACCAGTGTCCTCCCGAAAAATACAAATGATCATCTCTAGAATAAAATAACAAATTTTCTTATTTCAAATTATCCAAATTAAATTTTGATATACCTTTTATTCTATTCTGAGAAAAGCGGAAGGGTATTGAACATCCTAGAGGCGAGCCTCTCAAAAATGGTGTTTTCGCCTTTTTGGTATGATTCGATTGTGATTTTAGGCGGGTTATGCGCTGAAGCTGGCTACAATTATACTCTTTAGAACGAAAAGCGCAGAGCTGGACATCGATAACTAACTATAATGCGTTAATACTTTAATTAACTTAAACTTTCTGAAACTATAAGAAAAGCGCAAGCGCCTTGTTCAGCCCCGACAAGCATAAGACGCAAATGAAATGAAGGTGTTCTTTACCTTCAATTCATTTGTGGCTTATGACCTCGAGGGGCTAGGCGCTGGAGCTAGACACGAAAACTTGGTACAAAAACTTATACTTTCTTATCTTTTAAGAAAAAGAATGCCTCTTGATAAGAGACATTCCATTTATTACATAAATTCAGCAACAAGTTCATTAAACTTTTCTTCAGGTAATGTTAAATCAGCTTTTGAAAGAGGTTCATTGCTATAGCCATGAATTAATTCCTGATAAGATTTTTTCTCTTTATTTTGATAAATAAGTCCTGTCAGCAAGCCATTGTGTTCCATGATTGCCTGCATGGCTGCTGTACGGTCATTCGGGTTGTAACCTTCCACTTCTGAAAGTTTAGTAAGGTTTTCTTTAAACCAATCATACGTATTCACTTTGTTATAAGTAACACAAGGACTAAAGACATTGATAAAAGAAAATCCTTTATGTTGAATACCTTGTTCAATTAAACTTGTTAAATCTTTTAAGTCAGTTGAGAAGCTTTGTGCAACAAATGTAGCACCTGCAGAAAGAGCCATTTCTGTTACAGAGAGTGCTGATTCAATCGAGCCGCCAGGAGTACTTTTCGTTTTAAACCCCATCTCGCTTCGTGGGGAGGTTTGGCCTTTTGTTAATCCATAGATTTGATTATCCATCACAATATAGGTCATATCGATATTTCGTCTAATCGCATGAATTGTGTGACCCATTCCAATTGCAAAACCGTCTCCATCTCCTCCTGAAGCGATTACAGTCAGGTCTTTATTTGCCATTTTTACGCCCTGTGCAATTGGCAGTGAACGACCATGAATCCCATGAAGCCCATAAGCATTAATATACCCTGAAATACGGCCGGAACATCCGATTCCAGAAATGACAGCTAGCTGATCTGGTTCCAACCCAACATTAGCAGCTGCACGCTGAATCGCTGCTTGTACGGAGAAGTCCCCACAACCAGGGCACCAATTTGGTTTAACATTATTACGAAAATCTTTAAATGTTGCCATGACTTAGAACAACTCCTTGCACTTTGTTTGAATTTCATGCGGAAGGAACGGATTTCCATCATATTTTAGCAATGAAGAAATCTTGTTAGCGTGTCCCACATTCATTTTCATTATATTAGCTAATTGACCAGTCGCATTATTTTCAACGACGAGAACTTTTTTCGCTCTTTCAATACTTGGTAATAATTCTTCCGCAGGGAATGGGTGGATCATTCTGATATGAGCATGATTTACCTTTAAGCCCTCATTTTCCAGACGTATGATCGCCTCTTCGATTGCCCCTCTTGTCGAGTTAAAACCTACTAATAAAAGATCTGCCTCATCGTGATTTTCCTGCTTGTGAATTGGGTTAGGGAAATGTAAGTTGGTTAATTTACGGAACCTTTTTTCCATTTGAGCTTTCCGGTTGGATGCTACTTCAGAAGGTTTGCCTGCTTCGTCATGCTCAACTCCTGTAACATGGTGAATTCCGTTTTTCATTCCCGGAATCACACGAGGAGATACACCATCCTCTGTTACTTCATAACGTTTAAACGTTCCTTTATTTTCCAGCTCCGGCAGGTCTGTTTCGTCAAGAAGCTTTCCTCTTCTTATTTCAATCTGCCCATAATCTAAAGGCTCTACCGTTTGCTTTCCAAGAGATAGCTGCAAGTCTGAAAGAATAATAACAGGACATTGATATTCTTCAGCAATATTAAATGCTTCCACCGTATCATAAAATGCTTCCTGAACAGTACTTGGGGCGATTACAACCTTAGGAATTTCCCCATGTGTCCCGTAAATCATCGCCATAAGATCTGATTGTTCCTGTTTTGTCGGAAGACCTGTGCTCGGTCCGCCGCGTTGAGTATCTACAATAACTAATGGAGTTTCAGTAATCCCGGATAAACCAATCGCTTCCATCATTAATGAAAGTCCAGGACCAGCTGAGGCAGTAAACGTTCGAGTCCCGGCGTAGTTTGCCCCAATTGCCATTGTACACGCTGCAATTTCATCTTCGGTTTGGATAACAGTCCCGCCAAATTGCGGTAGTTTTTTAATGAGATACTCCATAATTTCCGATGCGGGTGTGATAGGATAAGCTGCCATAAAACGTGATCCGCCTGCTAAAGCCCCTAATGCAATCGCATCATTTCCAATCATGAACATTCGTTTTTGACCATCAGCTTTTTCAAGAAACATATCTATACGATCAAAGCCAAGTTCTTCTTTTATGTACTTTGAACCGGCTTTGATCGCATCCATGTTCTTTTCAACAACTTGCTGGCCTTTACGTCCATAAATTTCATTTACTACTTCGTGATATTGCTCTGAATCAATATTTAAGATTGCGCTGGTAGCGCCAATGGCAACCATATTTTTCATTAAAGACGTACCTAATTCGGCTGCAATTTCAGTAAAAGGTACAGAGTATAACGTAATTTGGAGATCCTCAGGAATTTTTGGGTTAAATTTTGCATCAGCCAAAACTACCCCGCCATCTCTTAATTCATGAACATTTACATCGATTGTTTCCTGGTCAAAAGCAACAAGTATATCTAAATCATCTGAAATAGCTCTGACCTGTGTTGTACTCACTCGGATTTTATTGTTTGTATGGCCACCCTTGATACGAGATGAAAAGTGGCGGTAGCCATATAAATAATAACCTAATCGATTTAATGCTATAGAGAATACTTCCCCAGTACTTTCAATACCTTCTCCTTGCTGCCCTCCAACTTTCCATGAAAGTTGCTTCATCATGAAACTTACACCCCTTTTGGATTCAGTCAAAAACTTTTATTCTAGTTAGGTTTATAGCAATCTCAAGAATGGAAACTTGCAGGATAAACCTATTTTGTTTTTTTCGATTCTACTAAACGCTTTCCATTGTAGACCTATACAGGCAAAAAAACAAGAGTTAACAATAAAATTTGTCTAAAGATTTATGATTTTTCTAAGTATTTTTACTATTCGGCGAACCTAAAAGGAAACAGCATTCTGAAAGTTTTGATAGACTATATTCTTAACTAGCTCTTCCGGGTAATGTTTTAATAGCTCCTCAATGAAAATCGGAAAACAATGATAGCCCTCCAAACCTTTAATCGTTGAGTCGATTCCATCAAAATCCGAACCTATTCCCAGATGATTTTCTGCCCCGAGTGAAAGAAGATGGTCAATATGTTGGAGCACATGAGAGATTGTGACTTCCCCGCTTGCAAGCGTAAAATCGGGTACAAAGGTGAGGCCTATCATCCCATTTGATTTGATTAATGCCAATATTTGATTATCTTTTAGATTTCTAGGGTGATTGCATAAATGATAGGAATTTGAATGAGAAGCAATGGGAAAATTCGCTGCCTCAATCACATCCCAGAAGCTTTTTTCTGATAGATGAGAGAGATCTGTCCATAATCGATATTTATTAAGCTGCTTAACAACTTCCTTACCAAAATTCGAGAGACCCCCATTTCTTTCCTCTAATGCACCGTCTGCCAGAAGGTTAGCATGGTTCCAAGTTAAACCCACGCTTCGAATTCCAAGCTTATAGAGGATATCTAGTAAAGCAATGTTTTGACCGATTGGTTCACAGCCTTCCAGGGTGAGAATGATACCGATTTCATTTTCCTTTAATTCCGATAGGTCTCTCTTTCTTTTGATAAGTTTAAACTCTGGAAATACTTTCAATATTTTCTTATGAAGCAAGTAGATTTGTTCTAATGCTGCTTCAAGCTTTTGACCTACTGGGACACGATGAGGAACAAAGACGGCAAAGCATTGAACTTTTGCTTGGTTTCGTATAAGCCGTTCGACAGTAGTCTGTAATTTTGTATCGTTATAGGGATCGATATTGGGATCAGACCACAATTTATATAATACATCGCAATGGGCATCAAAAATCCGCATAGCTGCCTCCTTTCCTGATGATCTGAAAAAAACGAGAAAAAACCTGCTTGCCAATAGCAAACAGGTGAAATTATTTTATTTATCTGGGTTCAACAATTAGTTTAATTGCTGTCCGCTCTTCTCCATCAATTTGAATATCTGTAAATGCTGGAATACATATTAAGTCTACTCCACTTGGCGCAACAAACCCTCTTGCGATTGCCACCGCCTTGACTGCTTGATTAAGTGCACCAGCTCCAATTGCTTGAATTTCTGCTGCACCTCTTTCGCGAAGAACACCGGCAAGTGCCCCTGCAACGGAATTAGGATTGGATTTTGCTGAAACTTTTAATATTTCCATTTCTAGTCCCCCTTAATTTTACAATGGATCGAAAGTGTTCATTAGAACCATCATTATTAGATATTGTCCAATCTGCACATCCCCATCTGCAGATTAAACATAGTAAGCTATCATTCCATTGATACTATATTCACTAGAAACCTTTAGTATTCCTGCAAATTCGTTAATTTTTTCGAAAAATTCTAATAATATTTCGTCCAGAAGGGGAAACATAGAGTATCCAGAGCTTTCCTAACTGTCCTATTTTTATTAAATCCTGTTTTTGCAATGTTTGTTGCGATTGAAATAAATTTAGTTAATCCGAGTATTTTTGTCTCCCCTAAGGTTACAGAAGGAATGTGAGTCTTAAACCAATTTAAGGCACACCCATTGCCTTTTTCAACTTTATTTTTTCCATCAAATACAGTAATTTTTAGTAATCAAGCTCTATTCAAAAAAGATATGGTCATCGTTAATTAGAATACGGTCAATTTTAACTGCTTTACCTGATTTATCATCTGCCTCTACCAAAACAGCACTTAATACTGTACGTCCTTCAGCTACTTCGAAACGAACTGGCAGATTTGTTAGAAATCTTTTAATAACAGCTTCTTTCTCCACGCCTAAAATTCCATCATATGGACCTGTCATCCCAACATCCGATATATAAGCTGTCCCCTTCGGAAGAATTCGGTTATCTGCTGTTTGTACATGGGTATGAGTTCCAACCACTGCTGTTACCTTACCATCCAAGTACCAGCCCATTGCTTGTTTTTCGCTTGTTGCTTCAGCATGGAAATCGACAAAAATAATATTTGTGCGCTTCCTTGCTTGTTCTATTAAGTTTTCTGCGGCTCTAAATGGACAGTCAATTGCATGCAAAAATGTTCTTCCTTGCAAATTAATCACTGCTATTTCTTTACCGAACACCTTTGCAAAAAATATTCCTTTTCCTGGATTTCCTTCAGGGAAATTAGCGGGACGGATAAGGTTAGGGGTTTCATCGATAAATTCAAATATCTCTTTTTTATCCCACGAATGATTACCTAGAGTCACTACTTGTGCACCCTGTTCAGTAAAGCTTTGAAAGATTTTTGCTGTTATCCCTTTCCCATGCGCGGCATTTTCCCCATTCACTATTGTGAGATGAGGGTTGTATTTCCCTTTTAATTTCGGCAAATATTCTTTTAGCATCGTACGGCCTGGTGAACCGACAATATCTCCTACAAACAAAATTTTCATTCATTTTTCCCTTTCTCGTCTAAAACTTACAATCAGTGTTACATAAAACTAAACTTGGTGCAAGCACCCTGCTGTGGTACCTGGTACCGCATAAGAAAAAATTAAAAAAAGTGGTGCAAGCACCACTTTATTTTGCATATTCTACTGCCCGGGTTTCACGTATGACCGTCACTTTAATATGACCCGGATAATCAAGTTCTTCCTCTATCCGTTTTCGAATATCTCTTGCTAAACGATGTGCTTCAAGATCGGTAATTGAATCAGGTTTAACCATAATTCGAACCTCACGACCAGCTTGAATGGCAAAAGATTTCTCAACGCCTTCATAAGACTCGGAAATTTCCTCCAGTTTCTCAAGTCTGCGGATGTAATTCTCCAATGTTTCACTTCGAGCCCCTGGACGGGCTGCAGATAAAGCATCTGCTGCGGCTACTAGAACAGAGATAATGGATGTTGGTTCCACATCTCCATGATGGGAAGCAATACTGTTAATAACAACTGGATGTTCCTTGTACTTAGTACCAAGTTCAACACCAATTTCCACATGGCTTCCTTCCACCTCATGGTCAATGGCTTTTCCAATATCGTGGAGCAATCCTGCACGCTTAGCTAATGTTTCATCTTCACCTAATTCAGCAGCCATTAAACCTGCAAGGAATGATACTTCCATTGAGTGTTTTAAAACATTTTGACCATAACTTGTCCGGAATTTTAATCGGCCAAGTATTTTAATTAGGTCAGGGTGAAGTCCGTGAACACCAACTTCAAAGGTTGTTTGTTCACCAACCTCTCGGATGTATTCATCAACTTCACGACGAGACTTTTCAACCATCTCTTCAATTCTCGCTGGGTGAATACGTCCATCCTGCACAAGCTTATCAAGAGCAATCCTTGCTGTTTCCCGACGAATTGGGTCAAATCCGGATAGTATAACGGCTTCAGGAGTATCATCGATAATAAGATCAATCCCAGTTAACGTTTCTAATGTTCGTATGTTTCGTCCTTCACGACCAATGATTCGACCTTTCATCTCATCATTTGGAAGGTTTACAACTGAAACTGTTGTTTCCGCCACATGATCAGCAGCACATCTTTGAATCGCAAGAGATAGTATCTCTTTTGCCTTTTTGTCTGCTTCTTCTTTTGCACGGTTTTCAGTTTCTTTCACCATTAGTGCAACATCATGGGAAAGCTCATTTTCTACTTTATCGAGGATAATTTGTTTCGCTTCGTCACGAGTTAAACCGGATATGCGCTCAAGTTCAGCTTGTTGCTTACGAACCATCTCGTCCACTTTGCTTTCCATCTCTTCAATATGTTGTTGTCTTTCATTTAGAGAATCTTCTTTTTTCTCAAGCATCGCTTCGCGTTTATCTAACGTTTCATCTTTGCGGTCAAGATTCTCCTCTTTTTGCAATAAGCGATTTTCTTGTTTTTGAAGCTCATTTCGTCGTTCACGTACCTCTTGTTCCGCTTCTGTACGGAGCTTGTGAATTTCATCCTTTGCTTCGAGTAGTGCTTCTTTCTTTACAGCTTCAGAATCGCGTTTAGCGTCTTCAAGAATCTGTTCAGCAGCATTTTTAGCACCAGCAATTTTCGCTTCAGCAATGGACTTTCGAACAAAATAGCCAACAACTACACCGACGATTAGGCCAAGCAAAATGGAGATGATAATAAATAAGGGATCCATCATGTCACCTCCTCTTGCTATGAACTTTTCTCTTGCTTAATGAATGTGTCGGCATGTACATTGCTTCTTAGTGACTTTCAATATACAGCACAAGTTTCAATTTTTAGACACTGCGCTACCTTGACCGAAGAATAAATAAAGTATTAAAAGTCAATGGCCAGCATTTGTCAAGCTTTTTAATGTGCTTTACAAAAAGTGCTAACAAAAAAGTAAAATATACATGTTAATTGTATAGTTGGCAGAAATAGATGTCAAGCCTACAGAAATCTTATAAAATCAGGCCTTTCTTTTCATTCGGCGATTAAAAAAGATCCTTTATAAAATTGAACGCTAAAAACAATTCAATCATTGGAAATGTTATAGAAGTCTTGTAATTCTCAGACAACCACTTTCTTTGTTTACTCATCACTAATTGTATGAGATCAGTTATGCCGGCACTAGGACATCCTGTCCGCCTGCGCTGGACAACGATAACTAACATTAACGCGTTAATACTTTAATCAAATTAAACATTCTGAAACCATAAAGAAAAAGAGACAGCCTTAGCGTCTCCCTTCTCTTATCTTCTATTAATCTAGCTTTAATTCTTCTTGACCATCTTCCATTTCACTTGCTCCTGTATCCAAGCCATAGTGCTCGCGAATTTGCTCTTGGATTTCAAGGCGAATTTCAGGATTTTCCTTCAGGAATTGCTTAGCATTTTCACGTCCCTGACCTAAGCGTTCTTCGTTGTAGGAGTACCAGGCTCCGCTTTTTTGGACAATATCAAGCTCTGTTCCCAGATCCACGATTTCTCCTTCTTTAGAGATCCCTTCGCCATACATGATATCAACTTCAGCTACTCTGAAAGGGGGTGCTACTTTATTTTTTACAACCTTGATTTTTGTTTTATTCCCGACAATGTCATTGCCCTGCTTAAGCTGTTCAGCGCGGCGCACCTCTAACCGAACAGTAGAGTAAAATTTTAGTGCGCGGCCGCCGGGAGTCGTTTCAGGATTACCGAACATAACTCCCACTTTTTCACGAATTTGGTTGATAAAAATCGCAATTGTTTTGGATTTATTAATAGCACCAGAAAGCTTACGTAAAGCCTGAGACATTAAACGAGCCTGCAAACCTACATGAGAGTCACCCATCTCGCCTTCAATCTCTGCTTTAGGTACTAATGCAGCAACAGAGTCAACAACGATAATATCAATCGCACCGCTTCGAACTAGAGCTTCGGCGATTTCTAGAGCTTGCTCCCCTGTATCAGGTTGGGAGAGAAGAAGCTCATCAATGTTAACACCAAGCTTTTGTGCGTATACAGGATCTAGCGCATGTTCTGCATCAATAAATGCGGCTTGTCCGCCTTGCTGCTGAACTTCAGCGATAGCGTGAAGAGCGACAGTCGTTTTACCAGAGCTTTCAGGACCATACGTTTCAATAATACGGCCACGCGGATATCCTCCAACTCCTAAAGCAGCATCAAGCGCTAGTGAACCGCTTGGAATTGTCGACACCTTTCTTTCTGACTGCTCTCCAAGCTTCATAATTGAGCCTTTACCAAATTGCTTTTCTATTTGTTTCAGTGCCATGTCTAAGGCAGCTTGACGATCGTTCATTGATTTTCCTCCTTTAAAATACCACTATCATTACTATACCTTTTTTTCATTTGTTTGCCAAGAAAAAAACGAACATTTATTCGCATTTATTTTCCCATTTTATCAAACTAAAATTATAAGAATTAAGTAGACGAAAAGCTTTATTGAAACAGATATTCATCAAAAAAGACAAAATACAGCTAAATAAATTATTTAACTGTATTTTCGTTAAGTTGTTTGATTAATAATTGACATCCATATTTAACTGTCCGTTTACGAATGGTATTTCTTCCGCCAGCAACGTGCAGCCGATGAACAATCGTTTCTTGACCTGAAGCAGCAATTCCAATATAGACCCTCCCAATAGGCTGATCTTCATTTGTTACAGGCCCAGCCTCTCCAGTAAAACTGATTCCTATATCACTATTTGTGAGTGACTGAATATTTTCAGCCATTTCCAAAGCACATTGTCTGCTAACAGCCCCAACTGTTTCAAGAGTTTTCTCAGATACCTTTAAAAGATCTCTTTTAGTTTCATTTGTGTAACACACAATGCCTCCATTTAAAACCTTGGAAGTGCCTTTAACCGCTGTTAACTGTTCAGTAAAAAGACCTCCAGTTAAACTTTCCGCGGCTGATATGGACTTGTCCTTTTCATGCAGTACATTCATTAGCTCTTGAATTAAAGTAGTATTATCATACCCGTAGAAAAATGATCCGACTCGTTCATTTATTTTATTTTCCAGCTCATCTAGCAGTTGAAAGGCTGTGGTTTCTTCTTTGTGCCGCGCAGTCAGCCGAATTGTAACTTCGCCATCTCCTGCAAGCGGGGCAATCGTTGGGTTAGTTTGGGAATCAATCAGATCCTGAATATCTGTTTCAAGCTGTGACTCTCCGATCCCAAAATATCTAAGAACCCTTGAAGTAATTTTTTCTTGCTGACCGAGCTTGCTCATAAAATAATCACGGCCAAAATTTAGAAACATCGGCTTCATTTCAGAAGGCGGACCAGGCAGAAACATAAAATGAATATCGTTGACCTCGATGGCCATACCCGGCGCCATTCCAAATTCATTTTTAAGGATAAAGGAATCTTCAATAACTAACGCTTGTTTTTTATTGTTTTCTGACATTGTCCGCTTCGTTTTTTTGAAATATTCCTCGATATGAGATAATGCGTTTTCATCAGTGACAAGTTTTCTTCCGAGCAATGAGGATATTGTTTCTTTCGTAAGATCATCTTTAGTAGGACCGAGGCCGCCTGTGAAAATAATAATATTTGAACGGCTTTTTGCTGTATTGACAGCTTGTTTTAGACGGTCTGGGTTGTCCCCTACAACTGTGTGATAATATACACCTAATCCCATCTCTGCTAATTGCTGAGACAAAAATTGAGCATTCGTATTTGCTATTTGGCCCAGCAGCAGCTCTGAACCGACCGCAATAATTTCTGATTTTATTTCCATTCTAAAATTTCCTCCACCCGAAATTACTTAGAGTTTTTGAAAGCATCCATATTTTTCACGAAATATTCCCATCCTGAAAGAACTGTAAATATAACAGCTACCCATAGGGCAATCATTCCAAATGGAAAATAAACGAATTCAAAAGGAAGATTGTGGAGCAATAGTGCTGCTACTGCGATAATTTGAGTCCATGTTTTAATTTTTCCAAGCATATTGGCTGCTACTACTTCTCCCTCTCCGGCAAGAACTAAACGAAGACCCGTCACAGCAAATTCTCGGCTAATAATCACAATCACCATCCAAGCAGGGGCTAAATTCAGATCTACTAAAATGATCAAAGCCGCAGATACAAGCAATTTATCTGCGAGTGGATCCAAGAATTTCCCAAGGTTTGTGACCATGTTTAATTTACGAGCATAGTATCCATCAATCCAATCAGTAGTGGATGCAATAATAAAAATTAATGCGCCTATAAAATGTGTGACTGGGAGAGATTCCTTTCCAACAGATATTTCTCCCCAATTAAATGGTGCTAGCATAATAACCATAAATACTGGAATAAGCATGATTCTTGAGATTGTAATTTTGTTAGGCAAATTCATTTTCAATTGTTCCTCGACTTTCTGCTTTGTTTTATTTTGAAAACTCTTATGTTGTTCCAAAGCACCCACCTGGTAATTAGCAATTTCCGAAAAGAACAGTATACCGCCGTATGAACCGAATATTTTAATATTTTTGACCCTTAACTATATGTCTCTTTACCCTCAATAAGTCCTTCGGTTAAAAAATAAAGCGAACAGGCAGAATTTTGCCGGTTTAGCTTATGACCTCGCCGGCAAAGACTTTACCTTCTGTGACAGTGCCTTTACTAGGACGTCCTGTCCGCCTTGCAGCTGGACAAGCAAACATTGAATTAGTATAACCTTTTTATCTAGAGAAAAAGTCATCATCACGATGACTTAATTTTTTTTATAATTAATAACAATATTTTGGGTATTGTTCTTTGCAGGATCAAGCTCGTATTTCAGCACTTGTCCATTCACTTTTATTTCAGTATCTGGTACAAATCCAATTGTTATACGGACAGAGGCTTCTCCCGTAAGATCTTTTGATACAGAATTCCCTGAAGTGATCACTCCTGAATGGAAAGTTTCACCATTATTATTTTTTATACTAACCCATGTATTCCCTTTTGAACCAATCTCAAGTTCAAACTTATCGATTTCAGATAATTCATAGGTTGTCGTTTTCCCTTGCGTAGCAGTGACTGACAGGTTTTGGGCCGTTTCATCCTTTGGCTCTTCTTTAGGCTCTTCTTTTTCCTCGGCGGGAGATGGGGTTTCTTCCTTTGATTCGTCTTTATTTTGTGGGGCTTCATCAGAAACTTCATAGCTATCACTGTCTATTTGCTCAGTACCTTGCTGAGCTTGGGTTTCAGATGGGTTTGTATCTCTTTGATAAAAAAACCAAATAATAACGGCTATAGCTACGATCCCTAGGATGATTAAAATTTTGGGCAGCATATCTAACAATTTTGCTGCAGATTTTGGCAATTCTCTTTGAGTCTTTACTCTTGAGAGCTGCTCAGGTAAATCGTCATTATGACTGGAAGGAATATCGTTTTTATGCACGTCAAATATTTCCTCTGGATTTAATCCGACAGCTTCTGAATATTGTTTAATAAATGCCCGCACATAAAATTTACCGGGGATGATTTGATAGTTTCCCTCTTCTAGTGCAATTAAATATCGTTTTTGTATTTTTGTTATAGTTTGAAGATCATCTAAACTGTAGTTTTTTTCCTCTCTGGCTTCTTTTAACCGAATTCCAAGTTCTGTCAACCGTAACACCTACCATTTTTAAAAATCAAAACCACCAGATAACCCGGAAAAACCTGATTGATCAAACATTTGTGGTTCTTCCACATCGTTGTATGTAATTTCCTCATTTGGATCGTTTCGCAGTTCAATAATATAATCAAAATCGTCTAAAGTATATTCCGTATTTTGCACGAAAATATCAGGATGTTCAACTACTTTTGTGGCTGACAGTCGCATTATTTCTCTTACTAATTGTAAATGCTTTTCAGATCCTCGTCTTGTAGATACGATTCCATCCACAATAAACACATTATCAATACTGTATTCATCTGCAATCAGCTGACTTCTGATCGTTTGTTTTAATAAGGTAGAAGACACAAACAACCAACGTTTATTTGCACAAACGCTAGAAGCTACAATCGATTCTGTTTTTCCCACCCTTGGCATTCCTCGAATTCCAATTAATTTGTGGCCTTCCTGTTTAAATAGTTCAGCCAAAAAGTCTATTAATAATCCTAATTCGTCTCTAACAAACCTAAATGTTTTTTTATCATCAGCATCGCGTTGTATGTATCTGCCATGACGAACAGCCAAACGGTCCCTAAGTTTCGGCTTTCTTAGCTTCGTCACAGTAATATTGTCCATTGTATTTAAAATAGATTCTAATCTTTTGATTTGTTCCAAGCTATCGCATTTAACTAATAAACCTCTTCTTGAATCATCTACGCCATTTATCGTAATAATATTTATCGAAAGCATTCCCAGTAGTGAGGACACATCTCCCAGCAAACCAGGACGGTTTAATTGAATCTCATATTCCAGGTACCATTCTTGTTTAGCCATCGTAAAATGATAACCTCCAGTCTTATGTGGCAAATATCACCTATACACTATAATAAAGCATTTTATTTTAATAAGAAAGAAATATCATGATAAAGGGAGAAAAGAATTAGTCATAAAGAATAATAGCAAAAGAGAGGTTTCTTTTCCTCTCTTTTTTCATCACATACCAGTTTATGTTGAATTAAAAAGCGGCTTTCGCTGATTTCATTGCTGACCTATTGCTTAGAAAAACGAAAGCATTTTTTTAAAAGAAAAGTGATTTAAGTAATTAGAATGAAAGAAATCGGCTCTTTCGCCGATTTCACCATTCTTCCAAATTAATGTGTACTGTTATTTTGGACAAGCTTTACCATCACATTAGCAATAGCATGCTGTTCTTCCTCGGAAGCTACACTCCAAAGATCAGCTAGTACTTTTTCTTGGGGATTTTTTGCTTCAACCTGATTTGACAAATACCCCCCAATTTCATATGCCAAATCTGAAATAACTTCATTGCTCATACCATCATCTTGCGCATGATGAAGGCGATCTCCAAGGAAATTTTTCCATTGATCCCAGTTTTCTAATACTGACATATAGACCCTCCTTAAATTGCTTGTTTTCAAAATTATTTTTCGCAAGCAAAATCATTTTTATGCAAGGAGTTTTTATTATTACTTTTTTTAGGAAGATGGTGCATGAAGAATATGAGGAGGTAGCAGCAGAGGCAATCGGTCGATCACCGATTGCTTATGGACTCACACCTCATATTTTGAAATGCTTGATTATTTTTAAAAAGTAGCATAAAAGGGTTTATTATAGCCAGCCCCCGTTTACAGAAAGAATTTCTCCAGTAATATATGAAGATTTATCTGAGACTAGAAATCCAACAGCATCAGCAATTTCAGATGGAAATGCAAGTCTTCCTATAGGGATTTCTTCTTCTAATGAGGAAATTTCCTCCTTTGAAAATGTATCAAGCATGCTTGTTTTAACAGCTCCAGGAGCAATTGCATTTACTCTGACATTCATAGGGGCTACTTCTTTTGCAAGTGCTTTTACAAAAGAATTTTGCCCTCCTTTTACCATGGAGTAAAGGACTTCACAAGATGCGCCAGAAAGCCCCCAGATCGAAGATATCACCACAATAGAGCCTGCTCTTTTTGAAACCATTCTCGGCAGCAGCTGCCGCGCTAATTTAAATGGACTGGTTATATGCAGCTGTATCATATCATCGATTTCTTGATCGTTCATATCTGTTATCAATCCATAATAGCTAGTCCCGCTGTTTAATATTAAAACATCAATATCTGCATGCAGCTGTTTTTGCAGGTGGTAAACACCATCAATAGATGAAAGGTCAGCATCTACAAGAAAGGAGGTTATATTTTTTGCATTCAGCTTGATTTGCAGTTCTTCGGCTTTGTTTTTGTTCCGGTAATAATGTAAAAATAAATGATACCCGCGTTCAGCAAGCTCTTCGCAAATAGCTGTGCCGATCCCTCCGCTTGCACCAGTTACTAAAGCGTATTTTCCGTTCATTCTTAATCACATCTTCTAAAAATATTTTTTCGTCTTCGCTCTTTAAATGAAGGCAATTAGTGAGCCACCGATTGCTGCTAGTCTCACCTCTCACCTTTAGAAAATATGTTACCCTCGACAAGGTTGATGAAAACAGACTTATGTAAAATGGAAGTGCCGGGTTCCAATTACCTTCAGAACCTGGCACTAAAAAAGCATCTATTTTTTGGGAATAACCTGACAGACAGTCAATAAATTCTCATCAATACTTTCATTCAATGTCTTTTCAATATCTTCTTTTGTAAGCTCTTCAATGCTAGAAACAACATCAAATAAATTCATTTCATTAAAGGCATAGCGAGTAAACTGATTTGCTATATATTCTGGAGAGTTTACGGCCCTTAGAAAAGCACCTATCCGTTTCTTTTTCGCACTTTCCAATAAATCAAAGGTTAATCCTGACTCTTTTGCAGAAAGTAGGATTTTCTTTATTTCAGCAGCAAGCTTATCAGGCTGATCAGTGTCGCCTCCGATCATGGCAAATCCAAAGGTGTTTTCTTCTGTATAATCATAGCTGAACGTTTCGTCTATTAAGCCAGCTTCATAAAGCTCGCGATAATAATCCGAACTTTTCCCAAATAAAATATCCAAAATAATATTGAATGTTAACTCATATTTTAGCTTTTCTTTTCCAACCCGATTTGGATTTCTTGCTTTTATTCCAACTAAACATTTTGAAGATTGTACATTCATTGGAATTTTTTGTTCTTTCTTATAAACTGCCTCTGGTTCAGCAAATTCCTTGCGTTTAATTTCGGGTTGATCGGAATAATCCTTTTGAGCTTGATTATCTCTGATTTGTTTCAATATCGCATCAGGATCAATAGGCCCGACGACAAATAGCATCATATTACTTGGGTGATAAAACGTATTATAGCATTCATATAATAGATCCTTGGTAATTTTAGAGATGGATTCTATTGTCCCTGCTATATCAATTTTAACTGGATGATGCTCATACATATTCTCGATAAGCCCAAAATAATTACGCCAATCGGGATTATCGTCATACATTGTGATTTCCTGCCCGATAATACCTTTTTCTTTTTCAACAGTTTTTTCTGTAAAATAAGGATCTTGAACAAAATTTATAAGTGTATCCAGGTTCTTCTCTACTTGATCTGTACTTGAGAAAAGATAAGCAGTTCTTGTAAAAGACGTAAAAGCATTTGCAGATGCGCCTTGTTTACTGAATTCTTGAAACACATCCCCATCTTCTTTTTCAAACAGCTTATGTTCTAAGAAGTGGGCAATTCCATCTGGTACTTGAATCATATCCTGCTTGCTAAGAGGAACAAACTGGTTATCGATTGAACCATATTTTGTTGTAAACGTTGCATACGTTTTATTAAATCCTGATTTAGGCAAAACATAAACATCCAGCCCGCTATCCATTTTTTCGTAATATAGCTTTTCTTGAAGCTGCTTGAATTCAATCGGTTTTGTCATTGGTTACCCCCCATTCCTTTTAAGAAATATATGGTATCCAGTTCTATTTTTTCTGCTGCTTTTATAATGTCTTCTTTCGTTACATCGTTTATTTTTTCAATCCATTCATCAAATGTCCGGTCAATATCCGCAATAACATTATGGTAAAGAACCTCCACCATCCCATAGGAAGTATCAATCGTTTCTAAGAGCTGGTTCCGAATAACTGCTTTCGTTTGCTCGATCTCTTTTTCGGTAAATTCGCCATTTTTCATGGCGGTCATTTGTTCTTTAATGATCGTAACAGCTTGATCATAGTTTGCAAATTCGATCCCTGACATCACCATGAGCAGCCCTTTATGGCTCTCCACACGGGAAGCGGCATAATAGGCAAGACTTGCTTTCTCACGGACATTAATAAAAAGCTTAGAATGAGAAAAACCCCCATATATTCCATTAAATACTTGGAGAGCATGATAGTCCTCATCCTGATAAGTACAATTTGTCCTGTACCCAATATTTAATTTTCCTTGCTTTACGTCTTGTTCTTCGATCTCTTCTTTTACTTTGTCGATTTTCTTGTTTGTTTTTGTTTCAGGTGCACGCTTATGAGAATTTCCTTCAAAAGTAAAATATTTCATTACAAGATTCTTTACATCACTTTCCGCTAAATCACCAACTATATACAAATCCACTTTATCTTCTGCCCTGCAGCGCTCATAATATTTATAAAGGGACTCCGGTGTGATTTTATCTGCTTCTTCCTTTTCCCCATTCACATGTAATGCATATGCTTCCCCTTTACACATTTCCTGAACGAGACGCAGGTTGGAGTAGCGCATTTTGTCATCATAAACTGCTTGAATTCTTTGCTTTAAAGACCGCTTTTCTTGTTCCACAAATTCCTTTTTAAATGTGCCGTTTTCCTCGACTGGGGAAAGGATAATTTCTGAAAGCAATTTTAGCGCATGCTCTAATAATGGAGTTTGATCAGATAGAAATTTTTCATTTGGTACTTCCATCCGAAACGAAATAACATGATTTTCGCCTTTTTTTGTAAGATCTACTTGAAGAGTTGCCCCATATAATTCATCAAGATGCTTTCTTAATTCCGTAGTAGTAGAAAAGCTTTTTGTCCCCCTTTGAAGGACATAGGGAAGCAATGCCCTGTTAGTGACATCTTCTTTCTTTAAGGGGGCCAGCATCTTAAGGACAAGCGTAGTCGTTTTAAATTTTTCAGTTTGAATTATATGGGTTGTTAGTCCATTTACTTCTTTTTTTTCTTCATTTATATAAGCCATAACAAACCTCCCAAATCATTGAATAAACATGTAAGAAAAAGGTCTCTTGCGCAAACTTTTGTGCTCACTAACCAAACTTGTGAAATTTAGGATGTGAGACTAGAAGCAATCGGTGGTTCACTTAACTCTTAGAAAAGAGACTAGAAAAGCTGCTGAATATTTATATGATGGCTTTCTTCATCTTTTTTAGCCGCTTATCTTACATAGTGTAACCTATATTTATTAGTAATTATAACAAGTAGAGGAGAATCTAGGAAACAATTGCTCTTATGGCCATTCCTACTGCTAAAAAACTTACAATAAACACATAAATATTCTCCTGATGCCTATACTATATATTTTTTTGCCCACAGTTATGTCAAACCTACTTTCCTTGAGAAGTGATTTATTTATAATTGGAAACGTACCTGAGCTACAGAAAAAGATGATCAATTTCAGATCATCTTTTAGGTCATTTTAAGTATTTTCCCTTTTGTTTCTTTACTTTCTTCGTTTTCATCTGTAGGTTTTATAAATAATAACCCTATGAACATAGCGATAACGCTTGCTCCCATTGACACATAATAAACTAAGTGCTCTGATTGGTTCATAATAAATGCATAAGCAGGCGGACCAGCGGCCACTCCGATAAACCTCATTGAACTATAAAATGAAGTAATCGTTCCTCTTTCTTCTTTTTCAACACCTTCCGTAATTAAAGCATCTAAACATGGTAAGGAAGTGCCTATTCCGATTCCGCTAAAAATAAGAAACGTTAACAGGAAGAGTAAATTATGCTGAATACGTAAGGCTACAAAAGAAATAGCGAGCAATCCCATTCCGGCTACAATCGCAATTTTCATAACTTTTTTGTGGTCCCCGATTTTTTTCCCAGCAATAAAGGAGCTAATTGATAGAGCTAACAATGGAATGGCAAGTAATAATCCTTTATAAACACCATCAATTTTGTAGATTTTTTCTAAAATATCTGATAAGAAAAATAAAACTCCGAACAAAACAAACATAATTAAACAGCCGATTGCAAAAATGGAGTATAACCAGCGTCCTTCTTCTTTTAAGATATCTCTTAAGCAGATAACGAACTCTTTAATCGATTGACTTTTCTTTTCAGTTTTGGGGATTTTCACTAAGAAAAATACGAGCAAAACACTGATAAAACTAAAAAATGGGATAAACCAGAATGGTAAAAACCAAATAAATAAAGCAAGAGCAGCTCCTATTATCGGACTAAGAACTTTCCCCCCCGTATTGGCTGTTTCAATTAACCCAAGCCCCGAACTGACTTCCTTATTATTTTCAAACATATCACCTATAAGGGGAATAACAACAGGTGCTGCTCCGGCTGACCCAATACCTTGCAAAACCCTTCCAGCTAAAATTAAGTAAAAAGGACTTTGCACTTTCCATGCTGCCCAGCCTGCCACTGCTCCACCAAGCCCAGCGATAATTAAACAAGGAACCATCACAATCTTTCTTCCAAACCGATCAGATAAATAACCTGCTACCGGAATTAATAAAATGGCTACAATCGAATACACGGTAATAATAAGGGATACCTGAAAGGAAGAAATCTTTAATTCCCTTTCAATTTCCGGCAAAACCGGTATCAGCATAGAATTTCCTAGCGTCATCACTAGAGGAACAGATGATAGTGCAATCAAATCACGTTTCTTTTTTTGTTCTCCCATGTATGCTCACCTTATGAGTTGGATTATTGTCACTATATAAATTCTTCCTTAGATAAAGAAAAACTATGCGGGAATTTGGTGATGCTATTAAAAAGAGCTTCGAATCCGCCCAAGCGCGGTCCCAATATCAGGAAACATCTGTACTTGGTTAAGTTCGGCAATTCAGAAATTGTGCCTTTAAAAAAAATTTTGAACATTTATAATAAACCAGGATCATTTACGGGCTTAATTGGCTCTCTTTCAGCTTTTCATTTTGAGTCAAGAAGGGCCAATAAGGTTATTATGACGGGCTAAAAAACAACACAATAATCATTGTTCTTGCTGATTACGGCAATATAAAAGGGAAAGTCAACTCTTTCAACCTTCCCTTAAAACGTTTTTTCTTTTATAGAAAATTGTTTAGCTGCTGAGTTTTAGCAACAGCTTGGTCCTGCTTTAACCTTCGTTCGTATCGTTTCTTCCAATCGTTTTTTCACCCCGGGCTTTGTTATGACTTTTTCTTATTACCTTTATCCGATGATTTTCCTTTTTTAGTAGATACAGTAATCACTTGTTCTTCAGAAGTAGGCATCTTTTTCGTTTGCACAAAAATCATGTCTGTTTTCGTATCGTAGTACCAAACATCGGTACCTGATTCAACTGCTTCAATAGAATCTACTATTTTTAATTTTTTGCCGTTGTGTTCGACGGATTTAACATCTCTCTTATCGTCGGTACTCATTTTTATTTCTGCAATCCAAGTTCTTTTTTCAATACGTCCGTTGAAATGACCCTTCATTCCAGAAATTTCAAGGGTAACCTTCCTATCATTAGATGCAGCGGTTACCTCTGTTTCAGCGGACTCGCCTTTTTCATATTTGTAAGTTTGACCGTCATCTTCATATAAAGTAAAGCTTGAGGCTTCTCCATTTTGTCTTGGATAAACTTTCAACCTCATCTTGGATGCAGGTTTTTCATTTGTATAATTTTGAGCTTCACGCTGCGGAATAATCGCGCCTTCCTTCACAAATACCGGAATTTTAGACAAATCAGCATCATATTCAATGGTTTGTCCTCCGGCAAATGTTTTCTGAGTGCTCCAGTCAAACCATGTACCTTCTGGAAGATAAATGCTTCTCTTTGAAATGCCTTCCAATGCAATCGGAGCCACCAGCATATTTGGTCCAAACATCCATTGGTCTTCAATCCCATACACGTTTGAATCCGTTGTATAATCCATGACAAGCGGCCTCATTAAAGATACATTTCCCTCAGTTGTTTGCTTGCTTGATGAATAAATGTAAGGGAGCAGTTTGTAACGCTGTTCTATGCTTTGCTTTACTATGCTTTCTGCCTCCTCACCAAACGCCCATGGCTCCCTTGTATTCGACTGATCGCTACATTCACAATTGTGTGCACGGAAGATTGGCATAAAGGATCCAGCTTGCATCCAACGTGTATAAAGTTCAGCGGTCGGTTTGCCATAAAATCCACCAATATCGGTTGTGAAATAAGGAATACCAGACATAGAAGAGCTTAATCCCAATTGCATATTGTGCCTAAAGGACTCCCAGCTTGCATCAACATCCCCGCTCCAGACAGTCGTTCCGTATTCTTGAATTCCAGAAAATCCGGAACGTGACAAGCTCCATAAACGGTTATCACTATAGCTTCTATGCCCTTGATAAAACGCTTTCGCTTCGTTTAGAGCATATACATTTCGAATCTCTGCTGCGCTGCCTTTTGTGAATTGGTGCCTTAACGAATCCGTTCTAATCTCAGGTTCATTCAAATCAATCCAATACCCTTTTACACCCGCATCATGCAAAGCTTTAACTTGTGCATTGAACCAATCAACCGCTTTTGGATTGGTGAAGTCCACTAATCCTGATTTCCCATACCAAGCGTCATAAATAACGGTTTTTCCTGAAGCATCTTTAACAAAATATCCATTCCGGTCGCCCTCGTTAAAATTGCTCGCCGTTACTTGAATGTACGGATCGACAATTGGTACTGTCTTGATACCTTTCTTCGCTAACGCTTCCATGCTTTCTTTTGGATTCGCAAAAGCTTCAGACCAAGTCATGTCAAAGTAGTGATTATCTTTGGCCCAGTAAACATCGAGAATCATGCCATCTAAAGGAATTTGTTTTTGCCGGAATGTATCTACAACCTTATTCACTTCCTGCCAGCTCTTATATCCAAACTTGGATTGGATATAACCTAATGTCCATTTTGGCGGTATCGGAGCTGTTCCTGTTAGATCCGCAAAACTTTTCATAATGTCGGTTAAAGTACTTTCCTTCTCACCCGCCATAAAGTAGTATATCATTTCGCCATTTGGTGAACTGAAAGAATACTTCCCGCTGTCTGTCGCCCCCATATCAAACGTGACATTTTCATAGGTGTTATCAAAGTAAAGACCATAACCTTTCGTACTAGTGAAAAAGGTACCAGAAATATCGGAAGTGTTTCCACCATATCCGCTCTTCATTCCGTTGTTCATCACGACCTTATGGCCCCTGCGGTCGAAGGATTGAGAGTCACGATCGATACCAAGGCCAAAAAAATGCTCTTTTGGATCAAGGTTCATGGCAGAATAAACACCGGTATCTCCATCATATCCAAATCCGATTTTTTCGCTATGCTCAGTTAACAATTTAGTATTCTCCGCATTATAATAAGCAAGCTTAAATGGAGACTTATAAGCACGTAAACTCATTTTTCCAGTTTGAACCAGAACATAATCATCCTTATCTGTTACCTTAGGGACTACACTTGCTGCCTCTTGATCGACAACAAAGGATGCATTTTTCTTAAATGAACCAGTTGGTTCCATCCATACTTTAGCCGTATCCTCTTGAACGAATTCTACTTTTATCTTTTCTTGGGTTTTTGAATTCAACAAGATACTTTTCCCATCCTCTGAAACAGAATATGGGGTGTCTGCATCTAAACTTTCAAGATACGAAACATTTTGATGCTCGGACGGATCTTTTTTCATCATTTTGACACTATCAAGATCAAGAACACTTCCGGCATCACCTTTCGCGATAACGCCTACCTTTACCACCTCACCAGCCGTTAACTGGATATTGGGGACTTTAACTTCTTTCCAATCACCGCTTGCCGGGATCGGGACTTCTTTTGTGCCTCCAGAGTATGTGACATAAAGCGATGACTTGTCGAAGTTTCCAGATTTACGAGTGTTAATCGATAATTGATAGTTTCCATCCACCGGGGCATTGCCAAATTGCCAAATATCAGATGAATATGCTTCCTTACCTGTAATTCGGACAAATGGCTTTTTCTCTTCTGATTCAATCGATTGGTTGACCATATTGGTACGGCTCCACCCAGTAAATTCCTGCTCAAACCCTTTGTTATACAGATTGACCTCTACATCCTGCGGAGACTCAGAGTTTGCAGGTTGAAGCTGCACATTATCAAGCTGCAAAGAAGTATCTGCTTTTGTTGCTTCCATATAAAATTCTAGAGTCAATTCACCTTCTGTGACTTGAATCGTGTCCGTGCTGAATTTTTTATACTCAAACTCATCAGCGTTCCACTTCTGCTTTACAGGACCATTTGGATCTTTTAATTTTGGTTCAATTGGCACTTCAACCTTCTCTTTACCGGGCTGGGATACAATCATTTTCGCAACCCCGCCGGCAAATGTCGGATCCAAATGCGGCATTAGCTTAGCCATTGCCGAAACCGTGTACTCCCCATCCTTTAACCCAACAATGGTTTGCTTCGAAGAAACTTTCCCGCCGTCATAAGGAGAATACAAATATTGCTTATACCCTTCGTAAGCATCGTTTTTATCCACTCCATGCCATACGGTTGTACCATAGGAATTGACTGTCCAACCAGTTTCATTGCCCATTTCAAAATCTCCATTAATGAGCTGACCTGCATGGGACCCGAACTGAATAGAGTCAATTAAAGTCGAACCTGTATCTTCACCTGTAAATTCCAAAGTAATTAAATTTACGCCTTTGTTCAGTTGAACAAATTGTTCGACAGTACCCCATTTATCTCCGGTACTTGGGAACGACACTTTAGAAGCTGTATCAATGACGTTCATTTTCTTATCCTCAACGGAAAGGGACAAGGTACTTGCTTCTGTATTTCCATTTCCGTATTTTATCGCTAATGGGAACTGCCCAGCTTCAGGCATTTCAACTGCAATCGTTACTTTTGAGCCTATTTTGTTCAGCCCATTGAGATAGCCAAATCCATCGTATCCCATTTGTTCGTTATCAAAGATGGCTCCTCCTTGATAAGAAGCAACTTCGGTTTGATATACTTTCTTATTGGTTTTAGGAATTAACTTCAATACAGCCGAATCATGCGGCTCGAGCATTTCAGAATACATCGTGCGGTAGCCGAGATCTTTATGCTCCCATAGATTGCGGGCAAAAGCTTCATCCTTGATTCCCAAGTCTTTTTTGAAATCCATTGACAGCCCTTTTCTTGCATCGCTGCGATTAAAGAGAGAAATGACCCAGGATCCATCTGGTAATTGACCGGCCCATCTTTCACTGTCCCTGCTTACATTATTCTTATAATGCTTATTTGAATAAAAGATTGGTTTTCCCACAAAACCAAGTTGGTTCAATTCAATTAATTCAGGGTTTTGATAATATTTATAATTATCGCCAATAGTGTCATATTGATCGGCAATGGTAATAGGGGAACCAGCCATGGTGAATAATGATATAGCTGTTTTCTTTTCGTTCTCTGCATAACGCCCTTTAAACGTATTTAACTTTAAAAAGTCGCCGTCATTTATCATTGATCCGCGTCCGGAAATATCTGCAAAACCTGTGAAGCCTTGGAATGGATTGGCCCATTGAGACCAGTTATTTGTCCACTCTTGTCTGCGTCCGCTAATATGATCCCAGCCGCCACTAAAAGCATCCTCATCAATTCGAATCATATCGCCGTATCGTTGTTCATATTCGCCGTGGTTATTTAAGTCTGGCATAACCAAGCTTAGGAATATATCATTTTTTTCAGTTGCTTCATCCATCCACTGTAATGCTTTGCGATACTGTTCTCTTGTATGACCCTTACCGATTTGGCCCAACCCTTTATCATAACCGCTTTCATACCAAGACAAAAAGTCGACACGTAAATAGGAAGCTCCTTGCTCAGCAAAAAAGTCTATATAACCTTTCAAGAATTTTTCGGCATCTGGATGGTCAACATTTAACCAATAAAGGGCTCTTTCTCCCCCTTGGCCGCCATCGAAACGATCACCTTGGAGCGTTTTTCCGCCGCCAATGTCTTGTGGCTCTGTAATAACTAGATCAGCAACAGGTGTATTTGTTCCTTTAACTTTGTATTTATCCGGATTTTTTACAACCTCTGGACTGATCCAAAGCGGATTATAATAGATACCAAATTTCATTCCTTTACTTTTCACATAATCTGCCCAATGTTTCCATGTATGTCCATCTGGGTAACGTTCTTGCGGGTAACCCTGCCACTGGTCGTATACGACGGAAACATCGTCGATATCGATTCCAGCGTCACGCCCTTGTTTTTCTGTAGGATCGACAATAAATTCGATTTTCAATTGGCCTGAAGTCACTTTAACAGTCTCTGTATAATCTGCCCAATTTTCTGAAGCTACTTGTTTTTTTACATTTGCTTCTGGATTAGCCTTGTCATATCCAGAATACTTCATTTCTACAGCAACACCTTTATCAGCAAAACCATTTTTTCCTTTGGCTTTAGAATGGATACGGTAGTTACCATCCGGTAAATTCTTTAGCGTTTGAGAAATGATCTGTTTGTTCGGATTTCCACTAAAGGTCCATAACGACTTATCCCCTTCAGAATCATCATTTCGCCCGTGAGCAAAATCACCATCAAACTGCCACCCCTCATTTTCGTCTTGCTCAAAATCCCCATTTACCACTAAATTTCCCTCAGGTACTGGAGTCTGTCCAGAATCTACAGCTTCAAGGGTGATATCATCAAGCTGTAAAGAAGCGTTTCCTCGTTTTGCATCAATAACAATTTCAACTGTCATTTCCTCTCCAATCGACGCCACATCAAGTGTATACTTTTTATAACTAGAGCTTAGCTCGATTGGTACCTTCTTTACTACTTCTCCATTTTGGCTGATGCGAATTTCTGCATAACTACCAATTGCCTCATCTGTAAACTGATTTGACCCTGTAAAATCTCCAAGAGTTGCCCATGCAGATAGCCGATAGGTTTTATCCTTGTTTAATTCAGTCACTGTTTGACTTGCAGCAGCATGATAAGGGGCATTTTTATAGAAGTAAAACTTAAAGTTATTACGAGCACCAGCCTTATCGACTCCAGAATCGGCATTTCCCTTGATTTCCCATCCTTCCGTTGTTGCGTATTCAAAGTCACCATTAAATAATTTTCCAGGTTTAATGTATGGTTTTTCGCGGCCGTCCATATAAATCGGATCATTCATCCATCGATCATTATGTGACACTACGTAACCGTTTTCATTTAATAGTGTAGCACCCTCGATCCATCCATCGGTACTAATCATGTCATAACCATAAGGACGGAAATTTTTGGCCATCCAATCAATGTTATCTTTTAAACGATGTTCCGGCATAAACACATCTTTTCCATATTGATGCTCATATGTTATCCAGTACATCGGACCAGTACCTTGTCTAGTAAACTCACTATCTCTTGCAAACCCAGAACGAAGGTTAAAAACAGAAAAAAACATTGAAATCATAATGGATAGGATTATAGTTTTCTGAAATAATCTAAGTCTACTTCTTCGCATGTTTACCCTCCCTGTTTGTTTTTGGTAAATTAAAAACTGCCTTCTAAAATAAGTAAATGAACACCTCCTTTAATGAAAGCGCAGTCATTTTCATTTATTCTAGAGATACTTTATTCAGTGAAAAAAGTATCTATTCCAAAGGATACAATAAAGCTTTTTCCTTTTTTATTTGTAAATAGGGACTTTAAATAAATGACTCACAACTAATGCACATGCCCCAATCAACCAAACATCATCACCAAGCTGTGAAATCTTGAACTGAAGTTTGCGAGGATGCTTTACGAAAAAGTGGACAGCCAGCTCCTTTTGAAGTCCTTTTAGCAGAAAATTTTCTTCTCTCAATCCTTCCCCTCCTAAAATGACGGCTTCTGGATTAAATAGATGGACCATGTTTTTAATACCTAAGGCTAAATTTTCTCCTTGCTTCACTAACAGTTCCTGTGCATATTTATCTCCTCTTTGAGCCGCCATAACGATACACTCCGGTGTAATAGGAGTAAACGATTCTAACAATGTAGGAACACCAATCGAGACCATACGCTCAGCCTCATGTACAAGGTAAGTATCAGAAGCATATAACTCTAAACAACCTCGCTGTCCGCAATAACAGAGGCGGTCTCCCTGATAAATAGTAATATGCCCCAGCTCTCCTGCTCCCCCGAAGTCTCCTCGAAACAACATATTATCAATGACAATTCCTGATCCTACACCGGCTCCTACTGTAACTCCAATGAAATTTCTATATTCTCTTCCAATGCCTACCCACTTCTCTGCAAGCGCAAATACATTTGCATCATTGTCGATAAACAAAGGAACGTCAAAGTGCCTGCCAATAGGCTTCAAATCTCCATGATCCACCTTTAATATT
Source organism: Metabacillus arenae (assembly GCF_014773385.1). Lineage (GTDB taxonomy): Bacteria > Bacillota > Bacilli > Bacillales > Bacillaceae > Metabacillus_D > Metabacillus_D arenae. The sequence continues at coordinate 32,821 of NZ_JACXAI010000003.1, read as the reverse complement.
GGCGAATAGATAACTTCATTACTTTCTTGATCTACTAACCCCGGAGTAGCAATCCCAATGCCTACAATTTTGGAAACGCATTCATTTTGTTTGATAAAAGAATCAAGTTTTTCTATAATAATCGCTGCTAATTGGTTTTCTCCTGTTAGAGAGTACGAAAATTGATTTTTGTGTAAGATCTTTCCTTCCAAGTTAGATAAGCACATCTTCACTTGTTGTTTCTCTATTTTTAGACCAACAATAATACCAAAATCTCCGTTGAATTTTAAAAGCACGGGTTTCCTTCCACCATGTGATTCTCCAGTGCCAATTTCAGAGACAAGATTTTCCTTAATAAGATCATCTATAATATTAGTAATGGTTGATAAACCCAATCCGGTTTCTTTGGCAATATCAGTACGTGAGATATTTCCCTGAATGCGTACCATATTAATCACTAAGGAACGATTCAAATCTTTTATTAGCTCCTTATTTCCTTTTCTAAGTAAGTTCATTACACACGTCTCCTATGCAACATTTCATTATGTAAAATTTAGCATAATTCATTCAGTGAAGCAAGATAAATTTCAGATAATTCAAAAATATTATCTATAGTGTCATACTGCCCTAATTCTTCAAAATGGGTGTTGGCATTTGCTTATTCTCAAGTCGATACCACTTATGATAGGTTTAGGTTATCACCAGCTAGTTTTAAAAATTCATTAATTAACCTTGCTTGATTACGAGATTCTGTTTCATTATCCCAATCAATCGCTTCCGTTAATAAATTGGAAATATAGAATTAAAAGTTTTCTTTGAAAGCGATAAAGAAATTTATTTACAATCAGAAAAAGGAACAAAATTGATGAAACCAGAACCAGAATTTTTTGAACTTTTAAACTAGTAGACTTATTTAAATACATAACAGGACCTCCCTTTTCGGAAGTCCTGTTCTTGAAATAAAATCAATAATAAGCTTTTAACAGAGCCAACAATTGAACGGATTATTGATCGAATTAAACGGATTAATATCTGGATTGGCCGAATAATCAATCGAAAACCAAAGATCTACCGAATAACCCAATTTAAAGTTCAGCTGTCAATTCTTTATACTATTTTAAACTTATATCAATGTTCAGTCATTAAATATAGCTAGGCATTGCTTATTTCATTCCAGTTTGTGGTTGCTTCGCTAATGCATCTTTTAAATCCTTATCTTTGATGTTAATATCAGCTTCTTCATGCAGCTGGGAAATCAATGTGTCAATTGGCTTAGCTTTTGAGAATTTTAGTTCTTTTTCAATTGTATCTTTCATGTCCTTTAACGCGTTTGTTTTCTTATCCGTTACTTTAATAATGTGATAACCATGTTGTGTTTTTACAGGATTACTGATTTCATTGACTTTCATTGAAAATACGACTTTATCGAATTCAGGAACCATGGACTCTTTTCTAAAATATCCAAGGTCACCCCCTCTGTCTTTCGAACCAGGATCGATTGAATACTCGCGGGCGAGTTGAGAAAAATCTTCGCTTTTTTCAAGCTTTGCCTTCACTTCTGTTGCTGTTTTTTCATCTTTGACAAGAATGTGACTTGCTTTTATTTCTTCCTTATATTTTTCATCAAATGCTTTTTTAATTTCTTCTTCGGAAACTTTCACACCGTCTGTTGCAGCTTTTTCAAATAGCAACTCTTGTTTAATCATTTTTTCAAATTCATTTTCACCTTTAATTCCCTTTTGTTCAAGAGCCTGATCCAAGCTTTCTTTCCCACCAAACTGCTTCTCATAATCCTTTATTTTCGCATCAATTTCTTTATCTGACACTTTATATTTTTTTTCAAGCAGCATTGTATCAATCATTTGTTTTAATACTTGATCGCCTGCTTGAGTTTTTAATTGGGAATAAAACTCATCCTTCGTTATCTCACCAGCTTGAGATTGAACAATTATTTCTTCTGAATTGACACCCGGGTTGCATGCAGAGAGGGAAAGTACCCCAACCGATATCCCAAAGAAAATGACCCATTTTTTCATCAAAAAACACTCCTACTATATTTAATAATTTTGGAAATGTCTATCTACTTTTTAATTTAGATAATCAGATTTAAATACGATAAGTGCATCACTTATTTTCATGCGTTCATTAATAAACTTTTATCAAGATCTCTATAAAAACACCATTTTATCCCATTTGCCAGCAACTTTAATAAGTGTTTAATCGTCTGCAGCCAGGTAGGGCTATTGACGATTTTCTCCTAATTAAGCTACGGTCTCATTGTTTTCTAATTTAATAGGTTATGAAATTAAAAATTCCAATCAAAAAAACTACTAATTGATTCAGATGAGAAAAAACTGAAACAACTTCTGCAATTTTTCTGGTCTTATTGGATTCTATATTGAAACTATAAACACGGACCTTTTTCATCAAGTTGTCATTCTCATCGATTCGATTCGTATTAAGAAGGAACTAACTTTCAGTTAGTCCCTTTTAAATATTACTAATTATTTACTTTCACATTCGCCTCTAATTTGATACCCAAGCCCTTGTTATAACGAATTTGAACTTCTTTCTTCTCGTCAGCAGGGATGCTTACATAAAGGACTTTCTCTTTTGAATCATAGAAGAACGTATTTGTTTTTCCTTCTGTTTCCTTAACTGATCCTACCTCTTTGTACTTATTTTTTCCGGCTCGAATTCTAGATGGTTTTTCTGCATTGTTTAATTTCAACGTGTATTGCTCTAATTTAGATTCTTCATAGTTGGTAACTTCTTGTTTTTGTTTGAATGTTATTTTATTTGATTTCCGTTCTACATCAAATTTTGTTATGTTGTATTCGCCTTTAGTGTAATCCTCTGTTTTTGCGTCATCCTCATAGAAGCTGTAAGAAGCTTCGTCGTTAAGATACGTATCGAGAGTAAGATTTTTCAGCTCTTTCTCTCCAGTATATTGTTGAACTTCACGACGTGGAATGATCGAGTCTTGTTTCACGTAAATCGGAAGAGTTGCAAGATCTGCTTCTTTATGGATCGTTTGGCCGCCTTCAAGCTCTTCGCCTGTCCAGTAGTCTACCCAATTTGCTCCGGCTGGAAGATACACATCGCGAGAAGTCGCCCCTTCGTGAACTACCGGTGCCATCATAAGAGAATCGCCAAACATGAATTGATCTTGGATATTATGTGTTTTCTCATCCTCTTGGAATTGGTACACGAGCGGTTGCTGGATGAGCCTTCCTTCTTTATGGGCATCTTTGAACGCATTGTAAAGGTAAGGCATAAGTTCATATCGCAAAGATATGTACTTGCGGCTGATATCCTCAACTTCCTTGCCAAATTGCCATGGCTCTTGTCTGCCCCATTTTAAACTACCATTAGCATCTGTTTCCATTGGACTCTTTCCGTCATTATTGTAATGGTCGCGGGAGAACGGATAGAAGGCGCCGACCTCAATCCAGCGAGCGAACAATTCCGGTGTAGCTACAACACCTTCGTGAGGTTTTTTTGCAAAGCCGCCGATGTCGTTTCCGACCATCGCGAAACCTGTCAACCCGACATTTGCATTTTGGAAAATCGAAATTCTGAGCATTTCCCATTGGCTCCAGTTATCGCCGGTCCATGTTGCTGTTGCGTAACGCTGAGTGCCTGTAAACGAAGCGCGTGTCAAAACAAACGGTCGCTCGTTTGGTTTTAGTGTTTTGAAGGCTTGATCTGTCGATTGGTTCTCAAGGTGAGCGTAAATATTGTGAGCTTCTTCATGTGTCATTTTTCCGCCGTCGTCTGTTTCGAAAACAGTATCGAGCGGCAGCGACCAATAGTCTTTCGTACTAAAATTAGCCGGTTCATTCATATCGTTCCATATGCCGTCAATGCCTTTATCAAACATCGTTTTATGCCAACTCGCCCACCAATCGCGAGTTTCTTGCTTCAAGAAGTTTGGAAACACGGATTTAGATGGAACGCCCCATGGCCAAACTTTGCCCAAATAAGGGGTACCGTCTGGATTTTTAGCCCAAAGATCTTTCTCTGTCCCTTCCGTATAAGGCAGATATTCCGATTGGCCCGGATCCGGTACGCGCATTGCTGGATCAACAATTGCGACCGTATGGTAATTCTGACCTTCCAGCATTTTGTTCAAGCCGTCTGGATCAGGGAATTTATCTCCGAAGAAGAAGGTTTTATAATCATCCATCCATTCGATATCGTACCACATACCATCCGCTGGAATTTTCTTTTCACGGTAGATTTTGGATACTTCCTCAAGATCCTTCTGATGATAACCCCAAGCCGCTTGATGGAAACCCATCGCCCACTTCGGAGGCATTTGCATCTTGCCTGTCAAATCTGTATAACGGTCAACAACGTCTTCGATCTGCGGGCCGTTAATGAAATAGTAGGTCAGCTTTCCACCATCGGCGTGGAAGTAGTAGTAATCGTCGCTTTCAGCCGCCATATTGTAGTAAGAACGGTAAGTGTTATCGAATAAAATACCGTATGACTTTGTTCCTTTCAACCCGATAAAGAACGGAACAGAGGAGAAAGTGTATTTGGAAATTGGTTGTCCTAAATTCTCGCGGTTCCAAACACCGATTTCCTTCCCGCGATGATTCAAGCCGGTTGTTTTTTGTCCGAATCCGTAAAAATCTTCGTCTTTATTGGTTTTCTTGAACACGTATGGCTTACCGTTCTCGTATCCGACGCCTTGCTCCGCGTCCTCGTTGATGACGTTCCCGTCTTCATCCATATATTTAATTCCAAACGGGTTTTTTTTGATTTCAACTGTTAAGCTGTCGGTAGTAATGATGATTTTTTTATTGTCTTCTTTTACTTTGAATTTTTTTGGCGAATCCCAATTGGTTTTTGCGATACCTACAGAAGTATACTCTTTCTCGCCTTTTTTAAGGATCGACACTTTTGAAATATCGGAAGACAGCAAGCGGATATAGGCTTCCATTTCTCCCAAGTTTAGCTTAACACCGTTTTCCAATTTTTTAACATCTAGCACCGTCATCGGTTTTTGCAGATTGTTTTTATCCAAAGATCTTTCCGGATGCACATGCTGAACGTTGCCGTTCTCATCGACCATCTTGCCTTCCCACATTTGGGCCCCTGGGGGAGCAACATACTCTGCAGCTTTGGAAATTTGAGGAGCAACAGTTCCAATAGCCACTACAGTAGCTGCAAGTAACATAGATGCATATTTCTTGTTTAATTTTTTCTTTTTTAATTTCATCGTTTTCTCCTTCTTGAATTAAATTAAAAAATGATAATTCCTAAACCTATAACTTCTTCATATAAACTTATTTTCTTGGTTGCATCTCCCTTCTTTATTTTTTTCCACCAAACACTGCCCCATTTTCCCGGGCTTATTATCAAGTTAGCAACTAAGTTCTGTCTGAACAATCGGGAAAAAATCCTACGGCGGTTTGAATACGCTCCCATTTGTAATAATATTGCTTGCAAAGTAAACTTGAAATCGTGCTGAAATAGCGTCATTCGTGATTTAGAATTATCTTAAATATTCCTTTTTCGTAATGATCGGATCATTATTAATTTTCAATCAATGATCAGATATTTTTATAAAATATAGGATGAGAGAACTAAAGGACTTTTCTCATTACCTGCTTCCCTGCTGGATCGTCAACTATTTATTTTTCTTGTATTACTTAAAAAAAGACACTTAAACAAGCCTTTTTTCCATATTAAGCATTTATTTTAAAATTATGGATTTTATTAAATTCCTTTTTTCGGAAATTAGCAGAGGGTAAATTATTTCGCTCTTTATTCAAAATAATACACCTTCACATTTTGCAAAGAGAAAAGATGGTAAGTTATCTATAAAATAAAAGGAAGAGCGTTCTATTTCCAAATCCTTCATTGGTAAAATCCATCCCTGAAGCTGTACTATAATAAGAGGAAGAAACAAATAAGGCGGGGTATTATGGGAATGAAATTTTTATCACTCAGAAGCTTTTCAACCAAAATCACTGTGGCCTTTCTGCTTGTGATATTTATTTCGACACTTTCTACGGCTTTGTCCTACTACATAGAATCTAATTCAATCTTGAAGAAAAATGTGCGGGAGTCCACCGTTCAAATCGCCAAGCAAACTGCAGAATCGCTCTCCTTCATATTGGACGGCGGGGTCGACACCTCCGATTTTATTAGCAGCGACACGAATATTCAACGTGCTGCTTTACAAACGAATAATATAACAGCGAATGAACAGAGAAGGAATTCTCAATATATAAATACCTTACTGAATAATTCAGTCTATTCAAACTCCTTCGTCAAAATTGTTTATGTGTTGAAAGAGGAAGGAACCGGATGGGGCAGCGGTACTTTTGCCGAGACAAACCTCCACAAAATACGGCTTTCCGACCAGGAATGGGTGAAGGAGGCCAAACGAAAGGACGGAGCTTTAGTTTGGCAAGGGCTTCAGTACGACCTTTTCAACGGTGGCAGCGTCAATACAGACTTAGTTCTTCCCGTTAGCAGAGTGTTAAAAGATTTTGAAACAATGAGGAATATTGGACTAGTGCAGATTCATTTGGACGGACGGTCCATTCTTAACACGATTGAACACCTGAATCTAGGAAAGACTGGAAGGTTTTTCGTTGTCGATTTTGAAGGGAAAATTATGATTCATTCTAATCTCGATTTGATAAACAAAAAGGTGGAGAATTCCGATTTGTACAGGCATATTGTTAAAAACGATGCCGTTGAATTCGAGTTTGCTGCAAATGGGGTGCCTTATTACGGGGTGAAGCAGCCGCTGAGTAACGGCTGGATGCTTGTAGGTACCGTTCCAGTTCATGAAATTAGCGGCCAGTTGGACCGTCTCCAATCCTGGATATTTTTATCTTCTAGTGTCTTCTCCTTAATTGCAGTCGGATTCGGGCTTTTTATTGCCAGACGGGTAACCAAGCCTGTAAAACAACTTACCGGAAGCATGCTGCTTGTTCAACAAGGAGACCTAAAAGTAAGAACGGACATTAATTCCTCCGATGAGATCGGCTTTTTAAGCAAGCAGTTTAACGAAATGCTTCATAAAATCGAAAATTTAATGCATCAAGTGGAAAGTGAACAGAGTGAAAAGCATCACGCAGAGCTTCGGGCTGTTATTCACCGCGTTCATCCACACTTTCTCTATAATACGCTAACCACTCTCCGCTTGCTTATTGATTCAAATCAAAATGAGCGAGCTTCTCTAGTATTGTCAGCCCTGAATCATCTGTTGGAAGCGAATATGGGGAAAAGTGGAAACATTATAACGGTAGGAGAGGAACTGGACATTATCCGGAAGTATTTAGTTATTTTAGAGCTTCGCTACGAAAAAACATTCCATCTGGAGCTGGATATTGAACCGGGTACAGAAAAGATCCCCATCCCACGGATGCTCCTGCAGCCTGTGGTGGAAAATGCCATATTCCATGGCATCGTGCCCAAAAATACGGATGGTCGAATCTCGATTACGATCCATTTTCATAACGGAAATATAGAATTTCTTATTAAAGATGACGGTTTGGGTATCAAGAATGATAAGGTGAAGGAATTGAATGATCCAGAAACTGCCGTCGAAAAAGGAAATATCGGTATCGGGCTCCGCCATATCTTTGATACACTGCGGCTGTATTATGCTCAAAGTTGGGAATGGTCTATCGCAAGCGGGCCGGAGAAAGGGACTACAGTACGAATTTTGTTGAAAAAACTAGTGAAATCTGCCACTTAGAACTAGCGGAACAGGGGGAAAAACATGTATAGAGTTCTTATTGTAGATGACGAGCCTGTCATTCGTAAAGGAATCACTGCCTTTATTGATTGGGAAAAAGAAGGGGTAATGGTTGAAGACCAATATGCCAATGGCGCCGAAGCATTGACTGCTTTAGAGAAACGTTCCTATGATATTCTCATTACGGATATCAAAATGCCTTTGATAGGCGGCATTGAACTCATGCAGCAAGCACTAAAGCTTTATCCATGGCTTAAAGTGATCCTGATTAGTAATTACAGCGACTTTGAATATGTAAAAGAAGGTCTTAAGCTGGGCGCTGTCGATTATTTGTTAAAACTAACCTTGAAAAAGGATGACCTTCTCGCCATCCTTCGGCGGTGTATTTCCAAGCTTGAGGAAGAACGGAAAAATGATTCCGAACTGAACCATTACCAGCAAGGGGCCGTTTATCTGGCACGAAAAAATGTCGAACAGGAAATTAAAAGATTGATCGTACAAGAGCAAACCTCTCCTTTGTTAACCGAATGGGCACCGGAATGGTTGAAAAATCCATATGCTTGTGCCTATTTTATGTTGGATGGAGCAGAGGAATGGCGAGAAAATCACGGCTATCTGTATGTGCAGCTCCTTTTGGAGGAATGGCAGAAAAAGTTTTATATGCAAGTCAAGGAAGGAGCCGCACTGCTTGCGGCCGAAAGCGGCATGTTTCTAATTTTACCAAATCACGAGAGGGATGCGCAGAAGCTGCTTCTTCAGTGGAAGCAGTTATTAGAAAAAGAATGGCAGATTTCAACTTCTGCTGGCTTTGTGACAGAACAAGGTATAGACAGCATTGTCAAGGGATTTGCCGACAGCCGCTCGGCCTGTCAAAGAAGGTTTTTCGAAGGGCTAGGCGGCTTGTATTGTATGAAAAGTCCAGAAACCCATACAGAAAAAGAAGAACATATCGATTGGACCCCTTTCTTCGAAATGATCCGCAATGGTGATCCTGTTTCCACCGCAATTAAATTTGCGCTTGAACGCTGGAAAGACGGGTATCTGGACCCTGAACAAGTGAAACAAGAGGCGTGCAGCCTTCTCACAGGCGTTTACCATTTGCAAGCGGATTCTGGATCATTGCTTACTGAGCGGCATAATCTGCTTTGCCGGACAGAGACAATGGAACAAATGGTATCACTATTGATTAGTATGCTGGAAGAAATCAGGCTGCCCTTTATACCGAAACTGGAAGATAAAGGATACGATGAGCAACTGATCACCAAGGCACTTGAATATATAGCCGCCCATTATACCGAGAACTTGACACTTCAAAGTGTAGCGGATACCGTTCATCTAAGTAAAAGTTATTTCAGTCTCTATTTCAAAAAACAAACCGGTCGAAATTTTGTCGATTATTTAATCGAGCTGCGTATTAGGGAAGCGAAGCGGCTTTTAGTGAAGAATGAAAGCCGGATTTACGATATAGCCCTGGAATCGGGTTTTAAAGACGTCAAATATTTCAGCAAGGTGTTTAAGAAAGTAACCGGATTAACTCCGATGGGTTACAGGGAAAGACACCAGACGACAAGATCGTCTATTGATTAAGAAAGGAAGGTTTACGTAATGGATTGTCGGTGGGTATCCTTTTTACTGATCCTACTATTGCTGACCGGGTGTAGAAGTCCGTCTATGATATCTGATCCAAAGAAGGTTCAAACACTACAGGATCATAAAAAATCCGTCATTACTTTTTGGCACACATACAACGAAAAAGAAACAAGGTTACTGGAGCAAGTGTTGATTCCTGCTTTTGAGCGTGAGAACCCAAACATTGAGGTAGAGTCCATTGACCTATCTTTTAATAACGAATTAAAGAACACCTTGATCGCTCGTACCTCTTCCAAGCGTGGTCCAGATGTGGTACGGCTAAGTATCGCCTGGGTTCCCGAGTTTTCATATAAAGGGCTTCTTGAACCGTTAAACAGGTTCAGTGATTTCGAAAATATCCGGACCAGGTTTAACCCAAAAGGAATAAATGTAGGATTCTATAAAAATAATTATTATTCTTTGCCGCTTAACATCTACACAAAGGCTGCTATTTTTAACCGAAAACTTCTGAAGCGTGCGGGCTATTCCAAGCCTCCAAGTACAATGGGCGAAGTTCTGGAGCTTGCAAGGCGCTATCAATATACTATTGGACTCAGGGGTTTAGGACCATGGGATACTATTCCATACATTTATAGTCTTGGGGGATCCTTTATTGACGAGAATTCCAACAAAGCTTCTGGATTTTTAAATAGTGACGAAACCATAGATGCTGTGGAGCAGTTAACAGCTCTTTATAAGGAAAATCTCATTGATCTTCCGAAAGACAAGCTAGGCGCAGTTGAAAATTGGGAACGGGTTAAGACTGGAAATATTCTTATGACAGACGATGGTCCTTGGTTCTATGGTTTATTAAATGAATCAGAATTTAATAGTGCCCTAAAGCTAACCATTCCAGTACCATTTCCACAAAATAATGGTCCTGCTTCGATAATTGGCGGAGAAAATCTGGTCATTATGAAGGGGAGTAAAAGGAAAGCTGAGGCATGGACGTTTATGAAATGGATGACAGGCAAGAAAGCTCAGTTACTCTTGGAGCATACCGGATTGGTACCGACCAACCTGGAGGCGGTCAAAGCTTCGACAATAACTAGAGATTCTTACCTCTATCCTTATGTAACAGATGCGAAGAATGCAACACTGCTCCCTTTAGTTAAGAACTGGAGTAAAATTGATGAAGTGTATATAAAGTATATGAATAAAATATTTGAGGGTGAATTGTCGGCTAAGGATGGTTTGGACCGTGCGGCTGCCGAAATAGACAGGCTCTTAGCTGACCCGCTTTTGATCACAAATAAAACAAAAAGAGACAACTCCTATTAAGTGAAAGCAAAAATAAGAGGTTCCATTGCACGCATTAACTTTTATTTCTGTAACACATATTCTCTATTCAATGTTCGTAAAAGCTGCAATTCAGCGCTTCAATTTTAAGAGTCACAATCCCCTTAGAAGTTTGTTAAGTTAAGCAATGTATCAGCAGATCGACCGCTTTCATGTTTATAGGTTGACCGGCATCTTCATATAAGGTAAAGCTTGATGCTTCTCCTTTTGTTTTGGATAGACTTTTAATAATATCCATACTTGGATCAGATTTCAGGCGCATGTGGGAAAATTGAAAATCCCGCTGCTAAAGCAGTGGGATTTTCAATTTTTTATTATACTGTTTCTCAAAAAGTCTTAATTCTTCTCCAGCCAAACTTTATCGATGTGCAGCCAGGCGTTTGGATTGCCCTCTGCATATACTCCGATTTTAACCACTTCATCTTGTGTAAGGCTGATGTTATCAATGGTTACCTCAGTCCAATTCGAATTATCGGGGAAGAGGATGTTTTTGTATTTCTGTCCGCCTTTATTAATATATAGACCAGCAGTATCAAAAGAACCGCTGCGGCGAATTTTAGCTTTAAGCGTATATGTTCCCTTTTGTAATGATTCATATCGGAACAAATCTGAAGTAAATTTTGACGAACTTGTAATGTCGGCATAAGCGTTGTTGTTGTCATAATTGATTTTGGTCAAAGCCATATCAGATCTTGTCCATCCCCGGAAACCATCCTGAAAACTGCCATTTTGCAATGATACTCTGGTAACTTTTACATCATCTACCTGAAGAGACGTTTCGCCTGGTGAATCTACATAGAATCCAACATCTATTTTGCCATTTGTCACAGTTACCTTAGCGGAAACATCTTGATATCCTGAAGTGTTTGGTATGTTTGCGTAAACATCGGAACTGCCGTGCTGAGTTACTTCCATTCTGGCCGTAGCAGGACGGGTACCTTGACGTTTCACTTTAGCGGAAACATAATAAGTTCCGTCGTCTAAACCAGTTATGGTTTGATGTAAGCTTTGCTTGTAAGCTGAAGGAGAATAGAAAAACAGTTTGTTTTTTCCGCTCTGCACATCATTGGAATCCACGCCATATGCCGCTGTTTGCCCACTTGGATGCCATTGTGTCCAACCTCTAATATCACCGGTTTCAAAACCATAATTTTGGGCTAAATTCCCCCAATGAGGAGTAAACTCAATATAATCGAGATTAAATGCTCCTGAGTCAGAAGGGGTACGTTCGATTGTAATCAAGTTTAATCCTTTCGTTAATTTTAATTCAACATTTTTATTTCCCCAAGAGCTCCAGTTTGAAGTTGCTGGTAATGCAACAGATGTATTGTCTGTAATTGTTTTATTGTATCCGTCTTTCGCATAAACTGTAGCAGAACTTTCTCCACCCGTTCCATTGGCATATTTAAAGTTGAACCAATAAGATCCGGCCTCAGGAGCCTCCACAGCAAACACTACTTTTGGTCCCGTATTGTTAGGTACTGAAGAAGCTTCAAATTTATCAACAAAACCAAAACCCGAATATCCCGCATGGTTATTATTAAATTTCGTTCCGATCCAAGATGCCCCTTCCGCTTCATATTTTCTGCTGTTGCGAGGTATCACTTTCAGTAATTTAACGTCGTGCGGCTCTATATCGGCAGAGTAGTTTGTCATATATCCTAGATCTTCGTGTGCCCATAGATCACGCACTTCAGCTTCTCCGGTTAATCCTAATTCACTGATGAAATCAATGCTTTTGGTTGCGTTTTGATCAGATCGGTTAAATAAACCAACAATCCATTCGCCGTTTGGCAGTTGACCGGCCCAGCGCTCAGTATCACGGCTTGTTCCTTCTTCATATCCTTCACCAGGATAAAAAGGATTAGCATTCTTGTATATGGGCTTTGCCACAAGTCCAAGTTTATTCAGATCAATAATCTCAGAATTCTGATAAAAACGCTCATTGTTTGATCCTGTGTTGTTCATGGTGTCATATTGGTCAGCAATGGCTATAGGTGACCCTCCCAACGTATATAGAGAAATTGTTGATCTTCTTTCATTATCATTTATAGCTGCTGATCCATACCTGTTCATCCTGATGAAGTCAGCATCAAGAATCATTTGACCGCGTCCTCCAATATCAGAGAAACCGGTTAGACCTTGGAACGGATTTTTCCATTGAGACCATGCATCTTGCCATGTTTGACTGCGTCCACTAACATGATCCCAACCTCCATTAAACACATCTTCATCAATGCGAACCATATCACCAAACTTTAATTCTACTTCACCATGATTCTGTAAGTACGGCATGACCAGGCTAACGGTTAAATCGTCACCTGCAGCTTCGTGTATCCAGCGGAGAGCCGTTTTGTATTCATTCCAATGAGCATTCCCCACTTTTTTATTTAAACCGCCATCCCGACCTGTTTGATACCATGACAAGAAATCAATTCTTAGAAAGCTAGCGCCGGCATCTTTAAAATACTGAACATATCCTTTAATATAATCTTCAGCGCCAGGCTTGTTTACATCCACCCAATAAAGTGAATTTTCTCCTTGATCAGTTACAAAGCGGTCTCCCGGCAATGTCACTCCATTCCAGTCTGTAGTGGTTGTTTCTGTGTTGACAATATCCCTGACTTTCATGTTCGGATTATTAATAACGGTTTTGGAGCTGTCATTTACAGCTGCTGGGGTGACCCAAAGTGGATTGTAATAAATACCGTACTTCAGTCCTTTACCTTTCACGTAGTCTCCCCATTCTTTCCATGTATACTGCCAATTATCATTATGTTTTAGTACATACCCATTCGGTGTTGTCTGAGTTGCTCCTTCAATCCATCCATCCAAACTAACCATGTCATATCCATAAGGAAGAAATTCTTCTGCGATCCAATCCACATTATTCTTCCATCGGTCTTCTGGAATAGCCTTATTAGTTGAATAAGGATTTTCATACGCCATCCAATACATGGGTCCAGATCCATTTCGGGTATATTTACTATCACGAGCAAAGACGGCGTCTACAGAATAAGCCATCATCACAGAAAACCAAACACAACAAATGAATAAAAATTTGTAGAGGAAATTACTTTTTAATTTATCTAACATTATGTTCACTCCTGTTACAATTTATTATTTCAGAATAGATATTTCGAAGATGAGAGGTAACAACCAGATGATTTGTATCACTTTTTATTCATGACAAAGGTATCAACTATATCAGCTTGTTCATTTTATTAATAACAAAAGAGGTAATTTTAAGTACTTTCATTTTGTTGATTGAGTTGTTACGAGATTTTATGGAATCTATCTGCTACGCTACAAAAAGTGCTATTTAAAAAGTGTATATAGGTCACGCCTCCTTTCATGAAAAGGATACTTTCCTTACTTTTTTCTTCGTTGAATGAACTAAGTGAACAAGCTTATAATTAGTAAGCGCTTTCAATTTGATTAATAAAGAAAGAGTTTGAACTGAATTGAGATGGCTGCTCGGAATCGTTAGCTGAGGAGAATTCATGTACCATTATTCATTATAAAAAATGAGGTTTTGCTGCTTTCTTGCTGGTGGAAATAATGGTTTTCTCGTTACTTTCTTCTCTGAATGAATTAATTGTACAAATTTTCTGTGAACTACAGCTATATTAGCAGAAACCTCTTACTTTATCAATCTCTTCTATAAAAATTAAGTGGTGAAATTTTAGACTGCGGTACCAAAACTTACTAGTATCACTCCTTCCTGTCTATGAACCATAATAAAAAGCAGGGATATCCCTGCTTAATTGACCTTGCTTATGGCAAATATCGTTTAACATACACCTTCGTCTCTAACGGAACTTCATATTAGGGTCTTCTTACCTTATTAATCGTCTGCTCAATACAGGTCTTTTATTATTTGTTAATAGATTCTTGGTATTCCTTTTCCAATTATCTTTTTCCCTTTATATAAGGTGCTCCTAAAGCTTTTGGTGCATCTGCACGGCCGATAAATCCTGTTAGAGCCAAGATCGTTAGCACATAAGGAGTGATAAGCAAATAAACTGAAGGTATATCTTCTAATACTGGGATAGATCCGCCAATGATACTTAAACCTTGTGCAAGACCAAAGAACAATGCCGCTCCCATCGCTCCGAGAGGATGCCATTTTCCGAAAATCATTGCAGCAAGCGCCATAAAGCCTTGGCCGCTTATCGTTGCATGGCCGAATTCCCTTGTAATAATCGTAGCGTAAACAGACCCGCCAAGCCCTGCAAATACTCCGCTTAAAACAACTCCAATATAACGCATTCTTGTTACATTTATCCCCATAGTATCTGCAGCCATCGGATGCTCGCCAACTGATCTTAATCGAAGTCCAAAAGGAGTTTTAAAAATCACATACCATACAATAACTGCAAAAAGAATAGCAATATATGAAGTTATATAGCCGCCTGAAAATAAAATCGGTCCTATAATTGGTATGTCACTTAAGAAAGGAACATCAAATTTATTAAAGCTTTCTGAAATCCGATCTGTTTGGCCTTTACCATAAATAATTTTCACTAGGAAAAGAGTTAAGCCAACAGCCAAAAAGTTAATAGCAACACCGCTGACAACTTGATCCGCACGAAAGCTGATAGTAGCAACCGCATGGAGAAGGGCAAAGACTCCCCCAGCCGCCATTGCAGCTATCATAGCCAGCCATAGTGTGGCATTTCCAAAAGCGTCCAAAAAAGTAAGGTTAAAGACAATACCAACAAATGCACCGATGACCATTAACCCTTCTAGTCCAATGTTAACAACACCTGATCGTTCGCTAAAAACTCCCCCTAAGGCAGTGAAAATAAGTGGAGCAGCTACAAAAAGTGCTGTAGGAACAATAATTTCTAAAGCTTGTAAAATGCTCACTTATTTCCCCTCCTTCTTAAAGCGCATCAGCGTCCAGCGGATAATATAGCCTGAAGCAATAAAAAATATAATTAACGCGATGACAATCTCTACAAGCTCATTCGGTACACCAGCTTCAGAAGGCATGTTCAAAGCACCGACCTTTAGTCCTCCAAAAAGAATCGCTGCGAAAATCACACCGATTGCCGTGTTACCTCCAAGTAAAGCAACAGCAATCCCATCGAATCCAATCCCGGTAAATCCACCTTTTAATGATGCATATTCAAAAGTTCCTAAGCCTTCCATTGCCCCAGCAATACCGGCGAAAGCACCAGAGATAACCATTGATAATATAATATTGCGATTTACATTCATTCCAGCGTAACTCGCAGCATCCTGGTTAAATCCAACAGCTCTTAATTCAAAGCCTTTTGACGTTTTTTCAAGTAAAAACCACATAATAAACGCTGTGATTAACGCAATAAAAATACCATTATGCATTCTTGAGTAATCCGTTATCGCCTCAAAAAAACCTGAACGAAGAGAGGCTGATTCAAAAATCTTATCCGTTTTCTCACTATTATCAGATAAAACATTGAGAATAAGAGCATTAGTGACATGAAGTGCAATATAATTCATCATGATCGTGACAATAACTTCATGGACTTTGAAACGCGCCTTCAATAATCCGGGAATAAATCCCCACAGGGCCCCTGCTAATGCGGCAGCGATGATAGCAAGCGGCAAATGAATAATCTTGGGTAGTTCAACAGCAACACCTACCCAAACAGCAGCTAACCAGCCAACAATGACCTGACCTTCTACCCCAATATTAAATAATCCTGTTCTAAATGCAAATGCAACGGCTAATCCAGAGAGAATATATGGTGTAACCTGCCTAATGGATTCCCCGATATAATAGCTTTCGCCAATTATCCCGAACAAAAGGGCATTATAGCCTGCAATTGGATCATATCCGCTGACGAGCATAATGAGAGCTCCGCAGATTAAACCTAATAGTACGGATACAACGGGGATAAGCATGCTTTTAAATAGACTGGTCATCATTTTGTCGATTCTAAAGGAGATCATGAAGCTCCACCTGCTTTCTGCTTACTGCCAGCCATCAATAAACCAAGCTCTTGTTCTGTTGTTTCTCTAGGGGTTACGATAGCTACAATTTTCCCTTCAAAAATAACAGCAATGCGGTCACTTAAATTCATGATTTCATCAAGCTCAAAGGACACAAGTAAAATGGCTTTCCCATTGTCCCTTTGTTCGATTAACCTTCTGTGTATAAATTCAATAGCACCTACATCCAATCCCCGGGTTGGTTGAGCTGCTATAAGTAAATCCGGATCTCGGTCTACTTCCCGGCCGATTATGGCTTTTTGCTGATTTCCACCAGAAAGAGCTCGTGCAGGTGTTGAAGAGCTTGGTGTTCTTACATCAAATTCCTTGATTAAGCTTCTGGCTTTATCATAAATATTTTTAAAGCTTAAAACACCCTTTCTAGAAAAAGGAGGTTTATAGTATGTTTGCAGAACCATGTTCTCCCCAATTGGAAAATCTAAAACAAGACCGTGTTTGTGACGATCTTGCGGAATATGTCCGATCCCAGATTCAGTAATCTTACGGGGCTGAAGATTTCTAATCTCTTTTCCATTTATCTGAATTGACCCAGACTCTGATTTCCGGAGTCCTGTTAATGCTTCAATTAATTCTGTCTGACCATTTCCATCTACACCGGCAATTCCAACGATTTCACCGCCGCGAACGGACAAACTTAAAGAATCAAGAACCTTCACATTTCGGCTGTCTTTAACATGAAGGTCTTCAATGATGAGAATTTCTCGCTTTGGAACCGAGGCTATTTTTTCTGTTTTAAATAAAACTTCCCGGCCAATCATTAATGCAGCAAGTTCATTCGGGTTTGTATCTGCTACATTTAATGTGCCAACTCCTTGTCCTTTTCGAATAACTGTTACTCTGTCACAGACTTCCATAATTTCTTTTAATTTATGGGTGATTAAGATGATTGATTTTCCTTCTTCTATCAACGTTTTCATAATCTGAATTAATTCTTTGATTTCTTGTGGGGTTAACACCGCAGTAGGTTCATCAAAAATTAAAATTTCTGCGCCTCGGTAAAGAGTTTTTAAGATTTCAACTCGTTGCTGCATACCAACCGAAATATCACTTATTTTTGCTTTCGGGTCAACTGAAAGTCCATATTTTTTTGAAATTTCCTGCACTTTAGCGTCAGCTGTTTTCATATCTATTTTTCCGGTGTTCGTTGGTTCAGATCCCAATATGATATTTTCAGTAACAGTGAAGTTGTTGACAAGCATAAAATGTTGATGTACCATTCCAATTCCCAAATCATTTGCAACCTGAGGACTAGTAATATTTGCTGTTTTTCCTTTTACTTTTATTTCGCCCTTTTCTTGTTGATATAATCCAAATAACACATTCATTAAAGTTGATTTTCCTGCACCATTTTCTCCAAGAAGGGCGTGAATCTCGCCTTTTTTTACTTGCAGGGTTACATTGTCGTTGGCAATGATGCCTGGAAATTCTTTGCGAATATCCAACATTTCAATAATGTATTCCATTTTTTCACTCCTTTTTCTTTAAGTTTTAAGAGAGAAAGCTATGTACCAATAGCGCAGAGAGCGTGTCCTTTTGTTACAAGCAATCGGGAAGCCTGTCAAGCATGTGACTCCAGGAGTTACACTAAAGCTGACAACGATGGCTCATATAATTGAATAATTTCTACTACTCATATAGTGAATCTTACTTAGGTGGGGTTTCTTCATCCCCTGCTGATGGTTAGATGGGGAACGCTGGATGATGGGTATTCAGGCGATGTCACGGTCTCAGCGCATATATTTTTCTCAGACAACTGCGAAGTAATCTACCACCTATCTTGTTTGCTACCAATGAAGTTGATGTATAAGAGTGGGTGTAAACTTTCTATTAACTTGGAAAAATCACTAACTAAAAGTTTACTAATTAGATTAATAAACTTTTAGTTGTTGATTTTAAGAATTTCAGAGAAAAAGGCTAGATAATTTCTAGCCTCTTCTAGAATGAAAAAGTATTATTTTTCTGGTTCAGTTGGAACTTCAATTTCACCATTCTTGATTTTTTCTTTATATTCTTCCACTTTTGCCAGGACATCTTTTGATATATTGTCTTGGGTAGGGGCAATACCAACGGCATCTTCTTCAAGGCCATATTCAATTACTTCCCCGCCAGGGAATTCACCGTCTTTTGTTTTAGTAGCCAAATCCTTCACTGCGATATCCACTCGTTTAATCATTGAAGTTAATGTAACGTTAAATTCTTCACCGTCTTTTGTTTTACCATTTCCTTCTTCGTGCTGATCTTTATCAACGCCGATAACCCAAATTTCACGGTTAGGATCTTTTGCTTTTAAGTCAATTGCTTCCGAGAATACACCGTTTCCTGTTGCACCGGCAGAATGATAAATGATATCTGCATTAGACTTGTACATACTTGAAGCGATCGCTTTTCCTTTATCTGCTTGATCAAAAGCACCAGCATATTGGACATCAATTTCAGCATCCGGATTTACTGCTTTTACACCTGCAGCAAAGCCTGCTTCAAACTTATTAATAAGGGGTGAGTCCATACCGCCGATAAATCCAACCTTGTTCGTTTTTGTTGTTAAACCAGCAACTACTCCGACTAAGAATGAACCATGGTGCTCTTTAAAGGTAATGCTAGCGACATTTGGTTGTTCAACAACACTGTCTACAATTGCAAATTTAGCATCTTTTTGTTGTTCAGCTATTTCATTTATTGAATCTTTCATCATAAAACCGATTCCATAAATAAGGTCAAAGTCGTCACGAGCTAGTGAATTTAGATTTGTTGCATAATCAGCATCACTTTGTGATTGCAAGTAATTGTATCCAGTATTGCCTTTTTCTAAATTGTTTTCTTTACCAAATTCTTGGATTCCTTCCCAAGCAGACTGATTAAAGGATTTGTCATCAACTCCTCCAACATCTGTTACCATGGCAACGGTGAAGTTATCTTTACCTTCTCCGCTTGTTTTGCCTGAGGAACCCCCGCCGCATGCAGCAAGAATTGTACTGCCGGCTAACAACATGGTTAATGCAAAACCTAACTTTTTTTTCATAATTTCAATATCCCCCTCAAATGAATATGATGAAAAATTTGATTAGTATAGTATTAAACAACACTTCTATCGCTTGGGAACCACCTCCCTTAATAAATGGCTGTTTCGCAGCAAGACTATGTAGTTGTTAGAACGAAAAAACTCAAGGTGCTTGTCCTTCGGTGACAAGCATTCGGGCGAGCCTGCTGGAAGGAACTTCTTTAACATGCTGGGCGGATTGGCTCTTGTGACATTTAAGAATTGACTAGGAGCTGGAGTTAGGGCAACCCTCGATCAAGGTTTATCACCCTTAGAGGTAGGTTATTATTGAGACTAAAGCAATCGGTTACTTACACCGATAGCCTTTATTTAAAACTTGCTTTAATACTAATTTCAGGAAGCTTCATGAAACGAGCTAATCTATAACCGTTTCCTAACAACGTGGAAACCAAATTTATCTGCCCGAAAATAGTTTAAAGAATAAAGAATAGGCTGATCGTTTTCATCATAATGCATTTGCTTTAAGAGCAATAAGGCTGTTTCAGGACTGCATTCTAGAATAGGGGAAATTTTTTCATGATATCCGATAGGTTCAATTTCTGTTACTGCATAGCTAATATATTTTCCAGCTTCATTATGCAGCAATTCGAATAAGGATTCTTGTTCGTGAATAAATGTTTTTGGTAATATGAGACGTGGTATTTTATCTAAACAATAAACGATTGGTTCACCATCAGCCGTCCTCACACGTTCAAGCATAAATAATTGATCATCGGCCGAAATTTGAAAACGTTTTACATCTTCATCTGAAGGGCTTTGCAATTTGGATGATAGAAAAACAGTGCCAGGCGTGAGATTTGCTTGCTGAATCATTGCCGTCACACTGTTGAGCTGCTCAATGCCGGAAGTGAATAAAGGCTTTGAATTAATAAAGGTTCCAACGCCGTGTCTTCGAATGATTACATTATCTTCCTCTAGTATTCTTAATGCCTCTCTTAAAGTAGCTCTGCTAACCCCTAATTTTTTTGAAAGTTCAAACTCTGAAGGAAGCTTTTCTTTTTCTAAATAGACTCCTTCATTAATATCTTCTTTAATTTTATCGATAACCTGTAAATACAAATGACGATTGTCAGACTTAATACTCATTTTAGGCCTCCAAGCAACCGATCTTATTTTCTATTTTCTCAGGACGTGGTTCTAATGTTGATCAAATCAATAGAGAAACGCTGATTTGTTACCTATCCAACAACTGCAGGCTTGAAGTGATCAGACCTCTGATGTTCTACCCTTTCTCTTAACCGAAATAAATATATCATGTTTTTATTAAGAAATAAATAGCTAAATTAACAAATCTGTTTAATTTTTGTCATACATTTTACCTAAATGTAATATACCAATTGAATTAATTACAATAAAAATATTATGTAAACTATAAATCAAAAAAATAATGAAAGGAATCGTTCTCCTTTCATTAAGAGCTTATTTCTTCATATTGTTCTTTAGTAAGCAATACTTCTCTTGGTTTACTGCCTTCATATGGACCGACTACACCGCGTTCCTCCATTGCATCAATTAATCTTGCTGCTCTTGTATATCCAACCCGGAATCTTCTTTGCAGCATAGAAACAGAAGCTGTTTGCATATCAATGACCAGCTGCACGGCATCTTCATACAAATTATCGTTTACCTCTTCTGTCACTTCATTTGTATCTTGCGGGATCATTTCTTCTTGATACTGAGCTTTTTGCTGAGCAATGACTGAATCTACTACCTTTTCAACCTCTTCATCTGATAGAAAGGCACCCTGAACTCTTACAGGCTTTGAGGCACCAACAGGTAAAAACAGCATGTCTCCTCTTCCAAGCAATTTTTCGGCTCCTCCCATATCTAGAATCGTCCTTGAATCTGTTTGGGAGGAAACACTAAACGCAATTCTTGAAGGAATATTGGCTTTAATGACCCCAGTAATGACATCAACAGATGGTCTTTGGGTCGCTATAATTAAATGAATGCCTGCTGCCCTTGCCATTTGGGAAAGTCTTGTTATCGAATCCTCTACATCTGAAGATGCTACCATCATCAAATCTGCCAGCTCATCCACAATCACAACAATGTATGGAAGCTCTGGCTGTTTAGCCTCGCCGCCAACATTATTTCTTCTGATGTACTCATTATAGCCTTCAATATTCCTCGTTCCAGTATGGGAGAATAATTCATAGCGGCGTTCCATTTCATTAACAACTTTTTTCAAAGCTTGAGAAGCTTTTTTAGGGTCTGTTACGACTGGTGCTAATAAATGTGGGATGCCGTTATATACATTTAATTCAACCATTTTTGGATCAATCATCATCATTTTGACTTCATGAGGTTTTGCCCGCATTAAAACACTTGTAATAATCCCATTAATACAAACAGATTTTCCGCTTCCGGTTGCGCCAGCGACTAATAAATGCGGCATTTTATTTAGTTCAGCTAAAACGGACTCACCTGAAATGTCACGGCCTAAACCAATTAACAGCTTTGCGCCTGGGCGGTCATTTTGCTTCGATTCCAACACTTCTCTTAAAGAAACCATCGCAATTTCGCTATTGGGAACTTCAATCCCAATTGCTGATTTACCTGGGATAGGAGCTTCAATCCGAATATCCTTTGCAGCAAGTGCTAACGCAAGATCATCACTTAAATTTACAATTTTACTTACTTTTACTCCTACGTCAGGGTATACCTCATACTTGGTCACCGCCGGCCCTAAATGAACTTGAGTTACCTTTGCTTTTACCCCAAAGCTCTGAAACGTTCTTTCTAGTTTTCTTGCATTTTCATATATATTTTTTTTATCAGAAAGCTGACCGTTATGCATGGGCATAGCCAATAAGTCTAAAGATGGAAGTTCATAGTCTACATTTTCAACCTCTGCGAAAGTTATAGGCGGAGCCTGGACGTGCTGATCAACCAATTCTTTCTCATTGTTGGTTTTCATACTTTCTTCTTGTGTTTTCATTAATGCCTGATTTTCCTGTTCTTCAAAGGAAGCTAAATGACCTGGATCACGATCAGAAAAACTTGAAATGATTGGTTCTACATTTATTGTTTCATCAAATTCCTCCTCTGCCGGCTCTTCCTTCCGAGGATTTTTCCTTTTAGTATTCCTTTTTTTCTTATTCTTCAGAGAAGAAGGAATATTTTTCATATCCTCTATAAATGCTATGGTTTGCTGTTTAACAAATCGGAAAACAGGAATGAATATTTTTGCCATCGTTTCCTGTAATGATTTTCCGGTTAACAGCAATAGGCCTATTATAATTAAAACAATCGCGACAATTCTCGAACCTGCTGCCGCAAATAGATAATAGGAAGCTGCAAATAGTATAGCTCCCAATATCCCTCCCCCTAAATCAGGCGTACTAACTTCCCCTCTTACCTCAAGCAAAAATAATTCCCATGTATTTTTAATTACACTTGGTGAAGCGAATGTTCCATCATTTGATAGGTTATTAAACAAAGTTACATGACTTGAAAGAAGGAGCGCAGCCATCATGCAATAGAATCCAACTATTTTTCTTGTAAAAAAGCTCGGGACTGTCTTCTTCCAAAATAGATAGCCGCCCATGACAGTTAGTCCGATTAAAGGGATCATAAACCATTCTCCCGCGAAAAACCTGAATAAATAAACAAAGGATCTTCCAATAAATCCTAAGTTTGCCATAGCAATAAAGGAGATGGCAATCAAGATAATTCCAAATAATTCAAATTTTAATGTTTTTGGTTTATTCGTTTTCTTTTTTTTACGTGGTTTTTTTGCCATACTATCACCCATAAATTCTTTAAGAAATAATTTTATCAAATTAGTTTTCGTTTCTTCAGCAAAGTAAATAGAATGATCCATCTACTATGCCAACTTACAAAAGAAGAAAAAATGAAGAAAGCAGCCACTATGGCTGCTAAAGCTTTCATGTCTTGCCTAATTATAGCATATTTTCAGTATGGTTTGTTAGACAAGCTGTAGCTCATTTTGATTTTCTGACCAGGCGAATATTGCATATTCAAAAAATCCATCGGATCATTGCTCATAAGCCTTACTATTTCGTATTGCTGATCATTTGTTTCCTGAACTAAAAGCTGAACACCATTCAGTTCAATGACTGATTGCTTTTGGTATGCAGATGCATCGACAGGATAAACCATTTCGTCAGGCATCATTGTATATAATATCATTGCAGCATTTGCTCCTCTTGATCAGATTTGTTTTTTCCAATTAATTCATTAAGTTTGCGAATAGCTTGACCAACTCCGCCCACATCATCAATCAGCCCAAATTCGACTGCATCGGCTCCGACAACATTTGTTCCAATATCTCTAGTTAAATTCCCTTTTGATAACATTAATTCTTTAAATTTCTCTTCGCTGATATTGGAATGTTTCGTTACAAAATTAATGACTCGATCCTGCATTTTATCTAAGTATTCAAACGATTGAGGAACGCCAATGACAAGGCCTGTCAAACGAACGGGATGAATGGTCATCGTAGCTGTTTCAGCAATAATGGAATGATTGCAAGAGACTGCGATCGGCACTCCAATTGAATGTCCCCCTCCTAATACAATCGACACAGTTGGCTTTGAAAGTGAACCTAACATTTCAGCTATAGCTAAGCCCGCCTCTACATCTCCTCCAACAGTATTTAATATGACTAATAATCCTTCAATCTTTGGGTTCTGTTCTACTGCAACAATCTGGGGAATCACATGTTCATATTTTGTCGTTTTGTTTTGTGGCGGCAATTGGATATGGCCCTCAATTTGACCGACAATAGTCAGGCAGTGAATATTTGATTCAGTTCCCATTTGAGGTACATTCGTTTGACCCAATGATTGAATTTTATCAACTAGAGAACCTTGCTTTTCTTCTTGTTTATCTCCTGAATTTGGTGGGTTTTCTCCATTTTGGTCATCCATAAATCCCTGCTTTAGATCCATTTTATTCATCCTTTCGAATGTGCTAACATTTAGTATTTACTAAGCAGATATTTTCATTCGGAGGAGAATCAACCAAGTTTTTTTCTTTATCTAGATGATTATGTATCGTGCATGGATTGGGATCGAAAAATATGTTTTATACTTTAAAATTTTACTTGAATTTTATCTGAATGCTGAAACGAACGAAAAGCTCCGAGCGTGAATTATTCCGCTACAAGCATGTGACGAGCCGGAAGAAAGGCTGCTCTTCACCATTATTGAAGGGTTGGCTTATGACCTGGTGCTATAACGCTCGGAGATGGACATCTTTCTAATCTAAAAAAAGAGCCGGCTGGCTCTTAGATTTCCATAATAATGGGTAAAATCATCGGTCTTCTTTTTGTTTGCTCAAATAAATAATGACTTAGTCCTTCTCTTACATTGTTTTTTATAGTGGACCATTCAACAACACTGTTGTTCAAGCAGTTTTCAACCCTGTCTGCCACCAAAGCAGCAGCTTTTTCGATAAGCTTTTCTGACTCTCTTACGTACACAAAACCTCTGGTAATAATTTCAGGACCTGCTACCATAAGTTTTTCAGCTTTCGAAATGGTTAATACAATAATCAATATACCGTCCTTTGAAAGCAGCTTCCTGTCTCTTAAAACGATATTCCCAACATCTCCAACCCCAAGTCCGTCAACTAGAACATTACCTGTCTGAACCTGACCGCTCAACTTTCCTTCTTTGTTTGTTAACTCAATCATTTCCCCTTTTTCAATAAGAAATATATTGTCCTCTTCCATTCCAGTCATGCGTGCAAGCTTTGCATGGGCTATTTGCATTTTATATTCACCGTTGATTGGAATAAGATATTTTGGTTTCATGATATTCAGCATTAACTTCAGTTCCTCTTGATAGCCATGACCCGAAACGTGAATTTGTCTTTCTTTAAAAACTACATTGGCGCCCGTACGATAAATAAGATCGATCGTTTTTGAAAAGATGAGTTCTTGTCCTGGCATAGGTGAGGCTGCTACTAATACTGTATCACCTTTATCAACGGATATATATCGATGTGTTTGCCTAGCCATTTTTTCCAGAGCGCCCAAAGGTTCTCCATGACGGCCCGTTGTTAAGATCACTACATTTTCGGAAGAATAATTTGAGATCTCTTGAAGCGGAATTAGAATATCTTCTGGAACAGTTAAATAGCCTAACTGCACAGCTAGCTTAACAATTCGAATCATATTTTTACCGACTATCGCAAGCTTGCGATTATTTTGAGCCGCGGCATCTATCACTTCTTGAACCCGAAATAAATTAGTTGCAAATACAGTTACCAGAACTCTGCCTTCTGCTTGATACATTGCATCAGAAATTTCTTTCCCAACTATTGCTTCAGACCCTGAATGCCCTAATTTCTCAGCATTCGTACTGTCCGATAATAAGCAAAGGACACCTGATGAACCGATCTTGGCCATTTCGCCAATATCTGCAAAGCTGTTTTGGACAGGAGTTTGATCGAATTTAAAATCTCCGCTGTGCACGATTGCCCCTTGTGAAGTATGAAAACAAATACCCAATGAATCAGGGATGCTGTGAATCGTATAAAAAAATGAAATTTTTACATGGCCAAATCGTAACACCGATTTTGAGTGTACTTTTCTAAAATCTGCTTTCACATCGGTTTGCTGCATTTTTAATTTTTCTTGTAGAAGCGCTAATGTTAAGGCGGAACCATAAATAGGGGCTGATAACTTTTGTAATAAATAAAAAACGCCGCCAATATTCTCATCGTGGCCATGAGTAAGAAATATCGCTTTTATACGATTTGCATTTTCAACTAAGTATGTAATATCAGGGATGACCATATCAATACCGAACATTTCATTTTCAGGATACATAATCCCTGCATCGACAATAAATATATCTGAATTTACCTCGATCACATAGAGATTTTTCCCTATTTCTCCGACGCCGCCAAGGGCAAAAATTTTTATTTTCTCTGTTTCTTTTTCAGTCACTCTGCTTTCCTCCTATGTTACCCCAGTCCGTTCCACTCAGCTAAATCTATTATAATAGATGGAGGAATATGAATCCAACATTTTAATTAGAAAAACGCTAGTCCTTCGGCGATAAACATACGATAATTTGGGAGAAAGGTTGTTCTTTAACTAACGTAAGCAGGTTAGTTGAAGAAGGGTTGGTATATTTTCCAACTAATTAATTCAAGATATATTAAGAGGCATTACATATAAACTATATTTTTTTAAAAATAATATTAATAAGGTGATTTAATGGAATTTATGAAGTATGAAGGTGAATGGTATGTCTGGACCTTAATGACGATATCGATATTATTTGTATTAATCATGCCTAAAAAAAATTTAACATGGGTAGGCATATTTATTACTTTTGTTTTTTCCGCGGGATTGACTTGGACTTTTGATACTATTTCAATGTCCACATTTAACTTATTTGAATTGGCAAAAAAAATATCAATTGAGTTAAGTGATGCTTTATTAATTGGCTTTGTCCCTGCAAGCATTGCCACTATTTATGTTAATTTTTATAAACCTCAAAAGGAATGGATTTTTGCTTTTGTTTTTACATTATTGAGTTTTGTCTTAGAATTAGGTTTAGTTCAGTTTGGATATATGAAAAATAATGGCTGGAATACATGGTATGGAATACCAGTGTATTTTATCATTTTTAAATTCTTCTTTCCTTGGTATTTAAAGTTACTTTCAAAGCAATTAGTAAAAATATCTTATTGAACTGCTTCTTTAGTTCAACAAGGTAAAAAAGAAAAGCCGAGCAGATGCCCGGCTTCAGGTAGTTATGGATTTAATACTTTGGAAAGCTTTGACCTTTCTGCTTCTGTTAAAGGTATTAATGGCAGGCGAACAGAGCCTACATCAAGACCTTTTAAATGCAAGGCGGTTTTAACAGGTGTAGGACTAGGCGCTGCAAATAATTCTGCCATAATTGGGAGGAGCTTTCTATGAAGCTCAGCTGCTTTTTTCACTTCTCCATTTTCAAATGCGAGAATCATTTCTTTCATTTCTTTCCCTATCACATGGGAAGCAACAGAAACGACACCATTGCCACCAATCGATAAAACAGGGAGTGTTATACCATCATCCCCTGAATAGACAAGAAAATCATCAGGAGTGTGTTCGATTATCGCAGCAATGGCATCTAAATCACCACTAGCCTCTTTTACAGCCATCACATTAGGCAGCTCGGCAAGCTTAATAACTGTTTCCACATCAATATTTGTTACTGTTCTTCCGGGCACATTATAAATCATGACTGGTAAACTAGTATTTTCGGAAATCACTTTAAAATGCTGAAACAATCCCTCTTGACTAGGCTTGTTATAATATGGGGCAACAAGCATAATAGCATCCACACCGGTTTCCTCTGCTTTTTTAGTCAACTCAATGGACGCCTTCGTGTTGTTGCTCCCAGTACCTGCTATAACAGGAATTCTTCCATTTACTTCTTTTACAACATATTTAAATAAAGCTAGCTTTTCCTCAACAGTTAATGTGGGTGATTCACCTGTTGTCCCAGCTACTACTAATGAATCTGTCCCGTTGTTGATCAGAAATTCTATTAAAGTACTTGTTTTTTGAAAATCAACATTTCCATTTCGATCGAAAGGAGTCACCATGGCTGTTGATATCTTCCCAAAATCGATCATGCTATCACCTCAAAATTAATCCTCTTTATTTCGATAATTCAAATGCTTCATGAAGGGCATTTACCGCATTTACCATATCTTCTTCCTTTACTAATACCCAGATTGTTGTATGGCTATCAGCTGATTGAAGAATTCGAATCCCTTGTTCTGATAAAGCTGTTACAATTTTAGCTGTAACCCCAGGGACTCCCATTATTCCGGCACCTACCGTTGACACTTTGGCACACTGCTCTGTAACGATAGGATCGTACCCTAATTGAGTTAGGATGTTAACGGCACGATCGGTTAATGCTCCTGGGACTGTATAAACGACTCCCTTTAAATTGATATTAAAAAAGTCGACACTGATCCCATCTTTAGCCATTGCTTTAAAAACTTCAGTTTGAACATTGTACTGTCCATCTTTAGCTTCAACCCGAATTTGCGTTACACTCGGTACATGTGCAATTCCTGTAATTAATCGCTCGTAAATATCACTGCCTCTATTTTCGGTTTGATGTGAGGTTACGAGTGTACCTGTATGCTCAGAATAAGTTGAACGAATACGAATCGGGATTTTCGACTGCATAGCTATCTCAACCGCTCTTGGATGAATCACTTTTGCTCCTTGATAGGCGAGGTTACAGATTTCTGTATAGGTTACAACGGATAAAGGTTTTGCATTTTCTACGATACGCGGATCTGCCGTCATTACCCCTTCAACATCTGTAAAAATATCGACGAACTCGGACCCAAGTGCTGCTCCAAGGGCAGCAGCAGAGGTATCGCTTCCTCCCCTGCCTATCGTTGTTAAATCCCCGCTCCTCGAAGCACCTTGAAAGCCGGCTACGACGACAACATCATACAATTGAAGAGTACTCTTTAATCGGTCGCAATTCATCTCTAGTATCTTTGCGTTCGTATGCTCTTCACTAGTGATAAAACCAGCTTGTGCACCCGTTAAGGCTGTCGCCTTTATTCCACATTGTTGCAGCATACTTGAAAAAACTACTGATGAAATTGTCTCCCCACATGATAATAACATATCTTGTTCACGTTTTGAGATTGTTTCGCTCATATTGCCATACGGAAGGTTTAATAAAGTATCGGTGGCATAAGGGTCGCCTTTTCTACCCATAGCTGAAACAACGACTACAACTTTATAATTCTCTTTTAATGCAGTTCTTATATGGTTTAAAGCCATTTTTCGCCCTTGGTCATCTTTTACAGATGTACCACCAAATTTTTGAACGATTGTCTTCATGGATACACCTCTTGCTATATACATAAGAGAAGAGAGCCAGTCATTAAGATCTGCTAACTCTCTTCCATCTATTAGACTAAATTGAGTTTAACAAGGCTTTCTGCAATCTGTACGGAATTCCATGCCGCTCCTTTTAATAGGTTATCTGATACAACCCAAAAATGATACCCATTTGGACGATCAAGATCCTGGCGGATACGTCCAACAAAAACATCATTTTTCCCGACACAATCTGCAGGCATTGGGTAAACCTGCTGAGCAGGATCATCTTGAAGGGTAACGCCAGGAGCATCCTTTAATAAGGATTTTATATCATTGCTAGATACATTGTCTTGATCAATTTCTACATAAACAGATTCCGAATGTCCTGTTACCACTGGTAACCTTACGCATGTGGCAGCAACTTCTAACTCAGCCATATGCATAATTTTTTTCGTTTCATTAATCATTTTCATTTCTTCAAATGTATAGCCATTATCTTGAAACTTATCTATTTGCGGGACTGCATTAAAAGCTATTTGGTAATGTTTTTCATCACTGCTAACCGGGAGGATTTCTGGTGTAAATTCTTCCTCAGCAAGGATGGCTCTAGCTTGACGTTTTAATTCCTCAATTGCATGAGCTCCAGCACCTGAAACCGCCTGATAAGTTGAAACAATGACTTTATTTAAACCAAATGTCTGTCTGATTGGTTCCAAGGCTACAACCATTTGGATAGTTGAACAGTTTGGATTTGCGATAATGCCGTTATGCTCTTTCAAGTCCTCTTCGTTTACTTCTGGGACAACTAGAGGTGTGTTTTCATCCATACGAAATGCACTTGTATTATCAATCACAATTGCTCCACGTTTCACTGCTTCAGGAGCTAACTCTTTTGAAACACTTCCGCCTGCACTAAATAATGCAATCTGTACACCCTCAAAGCTCTGGGGAACAGCCTCTTTTACTTCTACTTCCTTGCCTTTATAGAGAACCTTTTTTCCTGCAGACCTTTTTGATGAAAGTAATGAAAGTTTCTCAATTGGAAAATTACGCTCTTCCAGTGTTTTTAACATTTGTTGACCAACCGCTCCGGTTGCTCCAACTACTGCAACATGATAGCCTTTACCCATTATGCGATATCTCCTTCCACGATCCGTCATTCGACGAACTTTGCCTTCAAATTATTTTACGTATAATTGTATCATAGATGTTGGGCATTGACCTGTTTTTTTTCTGATTCCAACAAATATTCATTTATCCCGTAAAAAAGGTTTGTATGAATTGAAATACCGTATTATCCATCAATTTTATATTTTTCTATAATAACTGGCTGATATTGAGAATTTTCTAAAGCGGCTTCAATGGTATCTAATAATAAATTCATGTTTGCAACCATGGAATTAGGTTTTTTGAATGGTGAATCCTGACCAAATGGGATGAAGAAAATATTTTTGACAGACATTAAGCGCATTAAATTAATACCGTTTAATCCTAGTGCATCATTTGTTGAAATTCCAAGTACGACAGGATGATGATTTCGTAATGTAGCCTTTGCGGCCATTAGAACAGGCGAATCTGTCATGGCATTTGCAAATTTACTCATAGAGTTACCTGTAAGAGGGGCAACAACCATACAATCTAACGGAATTTTTGGTCCCAGCGGTTCCGCTTTTACGATACTGTCAATGACTTTGTTTCCCGTTGCTTCTTCAATTTTTTCAATCCATTCCGCACCCTCGCCAAACCTTGTGGTAGTTTGTTTAACAGTTTGAGAAACGACCGGCAGAACATCAGCCCCTTCTTCCACTAGTTTCTGAATTTGCGGAAATACTGCATCATACGTACAATGCGAACCCGTTAATCCAAACCCAATCCTTTTTCCTTTCACCTTCATGAAGAAGACCCCTTTCTACCATTTGTTAAATCCGAAACAAGCAATTGGGAAAGAACATTCGCCAATATTTTTCCAGCTGTTTTAGGAGCTACAATACCTGGTAAACCGGGTGCGAGCAGTGCTTTTATCCCTCTCTTTTCAGCGTACCTGAAATCAGTTCCCCCAGGTTTAGAAGCCAGATCAACTATAAGTGAGTGAGAAGGTAAAGTTGAAATGACCTTTGCTGTCAATATGAGGTGTGGAATCGTATTTATTACGATATCAGAAGCTGAAATTTCTTTCTCTATATTTTCCAAATGGAACGGCTTTAGCCCCATTTCTGCGATTCTTGCTAGATGAGCTGTTTTTCTTGCTCCTACTTTTACATTTGCACCTAAACTGGAAAACGTCCTGGCGACACTCATTCCAACGCGTCCGAGTCCTAATACAGCAACCTCAGAACTGTGGATCGTAAAATCAGTATGCTGAATCACCATCATGATCGTTCCTTCAACGGTTGGAATTGAATTGTAAATGGCCACATCATCTCTTTCAAAAAGTTGAACAAGCTTGCGATTAGCCTTCTGTACAATTCCATCTAAATAGGAGTTGCTAATACCAGAGTAAATCGTACAATGTTCAGGTGTTTTATTAATCATTTCTTCTGTTAGGACGATTTCTTCATTGGAGAATACGGAATCTACATGACCGTCTATCGTCGTGCCAGGTACAGGCAAAATTATTGCATCTACTTCATTGAAACTAATTTCATCTATTTTTCCTTTCGTTGCACCTGTAAAGCCATGATCTAACTGATCAAAACCAACTAAGAACAACTTTGAATCTAACTCTGTCATTTTCCGAATAACCTCGAGCTGTCTAGCATCGCCCCCAATGACAGCTATTGTTAATCCTGTTAACATGGTGCCGATTCACCTACTTTTTTCTTAATCTAAAATAAAAATGATTGATCAAAGTAACTCTTACACATCTTATGTAAAACAAAGATCTTCGGTGAATTGTTCCAGTTTATTAAAATCGAAAGACAAGGAATTGCAACATAGATAAGATAACGGTTGCGCCTTTTTTGAGGGTAGCTGCAAGTGGTGGGAACGGCCATGGAAGTGATACTCTCTGAAGAGAACAAAATGCTTCGCGGGTAGGCGAGACCAATTTGTTTGGGGTTGTTATAGATAATTTTGAACGGTAATTAGATTAATTGCATAGTTAAACTACCAGCGGGACTTATTGCGTCTTTTTCTAAATATTTGCACCGTCAGCGGATCTATTGCTCTGTTATTGAAATATTATATATATCCAGAATCACTAGTGTTGCATTAATTAATTTTCACTATTAAGAATACTCAAAATGTTCAATTTTATTATTTTGTGCAAAGAAAAAGTCCTTTATAATGGATA
>NZ_JACXAI010000029.1 GCF_014773385.1 Metabacillus arenae | reverse complement strand
GCCATTACGTTCTACCCCGGCTACGGTTATCATAAATCGATATAAAAAATGGTCAACAAGAAATATTTTCATTTCTAGTTGACCTTATAATACGAAAGGGC
This sequence comes from Metabacillus arenae, assembly GCF_014773385.1. Lineage (GTDB taxonomy): Bacteria > Bacillota > Bacilli > Bacillales > Bacillaceae > Metabacillus_D > Metabacillus_D arenae. The sequence continues at coordinate 62,621 of NZ_JACXAI010000029.1, read as the reverse complement.
CATTTAGTTGGTGCGAAATGTTCCTGACTCAAATGAAATGTGGTCACACAATTTCGGTAAAGGTCAGGCAGTTTTAGATATCTAAAACTGAAGGGTTATATCGAGAAGTCGAATGATGAGGTAACGCTCTGAAAGGCTTCCCCTGTGTCGAATAGCACGCCTTTTAGTAAGGAAAAGCATGTTATAAGCTCGGCTAATAGGCTCGAGAATTTACCGTACCAGTTCGGCTGACGAAACCCTACCCGATGGGGTGGTGTAAATCATGGTGCTTGGGTTGAACAAATAAGGTGAGAATGCAACGTAATAGGACAGTAAACCTTATTGCTGACGAACCTCTGAATGTACGGGTCTAGACTGGAAATACATAGAAATGTGTATATCACTAAATGTGAGGTTAGCTGTGGATGAGTAAGAATCAACAATATAAAAGTCCATCTTGTGTTTCAGGCACATGCAATGCTAACAGGCTCATAGGAGGCACCTAAGTTTGTTTCATAATAGATGTAATTCAACGTTGTAAGCTGATAACGTGGAGAGCTTACTCTCGATGAAGCGTTGGAAAGGAAAGCATTCGTAAGATTAGCGACTGTATAACTTTTCTTCATATCAGTGAAAGTGGTGGCACAGTACCGTTGAAGCGTGTAATGAACGTGGAGGAATAGCCACTAGACTAATAAAAGATTCATTCACCATAAGGCAGTTCTTCAACGGTTAATAAGGTTCTTGTGAGACTAATAGAGGTTCAGCTCCAAAAGGAGCCACCGACTTGTTAAAACGAAAGAAACTGAGGCACAATGAGTATTATGACATGCAATCTCATTTTGATTCTTTATATGCTCAAAGTTCCAATGGTCAAAATTTTTATGGTTTACTAGATTTAATGCAATCCGATGAAAATATTCGATTAGCTTATCGCAATATTAAACGAAATACCGGCAGTAAAACGGCTGGATATGATGGATTAACGATCGAAGATTTAAAGAAACTGTCTGTATCAGAAGTTGTATCGACGATACAACAAATGTTTGAACACTACAGACCTCAAGCCGTTCGTCGGGTCCTCATTCCGAAGGCGAATGGAAAAACACGTCCTTTAGGAATTCCGACGATTTGGGATAGGTTGTTCCAACAGTGTATCTTACAAGTGCTTGAGCCGATTTGTGAAGCGAAATTTTATAAACATAGTTATGGTTTTAGACCAAATCGCAATACACATCACGCAAAGGCTAGGCTTGAAACGCTCATTAATCAAGCGTGCTTATATCATTGCGTAGATGTCGACATAAAAGGATTTTTCGATAATGTAGACCACTCTAAACTACTAAAACAAATGTGGACATTAGGCATTCGAGATAAGGCACTGCTTTCTATCATCTCGCGTCTTTTAAAAGCTGAAATTATTGGCGAAGGTTTCCCAACGAAAGGTACACCCCAAGGTGGGTTATGCTAAGCTTTGCATAAACCCCCTTATGCAAAGTAAATCTCCTAAAGCCAAAAATATTAAGGTTTTTATTCCATTTACTTTGCATAATTTCTGACCTACTTTAATTCGGACAGCCAAGTAAGCAGTGCCTGATCCTTACTCCAGTCAGGAAGATTGCAATCAATTAAATCTGGATATACATTTTCAACTGCTTTCCTTTTTGTCTCAGTAACAGTTCTTGCGTAAATTTCTGTAGTTTTTAAATCAACATGGCCAAGAAAATCACGGATGTATATGAGATTTACTCCTGCTTGTAGTAAATGCATGGCCTTCGAGTGACGAAACATATGAGGTTTCACTTTCGAAGGTACAAGTGTTGATGTTTTCCTTGCTAATTCAACATATTTGGAAATAATGTAGGCAACCCCTTCCTTGGTTAGCTTATTTTGCTGGTTGTTCGTAAAGAGGGTGTCGCCAAAAAAGTCTTCTCTGAAATGGATGCACATATTTGGAAAGTTCAATACAAGTTTCTGCGAAGGCTTCACCCAAAAAAGAACTGGCATTGGATTAGTAAAAGGTACTTTAAGCCAGATAAAACTGGTCAAAGTAATAACAATTGGATTCTAACTGACCCGATAACCAATAATCAATTAAAAAAGGTGTCTTGGATACCAATTAAACGACACGTACTTATTAAATATGATTATAGTCCTTTCAATAAAAACCTCAAAGATTATTTTGAAAAGCGTGATATTAAAGAGTTTGATAGAAACAATGTAGCATATAGGCAAAAGTTAGCGAAAAAGCAAAAGTACATTTGCTCTTTGTGTAGTAAATCAATCGCAGATAGGGCTGAAGGTTTAGAAATACATCATAAAATCCCTAGAATCAAAGGTGGAAGTAATGAATATAAGAACCTAGAATTGGTTCACATATCTTGCCATCTGGAATACCACAAGGTATTCCCTGCAAGGGCTGACATCCTAAATAAGTCTCAACTTGGGAGCGTCAAGAAGTACATAAAGAGAAAGAAAATAATCGGATTAATTTAGTCTAGACAAGGATAAATGCATGCTTGAGCCGTATGTGCTGAAAGGCACACGTGCGGTTCTTAGGGGGGAAGGGGATAGCAATATCCCTGACCTACCCGCCAAAAGCTGGCGATAACTTCTAAGGCTTACCTATCACTATAGTAACTTACTTTCAAATTAAATGGATAATTATGTTAAAATATAGAGAGATTGCTAGGGAGGGAAATTAATGGAGTACAGAGGTGCATCAGCTTACAACGATGATAAATAAGAAATCGTGTGGAAAGTCCAAACAATATCATTGAAAAGCCTATATTGCTAGAACTTATTGGTGATGTAGAAGGAAAAAAAGTTTTAGATTTAGGGTGTGGTGACGCTAAATTTGGTGTTGAACTTCTACAAAAAGGATGTATCTCGTATGACGGAGTTGAAGGTTCAGAAAATATGGTTATAGAAGCTACTAAAAACCTAAATGGAACAGAGGGGAAAGTGCATCTTTCTTCAATGGAAACGTGGAAATTTCAGACAGAAAATTATGATCTAGTTGTTTCACGATTAGCTCTACATTATTTAGTAGAATTAAAGGACATATTTCAAGAAGTTCATAATTCCCTAACAGGTAACGGAAAATTTATATTTAGTGTTCAGCATCCTATATTAACTTCATCAATAAAAAGTGCAGCAGCCTCTTCTTCAAAAGCAGATTGGATCGTGGATGATTATTTTAATAGTGGCAAAAGAGTAGAACCTTGGATTGATAAAAAGGTTGTTAAATATCATCGGACGTTTGAAGAGTATTATCAACTTATAAAGATAGCTGGATTCAAGATTGAAGATATCAGAGAAGGCACTCCAAGAGTTGAGAAATTTAGCAGTGAAAGTGAATATAAACGACGAATGAGAGTTCCTCTCTTTCTAATTTTTTCTTGTAAAAAATAAAAGGTTATTCACTAATGGGCGCAAGAATTGAATAACGATGGACTTTCTAATAACAATCCATTTTTTCAAATGCATGATTGTACAAGATGGTAATTATGGTGATTATACATAATATTATCTTCATCAGATGATATGGTGGTGTACCTTATGGACGTAATTTTAGAGAAAGATACAAATGATGATGCACAATCTATTTTTGATATGCAAGTTAAGGCTTTTATGCCACTGTTAGAAAAATATAAGGATTATGATACAAATCCTGCAAATGAAACCATTGATAGAGTTTTTACAAGAATAAATAACCCAAATGGTGGGTTTTACAAAATATGTCTCTCCACCATTGTTTGTGAAACACACAGAATTCTGACAATACAGAAAGGAAAGAAGGAACCAGTTCATACGATTGGCAACTTTCCGTTCAAGATTATTTACCAAGGTCTCAATTTGCTCGTTTTCATCAAGTCCCTGAAAAAACTCATCTTTCCTCTTCTATGATAGATCCTGGACTTCTACCTAATTGATACTTAGAGCAAGAAATTCACAGGATGCTTTCTGAAAACCCAAAAGTTCTCTCACAGTATGGAGAGATTCAAGGAGATAAAGCGCTTAGGGAGGCAATGGTTGAGTATTTACAAAGGATGGATCTTCCAACTTCTCCTGATAATATTTTAGTTACAAGTGGTTCACAACAAGGAATTGACCTAATTGCTCGTACTTTTGTTGGACCTGGTGATGTAGTAGTCATGGAAGCTCCCACTTATCCAGGAGCTATTGATGTGTTTCGTGAGAGAGGTGCTACCATTCTTACCGTTCCTGTGGACAGCGATGGAATGAGAGTAGATTTACTTCAGAATTTGTGTGATAAATATAAACCAAAAATCATTTATACGGTCCCTACGTTTCACAATCCAACTGGTGCTGTAATGCCCACAAAACGCCGCAGACAAATTCTTGAGATTGCTAAAAGTACGCAGTGTTTAGTGATTGAGGATGATCCATGGAGTGAAATCTATTTTGAAAGAAAGCCTCCAGCATCAATGAAAAGTCTGGACAAAGACGGTCATGTCATTTACTTGAAAGGTTTAAGCAAAATATTAGCACCTGGTTGTAGAATTGGAATATTAGCTGCTTCTGGTTCTATATTCAAACGTCTATTAGCTGCAAAGGCTAACACCGACTTAGGGAGTCCTTTACTTACACAGAAAGCCATCATTCCATTTATTACTTCAAAAAGAATGATGGATCATCTAAAAAAATTAAGAACAGCTCTAAAGATAAGGTGTGATCTTGTTCTAGAGATTCTGTCACAACATTCACCTGAAGAAGTTTCTTGGTTCATACCAAAAGGAGGATTAAACGTATGGCTCACTCTTCCTTTCTGGATTAATACTGATCACCTTTTAATAGAAGCTAAGAAAGACCAAATCACTTTTTTACCTGGGTCAGCTTGTTACCCTACAGAACAAGAAAATCATCATTTACGATTAAGCTTTTCTTATATGAATGAACAACAATTAACACAAGGTGTGACAACCATTTGTAACCTCCTTTAATCCGCAATTGAGTTAAAAATAAAACAAGATAGCTCGCCACATTTTTGATTAAAATCCAAATTGATTGATTGTGGAGCTAAAAAAATAAAGGGGCTGTCCAAAAAGTCAGGAAAACTGAATTTCTGGAGTCCCTTTTAATCAAACTTTATTATAAATTATCACTTAAAGATGCTCAATACGATTACGTAAGGCACAAAGACCAGTAATAGATGGAGAACAAATTGAAGACATGGAAAAGCTCTTAACAGAGAGCTTAGCTAACAAGACAATTCTTGAAATGATTACTTGGAAAAATGGATACTATCACTAAAGAATTGGATTCCATTATCAATATTGATTTTTTTATATTACAAATGGAACATTATCTGAGCTTTAAAATCACAGTGATACTGGAGTTATTGATTAACTAAAATCATCCCAATCTAGGAAGCTATCTTAGGAAAATCACAAGCAGTTGCATGCCTTATTGCTTTTCCTCAAGCATAAGCTTTTAAAATAGACAGACAAAGTCTCTTCCTTATCTAATAATTGTAGAAATGGAATGTTTATAAAGAGTCTGTTGTTTTCCATTAGAATTAACCAAAATTGAGAAATTATCGTATCCTTCAATAATTCCTTTTATATGAACACCTTTTATTAATATTACTTCTACTTCCTTCTTGCTAATTTTAATCTCTTCTAGAAAGTTCTCCTGCAGATTCATCTAATCGCCTCCCTTATTTAACTTCTAGTATTTACTTAATTAATATAATTATAGAGCAAAATAAATAATGAGGTTAGGTAAATATCATCGTTTAATAAGGGATTTGCAAACTTATACACATTCTAATTTCTTGAAGGAGATCTTCATACAAAATTGGTTTATGAGTTGTTTTTGCACATCCTTCGAAAAGGTGGAATAAGGGATTTCCCGAAAACTATTCCTCATACCTATCCCTTAGTGCAGAATAGGCGCTTCCTTTTTCAAGAAAAGCGCCAGATCGTTGAATAATTTATTACTGGAATGCTGACTGTTACTACAATAAAAAAGAACTATAAATTAGCTCCTTGATTTATTAACAACTCATGAATTAACTTTGGTTTCTTTTCAGATTAGCTTCAAATAAATCTATGATCTCTAAGAACCTTTCAGCTTCTCTAAAGGTATGGTCTGCTAATAGGGGATGAATATTACTCTTAATGAGGCATGCTTCTATTAGCTCTCTGGCAGTTTTCTTAAAATCTCTTATGGAAACAACTGAAACTTTATTTTGATCTAAGAATTGACTAAGAATTGGTTTAGTTTCGGATTGTGGACGCATGGAATCCAAATCAATGGCTTGAAAAACAAGTTGGTCAAAATCATGACTAAACTCTCTTGCCTGTTCAACTAACTTCCTTTCAGAAGGATCTAAGAGATGTCCAATAAATTTTGCATGATCAGCCATAATTCTTAAAAAGAATACATTTTCCTCAATTACATTATCGGGTTCTGGTGCTAATATCCCTTCATTTAGTTCTTTTAATCGGTTGGCGAAATACGCAGCTTCTCTACTAATGTGGTCAACTAACAAAGGAAAATTATTTGTACGGATTTCACAGCGTAAAGTTAAGCCTAATACCTTTCGCTTGTAGCTCCATATTGCTACTACAACTTGGTAAACTTCGGTATTAAAAGCTTGAACTTGACGTAAATCTGAATTTACTGTAAATCTAGATAACTTTTCCTCTACTCTTTCAAACATAGTGATAAACTGGCGTGCCTCATCGATCAATTGCTGCTGTTCATAAGTGAATCCCAAGCTTAAAAATAAGGCATGTTCTTTCATTATCCTAGACCAAAATCTTATCTCATCTAATGACCTAGCCACAATTGGATTAGCCATTGTAAGCCTCCTTATCTAACATCACTTCCTTTCTAATGTATTTTCGATTTCTTGTCAAAATTCCATAATTGTTAAACAAGTATCACAACAAATTGGCATTGAAAAAGGTTTTCTTATTCCGAAATCTGGCCAAATTCATTAAGAAAAGCGCATTTCTTGCTCCAGAATGCGCCAGATTATAGAACAAAAAAGCTTGTTTTTTTCTCCTGTCTATAAAATTCGTTATCGTAATTGCCATTACTCACTTAGTTGTCTATAAACATGGATTTATTTTCTTTTTTTTCACTTTGTACACGAGATCTTCTTTGATACTGCAGGACGGTAAGACCTAGCGAGATACCCCAAACTAAGAACAATGAATACCAAATGTAACCCCAAATTATAGGGTGTATATTTGAATCTTGATAAATAAATTGTGGAGAATATATCATACGATCTATTTCTATAAAAAACCTAAAGTAATAAAAACCGAGACTCCAAAACGTCAACCCGACCACGGAGACTTTGTTCAGGGGGATACACCCGGTGATCTCGAGCTAAGGGCTCGTTTATTGGATTTGAAAAGTAACTGAAGCCAGTCCGTTTGTTCAAGAGGGATAAAAAGTTCCTCTCTTTAACCATCTTAATCATTCTGTAATTTCCTAAGCAAATGGAAAATCTGACCCCTATGATGTGATTCATGTTCAATCAGATGGTAAACAACCCACTCAGGTGTGACGTCATAATGTTCAAGTACCCTCGGCTTACGCCAATCCGTTAGGTCCATTGAACGAAAATGGGAAAGAAATACTTCACGTACCTTATTAAGGCGGTAAAAATGTTCCTCTAAACTTTGTCCCTCAATGTGGATTAAAGATCCGTCTTCAGAACTGATTTCTAACGGAAACAACGAGCGTATTTCGGGATCCCATTCACCACCAAGGACTTCTACATATAACCAATCTGCCTCTACCAATGCAATGTGATATAAAAGCGAGCCGATCGTTTGTCTTTCATCAATTTTTGTGTCGAGTATACTTTGACTTATTCCAGTTAATTCTGTTATAAGAGTTCGGCGAACATCTTCTAAACACCATAGCCATCGGCTAATTTCTTCTTCATATTCTGGTAATGGTGATACCAGTAATGCTCTTCTCTCCAATGGGATCAGCCTCCTCTTAATTAAAGTACTTTATATTCTATTAAAAATGGTCGTTTCCTTCTTTTAAATAAAAAATTCTCTTCACTTATTCCACAACCTGGACCTAAACATAAAGAAAAGAGCACGATTCTCGCAGCAGAATTGCGCTCGTTAGTTGAACAACGTATGTCTAATGGTCGAACTATTTAGTAACAGTTTGAGTTGTTCTGCTCTTACATTTAGTTCCTATTAAATGCTAGTCTTAATATTTTATAAAAAAACAGAGGGACATTTCGTGTTCCTCTGTTTTTTCCTTATGGAAAAATTATTTATCATTTAAGTACGCTTCTTGACAAACTTCATCTAAGAAAGAAAAAATCTTTAAAAACGAAACATAATACTTATTTGTCCTTTCTTAACTTCCTCTCCATCAATTGTGCCATTTGTTGAGAATTCAAATCCTTTTCTTCATAGAGTTTATTAACGATGTTATGATAGTCCTCTTCATTACGATTTTGACTCAGTTTATTGGCAGCTTGAATTTCTTGTACTTTAATCTTAAATCCAACAATACCTTTTAGTTGTTTTTCTAATAGCTGAGGAGAAAGCTTATCCCATAAAACTGGATTTTTACGGTGTTTTTCGTATTTTTGCAGCAACTTTGTCAGGTCCTGTTTTAACTCTTCTTCGTCTAAAATGCTGGCTGAACCATATACATGTACAGCTTGATAGTTCCATGTGGGGACATTTTCCTCTTCATACCAGGAAGAAGAGATATAAGCGTGTGGTCCTTGGAACATAACCAATACATCTTCACAGGTTTCGAATGTTCTCCATTGAGGGTTCCCATAAGCCATATGCCCCGTTATATAGTCAGTATCTCCTTCTTTAATTAACTGCAATGGCAAATGAGTGGCAATTGGTTTCCCTTTTTCTGTTGTGACAATCGTGCCAAAAGAGTTTTTTTGAACAAAATCCCAAATTTCATCAACATTTGTGACTTTAAAATATTTTGGAATATACATAATAATCCACCTTTCAAAAAAGTTATATGAGTGTTTTGGTCATTATAAAGTCTATTTGTTCTTCATCACCCATATAAAAAGAGTGGGCTCCAGTTTGAACAAACCCCATTTTCTTATAAAAAGCAATAGCATTTTCATTTTTTTCCCATACGCCTAGCCAGATTTTCTTTTTATTATGTTCCATCGTAATTTCCATAGCTTTATTTAACAGATATTTACCAAGCCCATGTTTTTGAAAAGTGTTCTTTATATAAATCCTCTCGATTTCAAGTGATTCATCACCCATTTCTTCAGACTGAGCATCATTAGTATTGACCTTTAAATATCCAGCGACTTCACTATTAAAATAAACAAAAAAGAATTGCGAAGAAATATTGGATAATTCTTTTTCTAATTGTTTTAAGTTAAATGCCCTTTCCAAATAGGCATTCATATTTTCGAGTGAATTCTGATGCTTAAATGTCTCATTAAATGTTTCACAACTAATTTCTTGAAGTTTGCGTGAATCTTCAAGGGTACACTTTTTTATATTTATAGTCATTCAAATATGTCGCTCCTTTATATAATCAATAATTTCTCTTGTTTCCCTTTTTTACATATTCCCAGTCTTTTTCTATATTTTTTCTTACTCTTTGAAGAAGATTGAAAATGGTTTCTACTTCTCTTTCGGAAAATCCCTCTAATGCAACGATATTAGAATAATCATTTTCTCTTTTTATAAAAGGAAAAACATTTTTCCCTTTCTCTGTAGGAAAGAGTTTTTTAATTTTTTTGTTATGTTCATCTTCTTTCTTTTCAATAAAGCCATTCATTTCAAGTTTTTTTATAGCACGAGCTGCTGTTGTTCGATCTACTTTTATCATCTCAGCTAACTTTTCTTGAATGATTCCTGGGTTTTCACATATTCTTACAAGGTACAAATACTGACCTTTTGTAAGGTCATATTCTTTAAATTCTATATTACTTATAGAATCTAATGACCTTGCTATCATTCCAATTTCACGTAGAATTTCCTTCATAATTAACTCCTTAGTACATATTTTTATTGTAAATGCAATAAAAATGGTCTATATTAAATTTAAGCTATTTTTGTTGTATTTGCAACAAAAAATAATGATAAAGAGGTCGAGTAAAGTGAAATCTATTTTTTATGTATTAGGAATTTTAATATTAACCCTTGGTATTTCTTTCACTATACAATCAGACCTTGGAACTTCACCTTTTGATGCACTTTTGGTAGGACTGTCCATAAATGTGGGGCTTACTGTGGGAAGTTGGGAAATAATAATAGCTTTAATATTGATAGGTTGTAATTCATTTTTAAAAAGACAAAAACCAGAAGTTTTGGGGTTGTTAACCGCATTTATAACGGGTATTGGTATTGATATGTGGCTTTTTATATTGCACAATTTGATAACACCTGAACTATGGTACAGCAAAGTTGTTTGTTTTGGAATCGGCTTAGTTGTTATAGGATTAGGAACTGCAACATATTTATACACAAATTTTGCACCGATTCCAGTTGACCGATTAACATTCATCATACAAGAATTAACTAAAACAAATATATTTTTTGCGAGAACATTCATTTACCTCGTATTCTTGTTAATGGCAATGATTTTAAATGGACCAATTGGCGTTGGAACTTTATTAACCGTTTGTTTAGGGGGGCTAATACTTAATTACTTTATGCCATTTACTGAAAAAGTACTAGACCGCTTATTAACACACTCTAATACATCACCACATGATGATAAAGGTAAAAACCATTCAATATAGAATGCTTTTTATTTTTCTTGTTCAACTGCTAACCTGCCCGTTAGTTAAGTATTTTTCTTTACAATCTCTTTTATAAATAGTAACAAAAATATCTTTTTGTTTTGAAAATGAGTAACTCAACAATCTGGCCCTATACATAAAGAAAGAGCGCAATTCATACTCCAGAAATGCGACCTTTTCTTGAATAACTATAGCTTTAAAAGAAAGTTACCCGACAATAAGAGGTCAGGCGTAGGCGAGGCATCGCGATATGCGACCTGTAGATCGGGTATTTGTTAATGAATGGCTATATTATTTACCTACCGCGTAGTGCAATTGAACAACACCACTGCCAAGAGACTTGAAATCTAACAACTGGATATCCTTGTATTGGTAGTTGACTGTGTCAAGCAAAAGGCTGAGCCCCTTACCCTCCAACACAGGTACAATATTGAATAGTATCTCGTCAACAAGGTCTTGCTCTAAAAATGCATTATGCAGATCCGCACCCCCCGAAAGGAGTACTGTTTTATGGCCTTTTTCTTGCAAGTAGTTAAGGGCTTCTTGTGGTGAACCCGCAATCTTAATGCCAGGGATTTCTTTGAGGCTCTTAGAAACTACGACTATGTCAATATCGGTAAAAGTGCCACCACCACTTGCCTGGAAGCCTTCAAACGTTTTACGCCCTACTATAAAATTCCCCGCAGCTTTTGCATACGTCTCAAAATCGGTTAGGGCTTCCTTTTTGGGTGGATGTTCAGGGCTGGACTGCGCATAGTTACCATTAGCGGTCAATGTTGCCCAAAGAATTGTTTTCATATTCACTCCTCCTCATTTATAGATGGTTATAATAAGTTAATGGTTACCTTACAGAAATATAGTTGGTTCAACCTAACTTCCATCACTGCTACGACGTTCTTTCAAGGACTCTTCGGATAGATGCTGCAACTCGATCTGGTCGATCCTCTTGCACATAGTGAGAGGCATCACTCAGGGACTCAGTTTCATTCATTTGGAGGTATCTCTGCCATTTTGCCATCTCTTCAGGTGGAAAGCCGGCACTATCTTTAGTACCCCAAAGTATTTGCGCAGGTAAATCAGATAGCGCTGGCAGTTTCGATTCAATTTCCGCGAGCCACGATCGTGCCTTCCGAATCTGTCTAGGGAAAATCCATGTCGGTATCCTTGATTTTAGTGTTGGGAACGGGTCAGTATAGGCCTTTCTCAAGCTTTCCGTGACTTTTTCAGAATGGTAAATCCCTTGTGGAACAATGTTTTTGGCGAAGAAGTTGTGATGTGTCTGAAGCCAGTATCCGAGAGGCCATCCCCCCATTACCAAAGAAAAAATCTTCATTGGAAGGAGAGTTGCGGGCCAAGCCCAGCTGTTCATCACGACGATGCCGCATAAGTTTTCCCGGTGCCGAACGGCGTAGTTTAATCCAATCGGTCCTCCCCAATCCTGAACCACTAAAACAAAATTCTTTAGGTCTAAGCGATAGATGAAATCCAAGACCGCCTCCGAGTGCTCTTGTGGTGTAAAACCATAGTGGGAAGGCGCTTTTGACATACCAAATCCAGGGTAATCCAACGCGATAAGACGATAATCGTTGTGAAGCTCCTTAATGACATTTCGATAGAGATACGACCATGTGGGATTCCCGTGAAGGAGAAGAACTGTCGGCCCTTGTCCTTCGTCAATGTAATGAATATATCCGTCATGATAAGGTAGCCAATGGTCCTTAAATGGATACTCCGAATCCACTTCAAATGGTCTTTTCATTTCCTCCTCCAAATTTTTCACTCTCCTTTATTCAAATAAATATTTCTACTTTCCAGCTGGACTTTGGTACACGTATCTTTACCGAACTGGAAAGTGTAATCCAACAGAATGATTCATACATAAGAGAAAAAAATGAAATAATGGATGTAAAGAAAGCTTGTTTGCCCACCCGATTCTGTTGATGGTGCTGAGTCATAGCTTCTTCTCTCTTTGGCGAACCTGTTCGCTCATGTTGTACAGCATCTTTTTTAGCAAAGAAAGCATAAACTCATATTCCTCTTCATCTATGCCAACTCGGCTTTTTCTACTGATATCATGCAATACTGCCGCTACTTTCGGCAAAACTTCTCTACCTAATTCCGTCAAATAAAGGAGATGATAACGGTTATCGGCGGGGTTTGTTTCCCTTTGCACATACCCTTCTGCTTCTAGTTTTTTGATCGCCTTCGCCGTTGTTGTCTTGTCAATCAAAAGCTCCTCGCTTAGCGCTTTTTGTGAAATCCCTTCTTTTTTCGCGATCGTCAACAAGAAGATATACTGCCCGCTTCCGATTCGGAATGGCTGAAGCTGAGCTGTTATGAGGATTTGCAGATGACGGTATATAGCCGAAATATATTTGCCAGGCGGCGACCCAGCGCCCATGGAGGGCCTATTCATATCGTTGTCCACGAAAACATCAACTCCCAAATAGTATGTTATTGCAACTAATTATAGGATATTCCATATAGAGTGCTATTGCAACTATTTTTTGAAAAATAAACCTCCTTATTCCATTAAAAGGAAAAAGAGCGCTCATCCTTTTTAGGATAGCGCCCTTTGATAGAAAAACTATGAAGTTCCTATCTTTTATTTATTTCACAAAAAAATATTCCTTCTTTCGATCAACGATTTGATGGCCACGACCCCTGCAATTTTCTTAATTGAATAATTTGGCCTGTATGATAAGCATCATGAAGCATGATGTTCAGTAATTTCTCCTCAAGTGAATTTTGGTTAAGCTCTTGATCGGAAATTACACTCAATACCTGTTTTAAATTGCGTTGAGCGTTTTCGGAACGTTCAACGACTTTCCTCCATTCCTTATCATCATTTGATTGATCGGTAAGATAAAAGGTTTCATCACCGTCGAGATTATGTGTCCATTCACGGCCTTCCAAGTTTGCAGCAAGTCTCTCTTTGTAATAAATGAGATGATTAACGTTCTCCCAAATGGTTTTAGTTGCTTCTCCGGAAGGTTTCCAGTTTGCCTGTTCGGCTGTAAGTCCTTTTACAGCATCTTTAAACGGGGCATACCAACTTTCTTTATCGAATGTTGAATCTAGTACGTTTAAAAGCAAGTCAACTCGTTTCAAAGTAATCTCCTCCTTGAAAAGTTAGAGTATTAAAAGATCTCAATAAATAAACTACTTCTGTTGAAATTCTCCATTTTTTATAAAACATCCTGCTTATTACTATCCTGTTATTCTTATTCCCCAATTCTGATCCCTTGATTATTAACCTGCATATGATGAAATGACACTCCTGCAGTTAGTGCTTAGTTAATTAAAGTATAGGAGAATAATAGATTTTAGTTGGTTAACATCTCAAACAGATAAGGTGATAATATGGGAAGAAGAAGAGACAAGAAAAGCAACAAAAAAAAGTGTGTCATTGGACCTTTAAATGCGGAAAAGCGTAATGAGAAGGCATTTAAAGTTCGATATAAAGCAGCAAAATTTCAGAGGGAGGCTCCTCTTTTAGATCATCTGTGTAATGGGGACGAATGTTTGTTTCCTAACAAAATTGGAAACTTTTCAAAAGGATTACCGCATAATTCACTTGGTGAAGTGGACATTAATTCCTATAATATCTTTATTAAAGCACTTGACTCCAGTAAAGTGAATGATTTTAATTCCATACCTATGGGAGGTGTTGTGAAGCTTGCGAATCCACAAGGAGCTTATGTGTTTGATCTTATCGGATCTGATTGTCACAAAATGAGTATAGCTGTGCCGCCTACATTCAGTAGTTCATGGGCGGCAGGTGAAATGGTAGAAATATATTGGCAATCCCTCACTCGTGATGTACCTTTTCAAGAATATGATACCAACCCTCTCACAATAGCGGCTGCATCTGAGATATCGGGACTTTCAGATTTTCGTGGACCAAAAGTGCATGGAGCCGTTACGACGGAGACTTTGTTCCGTGGGGATACACCCGGTGATCTCGTTGGACCATACATCTCACAGTTTCTTTGGATGGACATTCCTTTTGGAGCAAGAACAATTACTCAGCAATATCGTACCACACCAGCTGGCTCCGACCACATGACATCGTATGAGGAATGGTTGAACATTCAGAATGGAGCACTTCCTGGGGCTCCGATATTTGATCCTGAACCTCGTTATATTCGTAATGGTCGTGATTTGGCTGAATATGTTCATCTAGATTTCACCTTCCAAGCTCCTCTTTCTGCTTGTTTGATTCTACAAGGCTTTGGAAAGGGAGCAATTCAGCAATCCAATCCGTACCTAAATTCAGCAACTGAGGGAGGTTTTGTAACTTTTGGTGCTGCCCACATTCTAGATGTAGTAACGAAGGTAGCCCGCGTTTCACTTGAGGCTGCATGGTTTCAAAAATTCTTGGTTCATCGGAGAATTCGACCGGAAGAATTCGGGGGACGAGTCCATAATCATTTAATTGGGAAAGCTAGGTACCCAATCCACACAGAACTATTGGATTCTCAGGTAGTTTCTAAAGTCTTCAATCAGTTTGGCTCTTATTTGTTACCAATGGCTTATCCGGAGGGTTGCCCTACTCATCCTGCCTATCCGGCAGGGCACGCTTGCATTGTTGGAGCAGGAGTTACGGTTCTTAAAGCATTTTTTAATGAAACATTTGTCATTCCAAATCCGGTAACAGTAACTTCTGATGGACTTTCTTTAATTCCTTACGTAGGGGCTCATTTGACAATAGGTGGAGAATTAAATAAACTTGCCTCCAATATTGCACTAGGTCGTGATACAGCCGGTGTCCATTGGCGTTCTGATGGAATTGAGGGCTTAAAATTAGGGGAAGCAGTCGCAATTGAGATTCTTAAGGACTTTAGTAAAACCTACAATGAGAGCTTTAGTGGATTTTCTCTTACCAAATTTGATGGTACTACAATCACTATTAAGTAACATATAAAATTAGATTAAGTTCATACTTGAACGAAATAAATTTATTTTAGATCCATTCATCAATTTCCCATGATGATCAGATTGGAATAATTTATATTAATGGGCAGTTACCCCACTTTAAGACTTAGAAGAACCCAAGACGTCTTACGGAGGAAAACTGGCCATAAAAACTCGAGGACGGACAAAACGTCCAATTAATTGAGTGCCAATTATTTTACTTTTTACCCTTTATTAAACTTTAGCTTAATTACATTATTTCACACATAAATATCCATTAAAAAATCACCTCACCTCTATGAATTGAAGGTGAGGTGAGATGAATTCAATCAAGCTTTACATAATCCCCTTCTTTGATTTGATTCTTTTCAAACCATCCAAGATTCACTTCAATTGCATAACGATAAAAAAGTCCTGGATTATAGATAGGACATTTTTCCTCTTTGCAAGGCACCATATCAAGTATTTTTAGAATTTTCCCATCTGAATCAAGAAAAGCAATAGATAATGGAATGAATGTGTCCTTCATCCAAAAGCCACCATATATTTTTTCTGAAAACACAAATAACATCCCCTCGTTTTCGGGTAATTTTCCAACAAACATTAAGCCCTTTTCTCTTTTTCTTTGAGTATCTGCAACTTGAACGGTTAATCGAGTTGCCCTGTTCCCACTGAGTATTTTTATCATTTTTGTTTTTATTCTATTTTTCATGTTCACTCACCTTCGAGTCTTATCATAAGCAGGAAAGAAATTTGATTTTTTGAAAAAAACGACTTTTCCCCTAATAATAAAAAGAAAGAAAGTTGGAGATATAACGAAAAGAAGAAGAAAAATAACTAGGCAACTCCTTTTCACTTCTAATACTTATTTTATGGTTTTAAATTTAATACTTTGTTTTCAATAATCACTGCAATAATAAATAAAAAGGTTTGTTCAACTAAATTGCCTTTACTTTAAGTGCATTCCTTCACAATCTCTATTTATAAACATAAATATCCACGAAAGAAGATCTCGAATATGGTACTTTATAGCCGAAATTGTTTTAATGAGAAAGCATCATTAGTAATAATTTTTTATTGATGTTAATAAGTTTTATATACTATATAAAGAAAAAAATTAATGCTTCTCTTCTTTTTTATAGAGAATTTTATCCAGGGGGAATCAATATGGAGAATTTCATTCAACAAATTAAAACGCTCTCAAGTAGAATAGAAAGAATTAGAGATAACATTCAAACTGAGGAAGCAACTAAAACGTCCCTAATTATGCCATTAATTCAAGCATTAGGATATGATATTTTTAACCCTGAGGAATTTGTACCAGAGTTCGTAGCTGACGTTGGAATTAAGAAAGGGGAAAAAATTGATTATGCCATTATGGACGGGGTGAACCCTGTTATCTTAATTGAGGCAAAATGTGTACATGAAAAGTTACATAAACATGATTCCCAATTGTTTCGGTATTTTGGAACCACAAAAGCAAAGTTTGCTATTTTGACAAATGGAATTCAGTATAAGTTCTTTACTGATTTAGAGGAACCAAATAAAATGGATGAAAAACCATTTTTCGTATTTAATTTACTTGAATTAAGAGATAATCATTTTTTAGAACTAGCGAAATTCAGAAAGAATTTTTTTAATGTGGAAAATGTATTAACTACAGCATCTGAACTAAAATATACGAATGAAATTAAAAAGTTCTTAACCCAACAATGGGAAGAACCAAATGAAGAATTTATTAAGTTTGTCTTAAGTGATGTTTATCAAGGTGTTAAGACAAAAAAAGTAATTGACAACTTTAGAGATATTCTAAAAAAATCTTTAACTCAATTTGTTAATGAAAAGGTAAATGATAAGCTTCAAAAGGCATTGAGTTCAACAGATGGAAGTCAAAGAGATTTGGATGTTCAGATTAATAATGAGGAAGTAGCTTCGACAAAAGAAGACGAATTAATTGAAGAACTTGAAAAGGTAGCAGATGAACCAGTAATTATAACAACAGAGGAAGAAATAGAAGGTTATGTATTAATCAAATTAATGCTAAAAGAAAATATAGATGCAAGTAGGATTTTTTACCGAGATAACAAAAGTTATTTTAACGTTTTAATAGATGATAATATACGTAAATGGATTTGTAGGCTAGGTTTTAATACAAGTAATAAATATATCCAAATTAATGATGAATTAAAAACAACATATAAATTAGAAAGTGTAAATGATATACTTTTGTATAAAGATGAAATTATTAAAGTTTCCGCAAAATATTATTAAAATAATATAATAAAATAATAGTTCATCCTTTTGGTACATAATAAAGCTACACTTGGTACCATTTTTATTAAGCCAAAGGGGGGAATTGGCTCACGCGCATGACTTAAAAAACGTGTTCCTGCGAGAGAGTCGATTCTGCTCTGGCATTTTGATATAAATGCTATTATTTCACGTTTCTTACATAGTGTAAGGAACTTTTTTTTATTTCTTAAAAACAGTCCTGTAAACGCCAGAATAAAGTTGACAGTTTCTGCTGATTAAGGGTTTACACTTAATTACCATAAAAGACGTGCACTTTATTTGGAGAAGTGGGCATGATAGCCTTGGTGGCAGAGCCATAATGCTAGATAGCTATGGCTTCTTGGCTCACACTCTTGCCCGCAGAGGCTCCAAGTAAAGTGACAAGATACCTGCTCCATCTTCCAGTAAAGTGTAAAGCAAAAGTCAGCAAAAAGTGTAAAATCCATCTCGGCGTCGACAAGTCCTCACAATAAATCGTTTGAGTATTTTCCATTTCACAAGGAGAACGGTAAGAGGTATAAATAATTTATAATATGAAGAATTTCAGGTTATAAACACCGCAAAAGTTGACAAATGGATTTTCTCATAGGTATAAAACTCTTTTGTTTAAATGTTTCACTGATAAGATGTAATTACTTTTTTATCTTACTCAACAATATTTCTCCTTAATTTAATAGTTTATACTCAGTTACAAGGTATGGGTATTTTTCCACATAGTAGTAAAAAATCCAATTTTCATCTGTAAAAACTATAAAAAAGTAGTAAAATAGTCTATATATTATATAGAAAACAGAATTTTAAGGGGGGTTAACATGAAAAGGGTATCGTTGTTATTGGTCCTATTATTAATAATTTCTTTTCAAAACATGGCGGGTGCACACTCTGGACGTACTGACAGTAGTGGTGGACACAATTGCAGTGAAAAATCAAAAGCCAAAGGGTTATGTACAGGCTACCATTATCATAATGGTGGTGGAGATATTTCTTCATCTACATCTAATTCTACTAATGAAACTTCTACAGAAAGTTCAACTAATCATTCTTTAGATAAGGATTGTTCAGATTTTGCGAGTTATGAAGAAGTAGTTGATTATTGGAATTCCAAGGGATATAGCAAAACAAACGATCCTGAAAGGCTAGATGGTTGGGGAAACAAGGTAGATGATGGTATACCTTGTGAAGCTCCAAGCGATTATGACACTTCAAAGATTAATGGAAGTCCAGCACAAATTGCTAAAGTAACAGCTGATCAGGAGATTGCAAAAGGAGAAAAAGAAGGTTATACAGCAGGGTTAAATGATGGTTCTAAAGGAAAAGAAGAAAATTTAAATGTAACGGGTTCAGATGCCTATGTTGAGGGTTATACAACAAGTTATCAAAAGGGTTATAAAGAAGGCATTCTGAAACTTGAAACAGAAAAAAAGAATGCTAATGAAGCGGGACAGGTCTTGGGTAGTAAACAGGACAAAATTGAAGTTCCAATAAAGTATCTAGAAAATGAACAACTAAAAATAACGTTTGAAGAAGGATTTAATAAATCCGTTTCAATAAGAGAAGAAGCAAAGAAAAAAGAGTTTGAGGATAAGGGCTACAAAGATGGTAAAAAGGATATAAATAATGAACCTAAAGATATTAAGGATATATACATCGAAGCATATCAATTAGGATTTGAAAAGGGTCAGAAAGAGCTAAAAGATGACTATATTAAAAAAGGGTATGAAAAAGCTTTTACAATGTTAGAGTACAAAGTACCACAATATGAGAATGAGAAATTTATTGAGTGGTATAAAGAAGGTTTCGAGTCAAACAAAGAGATTAAAAGCATCCAAGAAGCTGGATACAATTATGGATTTAGTGGTAAGGAATATAGTATTCCGAAAACCTATTTAAAGTCTGAAGTAATTTATAAACACTATTATGAGAAGGGCTTTGAAGATTATGAAACTGAGAAAAAGGAAGATACAGCAACCACTGTTGGTGGATTAGGTGTTATTATTTTTGGATGGTTGGCACGTCGATTTTATGTAGCTAAAAAAATGGTCGGATAAGGAGGATAGCTAGTATGGGAATCTATAGAACATTTTGTTATAATGTTGAAGATATTTTCGTAAAACTAATTACTAAAAAGCAAGACCATGAGCAAGTTACACAAAAAGTAGAGAATTATAGGAAGCAAAAAGAAGATGAAAAAGCTCGTAAGAAAAAAGAAAATTTAGAGAAAATGGAAGCGCTTAAAAAGAAAGAAGTTGAAAAAAGATTAGAAAATGAAAGAATAAAAAGAGAAAATGAAGCTAAAGAAAAACAAGAAGTTCTTACTTTACTGTCAAAAGTCGTTGACATAGACAACATGAACTATACAACGTATGAGTTCGATGAGGTAAGAAGGAATAAAGAATTTTTCAAAGCTCTGGATGAAAGAGTATTTGAGAAAAATGAGATAGGTCTTACATTTTTATTTTGTGAATTTAATAAATTAAGCAAGAAAGAGATTAAAGGTTATATAGTGGTGACAAATAAAAGAATACTTTTCTTAACAAAAGATTTGGATCATATGGAAAAGTTTCGGTATCAGACAATTATCAATGTTAGTTGGTTCAAAGATGGGATACTTGAAAAAGGACTTCACATTCAATATGGTAAGAAAAAATTAAAGTTTGATGAGATATTTGATTTAGACCAACTGAAGAGGGTTGGAGATCAAATTCTACATTTATCAATTAAGAAATAGTATAAAAAACTTGGATACCTTTTATATATTAACGTGTAAGGTTGTGACGCCCAAAAGCTTCATCGAAAATCATCGATAATAAGGAAGAATTAGCAAAAGCGGAGAAGGAACGTCAATTATTAACGGATGCAGCCTTGGATGGGAAGCAGATCGATAAGGAAAACATAGAGGGTGTCAAAATTAAGAATCAACAGGACTTTACTTATGAAGGAAATCAGCTTGAAATTACTGTGTCAGAAAAGCAGTCTACAGGGTTTATATTGGTAGAAAGAAAAGATGTAAATGGTGGGAAAATCGAGGTCACCCAATATCATACAAGAACAATAATTGAGAATTTTGATCTCACTGATGAAATCCGTCCCTTTGCTATACAATTAGTAGGCAAATCATTGAGTATAATAGAATCTACAACAGAAATAAGTATTGGAAAATTTGATAAGGAATTTACATTTTCTCAATTTTCGGAAAAAAAGATATATACTCATTTTCAGATGAAGGACAGATTTGGGGAGAAAATGTCCTCTACATTCGTGTGCCTAAGGGTGTTGAAGTAAAAGGAGATGTCCAATTTGTGAGGGAATAAGGCTCTAAATAACCGATAAAGTTATAGAAGGATTTATCTATCATTGTATTTTATAAACGGTCTAGCAACTATGCTAGATCGTTTTTTGTCTAATGAAAGGGATTAATAGGAAAAAGGCCTTTCTGGTACAGGTTAAAGAATCTAGTTAGACAAAAAAATTTGATGTACATCTCATCTCCAAGCAAAGACATTTTACCACTCACATATTAAAAGCTTAACCAGTTTATATCGGTAATTCATCATAGTTTTTTATACCTATTTTCAAATATTTACATCTAATTTACTCATTATTTACTTTGCCTTAATAATAATCTCCTATGATGAAGTAGTGCAAATATTAGAATAAATAATCGAATTGTCATACGAGAAGATAGATTTTCCCTACATAAAAGGACTAAATCCAGCATTTTTCCATTAAAAAATAAAGTTTGCAAAGAAGAGGTGAGGACAATCGGAAAAGAACATCTCTCGACAAGTAAAGTCCGAAAGGCCCCAGCCTTTCTAATTATTAAAATCGCATGCTTTTATTATTTATTATTTTTCATTTTAACCCAGCTTACCGCACCTACAGCTGCTTCCTTTAATGATACTCATAAAATTACTGGCTTAATGAAAGCCGGAACGTGGACAAGCTCATTATCTTTTGTGAAAAATGGTTCCGGGGCTATGGGTAAATGTGAGGGTATTTACGCAAAATTGCAAAACAGTCAAGATTCTGCAGCTGTCAAAGAACCTGTTCAATATGAGGTGTACTGGCTGCCTGAAGGAAATCAGGAAAAGCGAACAGTCGTCCATTCTGGAAAAATTCAAGTACCAGCACCTGGTGACACCGTAACAATAACCTATCATCCAACCAAAAATGGTGCATACATATTTCGATCTAATAAAACACCAGGTCATTCGGAAACCGAAGCCATTTGGAGTGAAGATGTAATAGTATCATGCAAAAAAGCTGAACATGATAATTCCAAAAGCCATCAACGAGCAGAAGACACTACAACTAAAGCCCCTCCGCAGTCAAGTCATCCACAGCAAGTAACAGAACAACAAAATTCAGACAAAGAACAAAAACACCAAACTAAAAAGAAAACCATTGAAAAGAGCAGTCCAGAAAACAACCACAGCATCTCGGAACCTTCCCCAAGCGAAACAAATGAAGAACCAACAAAAAATCCATCAGAGACTCACATTCCTTCAAACGAAACCAATTAGTGAAAAACCTAATAGGAGATGAATTGAATGATCAAAAAAACAATAAAAACCTTGAGCAGCTTGGCCACAAGTATCCTATTTCTCATCTTGATCCTTATGGCTGTTACGGTTATATCTTCAAAGGCTTCCGGCGGGGAACCGAATATTTTCGGTTATCAGTTCAAAACTGTCCTTTCCGGTTCAATGGAGCCTAGTATCCAAACGGGATCGGTTATTGCGGTTAAACCTGCCGAGGATAAGGAGCAATTTCAACAAGGAGATGTAATCACATATACAAATAAAGACGAACTTTTGATCACGCACAGGGTTGTTGAGGTGAAGGAAAGCGGCAAGCCGCTTAGCTATATTACAAAAGGGGACAACAATGACAGTCCAGATCGTGAGCCTGTCCTGCCGCAAAATGTGAATGCAGAGTATACCGGCTTTACCATTCCTTATTTAGGGTACTTATTGAATTTTGCCAATTCGAAAATAGGAAGTGCCATGTTTTTAATCATCCCTGGAATCGTCCTTATCCTCTACTCTATTTTCACTGTTTGGAAAGCTCTTGCAGAAATTGATGGCAAGAAAAAACGAGAAGTATTTGGTTCTGATTGAGTATTAATGCTCTCTAAGGTGAAAAAGAGCATTAGGTCAGTTTGTCGATTGCTCCAAGTCCCATTTCTTACCTCTCACTTCAGGGAGAGTCAAAAGTTTTCAGAAACATTTTTATAGTTGGGTCTCCGCGAAAGTGGATTCAATAAATTAAGTATAAAAAAAGGGAGGAATTAGGAATGAGTATTAAAAAGAGCCTTATCATGGGAGTAGCATCTGCGGCTTTGGGATTATCACTTGTTGGAGGAGGAACGTACGCTTATTTCAGTGACACAGAAGTTACAAGCAACACTTTTGCTGCTGGTACATTGGATTTAGCAGCAAATCCGACAACAATTGTCGATGTGGATAGTCTTAAACCAGGCGACTCAGTTACCCGTACTTTTAATCTTGAAAACAATGGTACATTGGACATTGAGCACGTATTGTTAGATACAGCCTACAAAGTCAATGATGCTGGTGGAGACAACGGATCAGAGGATTTTGGCAAGCATATTGAAGTCGAATTTTTATATAACATCAATAATTTACATGAAGTTATCTATAAAACTACTCTAGCAGATCTTAAAAAAATGACACCTGAAGCGGTTGATCAGCACGTATTTTATCCATGGTTAGGAGAAAAAGGCCTTCCTTCTGGTTCATCCCACGAACTTCTTGTTAAGTTCAACTTCGTTGATAACGGAAAAGACCAAAATGTATTTCAAGGAGATTCATTAGCTCTTGAATGGACTTTTGAAGCAAGGCAAACTGACGGTGAAGTGAAATAATAACGTCCAGGATTTTTAAAATATATCGAATCTAAAAAAAGAGTACCGTTACTAATAAGGAGGTTTTATACATGTCAGGTAAGGGAAGCGGACGTAAACAGTTTAATAGAAGGGATTTTATCAAACTAGGTGGCATGAGTACAGTTGCATTAACGCTTGGTTCTGCAGGGTTGTTGGGAGCGAATCCAACTGAAGCAATTGGAGCATCAAAAGGAAGCGCAGCACAAAAAGTAAATAATTCCTTTAAGGGTTTCGGACCATTGGTGAAGGATCCTGGCGGGGTTATTGATCTCCCAAAAGGGTTCCAATATCGCATTATTTCTGAAGAAGGAAAAACTTTGACAAATGGTGCACCGATTCCCGGGGACTTTGACGGGATGGCAGCATTTCAAGGTCCCGGCCATCTAACCATTTTAGTTCGTAACCATGAGTTAAGCGGATCAGAGTCTGCTGTACAGGGCAAAAATCCATATAACAAGCTGGCTCCAGGTGGAACAACAGCACTTGTCATTGGACCTGATCGAAGACTGTTTGCAGAATATGTCACTTCTTCAGGGTCCATGCAAAACTGTGCCGGCGGACCGACACCTTGGGGAACATGGTTAACATGTGAAGAAACGCGTGAAAATGACCATGGCTATGTATTTGAGGTTATGCCAAATGAACCAGAGAACAAGCTATCTAAAACACCAATTAGAGATATGGGCTTTTTCTCCCACGAAGCAACGGCGATTGACCCTGCAACAGGAATTGTTTATTTAACTGAAGATGACTTCCGGGGGAAAATTGATCCGAATGATCCTACGAATGATGAACGTTCAAGCTTCCTCTACCGTTATATTCCAAATGACACAAGCAAGCGTCCTGGTGCCTTGCAAAAGGGTGGGAAGCTGCAAGCAATGGCGATCGAAGAAAAAACAAATCCAGATGCTGACTTCATGAACCCAGGTCAAAAGTTCGGTGTAGTATGGAAGGATGTTAATAAGGAAGAACCTCATGACGATGCCCTTTCAAAAGGATGTGTACGGTTCAATCGCTTGGAAGGGGCTTACTTTGCCGGGGGAGTTTTCTGGTTTGACGATACAGCCGGAGGAGAAAAGCGTCTTGGACAAATTTACCGTTACATTCCAGCAACCGAAACGTTAGAGCTATTTTATGAAGGTACTGATGCGAATAAAATGGAAAGCCCGGATAACATTTGTATTACACCTTGGGGAGATTTGTTATTTGCTGAAGACGGGGATAACGGCAATCGTGTATTGGGAATCACTCCTGAAGGAGAAGTATACCTGTTTGCAAATAACCGCATGAACGGTTCTGAATTTTGCGGGCCTACGTTCTCACCTGATGGGAAAACCTTTTTCCTTAATATTCAATCTCCTGGCGTTACCTTTGCAATATGGGGGCCATTCCCTGGTCAAAACCCTGCACGTCAGCGTTATATGGGACATGCCGCACCTCCAGCAGCCTATGCTCCGAAGATTTCAGCTGAAATGAAGGAAGTCGCAAAGATTAATGGAATTTCCGATTTAGAAGCGGCAGCATATCTTCGTCACGGAGTACCTTTATTGTAATAATGACTATGGAAAGCACCTATTTCTCCTGGGAAACAGGTGCTTTTTAAATAGAACGAAAATTTTATTGCAGTGTCATAATAAGTACTTGTTATCTCACCCTAACCAAGTTTGCATCAATAAGCCGATTGCTTTTATAAGCAATCGGCTGTTTCATATTCTTATTGGATGCTTATTGATTTTTCAGATGCTTTACCATTTGATTCTACGCTTAATTTTATTTCCCCTTGCTTAAGTGCATGTAATTTTCCAGAGGCTGAATCAAAGACAGCGTCATATTTTTTTGATTCTAAGGCTTTGTTTGCAGCTTCGCCACTGCCGATAAATACGTTTTCACTTCCAGTCCATGTAACACTTGCCGGGTAGCGGAGTGGAAAGTTAAGGCCTGCTGGCTGATGGCCTGTTGCTTTTACTTCTGTTATTTCTCCAGAAGCAATCGTGCTTGGAGCATCTATTGTGATGCTTTCAAGAAGAGGGTTGACTTTCGCTGTAATCCAATTTGTTTGCCCATTGTTTACACCAGATATTGATGGCTGTAACCTTGCATTTGGCTGTACTCCAAACATTGTCCAAGAATAAAATCCACCGTTATCTGCCGCTCCATAGGGAGCCTTTCCAGCAGGACCGACTACCATATATGGTACGCCATCTACCCGTTCCATATTTACTGTGTGGGCATGTCCTGAAATGTACATAGCTCCTTTACCGCCTGACATTTCTCTAAACACTGTCAGCCACGATTCAATGAGCTCTGCTTCTTTTCGATCGCTCAATTGGCTGTTCTTTGTTGAAAGCGGATCGCGTGTAGGGTGATGACCGAAAACGACTAGATTTCTTATTTCAGGATCCTTCATGGCTTTATCAATTGTTTTCCTCAATTCGACTAATTGTTGAAAGTCTGAAGTCCGAAAGCTTCCTGAAGAGGAGTCTAGTAACACAAATTGTGTACCCTTATGGGCAAAGGAATAACGGTTTTGTCCGAAACTTTTCTTAAAGTTATCTAAATTGCCAGTTCCCATAATCTCGTGATTTCCTGGAACATAATAAATAGGGAAACGGTCACCGACTTCCTCGTCCAGGATTTTCTTTGCTAACGCAAAGTCTTCAGGGTATGCAGTATCTACAAAATCTCCGCCAATTACTAAAAATTCAGGTTTTTCCTTTACAATTTGCTGCAAGCTTTCTCGGGCGATCTTAACCTGCTGACTATTTGGTGATCGACCAACAAATTGGCTGTCAGCGAGAATGGCGAATTTCCAGCGTTCCTTGCCAATTTCGTCATTTTGCAAAATAAATGAATCTTTTGTTTTTGCTGAGGTTGGAACGTCAACGGTTGGGCTTACTTTAACTGTTAAATCATCATAGATGAGCTCGCCGTTATATTGCTTAGATTTGTTCGTTTCAATCGCTCCGATGGTTCTTAGTTCCAGCGGATAAACGACACCGCTTGGCACCGCAATTTCGACTTGTTTCCAGCCTGTCCATGTGACATATGGACCATACAAATAATGATAACGGCCATCAGCCCCTTTTGTTGTAAAGGACATCCATTCCCCTTTGCCGTCACCTTTTACCCATACGCTGATTGACTGGGGTTCGCCGGGAAGCTTTATCGGCTCTGCCGGGTGGACGTTTGCCGTTCTGGTTCCGGTTGATTGGGTGAAGTCAAATTTTACTTTCACGCCATTTTTATTTCGGCCTTCTGCCGGTTCAATCGTTCCCGATCCGCGGGCAGAAGAAAAGCTCCACTTTGACAAATCTTCCATTTCTGATACCGTTTCTGTTTTTAAGCCAATCGTTACAGGAAGGTATGCTTCCTTGCCGTTTACTGTCATCGTTACAAGGGCAGAGCCTTCCTTTACTTTCGGCGTCACTAAGAAATTGCCAGCTTCTGTTTGTTCAATTTTAATTACGGATTGATCGTAGGATAAAGAAACATCTTGGGGTTCAATTGGAGCGCTGTAACCATTTCCATCATAGCCAGTAACGAAGAATTCGTCATTTGCCCCTTCTGCCAGACCAAGCCTTGATTTGTTTGACTCAATCCGATCCAATTGGTTGAGCACATGAACACGGCTAATTCCTTTTACTCCTTTTACGGATGCTTCAGCATTGGCTCTGCCTGGTTTTTCAGCAG
Source organism: Metabacillus arenae (assembly GCF_014773385.1). Lineage (GTDB taxonomy): Bacteria > Bacillota > Bacilli > Bacillales > Bacillaceae > Metabacillus_D > Metabacillus_D arenae. Next base: position 35,079 of record NZ_JACXAI010000029.1, on the reverse strand, counting down.
TGAATACGCCATCTTTTGCAAATGTTCCAAATTTAGAAGGATATGTTTTCCATTTAATCTCTTTTGTCTCGATTGGATCGTAAGCATCATCATAGCCTTTTGCTGTGAATTTTCTTGTTAGACCCGGGAATACACGAATCGCATTTTCTAATTGAGTTTGAGTAAAAACATTCAAGCCTGTTAGCTTCCCGTTTCCTTTTTCCGTATAAATTCCTATGCCGTTTGGAACGGGTCGTTCGTGACCATCAGAAGGAACATTGACAACTTTCGGATCCTCTTCTCCAGGAGTGCGAGCGAGCATGGTTGTTGAACCGCCGCCATCGAGGTTCAATGAATGGTAGGAACCAAACTCTTTCATTAGATGGCCCATTTCTTGAAGTGTCATACCCCGGCTGCTTGTCTGGCGGCCGTCAACTGTTACTAAATACATCTCTTTTCCATCCTTCGAGTAGCCGACCGCGGTTCGAGGGGCCGTTACTTGATCATCAAGCGTTTGTACTTCACCGTCCTTAACTAAAACAGGATTTCCGCCGATCGCAAATTGAAATGGCTTTCCATTTGAAGCTTTTGGTTCATATTGGATAGAAACCTCATCTCCAACATTCAATTGCTTGAGTTTTGCTGCTCCTTCTTCGCGTCCTACTAAAACCAATGTGTTTTCTTCAATGCTCCCTGTGCCAATCTCTTCTTTCGCTTCAATAACTTTCCCGTTTTTTACGATTATTTCATAAACAGACTTTGAATTAAAAACTGCAGCGCTTCTTGATGCTTTTCCCCATAAAGGTGTAAATAACCCAATGCCGTTTGCTGGAATGCTGCTTTGGTTTAATGCCGCAAGAGAATGCTGGCTGCTTTGGAAACTTACTGTTCCTGCTAACATAATGCTTGCCAGCTGTCCAATGCCCTCTGTACTTACACCAGCTGACTGTTCTCTTCCTGGATTAGCTCCTTTAATAAGCTTGCCTTTTTCAATCTCAGCGCCGATTGGAGCTTTCGTTCCGTTAATGTCAAAGAAGTCTCCGTTTACACCAGCGATTGCACCGTTCCGTTTTGCTGCAAAAGATAATGGTTCGGCACTTGATACATGACCAGGGTGCAATAGGTCAGCCGATACCGCTTTGTTGCCAAGATCTACTTTTAATATTTCACCGTTCAACCAACCGCGCGCATCAAACCGTTCAAAAGTCGTTAATTCAACACCTTTTCCGATTGTTGTTTTTTGAAGGTTTGTAACAAGTGTAGAACCACTTTCTTCATTTAGTACTGTTTGCGGTTCATCTTTTTTGGATGAGATTGGTGCCTGTTTATCTTCAACAGGAGACCGGTCAAACTTTGCAGCTGGCGGAGCAGCCATTGCAAATGGTGTAAATAGACTAGTGAATAGAGCAACAGTAACAACCCAAATTAACCAAAACCGTTTCATTATACTCCTCCAAATCCATTTATTTGTAATACACTATTAAACTAGCAATTATTTATTAATCAAATATGTAACTTTTGTAAAGAAATAGATATATTTCCTTATTTAAGGATAATTAGGAAAATAGAAGGAGAACCAGATAAATGAAGATAGGTGGCAGTGCCTATTAAGTAAAAAAGAGGTTTTTTACTCTTAAGATGCAGCTTGTTTTATGGATTGATGAAAATATGAATCATTTTTTCTATCAAGAAACAAATATAACCTTCCTATGAAGGTATTATTTAATTTATTACAAATAAGTAGAGTTTTAAAAGGCTGCTTGGGGATTGGATTGGATGCTAGAATCTTGGGGAATAACTATTGAAAGTCAAGAAATAGAGAACCCGCATATTAATTTAGTAGGAACTTAATATGAAGATAACGTAAAAAAATGTCGTTTTTTGTGGAAAACTATTGCATAAACATTAAGATTTTGTTAAGATAATTTCTGTTAGCAAATTGCGGGTGTAGTTTAGTGGTAAAACCTCAGCCTTCCAAGCTGATGTCGTGAGTTCGATTCTCATCACCCGCTCCATACATATGTGTTTCAACGCAGTGTTTCGTTTCTTTGAAAACGAAGCATTGCGTTTTTTAATGTGATTGAAAGTTTTTCGTTTGATTACATTGTTGGGATCCAGCGTCTAGGCAAAATCAAGCACAAATGAATATAAATTGCCCATTCATTTGATACCTGCATTTTGCCTATAGGTCATTCGGTACTGCAATAGAAAGCCTGAACCTGTATTCCTTTACTCAAAGTGTTCTGAACAGTTTATGTAATAATTTCAATATCTGCTTCACCACCATGTATTTGTGTAAACATTTCCGCCAATGATGACAGTAGTTCATTTCGATCCTTTTCTTCCATGGATGGCTCTAAATAGATGATTTGCACGGCATTTTTCGTCTCTAGTGTGACGGCTGTTCTCTTGGAATCGACAAAAGGGCTTCCAAATGCACCCGTTTCGTCAGCGGTTACAAATTTATGCTGCATATTGACTTCGCGATTGTTAATGGCTAAATAATGATCAGTCTCGGTGCCTATTCTGAGTTCTATCTTTCCATTTAATTTGTCACTATCATAAATGCCAAGCGGGATTTCGTATTGCAATGAAAAGAAATTGTTGAGGTCTGCAGCTGAATGGACAGTTCCTATGTATTGCTGTTTTTTGATTCGGCGGTATAATGCTTCATTAGATGGGCGGTAGCGGTTAGGATCTGTCCCGATTTTTTTGAAAAGCTCTCTCCATATTTTGATACCTGGCAGTTCATTTATATTTTTCTCTTCAAGCTCAAAAAAGAGGGATTCTTGAAATAAGCGGAAACGTCCTTTTAACATTTGAGGTGAGTCACTTACTTCAATATTTTTGTAGTGAATGATTCCAAGCTTAAAATGAGGTATGATGTCTTTTATAGAAGATGAAATTTCCATTTATTATCCCCTCCACAGTTTGTTTGATCTATTTTAACATAATATAATGGCGGGAATGCCAATACGATTAAAGTCTTGACTAGAAAGGAGGCTCTTCAATGGATTATCAAGCATTAAAAAAAGACGTGATTCAGTATAGTAAAGAGATTGGAATCGATAAAATCGGATTTGCAAGTGCAGATATTTTTGAAAGCTTAAAACAGCGGCTGCTTGTGCAGCAGGCACTGGGCTATCAATCTGGGTTTGAAGAACCAGATATTGAAAAAAGGACAAATCCTGAGCTGCTTCTGCCGAAAGCACGTTCCATTATCGCAATTGCCCTTGCCTACCCTTCGAAAATGAAAAATCCTCCGCGAAGTACAAAGGATGATCGCCGTGGTATCTTTTGCAGAGCTTCCTGGGGTCAAGATTATCATACGGTTTTGCGGTCGAAGCTAAAGCAGCTGGAGGAGTATCTTCAGGCATGTGCGCCTGGAGCAAAATCGAAATCAATGGTTGATACAGGCGAGCTTTCTGACCGGGCAGCAGCTGAGCGGGCAGGGATTGGCTGGAGCGGGAAGAACTGTGCAATCATCACACCAGAGTTTGGTTCTTATGTGTATTTAGGAGAGATCGTTACGAATATCCCTTTTGAGCCTGATACACCAATGGAGGATCGCTGCGGAAGCTGTAATAAGTGTGTGGATGTCTGTCCAACAGGAGCATTGGTTCAGGGAGGACAGCTGGATTCAAATAAATGCATTGCTTTTCTCACGCAAACAAAAGGGTTTTTGCCTGAACAATACCGTTCCAAAATTGGAAACAGGCTATACGGCTGTGATACGTGTCAAACCGTTTGCCCAGAAAACAAGGGCAAAGATTTCCATCTTCATGCTGAAATGGAGCCTGATCCAGAAATCGCTAAGCCAAAATTAAAACCATTATTAACAATGAGCAATAGAGAGTTTAAGGAAAAGTACGGGCATGTATCCGGTTCATGGAGAGGCAAGAAGCCGATTCAGCGCAATGCTATTCTTGCGCTTGCACACTTTAAGGACACAACTGCTCTTCCGGATTTAACAATGCTGTTGCATAAGGATCCGCGTCCTGTTATTCGAGGGACTGCAGGATGGGCGATTGGAAAAATCGGGGATGAGAACTATAAAAAAGAGCTTGAGCTTGCTTTGGAAAAAGAAACTGACGAAGAAGCTGCCAAGGAAATTGAAAAGGGGTTAAACATGATTAATAAATAGGCTTGTTCTAATCATAGGCTTTACTATCGGCTCTTTTCGTAAATGTAACATATTAAACAAGGCAATCGGTGATTTGCCGTTAGCTTTAAGACTTTAGTTCTCACTTCTCACCTCAAGAGACCTTTTTTTCTCAAGAGGAAGTAAAGTTTTGCGAAAACTGCCTTACTATTATATAAATGGTAGGTGAACCTATGAAACAGGCAATAGCTGAGCTTCTGGAAAGCAGGCTTGAACGTTTAATCAATCGAAGAGAATCTGAAAGCTTAAGAATGATCGATGATATGCAAAAGGTTGAAAATAAATATGAGCTTTTAAAACGGAGAAATGTAGACCTGATGAAAGGAAAGGTAAGGGTCTCCATTCAAAAAGTCGCCGATTCTTCAAGGACCGAAAAAGAAATTGAGTATAAAGCACATTATCAATTTTTATATAATGATCATGCGAAATTATATATAGAAGAAACTGTTGAAAATAGAAAAGCTTTATTTTATTTGGAAGAAATTATTTCTGATAGGGAGCTTCCTTTTCCTTTTCAAGAAGCAAGTGCTGAATTGGAAGCTGAAGAGGAGGACTTTCCAAGAACCAATTTTCACTATGATCGGCTGGCTGCTGTTCAATATGCTGAGCGGTGGTGGGATAGTGAAAATCCCGCCTACAAAAACTTCGATGTGAATTGTACGAATTTCATTTCGCAATGTCTTCATGCAGGCGGGGCTAAAATGAGGGGGTATCCTAATCGGTCCAGCGGCTGGTGGATGCAGAATAATAATTGGAGCTATAGCTGGACAGTCGCTAATTCGATGCGAATGTTTCTGCCGCAGTCAAAGACTGGTTTACGGGGACGAGAGGTTTCTACCGCACAGCAGCTTATGCCAGGGGACGTTATTGCCTATGATTTTCAGGGGGACGGCAGGTACGATCATACGACCTTTGTTGTGGCGAAGGATAAAAGTCAGATGCCGCTTGTCAATGCCCAAACCTATAACAGCCGAATGAGATATTGGTCGTATGAGGATTCAACTGCCTATACGCCTAATATTAAATATAAGTTTTTTCATATAATCGATGATTCCTCGAAAAAATAACAATGGTATACTATATAACGGATATAGAAATAGATGAGGTGAAGGTTTTGGGACTACATGTAGTATTATATCAGCCGGAAATTCCAGCGAATACAGGGAATATTGCCCGTACATGTGCAGCAACAAATACAACTCTGCATTTAATCCGTCCGCTCGGATTTTCTACAGATGATAAAATGCTTAAACGGGCAGGATTAGATTATTGGGAGTTTGTAACGGTCATATATTATGATTCTTTAGAAGAATTATTTGAAAAAAACCAAAATGGAGAGTTTTTCTTCATTACGAAATTTGGGCAAAAGCCGCATACAACATTTGATTACAGCAGCCTTGATCAAGATTATTTCTTTATCTTTGGCAAGGAAACAACAGGTCTTCCAAAGGATCTGATTCAAAACAATTTAGAAAAGTGTTTGCGCTTGCCAATGACGGAAAATGTCCGGTCATTAAATTTATCAAATACAGCTGCCATATTAATTTATGAAGCACTGAGACAGCAGGACTATCCGAGACTTTCCTAAGAAAAATGCAATAGGAAGCCGTCGGAACTCAGAAAAAGAAAAAACGGCCTTCAGTACCTTGAAGGTCGTTTTATTTTTTCTTTCTTAATCCTGGTTTTCCGTCATAGCCCGCTGTAAATATGGATACTAAAAATGCTAAGCAGACGCCCATTAAAAGTGCCGTTTTCATGGTTATGCTCCTTTCGTGAAGAAAACTGTAAGTGAAGTGAGGTTTATTCGTATAGGAAGTACCGGTGAAGGCGTTTGCTGCAGAAAGGTTGCGATTTTTGCCTTCATATAATCATCCCCCAGAAAGTTCAGGTAAACCGTTCGGGCTTAATTATTCCGTCACCCAACCTATCTTCTTTGCCTGAAAATTGATAGCCTTTTCACTCTATTTTTTATTATAACCTATTGAATAGGACAAGTGAATGTTTCATAAGTTTTTTTCGAAAATTCAGCGTCTGCTTCTTTGAAGAATAGAACTGTTTTTCTTTAATAATTATCGCATGTTAAAGGACATCCTCGCATAAATTGTATTAATCTTGCCCTTTGTAACATCAATGATGGAGGAGGTCCTTATGGATATCTTAAAGAAAATTGAAAAGTATAGAGAAGAAGAACAACGCTTGAAGTGGGAAGGAACCTTCGTAGAGTATTTAGAGATTTTAAAAGAAAAACCGTGGGTTGCTCAATCCGCTCATTCTCGAGTTTACAATATGGTTAAAGATTCCGGTATTGAGGATATGAACGGATCAAGAAAATATAAATTTTTTGATCAGCAGCTATTTGGGCTTGAAGATGCATTAGAACGATTAGTGGAAGAATATTTTCATCCAGCTGCGAAGCGTTTAGATGTTCGTAAAAGGATTTTATTGTTGATGGGGCCTGTCAGCGGTGGGAAATCAACATTAGTATCCATGCTAAAAAGGGGTTTGGAGCAATATTCACTTACAGACCGAGGGGCGGTTTTTGCTATTAAAGGCTGTCCGATGCATGAGGATCCGCTTCATTTAATACCGATTCATTTGCGCGAGGACTTCTTTGAGGAATATGGCATTCGCATCGAAGGAAATCTTTCTCCATTAAATATGATGAGACTGGAACAGGAATATGGCGGCAGAATAGAAGACATGATGATTGAACGCGTCTTTTTCTCTGAAGATAAACGGGTAGGGATTGGAACCTTCAGTCCTTCTGATCCAAAGTCTCAAGATATTGCCGACTTAACAGGGAGCATTGACTTTTCAACGATTGCTGAATATGGATCAGAATCAGATCCGAGAGCCTACCGGTTTGACGGAGAGCTCAACAAGGCGAATCGCGGTATGATGGAGTTTCAGGAGATGTTAAAGTGTGATGAAAAATTTCTTTGGCACTTATTATCTTTAACGCAAGAAGGTAATTTTAAGGCTGGCCGTTTTGCATTAATTTCAGCGGATGAGCTCATTGTGGCTCACACGAATGAAACAGAATATCGTTCATTTATTTCGAATAAGAAAAATGAAGCCTTGCATTCCCGTATTATTGTCATGCCGATTCCTTATAATTTAAAGGTGACAGAAGAAGAGCGGATTTATGATAAGATGATTCGCGAAAGTGATGTGTCAGAGGTTCATATTGCTCCTCATACATTAAAGGTTGCGGCTATGTTTACGATTTTGTCTCGTTTAAAGGAGCCGAAGCGTTCGGACATTGATTTGGTGAAGAAGATGAGATTGTATGATGGAGAAAATGTAGAAGGCTTCAATAATGCCGATGTAAATGAGATGAAGAAGGAATATTCGGATGAAGGGATGAGCGGGATTGACCCGCGTTATGTCATCAACCGGATATCTTCAACGATCATTAGGAAAGAAGTGCCTTCTATTAATGCCCTTGACGTCCTGCGGGCGCTTAAAGAAGGACTTGATCAGCACCCATCTATTTCCAACGAAGATCGTGAGCGGTATTTGAACTTTATTTCTGTTGCCAGAAAAGAGTATGATGACATCGCGAAAAAAGAAGTACAAAAGGCATTTGTATACTCATACGAAGAGTCTGCTAAAACTCTAATGGATAATTATCTTGATAATGTTGAGGCGTACTGCAATAAAAACAAGCTTCGTGATCCATTAACAGGGGAAGAGATGAATCCAGATGAAAAGCTAATGCGTTCGATCGAGGAACAAATCGGGATATCAGAGAATGCCAAAAAGGCTTTCCGTGAAGAAATCTTAATCCGCATCTCAGCTTACGCACGAAAAGGTAAACGATTTGATTATAATTCACATGAACGTCTGCGGGAAGCGATTCAGAAGAAATTATTTGCTGATTTGAAGGATGTTGTTAAAATCACCACATCGACGAAAACACCAGATGAGCAGCAATTAAAGAAAGTAAACGAGGTTGTCGCCCGTCTCATCGACGAACACGGCTATAACTCCACCTCTGCAAACGAACTGCTCCGTTACGTAGGAAGTCTGTTAAACCGGTAAAAGAGAGATGGTGCCAGGCACCTTTTTTGCAAAAGGTGCCTGGCACCATCCTGTTTATTAAAGTTTTAAAGCGGGTATAGAGTAGTAATGAACCTAATAGAGGTGATAATGATGAGCAATAAAGATCAAAATAAAGAACATAATCAATCAGAAAATACGATGATCCGCAATATGAAAGACCTCCACGAACAATCTAAGATGATGGAGCATATGCGAACCAACCAAGAATTAGAAAAGGATGGAAAAGATCCAGATCCTAAGCAGCATAAAGAGGAAAAATAAGTAAAAAGGTGCCAGGCACCAAATTAACAATTTGGTGCCTGGCACCTTCTATTCTTTCGAGTGTATAAAAATACATTTATGGGCAATAAAGGATACTTGTCTATTTTGAGACGACTAAGCCCAATTTTCGAAATTCTTTGTCAATAAATCCATTTTGACGCATAGGATAAAGTAATCTCTATTAAAAGATTGTTTTTTTGGAGAAATGTTCATTCAAGGTAATGTATGTTAACTTTCGGGAAAGTGTGCATAAAAAATGAAAAAAAATTTCTGGAGGGGGAAATAAAATGTCAAAAGGAAATGCTCAGAACTTCGCCATATCGAATGAAGATTGGTCCCTCCATCGCAAAGGCCACGATGATCAAAAACGACATCAAGAAAAAGTCCAAGAGGCGATTCGAAATAATTTACCTGATTTAATCTCCGAAGAAAGCATCATCATGTCTAACGGAAAAGATGTTGTGAAAATTCCTATTCGCTCATTGGATGAGTATAAGATTCGTTACAACTATGATAAGAATAAACATGTGGGCCAAGGAGATGGGGACAGTAAAGTCGGTGATGTAGTAGCTCGGGATGGTTCAGAAGCAGCGCAAGGTCCAGGGAAAGGTCAGGGAGCCGGTGACAAAGCTGGAGAAGATTATTATGAAGCAGAGGTTTCTATCATGGAACTCGAAGAAGCATTATTCAAAGAATTAGAGCTTCCAAACCTTCAGCAAAAAGAACGGGATGAAAATGTTGTCGAAGATATTGAATTTAATGATATCCGGAAAACTGGATTGATGGGGAATATTGATAAAAAGAAAACAATGCTCTCTGCATACAAAAGGAATGCAATGCTTGGTGAAGCCAGCTTTTACCCGATTTATCCAGAGGATTTAAAATTTAAAACATGGAATGAAATAGTGAAGCCTGAATCAAAAGCTGTTGTGTTAGCAATGATGGATACCAGTGGAAGTATGGGGATTTGGGAAAAGTATATGGCGCGCAGTTTCTTTTTTTGGATGACACGTTTTCTGCGAACAAAGTATGAAACAGTTGATATCGAATTTATTGCTCACCATACAGAAGCAAAAGTGGTCACAGAGGAAGATTTCTTTTCTAAAGGAGAAAGCGGGGGGACCATCTGTTCATCTGCATACCGAAAAGCCTTAGAGTTAGTTGGAGAAAAATATCAACCAGCCCGCTATAATATTTATCCATTTCATTTTTCAGATGGTGATAATTTAACTTCAGATAATGCCCGGTGTGTCAAGCTTGTTGATGAATTAATGAAGGTTTCAAATATGTTTGGGTATGGAGAGGTTAACCAATACAACCGCCACTCAACCTTAATGTCCGCGTATAAAAACATCAGTGATGAAAAGTTCCGCTATTATATCCTCAAGCAAAAAGTCGATGTTTTCCAAGCCTTACGAAGCTTTTTTAATAAGGAAGAAGCTAAGAAGCAATATGCTTAAATTGTGTGAATATCCCGGGCAATATTTTGTCTGGGATATTATGCTTGCACACGAATTGTGATTTTAAAATATCAAGCCTTATAGAAATCCTTTTATTAAAAGTGCAGACTTTCATTTGGAACTCTGTTTTGACTTGCGCAGGGTTCAGTGGAACCAAAGAAGAGAGGTGAGGGATAACTTACCCGCAGCTATTCTGGAAAAGGAACACAGATTAAAGCGTCATATCCTTGGAACGGCCCTTATCCTATGGACCTATTTAATTATCAATGGGGAAATTAATGAACGAAAGACTAAATTCTAGGGCGTCCTGTCTCAGGCGTCTCTACTTGCACACTGTGCGTCGAACCTCCTATTGATGGAAGACGCACTTTATTTTTTCTCTATAATGTCTAATATCCACCATTTTAAATCAATCATTCGTAAATGATTAATATTTTTGTTAGTCCCTGTAACGATCATAGAAGTAAGTGAATCATCTTTGTGCATAGAACCGTGTGCGCCTCCACCAGTATGTTCTGGAGAGCTTTCTCCGATAAATTCGTAACCGGGTTTAGCGTCGACTATTAAAAAATTTCCTTTATGTGAATGTAATGCCCCATGTAATCTTGCAAGCCCATCTGGGTAACTTTTATAGGTAATATGATGATTATCCTTTATTTCTAGATCTAAAATTTCATTATTGCCTCTTATATCCCAGGTTTGATTATATAAATCTTTATAAGGTCCTTTAGGTTTAAAGTGTAATCCACCTTTGTGTTGCCCTGAAATGACTCGATTCATACCGTTTTCTTTCCAGGCTAGCCACGCAATTCTAGTGTCTCCCTGCAATTTTTGAGCAATATCTCTTATAGAAAAGTTATCCCCAAGATTATATATATATGCCATTCGTTCATTTGCTGTAATGGCAACCTCATCACTGTTTTGTGCATGCTCACCCAGTTTCAAAACTTTATAATTTGATAGAGCCTTTCTCAAGTCAATTAATGCTTCCTTTTTATTCTTTTTAACAGCTGACTGGCTGCTATCTCCAATGATGATCCAAATCATATTATCAAGAGCATTTTCCCACTTTGGAAAAACATCTAATACTTCCTGCAAATGTTTATCAAGTTTCTCTAATCCTTTCGTGGTCATTGGTCCTTTTCTATGAACCGAATAATCGTTTTCCGGCATGTACATAACTGTAAAATCAGGAAGTAAATTATTCTTGAAAAGATATTTTAGTTCTTGAACGGAAAATGCGTCATTTATTCCCACGCGGTTCAACAGATGTTTATTTTCTTGGTCTTGGCGAATAAAAGCTCCTAAAGACAACATTCTAGGTCCATTGGTTTGATATTGGTCAGGGATTGAGATTGTTTTTGCTAAGATATTTGGAGTATTAAGGATATGCTTATAATTTCCCCTGTAAACTAAAACATTTATTGAAGAAGTTTGTTTCCCTATTGTATCTAAATCTTCATGTATGGTTTTAGCATTCCGGCTAAGATCCACATTATTAAATTGATACAAGCTGTTTTGAGCAAATGGAGGAACGCCATATTTTATCATTTCTATAAAACCGTTCCCATAATTAATAACCCGTTGTTCATTATCCTTAAACCAGACAAGCCCGGGTATCTTGTGTTTGTCAGGATAACTGCCTGTTAGTAATGAACTGTCAATCGTAACTGACATCGTTGGATAAGAACTTACTAATTCTTTATTATATCGTCCATGTTTAAGAAAAAATTCCAATGCTGGAGCTTTTCCCTCCTGGATAGCTTTCTTAAAAGATTTGTCCATTAAAGAATCAACGACAACCAAAACAATTTTAGGCGATGCTTTGTCATTTGTATGAATAATATTTAGAGGTTTATGTAGATGTTTTGGACCAAAAAGGGAACAGCCAATTAGTAGAAATAATAAAAAAACAACAATTATTGACCGAAAGATCATTAGAACGCCCCCTTTGTTTCCTATTGTTCACAATTTCTTCTTTTTCATGATGGATATTTAAATTTTATGGACAGAACCCTCTAGAAAAAAATGAAAGCCCGCTCATTTGAGCAGGCTAATCAAAATCGATTACGGAATGGATTTTTATTGAACATCCGGAAAAACTCTTCGAACGGTTTCGTTAAATTCATCGAATAATCCCTCTATAGGGTCCCCTTCATTAACTCTATTTGCATAGTCATTCATTCTTTCTACAAAATCTGGGTTTGACGATACGTACACATTATCAATATCTTTATCGGTTTCTTTTACTTTATTAGAAATTTCATCCTTTAATTGAGCTCTTACTTCTCCTTTTGCTCCGTTATCTAAAACCACGGCAACAAATGCATTTTGATCTGTTACAAGAATGTTTGCAGATTTCACATCATCAAGTTCTGTAATCTTTTTTGTTGCCTCGTCAGCCACTTCAATCCTTGGCTGGTCACCGTCTGTATTATTTGCATTTCCATTATCTGTGTTGTTCATGTTGCCATTATCTGTATTGTTCACATTGCCGTTATCTGGGTTGAATCCAACATCTTCAGGGTTATTGTTTTGGTCGTTATTATTTGTTGCTTCATCATTTTGATTAGCTGCACATCCAAATAATAAAGCAAGTGAAAGTAAAGTGAGGGGTAATAATTTCAAAAAATTCACTTTAAATTCCTCCTTTAGTTTAGTTATCTAATAAAATAACCTAAATGCTGGAGTCTATGCATAAAGCATAATGATTTCTTTGTTATGTAAATTCATTTTAGCGATTTTGTTTCAAAATGACCTATACAACGAAAGAACCTTATGGACAGGCTTCAGTTAAAGCAATGGGTCCGGGAAAAAAGAACACAGACTAAAAAAATCGGTATGCTGATTTACCCACATCCTTTTGAAATCATCTAACCATTAGTGGGGATTAGGCTAAATTCTCTTGAGTACTGTCGGGCTACTTGTACATCTTGTGCGTCGTTTACATTATCCTAATTACCAACGAAAAGCTACACAAGAAAAAAATTATCTTGGAGATAATATAGGTATCTAAAAGCTGAATTGGAATGAAGGAGCAAATAATGGAGAGAAACTATGCAATAGACTTTATAAAATTTTTTGCGATTTTCGCTGTAGTTGTCATACATACGTTTCCGCTGGATAGCGTCATGGGATTTTATATGATTGATGCACTTTCAAGATTTGCGGTACCGTTTTTCTTTGTGGCTTCGGGTTATTTGTTTGGTCTAAAAATGATGAACACTAGAGAACATTTTAACTACTTTAGAAAATATATAATAAAAATCTTTAAAATTTACGTTTGCTGGCTCATTTTTTATGCCGCATATGATGTCATACTGATTCTTTTTAAATATAAAGGTTTTGAAATAAAAAAGGAGCTTATCAACTATTTTGATGAATTTTCATTGTTTAACCTTTTGTATTACGGAAAAGGTACTAGCGGATACCATTTATGGTTTTTAACAGCTTTAATTTGGAGTGTTCTTACTGTATTTATTTTTTTTAGATGTAAAAAAATAAATATGCTGTTCATACTAAGTTTTGTTTTGAACATACTAGGTTTGTTGGGGCAATCCTATACCATGTTCTTCGAATTCCCGGTTAGTACTAGAGATGCACTTTTTCTCGGATTATTTTATACAGCGTTAGGCTTTTTCTTTGCAGATCAAGTTAAGTGCAGAAAGCTGAAGAAGTTGAATGTCAAAACGTATTCGGTTCTCCTGTTTCTCTTAGCACTATTACAAGTAATGGAAGCATTCGTTTTAGATAAACTACTACCCGGAAGTCACGGAGAATATTTCCTATCAACTATTTTTCTTACAGCGTTTCTTTTCTACTTTGTCTTAACAAATAATCAGTCTGGAAAGGGATTGTTCGTTACAAAAATTGGCCGGAATTCTTTAGGGATTTATGTTATTCATGCTTTTATTATCAACGTGTTTAACATGGTTTTAGAAGCATTACACATAGATTTAGCTAATCACTTTTTATGGAATCTAGTGTACACCTTGTTTATTTTTATCATTTCGTATTTTGCTTATGAATTACTTCAATATGCCGAAAGAATAGTTAAGAAATGGAACCCTGTTCTCCTTTCATAATCCTTAATTTGTTCCGTCACAAAATAACATATGATTTGGAGCTATGATCATGAAACCATTTTTTGAATACCACTCAAAACTAGATCCTTTTCGTCTGTTTTCAATGGAGCACATTTTGACAATCTTGATCATTTTCATTTTATGTGTTCTATTGTTTGTATTTAGAAGCCAGATTAAAAGGCAAGAAAGATTCTTTCGTTTCACTTTGGTCATTATTTTACTAGGTGCAGATGTACTTTATCATTTCTGGCTGATGTATGAAAATGCATGGTCGCCAAAATCGGCATTGCCTCTTCATCTTAGTGATTTTGCTGTCATTCTCGCTATTATTATGCTGCTTACCAAAAGCTACAGACTGTTTCAATTCATGTACTTTGCCGGTATAGGAAGCTCCATTCAAGCGATTTTAACTCCTGATCTTGCCCGATTTTCATTTCCTCATTTTCAATATATAGAATTTTTTGTCTCTCACGGTGGGGTAGTACTTGCTTGCTTGTTTATGATCGTTGCTTATAATTATGAACCACCTATGCGTTCTTTATGGATAACGGTTATTATTGTCAACGTTTATGCAGGTTGCGTCTTTTTACTAAATAAGCTGCTTGGGGCGAATTACATGTACATGATGAAAAAACCAGGGGCCGCTTCTGTTTTAGATTTCCTTGGACCATGGCCGTGGTACCTTCTTTCACTGGAGCTGCTTATGATTGTAAGCTTTTACCTTCTGTATAGTCCGTTTTGGGTAAAGAGAAAAGATAAACAGAAGGACGAATAATTGCTGTTCTTATGGTTTTAAAAAATTTACATAGAATTGAGTAAGTATTTACGCTTAAAAGTAGGTTATTGTTGTCCAGCTCCAGGCGCCATCGGCTCCAGCCAAGCCGTCAAGAAGGTTAAAGAACAACCTTCTTGACGGCTCGTCTTATGCTTGTCGCCGATAAACGGGTGCCTTCCGCTTTTCTAGTCACCGTTTGGATTTTTCCAGACGGTGTTAGTTTTTATGAAAATTTATTATTGACTACAACAATAAATTATTTTATAGTTAAACACGTTAATAGTTAAACTGTTTAACTAATTGGTTAGAGGGTGGTTTAAATGAGGGAAAAAGAAATTCAAGATTTAATTAATCGTTATTTAGATGTCTCCTTTTCTGTGCAAAAAAAGGCCGAGAATTTGATTAAAGGGGAAATCGGTGCGGATCTAACGAATGATCAGCATTATACATTGAGGTACATAAAAAAGAAGGAAATATGTACTTCAACCGAATTGGCTCAGATTTTTGATGTGAATAAAAGTGCAATTACGGCCATTATTAACCGCTTGGCAGAGAAGAACTTAATAGAGAGGAGACGAGATAAGAATGATCGGCGTGTCGTTTATTTAAAGCTGTCTAACGAGGGAGAGCAATTGTTCAACAATGCGGAAGGGAAAATTTGTGATTTGGTAGGATCTTTACTCACGAAATTTGACCATCATGAAATTGCTTCATTTATTGAAACCTATGAAAAGCTTAATACCGTATTAGAGGATTATAAGAAAATGGAGGATGAACTTTGAATAGGATCATTAAAGGGAAATGGCTAGTCATGATTGCTTGGATTGCTGCTTGTGCCGGCCTGTTCTTTATTGCTCCAAATATGGCAGATTTAGTGAAGGAAAAGGGTCAGCTTGAGATGCCTGATGGATATTCTTCTAAACTAGCAGAACAAATTATGGAGAATGTAAATGAGCAAGAAAAGACTGGGGCAGTATCACAGGTAGCTCTTGTTTTTCACAGTGATAAAAAATTGACCGAGCAGGATTATAAAGAAGCTGAAAAAGCAATAGCAAAGCTTGAAGCTAATAAAAGTGAGCTCGGCATTACTGAAATAATGACCCATTTCAATGATGAAAACTTAAAATCAGAACTTGTTTCCCAGGATGAAACAACTATTTTAGCAGCAGTTTCCATAGAGGTTGGCGGCCGGGATGCAGGGGAGCTTACTGATCTGCTTTATAAAGAAATTGAAGATACGAAGCTAGAACACTATTATTCCAGCAGCTGGATGGTTGATGAAGATTTAAATACAAATTCTGAGGAAGGCTTGAAGAGAACAGAAGGAATTACACTCGTCTTTATTTTAGCAGTGCTGCTTTTAGTATTCCGTTCCGTTATTGCACCGGTTATCCCGCTTATTACGGTAGGGTTTACTTACCTAGCCTCACAATCGATTGTTTCTATTTTAGTTGATGTGGTTAATTTTCCAATTTCCTCATATACGCAAATCTTTTTAGTTGTTATTTTATTTGGAATCGGAACGGATTATTGTATATTGCTCCTTAGCAGGTTTAAAGAGGAAATTCCAAAACAAGAAACATTGCCTGAAGCGATTATTGAAACGTACCGGACAGCAGGGAAAACAGTTTTTTTCAGCGGAATTGCGGTCATGATCGGATTCGCATCAATTGGCCTTTCAACATTTAAACTCTATCAATCTGCTGCAGGGGTAGCGATTGGTGTCGTAGTGTTATTAATGGCTCTTGTCACAATTGTACCTTTCTTTATGGCTGTCCTTGGCCCAAAAATATTTTGGCCATCAAAAGGAAACCTTGAACATAAAGACAGTAAATTTTGGGGAAGTGCTGGAAGATTTGCACTAAGGCGCCCTCTCATTGCCCTATTAATTGTGGCGGCTGTGGCAATACCTGTATTCTTAACATATGATGGAGATCTCTCCTTTGACTCATTGGCTGAGGTAGGAGATGATGCTCGTTCTATTAAAGCATTTAATATTATTGCAGACAGCTTTGGTCCAGGTGAGTCAATGCCGACACAGGTTGTAATAAGAAATGATGAACCTATGAATACATCAGACTATCTAGTGCTATCTGAAGAGATAAGCAAAGAGTTAAGTAATCTGAATTATGTCGATTCAATTCGTTCTGCTACCCGCCCCACTGGAGAACCGATTGAAGATTTGTTTGTGTCAGAACAATTGGAAGTTGTGGAAGAGGGGATTGGTGAAGGGAACAATGGTATAAAAGAAATTAGCGAGGGTTTGAATGAAGCAGGGAATAAGCTTTCGAAATCAGAGCCGGAGTTAAAAGAAGCGACTGATGGGATCAGTGAATTAATTTCCGGCACGAATGAAATAAAAACCGGGATGACTGAAATCCAAACCAATTTAACAAAAATTGAACAAGGAATTCGCCAAGGTACAGCAGGTTCTAATGAAATCATAGCTAATCTTGAAAAAATGAAGGCTGGAGCAGAGGAGCTTTTAGCTGGGAATAAAGAACTGCTTGCCGGCTATACGGAGATCGGTCATAATGTAGCAGCGGTAAATAATAAATATCAAGAGGTTGGGCAAGGTTTATCGTCTTTAAACCAAGCATTAGCATCGATTACGCCTAATCATTTCGAAGAGCTTGAGAAAAATAACAGTGAACTACTAAAGGATCCAAACTATTTGAAAATCAAAAATACGGTTCAAGCTGTGCAGCAGCAATTACCAGCTCTTTCTGAAGGCTTGACTCAACTAAATGCTGGTCTTGATCCGATTAGTAAAGGAATCAATCAAGCAAACGGATCATTTGGCAAAATAATTGAGGGGCAAAGGGAGCTTTCAAATGGATTATCTCAATTAATACAAGGTATTGAAGAGCAAAAAGCAGGCTTTGAGAAATTGGCGGATGGTCAAGGACAAATTGTGAACAGCTTTCCTAAGTTAACTGGCGGCCTTGATGATGTAAACCAAGGTCAGCAGCAGCTTATGGATGGGTTTGGCGGTCTTGGTGATCAAATGACCGAGTTAACAAATGGACTCGATCAAAGTACTGCAGGCTTAAATGAAGTTCACGATGGACTGGGCTCTGCGAGGCACTATTTATCAGGACTTACTGAATCAACAAATTCAGGAATATATATTCCTGATGATGTTCTCAAGGATAAAGAGTTCGAGCAAGCGTTAGATGCCTTTATGTCTAAGGATCGCAAGGTCATGACGATGGATGTGGTTTTCGAAGAAAGTCCTTACTCTAATGAAGCGATTGGCCAAACCGAAGTGATTAAAGAAACAATTGAAAGAACAACAAAAGGCACAAAGCTTGAAAGTGCGGATATTGCGCTCGGAGGGATTACAAGCACTTCAGCTGATATGAATGCAATGTCACAAGCAGACTATTCTCGAACAGTCATCCTAATGCTGACAGGAATTGCGATTGTATTATTCATTATGTTCCGTTCAGTCATTATCCCGCTTTATTTAATTGCATCCTTAATTTTAACTTATTATACGTCAATGGCGTTTGCAGAATTCATTTTTGTTAACATCCTTGGCCATGAAGGAATTGGCTGGGCAGTACCTTTCTTCGGCTTTGTTATCATCATTGCACTCGGAATTGACTATAGTATTTTCTTAATGGATCGATTCAATGAATATAAAGAAAAAACTGTTGAAGAAGCGATGCTTTTAGCAATGAGGAAGATGGGCACAGTTATTATTTCGGCTGCTATCATCCTTGGCGGTACTTTTGCAGCAATGATGCCATCAGGTGTATTAACATTAATGCAAATTGCTACAGTTACTTTAATAGGATTGTTACTATATGCCCTGCTGGTCCTTCCGTTATTCATTCCAGTTATGGCGAAAACTTTCGGTCAAGCAAACTGGTGGCCATTTAAAAAATAACATAAACTAACTTGAGGAACCGTTATTTAAAATCGGTTCCTCTTTTAATAGGACTGTTTTCTTAAACTTAGTCAACATAGTTTAATACTAACGAACGTGTCTCTCTTACAGTGGTGAGAGGTGGGATGTGAGATTTGAAGAAATTGGAGAATCACCGATTGCCTTTATATAACTGTTTTTATTGTTCAAAGGCAATGATCTTTTAGAAACTTGCTTTTAAATTCAAAGGGATCTTTAATGTGCAAAAGGCAGTGTTTCCATGAAATATATGGGGAAATAACACTAACTCTTGTAGAGAGGACGTGTTTTATTTTAAAAAGTGTACTTTTTTTAAAGTGTTAACAAACTAAAAAAAGCGGCCATAATCTTTTTGAGTGCCATTGGGTCTGAGGTCATAAACAATTTTGCAAAAAAAGGTTAATGATTTTTAATAGGATAGTCTTAAGTTGGACATGGCGTTCTGTGCTTTTGTTTTATTCATACTTTCGGCTCCTATTTTTCCTCTCGAAGGTAAATATGGAGCGAATAATTTAGCGGTCTTTTTTATATACTTGAGTCTTCAGCTTCAGATGAGTAGAAAAACAATTGGCAGTATATGAAAGATCTGGATAAATGGATGACCTTCCAACCAAGTTTCAAAATTGAAGAAATACTAGGAAAATAACCATAGACAGCCATTCATGGGAGATAGCGTTTACAACAATCTTTTTCTCCGTCAATCGTCCTTATTTAATAACCAAGACAAAAGACCACTCTTTCAAAAAAGGCAACATCATCATTCAGTTTCGAATTAAAATAAGGATGAATTTTGATGAATAAGGAGGAAAACATGAATGTCTGCTGAATCTGCTAATCAATCCAGCAAAAATAGTAAGAAATATATTTTTGAGATTCATTTTTTACGTGCTTTTGCTTGTCTTGCGGTTGTCGCGGTTCATGTCTCTGCCACTAATTATGGCATGAATGATGAGACGTGGAGTGATTTTTCTTATTTCTTGAATCAAGTTGGCCGATTTGGCACACCGATTTTTGCTGTTATCAGCGGGTTTCTTCTTTTTTACCAAGTGAAGAGAAAGGGCTTCAAGCTTGGCCGTTTTTTTACGTCTAGACTTTCTAAGATTCTTATTCCTTTTCTTGCGTGGAGCTTAATTTATCGTTATCTTTTATACTATTATAACAATCAAGCTATAGGAGAGCCTTGGGCTGAAATAAAAAAAATCTTAATGGGAGATTCATTTTATCACTTATATTTTGTTGCTATAGTAGTGCAGTTTTATGTGATTTTTCCGTTTCTGCAAAAGCTTTTCCGAACACAAACGCTTATGCTCGTGTTTACGTTCATTTCCCTGCTTATTAGTTATAACCTTTATGGCTTTAACCCTGGTCTTGAAGGGGAGTGGGGAGAATTCCTTGCAAGTAAATCGTTTATGCCGATATGGATTTTTTATTTTGCGTTTGGAGGCCTTCTTGCCTACTTTTGGGATGAAATTCTTAGCTTTGCAACGAAACGTCCTTGGAAAATGCTTATTCTCGCACTAATCATTACAGCAGGCGCTGTTGTTGAGTACACTTTAGAAGGAGCAGTTTCCAATCGGAGACTTTCCAACTTGGTAAATATACCATTGCTTTGTATTGCTACAATTGGAATTTACCCGCTTTTAGCTAAATCAAATTTTATTAAAAAGCCATTAACATTGATCGGACAATATTCAATGGGGATTTATCTAATTCACCCGCTTATCTTGTACTTGTTTGCCCGGCATTTACCTGAACAATATTGGAACATGAACTATATTCCATTGATGTTTGTAGCCGTTATGTTGATTGCTGTTATATTTATCGGGCTATTTTCGTTTATTCCGCTTAGCGGCTTTGTTATTCCTGTACCAAAAATTAAGAAATCAACAAAACCTCATGAAGCAGGAGAGGGAGTACAGCAGAAGAAACAACCTGCGTAAGGGATTGAATATAAAAAAGGTAAGCCTGTGCTTACCTTTTTTTATTTAGAACATTTTTTGTATGGGAAATTCCCACCTTTGTCACAATTGCGTGCAATATTTTGATGAGGGTGTAATAACATAATCTCTTCTTTTCACGAATTGTTCTTTCATAGAGCACGGGCGATTACGTTCTTTTAAGCTACTAGTGCAGCATACTGAGAAACATAAGATGCACAGGTCACAATATATGATGCACTTTCAACATATGCTTTGTAAGGTGACAGGAGCGAACATAAACTCTATTATCCATCCGGTCATCGATTGTGATTTAGAAAGACCGTTAACCACAATCGTGAGCTCACTGTAGATTTCGCAGAAGACTCCGAGTTTTAAATTCTGTAAAACCCTTCTTCGGTTATATCAAGGTTTTGTCAATTCAAAAAAATCATTGATTAAAGCATAATTTCCGCCCAGTCGACCGATCGGTTGTAACTTTTCAGTATTCACTTTATAGTTCTCTATATAAACATCGTCCTTAATATGGTAGCAAACCAATCTGCCTAGAACTAGATGATTAGTTCCAACTTCAATAATTCGATCTAATTTACATTCCATATTAATAGGTGATTCAAGAACTCTTGGTGCACGAACAATATTACTGTCTGCTGGTGTAACTCCCACTGCATCAAACTCATCCACTTTCGGAAGAAAATTCATACTACTCTCGTGCATTTGATTGGCTAGAGGAAAAGATACAATGTTAATAACAAACTCACCTGTCTCTATGATGTTAACTAAAGTATCCTTTAGTGTGGTGCGGGTTTCACTCGCCCCTGGACCAACGGAAAAGCATAGAGTAGGAGGGTTCCATGATGCCACCGTAAAAAAACTAAATGGGGCAAGATTTTGTGTACCTTGCTTATCGACTGTAGATACCCATGCAATCGGTCTTGGTACAACAGAACCGCTTAGTAACTTATAAACTTCCTTTTTATTTAATTCATGTTGCTCAAAAATCAAATAAAACCACTCCTTAGTTTGAGCTTTTCTTGATCAATTTGAAAATCCGTTTCGATGATTTATAAGGTAGAGATCGATATAAAGAGAGTCTGTTAAAAAATGGTAACATTTTCTCTTCATTGTAAAAAAAAATCTTTAGATTTCAATTCTTTTAATCGGATTGCTTAATCGCCCAATTCCTTCAATTTCAATAGAACAAGGACCATCCCATTTCTGGAAGTCTAGTTCACGTAGCTGGTACTTCCCTTTTGAGGCTGTTCCTATGTGAACGATGTCACCCGCCTCAAGCGTCATATATTTGGTAAGGTGGTGAAGAACGCGTGCTACCGAGTAATTAAGATTTCCCGTGTTGTCCTCTGTGCACAATTCATCGCCCATATACACTTTTACGGATAAAGCGTCAGGATTAGGGATCTCGTCTTTCGTTACAATCCATGGTCCACACGGTCCGAAGGTGTCTGTACTCTTGGATCTAGCGTGGTAAGTAAGGTGTTTTTCTCCATGCTCCCAGCCTGGTGGCGGTGGAGTAACACCGGGATTAGGGAAGACAATCGTGTCATCGCTTTTTAGTGTTACTGAGGTGATATCATTCATAATCGTGTAGCCAAATACCGCACCCATGGCCTCCTCTAGGGAGAGGGACTTACAACGACGGCCGATAACGACGGCTAATTCGGCTTCAGGATGGGTAAGGCCATAATCAGGTCTAATTTCGATCGGCTGCTCGTGACCGATGAGAGAAGACGGGGCTTTGTTGAAGAACATAGGATTATCTGTATAGAATTTAGCTCTATTGGTAATTGCTTTATTGTTACAAGCTACCGCAACGATTTTCGAAGGTCGCAGCACAGGTTGCAGCCATGAGACCTCATCTTTTAAATACCGCTTCACATTACTCTCTGCTGCGGCTTTAGCGGCGCTGTCAATGCTAGATTGTAAAGACGATCCAGCTTCAATCAGGGTAAGCATGCAATCAGGGGCATCTGTTTGATTTAAACCTGCCGCCTCAAAGGCATCTGTAAGTTTCACAACTTTTCCATCTTCAAGTGCAAAACCAATGGTCTTACGGTTGTCGACTATAAAACTAGCTAATTTCATGAACAATCTCCTCCTTAATTATAATCAAAGTATGAAAATTTAAAATAAAAAAATAGAATTGATACGTTACAATCAGACTGTTTTAAAAATTCTATCATTTTCAATTCGTCTAGCATCATATAGCGCGCTTTTTCATTTAAGCTAGAACTTTCTGGTCAATGAAAGTCATCCTTCCACTAATAATGTAGTGTTTTCAACGCTCATCCGTTTAATTTGTTCCTTCGTAAACCCATTGTTTAATAAATTGCTGACAAATGTTTGTAAACCTTCATCAGGATATGGATTGTAAGGCTGCCCGGTGTCTGTTGATAGAATACAGTGGTCTGGACCTACATATCTGATTTGCTCGTATAGTTCATCCCAATCTATACCAAATCTCGGTTTCACTAGCGCAAAGCAGTGTTCCAAATAGGCTCCTAATTCAGCAAGTTCTTTTTGTTCTTCTTTTGATAGACCAACAGAGGAAAAAGTAGGATGAGTTATAATGATTTTCTTCACATTTTTATCTCGAGCAGCAGTAACTAAAGCAAAGATCTCTCGTTTGCTTAAGTGACCTGTAGCTAGGATGAGTTGATGTTTAGAAATGAGGTCTAGGACATCCAATGACTCTTTTTTCAATTTCCCATTTTCATCCAATATAGAAATGCTAGAATGAGGTTGAGTAATACCCTGTTCTTTTAATTCAAACTGCAATTGAGCCCAGTATGGCAATTTGTCATATTTATCCTTTTTAAGAAAGAATTCTTGTTCATTTTTCGCATCAAACGTAGGCATCCAAACAAGTTTAGCTCCATCACGTGCGGCCATTTCTACAGCTAAAGGGCTAACACCCCCTACTAACTGATTTAAGGTGATGGCTCCGACCGGATTTAGGTTAGGATATATCTTTTTGACTAATTTTGCTCTTGCCGCAGTGCAGAAATAATGGGACTTAATCCCGAATCCTTTCATTCCTATTTTTTGAATCCGCTCGGCCATCTCCAAGTCGTCTAGCTTCCTTTCACTAACGTCGGGACCCAAGTGTACATGTAGATCATAGGCTCCTTCAAGTAACTCGGTGTACATCGTATCATCTCGCTTTCTTGTAATTCATCTGTCGGAATTGTAACCGGATACGAAACAACAAAAAAACCAACCGACGCCATCACAATATAGATTCACCTGAAATAGTAGGTGTAAGCTATTGTAGATGACAGATCGCTTGGTTTGCGCTGCTTTCCCAAAAGTGTTATGGCACAATAGGGACAACGTAATTGACAACCCGTCGTATAATATCCGATTTTTAAATATACTAACTTGTGTCCTATATTATCAGACATTATCAGGTAATTGCAAGTATATTTAAAAGATTATGGGAATTGCCAACATTTTGATAAATCTAAGGGAATACATTTTCGGAATAAAAAAGCTGATTTTCTTAAAAGATTTCCCTCAATACTGAAAACTATAGCGAGTCCACAGATTTAGAATGTTCCTGACGATCAGAAGATCCAGACTTCAAGGGCAATGCTTCGATCGGTACGGTATTGTTCCTGGCAATTGAAAAACCAGTATAAATGTAAATCAATGCAAATATAACACCAGTATAAATAATAGGGGTGATCAAAATATATTGGGAAACCGAGACATTTAATGTATTCATAATGAAAACAGCGGAGATCCCCCAAGGAATACCAGGACCTATAGCGGTTCCCGTGTCTTCCAACGATCTAGATAAGTTTTTGCGGTGTAATCCATATTTGTCGTAGAGCGGACTTAAAATTGGTCCCATGACTGCATAAGAGCTGGAAAAGTTCCCAGTTACGCAATAAAACCCTCCGTGTAAAAACAGTGAACAAGTCATCATTGCTTTGGAAGATTTCACCTTTTTCAAAATCGTATCAATCATAAGTTGTAAAATGCCTGTCGTTTTTAAAGGGGCTGCCAGAATAGAAGAAGCGAAAAATATCATTACAGTACTGAACATGCTTTGTAATCCGCCTTGCGAAAGCATGGAATCAACTATTTCTACACCGGTTGTCCCAACATATCCATCACTTAATGTCTTGGCAATGTCTGCTAAGCTGCTCCCTTGAACTGCTACTGCTAACACACAGGCAGTAATAATACCCAACATAAACACTGGTAAAGGCGAAGAACGTTTAAAAACCAGAACCAAAACAAGCAACGGTGGTAATAAAAGTAAAGGATTTAAATGAAAAGAATCCTGTAGAGTGCCTGTAATAAGAACTACACTTTCGTTGCCGGTTTCATATTGCTTTTCATTTAACTGAAAGCCGAGAATTACAAATAGAAAGATTGAAATAACATAGCCAGGCATGGTGGTGGATAGCAGATGCTTGATATGTTCTATTAAATTTACTTCGGTTAATGCAGAAGCAATAATGGTTGAGTCGGATAATGGGGACAATTTGTCACCGAAAAATGCCCCAGTAATGATCGCAGCTGCGGTGTATTCTGTTGGAATACCTAAGCCTGTAGAAACACCCATTAAAGCAATTCCGACTGTCCCAATCGTACCCCAGCTTGTTCCGGTTAGTATGGAAGTGATAGAACAAATCAATAGCGCAGCAATAAGGAAAATCGATGGCTGTAAGACTAGCAAACCATAATTTATGATCAGTGGAATCGTTCCAGAAATCATCCATGCTCCGATGAGCATCCCGACTGCCAATAAAATAAGAGCAGGAAGTAATATTTTTTGCATTGTATCGAAAATATCTTTTTCAATATCTTTCCACTGAATTCCGCGCATAATAGCCATAATAATTAACGTGACACCCGCTGTAAGAAGAACGATGGCTGGAGGAGCTTTGACGTAGACAAGCCCGCCTATAATGATAGCAAAAGCAACCATTAAAAATACAACTACATCTAGCATTGAAATAGGTCTTTTCATTTTTATATTCCTCCTTTTTGAAAGCACTATCAACAATGTTCAAACGACATTTTTTTTCAAACAATTCATACCGCTGTTGTTTTGTCATATTAACTCAAAAATGTGCTAAAAACGTAGGTTTTATTCATAATTACATTATGATAACATCTAAGGCAATTTTTGAAGATCCGTCGAATAACTATAGCGGGCAGGTGATCTCTGTTACTGTATAACATCATCCTATCAATTCATTTTCTTGTGACACATCTGTCAGCCTTGTAACCGGATACAAAACAACGAAAAAACCAAGCTAAGCCATCACAATATGAACCCACATTAAAAAGGATGTGAGCCATTGTAGATGACAGATCGCTTGGTTTGCGCTGCTTTTCCAAAAGTGTTATGGCACAATTGGGACAGCGTAATCGACAATCCGTCGTATTATAAAATTGAGTCAGACCCAACTTGAATTTTTATTATCATACATATCTGAAATTTCAACTTCCATACTATGGTCCTCAACGTTAATATTTTCCCTGTAAATAGAGCTGTGTTATTGGTCCCTTTGTAAGCCGTTAAATCCTTCAGTTGGGTACGTACCCCTTCTCGATGGGTAAAGTGTAATAGCAGTTACTGGTGGAACAACCGCCTGTTCATTTGAAGCATCGCCGCTTCGGTCCGTGCCCGTGCCTCTTCGTAAACACTGTTCCCGTTGGCGTCGATTCCAACGAAAAGAGGACCGAAGTTCCTGACCTTCAACTCCAACACGTTCTCCGTCCAGTTCGGCTGTTCCCAATACTTTCGCACAATTCCTTCCACCCCGCAGGTGTAAGTGGCCGTGCAGCCCCCTATCATTGAGAGATAGACAGCACCATGCTCCTGCATTGCCACCTGGGTAGCCTTGTCCATGCCTCCCTTACCTATTACACCGCGGATTCCCGAAAGCTTGATAAACTCGGGCGTGAATTCGTTGAATTTTGAACTCGTAGTTGGGCCTACCTCGGTTACTTTAAGAGTACCATCTGCTCGCTCCCGATACACTGCACCGCAGTGGCCTAAGAAAGAATCATTCACAGCCATCGGCAGGGGCTCACCCCTCCGCAGAAGTTCTAGGCTCCGTGTGAAGTGCCAGGGACGCATCACCGTAAAAAAGGTACCAGTTAGGTAGACCTTCTGCCCTATTCGAAGCTGACGGATATCGGCTTCGGATACGCGCGTTCCCAGTTCTACTCGCTCAGCCATGCAACTACTCCTCCTCTCTATGCTGGAACCATTCCACCCGACCGTCTTGGTAGATACGCGCCGTGCACTGCCGACCAGGCCAGCAGTTCTGCACCACAGCAACCGGTAGCCACGGACTATGAGTGAAAGCGTATTCAACATTGACCATCAAGGCTGTGGTATCTCCCGAGAGGCCCATCGGCCCGATTTGGCTCATATTGATGGCTTCTAGCAGGTCTTGCTCAAGCTCGGCGATTTCGGATTCAGCGTGGCGCTGGTATAGTGGCCGCATCGTGGCCTTGGTGGCTAGTTTGGCGCACTCATCGAAAGTTCCGCCGAGGCCTACCCCAACAATGGTAGGCGGGCAGGGGTTGGAGCCAGCTTTGAGCACACATTCCAGAATGTACTTTTTTACCGCTTCCATCCCCTCTTGAGGCTGAAAGACCTTAAAGAAGGACCAGAATCCTGAACCTGCCCCCTTGGGGAAACAGGTAATCTCGAGATAATCTGTTTCCGGGATCAGTTCAACGTTTACGATAGGTATCCCCGGCCCGGTATTGTTACCGCACCCCTCTCGGGTCACAGGATGGACCATCATTGACCTCAGGGGTCGGTTAACGGTCAGGTCAGCCACTACATCTGAAAAGGCCTGGCGGATGTCACCCTCCACCTCCATGCCTAGACCAGTTCTGAGATAAAAGAGTGGTACGCCGGTATCCTGGCAGATGACCGTTCCAGTCTCTTTTGCCGTCTGGACATTATCGAGGATGACCTCCAGAATGTTCCTTGCCTGCTCGTTGGACTCTCGCTTTAAGGCTTGTTTCAACGAATACCGGATATCGTCCGGCACCTGTGTCACCGCCCGGATAAAGACCTCTTTTATCGTCTCCCGGAGCAGAGCATACGAAATTGTCATCTATCTTTCCTCCTTTGAAAGTTGTCTCATAACATCACAGTTACCGGAGGCACAATTGGGACAGGACTTCTCGGTTGACCACGAATTGTGGACGGCGCCCTCCTAGAACATCCAAAATCGACTGGGCGCAGGAAATGCTCGTGCGTCCCAAGGCTTCCCTGGTGAAGGCCCCCATGTGCGGTGTAGCAATTAAATTGTTCAGTCCAAGCAGACGGCTCCCCGTGGGGGGCTCTGAGCTAAAGCAGTCCAGTGCAGCTCCTGCGATTCGCTTCTCCGCCAGGGCATGGAAGACCGCATTTTCATCTAACAAGCCTCCCCTGGCGGTGTTGATGAGAAAAGAGTCTGGCCGCATAAGAGCCAATTCCTCGGCCCCGATCAGGTGACGAGTGTTCTCCTTCAACGGGACATGTAGCGTGACAAAATCCGACTGGGAGAGCAGTTCCTCCATAGTTACAAGTGAAATGCCATGTTCCTTTACAAATTCCTCATCGGAGCTCCTTGCATAGGCGAGCACGTTCATCTCAAATCCCTGTGCTCTCCGGGTAACAGCCCGGCCAATTCGTCCCAGGCCAACGATTCCAAGGGTTTTGCCCCAGACTTCTCCTCCTGTGATGACGCTCCAGCTCCCTCCGATCACAAGTGAATGGGCAGCGGGTATACTTCGTGTCAGGGAGAGCATCAGTCCGAAGGTAAGGTCGGCTACCGCGTTCTCGTTTGTTCCCACAGCGGTGGACACCACCACGCCGCGGTGGCTTGCCGCCGCCACGTCGATGCTATCCACACCGATACCATGCTGCGCGATGACCTTCAAACGGTCTGCCCGCTCCAGAACCCTGGCAGTGATCTGGTTAAAGCCGGAGACAATGGCGTCAAAGTCGCCAATTAACTCTAGCAGTTGGTCCTCGTTGAGTGGTTTACCATATGGGTTAGCTACCACCTCGTACCCAGCTTGTTCCAACATCTCCAAGGCCTCAGGTGCCGTGGAGGCAAAAGTGGTGTTGCCAATCAACACCCGTTTCATAGAGTCACCCCATTCATATTATCCATTGTTCCAGGGCTTACCCTTCCGCATGTTGTCAATCTTATGTGAGAATATGGTGATCTCTAAGGCATGCAGATCAACCATAGTCCTCTTAAAGCATGCGGACTGGTATTGTTTTAGTACTGTCGTCGGATGAATTTGAACAACAAAAAAACCAAACAATGCCACCATTAAATGAACCCACTGATCGAAATCAGTCGTTATTCATTGTAGATGACAGATTGCTTGGCTTGCGTCGCTTATCCAAAAGCGTTATAGCACCTTTGGGACAACGTAACGACAACCCGTCGGATTTTAACTTGTATTCTATGCTATCAAACATTATCACATAAGTACAAGTACTTTTTAGAAAATTACAAAAAATCATCTTTTCAGCTTGAATCAATTTTTTGTAAATGATAAACTACTTTCGAATACGAAAAACAGTTTCTTTGCATAACTGTGCTTATCAAAAGCACTGTTAATAAACAAAGAAAGCCAAGTTTTTTGTCATTCAGCTTATTTTGCTGATGACAAAAGCTTGGCTTTTTTATTGGGGGAATATTCTATGAACAAGGTGGTTTCAAAAGAGTACGCAGTGTCACAAATCCCTAATGGTGCTACCATTATGTCTGGCGGTTTTGGCCAGGTCGGAAGTCCGCTAGAGTTAATTGATGAACTTTACCTTCAAGGTCAGTCTGAATTAACAATTATTAGCAATAATATCGGTGAACCTGGTAAGGGACTCAGTCGATTACTCGAAAATGGACAGATTAAGAAAGTCATTGGTTCTTATTTTACAAGTAATCGAATAGTGGGCCAGCATTACTTAAATGGGGAATTGGAAGTGGAGTTAATTCCACAGGGATCTTTTGCCGAAGCCATTCGAGCAGGGGGAGCCGGTATCGGTGGATTTTACACGAAATCATCCGCCGGAACATTGCTTGGCGAAGAAAAAGAAACGAAGCTCATTGATGATGAGCTCTATGTCCTTCAGAATCCCCTTAAAGCGGATTTCGCACTGATTCGCGCACATAAGGCAGATCGACTGGGAAATCTCATTTACCGGAAAACGGCACGCAATTTTAATCCTGCAATGGCCACGGCGGTGAGAACAGTGATTGTAGAAGTGGACGAAATTGTTGAACCAGGTTCCCTTAATCCAGAATCCATAATTACGCAGCATTTATACATTGATTACATTATTCTTAGGGGGACAACTCTATGAAAGATATAAAGGGTTTAATTGCTGAACGTGCAGCAGAAGAACTTCAAGACGGAAATATTGTCAATTTAGGAATCGGTATTCCAACCCTTGTGGTCGAACATTTACCGAAAGACGTTAGCGTTTACATGCATACGGAAAACGGGCTTCTTGGCGTAGGACCGAGTCCAACTGAGAATGAAATTGATCAAGATTTAGTAAACGCAGGGAAATTACCTGTTACAGAGGAAATTGGGAGCAGCTTTTTCTCCAGTGACGAATCGTTTGCTATGATTCGCGGTGGCCACATTGACGTGGCTATCCTAGGTGCATTGCAAGTGGACGAAAAAGGCAGAGTGGCCAATTGGTCGGTGCCAGGACAAGCGATTCTTGGGGTTGGCGGTGCGATGGATCTTCTCGTTGGTGCCAAACGCATTATAATTACCATGAATCATTCGACACGCAACGGTGAATCCAAAATTGTAGATACTTGCACCCTACCTCTGACAGCTGAAAGGTCCATTGACATGATTATTACAGAACTTGCCGTATTTACTCTGACAAAAGATGGACTTGTTTTAAAAGAATTGATGCCTGGCGTGACCTTAGAAGAAGTTAAAGCCAAGACCGCTGCAAACTTCATCATTGAATTGAATTAATTAGACAATTGTTTTTCATATCAATAGGATTAGGAGGTTACCTTCTTTGAATGAATTGACGGTAGGAAACTTATTTGATTGGAAGGAAAAAAATGTAATTATTACTGGGGCAGACAATATGGTTGGAACCACTTTAGCCCATGCTTTTGCTTTCCACCAGGCAAATGTAGTTTTGATTGATGGAAACGAAGAGTCGATGCTAAATATACGTTCGATTATCACCGAAATGGGACGGAAATGTTTGACTTACGGGATAGATATGACTGACGAAGCACTAGTGGCCAATGCAGTTGTCGATGTTTGTGAAAAGCTTGGAACGATCGATGTTTTAGTAAACCATACCAGTAAAAATATACGAAAAATTGAAACCGATACCGACAAAATATTTGAGATAGAGCCTAGAGGTATGCTTTTGATAGCTCATGAAGTGGGACAAGTGATGAAGGAACAAGGATACGGCAAAATCATTAATACAGCTTCCGATTTTCTAGAGAATGGACATCAAAACCTAGTTTCTCATATAACCAATTATAACGGTGTTCTTGAAATGACAAAATCATTAGCCCGGGAATACGTTGCATTTGGTGTGAACGTTAATGCAGTAGGCCGGAGTAGCATTTCTAACAAAGATAATTTATCTAGCAACCCAAGTGGCCTATCTACCCCAAAAATTCTCATCCATCAAAACGTAGAACCATCTGATTTGGTTGGCGCTTATCTTTTCTTAGCATCATCTGGAGCAGATTACATTACAGGACAAACATTATACGTTCACGATCTGAATTCGCCAGTGGAAAATAAGGTAGATTTGATACTGTAGTATGATGGATTTAGTAAGTCAAGACGATTATTGCATTATTCGTACTCTTGAATGTCGATCATACATTCAAGTACACTCAAAGGGAATCTTGGATCATAAACCTTAAGGGGGCTTTCCATTGGAGACCATTCTCATAACAGCTTATGCACAAGCACCAAAAGGCAGCGCTATGTATGAGGCTTACAAAACAACTGGGGTTATTTTGGAAATTAATCCGAATACCCATACTATTATTCGTTGTGAATATATATTTCTCACAGAACTTGGAAAAGATTTTATATCTAGACTTATTACTGGTTATGACTTGTCGAAAGGAATAGAACCATTGATAGAAAGAGTTCAAACGCATTGTTTTACAGCTTCCAATGATTCGATTGTTATGGCGCTACGCATCGCGTATCAACGTTATGTACAAACAGCGCTTCCGAAGTTAGGGAAGAAGCTACATAAATAATTTCAAAGGAATATAGAATTCATATGACTTTGGAGGGGGAATGAACCATGGAGGAAGTTGTCATTGTGTCAGCAGTCCGTACGGCTATTGGTAAACTGGGCGGCACTTTAAAGGATGTACTTCCAGAGGATTTGGCTGAAGTGGTAATCAATGAATCTTTAAATCGTGCTGGAATTCAAGGAGAACAATTAGATGAAGTCATTTTAGGACAAGCAAAGCAAAGTGCAGATAATCCGAATATCGCTCGGTTAGCTTCACTAAAAGCAAATTTACCGATTGAAGTACCTGCTTATACAGTTCATCGTCAATGTGGATCCGGTTTACAATCTGTAATAAATGGAGCACATCAGATTACGCTTGGATTATCTCAAATTGTCTTAGCCGGTGGTGTTGAATCGATGAGTACCGCACCGTATTATATACGAAATGCTCGGTATGGAGCTCTAGCAGGAAATACGCTTCTGCTAGATCCAAATACAGAAAGTCAGCCTCGTTCCCAACCAGCAGAAGTATATGGAGAATTGAATATGGGGATGACTGCAGAAAATTTGGCGGAGAAATATAGTATCAGTCGGCAAGAACAAGATGAATTTGCTTTATTAAGTCAGGAACGCGCCCATAAAGCTATATTTACAGGTCAGCTAAAGGAAGAGATAGTTCCCGTTCCCATCCCTCGAAGAAAAAAGGAGCCAATCTATTTTAAGACTGATGAACACCCTCGCGAAGCCTCATTGGATGAACTAGCTAAACTAAAACCAGTGTTTAAAAAGAATGGAACAGTTACAGCAGGAAATGCCTCCGGCCGTAATGACGGTGCCTCAGCATTGGTTTTAATGTCTAAACGTAAAGCACAAGACTTAGGTATAAATCCTATAGCCCGCTTTGTGTCTGAAGGAGTTGCTGGTGTTTCTCCTGAATTGATGGGGATAGGACCGGTTACTGCAATTCGTCTTGCTTTGTCCCGTGCAGGTTTGACCATAGATGATATCGATTTGATTGAACTTAATGAAGCATTTGCAGCGCAATCCCTTGCTGTATTAAAAGAAATCGGAATAGGAACGGAGAAAGTGAATGTCAATGGTGGAGCAATTGCGTTTGGACACCCTATTGGGAATTCCGGATCGAGGATTCTGGTGACCCTATTACACGAAATGAAAAGACGTCAATCTCGCTATGGTTTAGCCACTCTTTGTATAGCTGGCGGGCTTGGAATTGCTGCAATCGTAGAAAACTTACAATAAATTTCTGCCCCTTCCCTATGGTGTATATGTATGAAATGTTTGTCTCAGCTTTGCTGAAGATCAATACACTTTATTAGCTGGTTTAGTTCCAGAACAAAAGAGCAGCAGTAGCAAATCAGATGATCTTTAACTAAAGCTCCTCATACTATAAAATTATTATTCGAGTTCCCATTGAGACAGAAACGTATTCAGAGAGATCTGCAATTCATTGGGTTACTGAGCATAGGCAAATGATCTGTTTCCAGTATTTCAAATATATTGTGGGGTAAGATTAGAAATCATTTTATCCTGTTGGAACAGTCTTAGCTCTTGGTCATTCGCTAACTTTAGGTAAAGTTTTGGACATTTAGGGCTAGTGCTTCAATTCGATCCGTATAAATGCGAATTGACTCCGGTTCAAATCTACATACTGCTTCCGTTGTTCTTGCTCTAGTGAAAATCAAACTAAATAAAGGCTTTGCCTATCAGCGAAGCCTTTCCTTGGTAAGATCAGTAAATTTAAGTTCAATAATTCGCCAAAGGGTATAGATGATTATTTATATAAAGAAATCAGCTTATTCGCTGAATCAATTTCCATCTCTCATTTCTTGAAAAATACCCTAGCGTTTTTCTTATTTTTCTGGAGGGGTCTCATTTGACGGCAAGTTGATTAGACTGCAGAACCTTATGGATAAATTGAACTGTGTATTGAACGATGAGTTGCTTGTCGTTGTCCATCGAGGCAACATGATAGGAATTGTTAAGTTCAACCATCTCTTTATGAGTAGAGAGCACATGATTATAAATTTTATCTGAACAATGAGCAGGCACAACATGGTCTTCAGGAGATTTGA
The DNA here is from genome assembly GCF_014773385.1 of Metabacillus arenae. Taxonomy (GTDB): domain Bacteria; phylum Bacillota; class Bacilli; order Bacillales; family Bacillaceae; genus Metabacillus_D; species Metabacillus_D arenae. The sequence continues at coordinate 1,092 of NZ_JACXAI010000029.1, read as the reverse complement.
AAAGCAAGACAGGGGCAGTGATGTAACCAAGTCTTTGCTTTGTTTCTCCCATTAATGCTAGTAATTTTTTTATAGAAGCAAGCGGAATTTGGTTGTGGGTAATTTCTTTTACATTTTTCGCTTTTATATCCGGTTCACCTTCAGCGATAAAGCGGGGGGAGGTTTTTTCTTGATAGGCTTGATAAGCAGGAACTTCAAGAGCAGCATTGATTGTAATAACCCCAAGTATGTTATTTAATTTACTTGCTAGATCAAGAGAAAGTGTTCCACCCATGGATTGGCCAATCACAAAAATTTGACTGCAATGTTGTGCAAGCTTATCATATGCTTGCTTTAGATCTTCTTTCCAATCTTCATAACAGCTGCCTTCAAACTCCTCAACTGAAGAACCGTGGCCTTTTAATCGTGGAGCAAGCACGGTGTATCCTTCATTAGCAAATTGTTCTCCTAAAAAACGCACACTTTGAGGTGTTCCATTAAATCCATGGCAAATCAAAATCCCGATATGATTTCCTTTGTAAAAAAATGCTTCAGCACCCGAAATAACATTGTTTGTTTGCAAGCTCATAACTAGTATATCCCTCCTGAATTAAGCAAAAAACTATCATTACTTACTCTCTTTTAAATTTTTGTAAGAAATACCTCACATAAGATCTTTATTTTTATAAAACCGATAAGATTAGTTGGTTTTAAGAATATCACTTCATGAATCGATCTGTCAATCTGAAAATGAAAAAAGCCTATAGACAGACGCATATGGCAAGAGATTTTTTCGTGCATAAATTCAAAAATTGCTCATTGAATCCACGGAATCGTTCACAGAAAGGAGATCACGTATAGAATTGTGATTTTCGCTCATAGAGGATGGAGAATTCGCGCATAGAACGCACAATATCGCTCATAGAGCCCTTGAATTCGCTCATAGAAAGGAGAACGCACAAAGAATTGTATTTTCGCTCATAGAGGATGAGAATTCGCGCATAGAACTCCCAATATCGCTCATAGAGCCCTTGAATTCGCTCATAGAAGGAGAACCGCACATAGAATTGTATTTTCGCTCATAGAGGATGAGAATTCGCGCATAGAACGCAT
>NZ_JACXAI010000028.1 GCF_014773385.1 Metabacillus arenae | reverse complement strand
AGAATTGTAATTTTCGCTCATAGAGGTTGGGAATTCGCGCATAGAGTTCACAATATCGCTCATAGAGCCCTTGAATTCGCTCATAGAAAGGAGAACCGCACATAGAATTGTATTTTCGCTCATAGAGGATGAGAATTCGCGCATAGAACGCACAATATCGCTCATAGAGCCCTTGAATTCGCTCATAGAAAGGAGAACGCACAAAGAATTGTATTTTCGCTCATAGAGGATGAGAATTCGCGCATAGAACTCCCAATATCGCTCATAGAGTCCTTGAATTCGCTCATAGAAGGAGAACCGCACATAGAATTGTAATTTTCGCTCATAGAGGTTGGGAATTCGCGCATAGAACTCCCAATATCGCTCATAGAGTCCTTGAATTCGCTCATAGAAGGAGAACCGCACATAGAATTGTAATTTTCGCTCATAGAGGTTGGGAATTCGCGCATAGAGTTCACAATATCGCTCATAGAGCCCTTGAATTCGCTCATAGAAAGGAGAACGCACAAAGAATTGTGATTATCGCGAATAAAATACAAAAATTCGTCCTAGGACCTCATATTTTCTTGGGAGTCAAGTTTTAGCGCTGAGTGTCCAAATCCTATTCCGAAATAAATTGTAATCCTAAAAAAAGATAAATAAACAAAAAGTGCCCATTTTTCTATTTATAGAAACAGGCACTTTTCGGTTAGGCTACTTCGTATTTTTTTCTGGTAAGGCGATTTCGTCAAAATCTCTAACAAGCCTTAATAGCTCTTGCTGGAGTTCATTGCCGCACATTGGAATCCCGTGTCCCGTAATAGCCGTCTGTGGATTCAATTGTTGTAAGACTTTGACTGATTGGAATGCAAGGTCCCAGTCGACTGTAAAGTATTTTGGCGGGCCGCTGATTTCTTGCTTTTGAGTTATCACTTTATAGAGTGACTCTTGTTTTACAGTCACAAATGCATCTCCTGCAATAAGCGCTCGATCGGTTTCTCTGAAGAATGAAACGTGACCGGGAGTGTGTCCAGGTGTGTACACCCATTTCCATTCAGGCATCCCGGGTATAGAGCCATCGGCAGGTAAAGGCTGTAAATGTGAAGAGATATTAATTCCCTTATGCGGAAAAAAGACCGACATTTCTGTTACGAGACCGCCATCAACTGAAGGGTCTGGCGGCGGATAGTCAGCTTCACCGTTTAAGTAGGGGATTTCCATGTCATGGGCATAAACAGGTACATCCCAAATTTCTAAAAGCTCCTCCAATGCTCCCACATGGTCAAAGTGTCCGTGAGTAAGTAAAATAGCTTCTGGTTTAACGTGTTTTCCGTAATGTTTTTTGGCAGCTTCAACAATAACATCAGCCGATTGAGGCATCCCTGCATCAACTAATACAAAGCCAGTTTTCGTTGTGACAAATACAATATTCACAATTTGTATAGGAAGGCAATATAGACCTTTTCCAACATCTCTTCCTATTTTGCTTGTCACAGATGTGACTGGGATATATGAATCTTCAACTTCTTTATCCATGTGAGTATTCCTCCTTTTACCATAGTGGTACTCTTTTAGTTTGGCTTACAGTCTTGCCTCTTATGAAAAGAAGCATTGAGAGTTAACTGCTTTTTTCTTTCAATAAGTTCCCTTGTTCGAAAATTGATTTGAAATATACATAAGCACTCCTTACTTGGTTGATTTCTGTTTAATTTCGCGATTTATCCTTTTTTCAATTAACGAACAACATTTTCGTTCAATCGAAATTTCCTTTTATAAGCAAACACTGTTAAAATAATAATATTTGAATGATAAAAACTTTAGCGAGGAATTATACTATGACAATAGATCAAGAAATTGCAAAACGAAGAACTTTTGCTATCATCTCCCATCCGGATGCAGGGAAAACAACGTTAACAGAGAAGCTGCTCCTTTTCGGAAATGTGATTCGTTCGGCAGGTACGGTAAAAGGAAAGAAATCTGGAAAGTTTGCTGCATCTGACTGGATGGAAATTGAGAAAAAACGGGGAATCTCTGTTACTTCAAGTGTCATGAGCTTTCCTTATAAGGATTTTCATGCCAATATTTTAGATACACCTGGACATGAGGATTTTAGTGAGGATACGTATCGTACTCTTACGGCAGTTGATAGTGTTGTGATGATTATTGATGCGACAAAAGGGGTTGAGCCGCAAACGATTAAGCTCTTCAAGGTTTGCCGGATGAGAGGGATCCCGATCTTTACGTTTATGAATAAAATGGACCGCGAAGGCCGTGATCCATTAGAGCTTTTATCTGAAATTGAAGAGGTGCTTGGGATTGAATCCTATCCAATGAATTGGCCAGTCGGAATGGGAAAAGGCTTTTTAGGTTTGTATAATCGTTTTGGTCAGGAGTTTGTGAAGTTCAATGGAAATGAAGACGAAGAATATATTCCATTTGCGGAATTAGATCATCACCCGGAAATCTCTGAAGATTCGACTTTTAAAAGTACGAAGGAAGAGATCGAGCTATTAGAGGAAGCAGGCAATGAGTTTGATGCCCAGCGAGTGAAAAAAGGGGAACTTACACCTGTATTCTTTGGAAGTGCCCTTGCTAATTTCGGTGTCAAAGCCTTTTTTGATACATTTTTAAATTTTGCTGTACCACCTCAGCCTAGAAAGACAGAAAAGGGCTATATTGAACCAAATTCTGAGACTTTTTCTGGATACATTTTTAAAATCCAAGCAAACATGAATCCAGCACATAGAGACCGAATTGCTTTCCTTCGGGTCTGTTCTGGTAAGTTTGAGCGTGGAATGAGTGTAAATGTCAGCAGGACAAATAAATCCATTAAATTAAATCAAACTCAAGCATTTATGGCACGTGACCGTGAAACAGTAGATGTCGCTTACCCAGGTGACATTATCGGGATATATGATCCAAATATTTATCAGATTGGTGACACTCTTGTTGAAGGAAAGGAAAACTATTCTTATAAAGAGCTTCCGCAGTTCCCGCCTGAATTGTTTAGAAAGGTCCGTGTGAAAAATGTCATGAAGGCAAAGCAATTTAGAAAGGGAATCGAACAGCTTGTCCAAGAGGGAGCCATTCAGCTTTTCCGCCAGGATTCTACTGACGACATGATCTTAGGTGCTGTCGGTCACTTGCAATTTGAAGTGTTTGAATATCGGATGAAAGCCGAATATAATGTTGAAGTTGAATTTGTGTCATTAGGTGACCGCATACCACGGTGGATTAAAAACGATAAGTTTGAAAAACGCTACTTTGATTCTCGAAGCATGTTGGTTCGCGACCGGAATGAGAACTATGCCATTCTTTTTGAAAATGATTTTACCTATCGTTATTTTAGAGATAATAATAAAGAAATTGAGTTAATTGACTTGCTTGAAGAAAATGAATATCAAGGATTTTCTGCTTCATAATATAAAGTTTCTTTTTATAGAATTTTGCTTCTATTAAATATAAGAGACCTTTTAATAAAAGAAAAGCAAACAGCAACTCGCCGATTGCTGCTAGTGCCATATCTGACCTCTCACCTCAAGAGGTACCTTAATTTTCAAGAGTGACCTAAGAGTATGATTCCCAAATTCGGTTCAAAATCCAAAAAAGGGCATCAGATGACACAGTTTAAAAGGAACAAAGTTTGCCAAATAAAACCGGCACCTGAAATTGGTGCTGGTTTTTGACTTCCTATCACAATTTTCGCATATCAATTCACCTTCAGATGTAAGGACTTACGAATCATGACAGATCCTTCGTTCTTAATGCTGAAATGCATCGAGGAATTTTAAAGGACCCAGATTTGTTTTTCAGAAGGAGGTACTGTTGAAGCAGTTCATGCTTTAGAGAAGCATGAATTACAAGCAGCTGTTTAGAAGCAATGGATCAATGAAAAAAAGTCCAAAACTTTAGGTAATTATTAAGTTTTTTAAATAGAAAAAATGACCAGTATTCCTTGAAAATAATTGAGTGTACATGAACGTGATTTATTCTAAAAAACTATTTGACTTTTATTATTAACGCATTTAAAGTGATAGAAGGCTAAATAGCAGATAACAAAATAACCTTCTTATCAATAGAGATGTACGATTGGCCCAGTGAGACCACGTCAGCGGACTCTAGCTGAGTGATGTGCCAAATCCAGTGTAGATGAAAAGAGCGGTTCTTACTTATTAAGACTACTTTTCTTTTTAATGAAAGGGGTCTTTTTATTTATGATTGATAAGGTATGAAATTTTTGTTACTGTCGTTTTCTTTGGAGGTGTCAAATTGAAAAAGGGAAATCCATGGGCGCTATTGCCTTTAATTATATTTTTGGGACTATTTTTAGGTTCAGGAATTATCACGGGTGATTTTTATAAAATGCCGATTCTTGTTGCTGTTATCATAGCAGCGGCAGCAGCACTTTTGATGAACCGGAAAGATAAATTAACCATTAAAATTGAACGGTTTGCTAAAGGTTCAGGTCATATCGACATTATGATTATGGTCTTTATTTTTATGTTGGCAGGTGCCTTCTCGGAAACCGCAAGCGGAATGGGTGCTGTTGAATCAACAGTGAACTTAGCTTTGTCTGTCCTGCCCCAAAGCTTGCTTGTAGTTGGATTATTTATTATTGCAGCTTTTGTTTCATTGTCTATGGGAACTTCGACAGGGACGATTGCCGCATTAGCTCCTATCTCTGTTGGGATTAGCAGTGAAACTGAACTATCAGCTGTTCTTTGCGTGGCAGCAGTTGTCGGCGGCTCTATGTTTGGCGATAATCTTTCCATTATTTCCGATACGACAATCGCAGCAGTACGGACACAAGGAACAGAAATGAAGGATAAGTTTAAAGTGAACTTCTTAATCGTTCTTCCTGCAGCGGTTATTACAAGCATTATTTTATTTGCTTTAACACTTGGCGGGCAGTCAGAGATTACAATTGAAGCTTACAACTGGGTTAAAATTTTGCCTTATTTAGGTGTATTAATTGCTGCTTTGCTCGGCCTGAATGTACTTATGGTTCTAGCAGGCGGAACCTTGCTAGCAGGGATTATCGGCTTGGCTGACGGCAGCTACACGCTGCCTGGCTTTTTACAAAGCGTGACTGAAGGAATTATGGGAATGGCCGAGCTTGTCATATTAACCATAATTATTGGCGGCATGGTTGAACTGATTCGATATAATGGCGGAATCGATTGGCTGCTCCACAATATGACTCGTAATATGAAAACGAAAAAAGGAGCCGAGCTTGGAATTGCCGGTTTAGTAAGCGCCACTAACCTTTCTACTGCTAACAATACCATTTCCATAATTGCAGCTGGGCCGCTTGCTAAAAATATTGCGGAGAAATATAAAATCGATTCACGAAAATCCGCCAGTTTGCTGGATATCTTCTCATGCAGTGTGCAGGGCATTATTCCTTATGGTGCGCAGGTGCTTGCAGCAGCCCAAATTGCAAAGGTATCTCCTATCAGCCTTGTTCCTTATTCAATTTATCCGATTTTGCTGGCTGTTTGCGGAATCATAGCCATTTTCATTGATTTTCCAAAGCTAAAGGCAAGAAATAACAAATCACTTGAAAACAGCTAATCATTTTTTTATAATATAACTAACTATTTGACTGAAGGAGGTGGAAAGAGATGAATCAATCTGTTGTATTGCGTGCGCAAATGTTAGATTTTATCTATCTTTGCCGTGCAATTTTTCATGTTGTGGTTGTTAACGGGATACGTATGCCCTTTTATAACAACTGCATAATGACTTCAGATTGATAAGAGGTCTCTTATACCGCCAAACCAAAAATCGGAAGATAGTTTGCTTATAAGGGAGAGCTCTAGGGCTCTCTTTTTGTATAAAAACTATTTCCTTTGATGCAGGTTCCCTGCATCCATTTCCAAAGCTTTGTTTTTAGGCCGTAGGTAAGAGTCTATCTTACTTATGGTCTTTTTTATTTTGTTGTTTAAGAAAAAATAGTTGCTACGATCTCAAGAGGTGAGATGTGAGACTAGAAATAAAACGGAGATACACCGATTTCCTATATTTAACTTCTCTTCTATGTTTCTTAGAACAGATTTATTTATCTAAATTCAGGAGGAAATACCATGATGATAACTTCAGTTACAAATATAAGTAAAATGTTTGGGGGCAATTTGGTCTTTGAAAATTTGAGTTTTGAAATTTATGAGCAGGAGCGAATTGGACTTGTTGGCAGAAACGGCAGTGGGAAAACCACAATTTTTCAATTGCTTTCAGGGATCGAACAGCCGGATAGCGGAGAAATTCATTTTAAAAAAGGTCTAAAATCAGGCTACCTCTCGCAAATCCCAAAGTTTCCAAGGGGTACAAAAGTGATAGATGTATTAATGAAGGCTTTTGAAGAGGCTGTGCTTTTAAAAGAGAAAATGAGTGTCCTTGAGGAAAAAATGGCTTGTTCACCTGATGAAAAAGAATTAAATGCTGTTATGAAGCAATATGGTGAAATTCAAGAGCGGTTTTCTTATATTGGGGGGTATGAAGTAGAAGCTGAAGTACAAAAGGTTGTGAATGGTCTCCAGCTTTGCCATCTTCAAAATAGAGAGTTTGCTTCTTTAAGCGGAGGGGAGCAGACAAAGGTTTGTTTAGGAATGATCCTGCTCAAAAAACCAGATTTGCTCATGCTTGATGAACCAACAAATCACCTTGATATAGATGCTGCCCAGTGGCTTGAGGAGTTCTTGAGAAATTATCAAGGAACCGTAATTGTTATCTCGCATGACCGCTATTTTCTTGATGAGGTGGTGACAAAAATTTTTGATTTAGAGGATGGAGAGCTTTCTATATATCATGGCTCCTATACTATTTTTACAAAGGAAAAAGAAGAACGGTTAATGAAAGAGTTTCAAGATTATCAAGAACAACAAAAGAAGATAAAGAAAATTAAAGAAGCGATAAAGAGGCTAAAAGAATGGGCTAATCGGGCAAATCCTCCAAATGAAGGACTTCATAGAAGAGCCAGAAATATGGAGCGTGCGTTAGAAAGAATGGAGAAGCTGAAACGACCTGTCATAGAAAGAAAAAAGATGGGATTGGAGTTTGATCCATCCGGCCGAAGTGGAAAAGACGTTTTAGTATTAGAAGATGTATCATTAAAGTTCGGAAACCATCTTTTATTCGAACGAATCAATACACTCCTTCGTTATCAGGACCGAACTGCAATCGTCGGGAAGAATGGAACCGGTAAAACGAGTCTTATTAAACTGATCTTAGAAGAACTAGAGCCTTCAAGCGGAAATGTTAAGGTCGGAAGTAATGTGAAATTCGGCTATTTGTCTCAGCATGTAAAAGCAGGCTGGTCAAACCAAACTGTAATAGAAGTGTTTAGAGAGGAAGTTCCAATAACTGAAGGAGAATCGCGGCATATTTTAGCCAAATTTCTCTTTTATGGACCAAATGTGTTTAAAAAGGTGGAATCACTAAGCGGGGGAGAACGAATGCGCCTTCGCTTGGCCCAATTAATGCATCAAGAGATTAACTTTTTAATCTTAGATGAGCCGACCAATCATTTGGATATAGAATCTCGGGAAGTACTTGAAGAAGCGTTACAGGAATTTTCAGGGACTATTCTAGCCGTTTCACATGACAGATATTTCTTGAACAAGCTTTTTCCCAAAACATGGTGGTTATCTAATCAAACGATAGCCAGTTTCGAAGGGAATTACAATTGGGCAAAAGATAAATGGCTTGAAAAGAACAGAAATCAGCCTTCCTCATCACGATTAAAAATTTCTGCAAACAAACCTTTGACAAAAACACAAAAAAACACGGATGATAAAAATAGGCTAGATATTGAAGAATTAGAAGCTCTTCTAGAAAAAGATGAAACCAAAATTATCCAATTAGAAAAGATGATGGAGGAAACGACCGAAATAACAAAATTGCAGAACCTTCACGAAGAGAAACTCAATAGTGAAGAGAAAGTGAAGAAGCTATATAATCAGCTGGAAGAAATGATAGAGTAGTCGAAGAGGTTTTTAGTATGCTCCCAAGATAGGTAATAAAGTAACAGATGTATGGTTGTCGAAATTCAGGATAAGAAGGTTAAGATTATAACAGGAGTAGATATATCAGAATAGCAGTTTAAAGCCGAGTTAAATAAGAAAAGCGCAAGCGCCTTGGTCAGCCTAGGGCAAGCATAAGACGCAAATGAAATGAAGGTGTTCTTTACCTTCAATTCATTTGTGGCTTATGACATTGAGGGGCTAGGCGCTGGAGCTAGACACGAAAAAAACTTATGCTTTCTTATCTTTAAATAATAAACAACCTCCCAATCCTTAGTGATAGATTGGGAGGCAAGTCTTTTATTAGAAATATTATTTTTTTATAGCATGGATATAATGAATCGTTTCGAATGCAGACAAATAATCCGTCCGATTGCTAAAGAAAAGGTCATTTATCGCAGCTGGTGATAAATATTCATAAATTAGTAAACCTGGACATTCTCGTTCGAAAAATCCGTAATGATAATTTTTTTCAAGATTCGAGTTATATAGTAAATGAATTAGGGAAAACGACAAAGATACAGTAACTACAAAAGTTAGGTGATACTATGAAGTCTAAAAAAAGGCTTTTGATTGGACTTGCTCTTATGCTGACAATAGCTCTACTATTCTTTATCACGAAAAATAAACAATCTACGGCTTCCTATGAGATCAATAAGACCCCGACACTTTTTATCCACGGCTATACGGGAACTGAAAGAAGCTTTAAAGGAATGATCAGCCGATTTGAGAATAAGGAAGATGGTGCTAAACGAATTTTAACCTGCTATGCTTCGAAAGCAGAAGTAATGTGTCAGCCAAATGGAAAAACGAATGTTGAAAAACCGCTTATTCAAGTCATTTTTAATGAGAGTGACCTTTCCGTTGAAGCTACATCACAGGTATTTGCTCAAGTTATGAATACTTTAAAAACAGAGTATGAGATCGAAAACGTCAATATTGTCGCTCATTCGATGGGTGGTTTAGTTTCAGCAAAATATATTGAGGATTATGCAGGTCTTCCTAAAGTGAAAAAGCTGGTAACGATCGGGACACCCTTTCACGGAATTAGAAAGTATGATTTTCACCAGCGTTTTGGACAAGCAAACGCCCCTGATTTGTATGAAAATTCAATGGCAACAAAGGATTTATTAAGTGATAGGCAGAGCTTTGATTCACACATAAAAGTTTTGGCGATAGCGGGTAAACTTTCTAAACATGGTGGAGATGGACTTGTAACGGTGAGAAGTGCGACAGGGATAAAGGACATCATAAAGGATGAGAATTATTCAGAAAAAATTATCAAGGATGAACGTTCATCACACAGCGGTTTACATGAGCATGAAGAGGTAGACAAGTATGTGAGTGAGTTTGTTTGGCAGGCTTCAAAGTAAATGGCAAATGAACCTGGAGTCAAATGATCTCACTCTTAACTGGCAGCTTTAGGGGAACCAAAAAGATAGGTGTGAAAAGTTTCAAATTGTATTTTTTCCTTTCGTTAAAAAAGGCAAAGCAAAATAATTTTCATACAAAAGAATATGCTATATAATACGAGAGAAGTAAAATTCCAACTAGACTTATAGGGTTAATTGTATTATCATTTTTAAGTCGATTATGTAAAGGGAGGGAAAGACTGTGACAACTACTTTTGTCATTTTAAATTGTGCTGTTTTGCTTCTTGTTATTATTGGTTTGTATATTATGCAAAAGAAACATATTTCTTTTTCGAAGCGCGTGTTTACAGCATTAGGAATAGGGATTATTTTAGGGTTTATTTTGCAATTTGCTTATGGAGCTGATTCTGAAATTGTCACAACGACAACGGATTGGTTCAATATAGTCGGAAACGGTTATGTGAAGTTCTTGCAGATGATCGTTATGCCGCTTGTTTTTATTTCGATCTTATCGGCATTTACACGTTTGAAGCTTTCTTCAAATATAGGAAAGATCAGTGTACTGATTATCGGGATCCTTCTAGGTACAACTGCAGTTGCAGCAGTAGTCGGAATTGCGACTTCTTTTGCATTTAACCTTGAAGCTGTCCAAATTGAACAAGGTGAAGCTGAGCTTGAACGAGCAGCCCAGCTGGAGGAGCAGCAAGGCGGAATAGAAGGGCAAACGCTGCCTCAGCAAATAGTTGAACTACTGCCAGCTAACCCATTTTTAGATTTTACCGGGGCGAGACCAACTTCAACAATTGCTGTTGTAATCTTCGCAGCATTTATTGGTATGGCTTACCTTGGAGTAAAACGGAAACAGCCTGAGCAGGCTGAATGGTTTTCTAAATTTGTTGAAGCCATTTACGCCATTGTAATGCGCGCGGTAACACTTATCCTTCGTTTAACTCCATACGGGGTATTGGCAATTATGGCGAGAACGGTCGCAACAAGTGACCTTGGGGCAATTTTAAGTCTAGGAAAGTTTGTTGTAGCATCTTATGTGGCCTTAATCGTCATGTTCCTCATTCATATGCTTTTATTAACTCTCACAGGTTTAAATCCTGTGACCTATTTGAAAAAGGCATTCCCGGTCCTGACATTTGCATTTACAGCAAGATCAAGCGCTGGTGCTTTGCCTTTAAATATTAAAACTCAAAAAAGTCTGGGAGTTCCAGATGGAATAGCGAACTTTGCTGGTTCTTTTGGTTTATCCATCGGCCAAAATGGCTGTGCAGGCATTTACCCGGCTATGCTAGCGATTATGATTGCTCCTACCATGAATATTAATCCACTATCACCATCATTCCTTGCTTCAGTCGTCGTCATTGTGGCAATCAGTTCTTTTGGTGTCGCAGGAGTAGGCGGCGGAGCAACATTTGCTGCTTTACTTGTCCTATCAGCATTGAACTTGCCAGTAGGCTTAGCAGGTTTATTAATTTCTATAGAACCATTAATTGACATGGGCCGTACAGCAGTAAACGTAAGCGGGAGTATGACATCAGGAATCATCACAAGTAAATTAACCAAGGAGATCGACGTAAACGCCTATAATGACCGTTCAAATCAAATTGAGGCGGAAGCTCATATTTAAAATATACTTCATGCAACCTTGTCTTTTTATGGCAAGGTTGTTTTTTATGTATGCAAAATTTTTATGTTCAACAAAGGATTACAATGAATGCAAACTGAATGCACAAAAGTATGGTGAGTTCATTCCTTTGTACAATTGAGTGCAAATAATTGGTTGACTGCGAAAATATTTTGATGAGAGTGCAATTAATTGGATAACGGTGCAATTATTTCGCTGTAGGTGCAATTTTCTAGTTATCGGTGTAATGAATCTGTTTACCTTACAAAAGCATCAAATTAAAGAAAAGCTTCGCCTATCAGCTAAGCGTTTCTTTAGTAAGTGCAAAAAACGAATAATCTATTCTTCCCAATCTCATACTATTTTTATGAAGTAAGAGCGGAGGAGCAGGATGAAAAATCTAATTATTTATGCGCATCCTAATGAGACCAGTTTTAATGAATCAATTAAACAATGTGCATTGACTTCCCTGCAAAAAAATGGCGAAGTGAGACTGCGAGATCTATATGCTAATCAATTTAATCCGATATTAAAAAATGATTATTATAATTCTTTTGCTCCAACCGATATGCCTGATGAATTAATAGCTGAGCAAGCTGAAATTACTTGGGCAGATAATCTAGTCTTTATTTTTCCGACATGGTGGGCAGGGATGCCTGCTATATTAAAAGGTTATTTTGATCGTGTGTTTACAAATGGCTTTGCCTTCCGAATGAGTGATAACAAAATGGAGGGACTACTTAAAAACAAAAAAGCAGTTATCCTGCAAACTACTGGTTTGTCAGCAGAAAGTATGAAGCCAAATCAGTTGGTTACTTCTATGAAAACTATTCTGACAGTAGGGATTTTTGATCCTTGCGGAATCGAAATTCTCACGCACAAATTTCTTTATTCTGTCCCTTATATAGACAACGAAGCGCGCCGGGAAATGTTAATGGAAGTTGAAGACGTGTTGGCTATTTTTTAGAAATCAATAAGATATATATGAAGCCAGTGGTTTAACTTTGGCTTCTTTTTTCTATTTGAACGACTATTAAGAGAAAAGGATGCCGGCCTTGTTGAATATTAAAAAGCTGCAATCTCTTAGTAGAGACCCTTAAATGTTTAACCATTTAATAAATTATTTCATTTGCTGACGCGGCTCCTATAACCCTTTTTTAGTTTAATGTCAATTGTAGTCTTGATGTCATAAAGATAAGTGAGGTAGAGTTATGGTAATTCTATACATCAAAATATATGGGGGGATTTCATGAAAACGGCATATCAACACGCTGATTTTTTTACAATGAATAGGGATAATCAAATCTTTGTGAATGGCATGATGATCGTGGAGGATCAAATCATCTCCTATATCGGTCCATATTCTGCAGATTTGCTGGAGGAAGCAGATCAAGTTGTGGATCTTGGCGGGAAATGGGTTCTGCCTGGTCTTGTAAATACCCATTCCCATGTTTTGATGACAATTTTACGTGGCATCGGGGATGACATGTTGCTGAAGTCTTGGCTTGAAACTAAAATTTGGCCTATTGAAGCCAAATTCACATCTGAAATTGCAACGGTTAGTGCCCAGCTTGGTATATTAGAAATGTTAAAATCGGGAACAACTACATTCTCAGATATGTTTAATCCTAATGGAATAGATGCAGACGCTGCGATGGAAGTGATTGGAGAAACGGGTATTCGAGGTGCTTTTTCTTACTCGATTTTCAGTTTTGGTACAGAAAAAGAACAAAAAGCGAATCTTTTGGGAGCTGAAAAGTTTTCAAAGACTTATAAATCGTTTGCAGATGGCCGTCTTACTACTATGGTAGCACCCCATAGTCCGTATACCTGTACACCTGAAACGCTGGTTGAAAGCGCGCGAATTGCTATTGAAAATGCTTTAATGGTTCATATTCATGTTTCCGAAACGGACTTTGAAGTCTCGGACATCAAAAATCGTTATGGGGTTCGTCCTGTAGAGCACCTTCGTCGTTTAGGTCTTTTTGATCAGCCAACTGTGATGGCTCATGGTGTGGTCTTAAATGATGAAGAACGGGCAATACTCAAGCAATATGATGTAAGAGTTGCCCATAATCCGATCAGCAATTTGAAGCTTGGATCAGGAATAGCAGACGTTGTCAGTCTTCTAGATACTGGAATTAAAGTAGGGATAGCAACAGACAGCGTTGCCTCCAATAATAACTTCGATATGATTAAGGAAACGAGAACTGCTGCATTGCTGCAAAAAGGCGTCTATAAGGATGCAACTAAATTCTCCGCACAAACTGCACTGCACTTAGCCACGCGAGGTGGGGCAGAGGCAATTGGAATGAGCCATACGGGTTCTCTGGAAACAGCCAAAAAGGCAGATTTTATTACCATTTATCCTTTTGATAAAGCACATTTACAACCACTTAGTGAAGCCTATTCCCATTTGCTTTATGCAGCAAGTGGACACGATGTATGCGATGTGTACATTGACGGCAAGTTGATTGTGAAGGACGGCAGCTGCTTAACAATTGATGAAGAAAAGGTGATTGCCGAAGTTAACCGTCTGCAGGCTAATCTTTCGCGGGTAGATTGAACCAACCGTACCATACGATTTCCTTAAAAATTTATATAGCCTTTAAGAAATTAACTGATATAAGATCATGTATATAAAGAAACCATTCAAGATCAAAGATTTCTATTCATACGATCCCATTCCTTAGAATCACAAAAAATTTGAGATGGTTTTTATGCCAACCAATGACAATAAATGGTACAATAAAGATATCTTTTGACAGGAAGTGTGAACAATGAAAAAACTAGCCCTGCTCATTATTTTAATAGGATTAGCTTTATCAGGTTACGGAGGATGGCAGTTGTTCGAGACGAATCTAAAGACAAATGAAGCCTTGCAGGAGGCGAAAGAAGCTATTAGTTCACCGGAGGTTGCCAAGGCTACTTCAAAATTAGAAGAGGGCGAACGATATGAGCCTGCTGTCGGCGATGCTGTGGGAATCCTGGAAATACCAAGATTAGAGGCCGAATTACCTATAGTTGAAGGAACTGATCCAAATGATCTGGAAAAGGGAGTTGGGCACTATAAAGGCAGCTATTATCCAGATGAAAATGGACAAATTGTTCTATCAGGGCATCGTGATACCGTTTTTAGAAGAACCGGCGAATTGGAAATTGGCGATTCGATCAAGATCCTCTTGCCTTATGGTGATTATGAATATGAGATTACTTCCACAAAAATTGTAAAAGCAGATGATACTAGTATCATTACTCTTCAAAATAATGCAGAAGAATTAGTTTTGACTACATGCTACCCATTTAGCTTTGTTGGAGATGCGCCAGAAAGATATATTATATATGCCAAGAGAACAAATTGAGACGATGTGCACTAAAAAACAGATTGTCGGGCGTGCTTTTACATATAATGTTATTTTTTTAAAATCGCCCCCCATTTAAAATGCTTTGGAGTGGAATTTTATATACAGAGAGAGGTATAAAAGTTCTAATTGTGCAGGGGGATATTTATGGAAATTAAAGAGCTGCTAAGAATGGAAGAGTTCAATGAAGCATATAGAGTAATGAACCAGCTTCGCATTGACTTATCATTAAAAAAATATACAGAACTGCTTGAACAGATGAGAAAAGAAGGCTATCGTTTGTTTGCTGTTGTTGAGGATGGAGAAATCCGAGCGCTTGCTGGAATTATTCAGATGACTACTTTCTATTACGGCAATCATCTTTATGTATATGATCTAATTACTGATGAAGATGCAAGATCAAAGGGCTATGGTGAAAGACTTCTTTCATTTGTCCATGAGCTTGGAAGAGACTTAGGCTGCCAGCGGGTTGTCTTATCCTCAGGAAAACAACGCATAGATGCACACCGGTTTTATGAAGAGAAAATGGGCTATGACCGAGTAAGCTATGTATTTACAAAAAATTTGTAAAGCGACCCAAATTGGTCGCTTTTAATATGGTTTCGAAATTTACTTGATCATTTTACGAACTTACTCATATCCTCTGGGAAAGGTGCAGCTATATCTAGCTTCTCTTTAGTCAGAGGATGACTGAAACGAACAAAAGCTGCATGCAATGCCTGCCTTTCCATAAGTAAGCTGCTCCCGCCATATAAAGCATCACCGATTATGGGGTGGCCAATAGAACTCATATGGACCCTAATTTGATGAGTTCGACCAGTATCTAATTGGAGCTGGACAATTGAAATGTCTTCTTTTTGAAAATAATCAAGCGTTTCATATCGGGTAACTGCTTTTTGGCCTGATTTAGACACTCGCCTTTTTGTGGCATGATGGCGGTCACGTCCAATGGCAGCTGCAATAACATCTTTTTTCTTTTTAACTCTTCCCTTTACAAGCGCCGTATAGGTCCTCTTGATCTCCCTTTTTTCTAAATGGCTGTCAAGAATTGACTGGGACAATGCGTGTTTTGCAAAAATGACCGCCCCTGTTGTGTCCCGATCAAGCCGGTGGATATGGCGGGTCTTTAGCGACTCCCCAGCTGACTGATAATAGAAAGCAAGTCCATTTGCAAGTGTACCCGTTTGTTTCGGTTTATTAGGATGAGTATTTACTCCTGCCTGCTTATTCAAAATGATTAGATGATCATCCTCAAATAAAATCTCAATTTCCATCCTTTGGGGTACAACGTCTTGTTCCTTTTCTTTAAAAAGATCTAATGAAATCCTGTCGCCTTTTTGTAAAAATGGGTTATTTGCTTCAAATCGATCATTTACCCGCACTTTTTCTTCTTTAACCCATTTTTGTATAAAACCCTTGGAAGCCTTGATTTCGGTAAGTAAAAAGTGATTTAATCTTATAGATTCTTCCAGTTTGTATATAAACTCAAGCCATTTTCCTTTTCTTCTCACTTCCATCCTCCTTTTTTATATAGTTATTTGTGTGAGAATTTGGCTTTTTCGCCATCAATTCTCCTCTCTGAGCAACCTGCTGTAGAAAGGAAACACTTACCTCCCCAATGATCTAATTCCCTGTGATATTCTAAAAAAGAACTTAGATGTAGTTAGGGTGGTTAATAGTGAAAATAGTTGTTGCTGCAACAGAAGAACAAGAGAGACATATAGAAGAACTTGTGGAACAAATGTATACTGAGATCTTTCCGGTATATTTTTCAGATGAGAAGATAGCAGAATTTGATAATTTGCAGATTTTGAAACCAACAACATCAGATACTTATTATAATGGCACAATGACGAGTGCATTTAAAATTATGTCCAGTTTGCAAGCTTTAATTGCTTTGCTTGAAAATGCAGAAGATAAGGACGAAAAAGAATACAAGGAAATGTTTGAGAGAAACATTGATATTTTACAAAAATATGGATATAATTTTCCACTAACATTAAATCATTTTTTTCATCCAACATTTCAAGAAGAGGTGATAAGTAAGTACGGGAAAGCCGCTAATAAATGGATTATTTAAGACAACTATATGTAAATGATGAAAGGACGCGGATTAGGCGTCCTTTTCTTTCCATTTTGATAATAAATCTTCAAATGTTTCGGCGTCCTGTGTGCCGACAATGCGATCCACTTCTTTTCCATTTTCATAAAAGACAAGTGTTGGTGTCTCTTCAATTTGGTGTTCTTCCCAGCCTTGTTCATATTCAAGCAAATTATATTGGTTAATTTCTACCCCTTGTTCTTCAGCTGCAGGCATTAAAATAGGAGTCGTTTCTTTACAATGCGGGCATGTTGGGCTGAAAAAATAGGTGACAAATGTCTCTTTATCCTCTATTTTTTGTTTCATTTCATCAGGCATAATGAGGCTTTGATAGTTTGGATCATCTAATTGTTTTATTGTTTCTGGATGTAAGGAATCTTTATCATAAGGATTATCGCCGGATACTTGCTGCTTTTGCTGCATTTGAGTGACGACAGCTAAACCACCTAATAAGACAACAATAATCGCTGCAAAAATAATCACTTTCTTCATTTGATCATCAACCTCTCGAATTTCTTATTAAAAGGAAACTTGCTGCAAAAATCACAATAAATGCTGTTAGAGCCAGAAATGGAATGGTAATAAAGCCTAGCCAATTGATGTACTCACCAGTGCATGGAACTTGACCGCATGAAATAGAATTCTGACCTAGGAACGGCACTTTCTGAATCCCATAATGATAAAGGGATATAAGTGCTCCGATTCCTGATAAAACTAGTGAATACCAGGCTATCGTGTAATCCTTTTTATAAATGGCCATTCCTAAAAGGATGACTAAGGGATACATAAAAATCCGCTGATACCAGCATAAAGTACAAGGAACATATTTCATGATTTCTGAAAAATAAAGGCTTCCAAGTGCAGCAACAAAGGAAGCAGCCCAAGCTAAAAATAATAAGTTTTCATTCTTTTTGCTTTCTGTCATCTAATCGCCTCTCAACCTTCTCTGCGTATCACTTAAGATTATAGTGCCCAACCGCAAATAAGTAAAATAAAAGCAAATGAAAGTATGAAAATGAGCTGAAATTGTTTTTACTTTGGTAAACTTGTTCAAACAAAAAGATCGGTGAATCTTTGCCCGCTGTTTTAGATTAGTGTGGGCTAATTAAGTAACCCTTTGCCTTGAAGTGTACCATTCCATATTTGACTTCTCTTTTAAAATTAAGTTACAATTGCGTAAACGTTTACGGGAAAGGATGAGCATAATGAAGCCGACAATTAAAGATGTTGCAAAACATGCAGGTGTTTCGGTTGCTACTGTTTCCCGAATCGTAAACGGTCTGTCAGGATATTCAAATGAAACTCGAGATCACGTTTTGAAAATTATAAAAGAACTGGGTTATAAACCGAATGAGGTTGCCAGAAATTTAGTTAATCGCAAAACAAATACGATTGGAGTACTTGTTCCTAAGCTGTCAAGCAGCTTTTCTGCTCGATTGCTGCAAGGGATAGAACGGGTTTCTCACCAAAATCAATACACCGTATTTGTTTGTAATACAGATTCCAGCGGCACAAGAACACTTGAATATTTGAAGCTTTTAAGTGAAAAACAAGTAGAAGGAATCGTATTTGCAAGTAAATATTTGACAAACGAATATTATGAGGCGATTTCTTCTTTACAAATCCCGACGGTTATTGTTTCCTCTTTTTCAAAGCGAAAAGAGCTTCCCTTTTTAAAGGTAAACGATGAAGAAGCAGCCTATGCCGCAACAGAATATCTAATCAAGAAAGGCCATCAAAGGGTTGCTATGATATCAGGTCCTAAAAAGGATCTTATTGCAGGTTTGCCTAGAATAATTGGTTATCATAGGGCTCTATCAGACCATCATTTTGATCTGGATGAAAATTTGATGGCATATGGAGATTTCACATACACAAGCGGCTATCGAGCAATCGAGCAGCTTTTAAAGAAAGACCCAAATGTGACAGCAGTTTTTGCAGCAAGTGATGAAATGGCTTTAGGGGTTATTTCTTATTGTTACGAAAAAGGCATTCGCATACCCGATCAGCTATCTGTGATTGGCTATGACGATACAGAATTAGCCCAAATGTCAACACCGCCTTTAACGACTGTGCATCAGCCAATTCAAAAAATGGGAGAGAAGGCAGTCGAAACGTTAATCAAAATGGGGAAGGGTGAAAAGGTTGAAAGCAGGTTCCTGCCTTTTTCCATTATCGAAAGATTGTCCACAAGAACCATTCGGTAAGAAAAATGCAAGGAACTAGTTTTTGGCGCTAAGTATAGACTGGATATTCCGTCAAAAGGCTGTTCAATAAACTTTGATTTATGGATGCTTTCAATTAAAAAAGGCGGTTCTTATTTTTCTTTTCCGATTAACCCATAAAAAAATAAATTCAGCATATCTGTTGTTTTCTTATTGATATCCTCTGAATTCAACATAAATTCTGAGTGTTTGGCTGCTTCATTCATAAACATATTAAAAAAGAACATCACGTTTTCAAAAGAAAGATCCGCCCGTATAAATCCTTCTTTCTTCCCGAGATCCACCAGCTTTTGAAAAAATGGATTTGACCTTGTACGGTTAACAGTCTCAACAAGCTCTTTGATCTCCCCCTGCTGCGAAATAAGATATTGTAAAAACTCTGTGCTGTATTTATTTGCGAAATATATTTTTTGCTCGAATATCTTTTTGATTTTCCCCTCAAAAGAGATATTTTCTGCTAATAATGCATCATAATAATCCATTTGCTCCTCCAAAAGATATCGAACAACATCCACCACTAATGCCTCCTTGCTGCCAAAATAATTGTAAATTGTGACCTGGGACACATTAGCTTTTTCAGCTATTTCATGGATGTTAACCTTTTGAATTCCGTAATGTGCAAAAAGCTCTAGGGATGCTATACGTATCTGCTTCATTTTTGCTTGTTTTCTTCTTTCAAAACCATTCATGCCTTCACCTCTTTCTAGCGTATTTTTTCCTATCCTAATCGAATTTATGAAATGAATCAATTAATTAATTTCAAAATAGACCGGTATAAATTGCTACAATAAAATATCCAGATCAAGTTCATACTATTAATCGAAAGGAGTGGAAGATATTGAATACAATTCGTGAATGCATGTCACAAAATGTAGCAACAGTTTCTTCGAATCAAACGGTTAAGGAAGCAGCAGCTTTAATGAGTCAATACAACGTAGGGTCGATTCCTGTTGTTGATAATGGACAAATTAAGGGGATCATCACAGACCGTGATATAACACTTCGTTCAACAGCACAAGGACAAGATGGGAACATACCAGTTTCTTCTGTCATGTCATCAAATATTATTTCTGGAAGTCCGGATATGAGCCTTGAGGAAGCTTCCCAGCTAATGGCACAAAATCAAATCCGCCGATTACCAGTTATCGAAAATAACCAAATTGTCGGCATGGTAGCATTAGGGGACCTATCCACTAACCAAATGTCAGATGTTGCAGCTGGTCACGCTCTTTCAAATATTTCCCAGCCGAACAAAACAACTTAATGTTGTACCACCAGGTACTACTTAGAGTACCAGGAACCCAAGGTACCAGGAACCATAGGTACCTGGTACTCATTATTAAAGGATGCAGATAACACAATCTGCTCCTTTTCTTTTGTCTACACGAAAAAAATCGTTATAATAAATGGGGAAGATTATATAATTTGAATTATTAATCAGCAAGTAGAGACAGCCGCGAAGAGAGGATGAATGGGTTTGTCAGGTAAATTAGATCTTTCAAAATTTGAAAAAAAAATGATGATCCGCAATATTGACCATAAAGATATCGACAAAATCATTGATCTGCAGAGATTTTGCTTTCCAGGCATGGAGCCGTGGAAAAGGGAGCATCTTGAAAGTCATTTGGAACAATTTCCTGAGGGGCAGTTTTGCGCAGAGCTTGAAGGAGAAATTATTGGTTCATGCTCGAGTCTGATTGTTAACTTTGATGAATATGATGATCGTCATACATGGGATGACATTACAGATAAAGGATACATAACAAACCACAATCCTGAAGGCTATAATCTTTATGGAATTGAGGTCATGGTTCACCCTGAATATCGAAGAATGAAAATTGGCCATCGTCTTTATGAAGCCCGAAAGGATTTAGCAAGAAGGCTTGATTTAAAAAGTATTATTATCGGCGGACGCATTCCTAATTACCATAAGCACGCAGCCGAATTATCACCAAGAGAGTATGTACAAGAGGTCATGCTCCATAAAATTTATGATCCGGTTTTATCCTTTCAGCTTTTAAATGGATTTTCGCTGATGCGAATTAATCCAAATTATTTACCGGATGATCAGGCTTCAAATAAATATGCGACTTTAATGGAATGGAACAATGTTGATTATCAACCGAATACGAAGCGTTTTTATAAAACGGCCTTCCCTGTAAGGATTTGTGTTATTCAATATATGATGAAACAAATCAACTCGTTTGAGGAATTTGCTAATCAAGTCGAATATTATACGGACGTAGCATCAGATGCTGGAGCAGACTTTGCCGTTTTTCCTGAAATTTTTACAACACAGCTCATGTCATTCCTGAACGAACAAATTCCAAGCAAGGCTGTCAAACGCTTAACTGAATTCACGGAAGACTACATCAGCCTTTTTACAGACTTAGCTGTTAAATACAATGTGAACATTATTGGCGGATCGCACTTTGTTGAGGAAGATGAAAATGTTTATAATATTGCCTACTTATTCAGGAGAGACGGTACTATTGAAAAACAATACAAGCTGCACATCACACCTAATGAACGAAAATGGTGGGGAATCAGCCGTGGAGATACAGTCCGCGTGTTTGATACCGATTGCGGGAAAATTGCCATCCAAATTTGTTATGACATTGAATTTCCGGAGCTGGCCAGAATTGCTACCCAAAAAGGAGCGAAAATCATCTTTACCCCGTTTTGTACGGAAGACCGCCAGGGATATCTGCGCGTACGTTACTGTGCCCAAGCTCGCGCCGTTGAAAATCAAATCTATACGGTGATATCTGGTACAGTTGGAAATCTTCCACAAACTGAAAACATGGACATTCAATATGCCCAATCTGCTATTTTTGCTCCGTCTGATTTTGAATTTGCAAGGGACGGAATTGTGGGCGAATGTAACCCGAATATCGAAATGGTCGTCATTGGCGATGTTGACCTCGAAATCTTAAGAAGACAGCGCCAAGATGGAACCGTCCGCCAATTGAAGGATCGCAGACCTGATATTTATGAAGTAAAGTATAAGAAATAACATTGAAGGGGATAAAGACTAATTTACGTCTTTGTCTTTTGTATTCGTTGTGTCAAAAAAGGCTTTCTATCCGCGATATTACTTTTTAGCCGTGGAAAAAATAATGCTGCTATTAATGAAAAAATGAACTACAATTTTTTGGAAAGAAGCTTGTCATTAATAACAGAATTATAGTACATTTTAACAAAAAGGTTTACTTGAAAGGAGAAGACAATGCCTTTTAAAAATCAAAAAATACTTCCTGCAGTTCGAAATATGAAGCAATTTGATCGATTTCTAGAAAGCAATTATGAATTCGGTGTATTGCTTGATTTGCACCTTGGGCAATTAAGCAGTGTAGTAAAAACGGCAACAAGAGCGAATAAAAAACTGCTGGTTCATGTAGATTTAATCCAAGGATTAAAGCATGATGAATTTGCAGCTGAATATATATGCCAGGAAATTAAGCCTGCCGGGCTGATTTCTACTCGTTCAAGTGTCATCAATAAAGCAAAACAAAGAGGACTATATGCTATCCAGCGCCTCTTTTTACTAGATAGCAATGCATTTGAAAAAAGTCTTGAGCATATTACGAGAACAAGACCAGATTTTATAGAGGTTCTTCCTGGGCTTGTACCAGCTTTAATTACGGAAGTGAAAGAAAAAACAGGGATACCTATTTTTGCCGGGGGCTTCATTCGTACAAAAGAAGACATCCAAAATGCAATAGATGCCGGAGCAACTGCAGTGACAACATCTGATATGGATTTATGGGCCAAGTAGCATCCCTCTCTACAAAAAACGGTTGACAGCGTTTTCGATACCATTTATGATTAGTGACAAAGTTAATACACGTGATGGAGAATAGGAGATCCACAACATCCTTTACATTTTTGTAAAGCGTTTTGTTGTGGATTTTTTTATCAGATCAGAAATTTTAAATTATATGATTAACTTGATAAAGAGTTTTATCTTTGTCCAGTTCGAGGCGCAATTGCGCCACTGCGAGACAATAGGATTTTCGTGGATACCTGTTTTTGCGACCGTTTGTAGGAGGATCTTTCAGGGCGGTATTTTATGGGAATACTAGATGTGAAGGTTTCGTTGTAAGCGTTGTATTGTTTATAACCCTAATTATTACGTATACTTTAATTTACAAATGCGTGGTCCAACTCCACCGTCTTTAGACGGTATAAGCTTTTAGCCCTCTCTATATGTGTCCATACTTGAAGTGTGAGGTGA
>NZ_JACXAI010000027.1 GCF_014773385.1 Metabacillus arenae | reverse complement strand
TTAAGGTCTTTCAGATGACTTCAGTTTTAGTTAACGACTTTAGTCGTCGACATTTATGTCAAAATCCACCTGCTTTAGCAGGTGGTCGTTTAAGTAAAACGCAGAAAAAGAAAACCGCTGAAATATTATCAACATCAAACTATTAATCTACATTCTGGGGAGGGGAAAACCTTTGGAAAAGTATATTCTATCACTAGACCAAGGTACTACAAGTTCAAGAGCCATTTTATTTAATAAAAAAGGTGAAATTGTCCACACAGCACAAAAAGAATTCACTCAGTATTTTCCAAAGCCAGGCTGGGTAGAGCATAACGCTAACGAAATCTGGGGATCCATTCTTGCGGTTATTGCCTCTTGTTTATCAGAATCGGGTGTAAAGCCTGAACAAGTTGCAGGAATCGGCATTACAAATCAACGGGAGACTGCTGTAGTTTGGGATAAAAATACAGCTAATCCGATTTATAATGCAATTGTTTGGCAATCAAGACAAACAGCAGATATTTGCGAGGAATTGAAGAAAGCGGGTCATAACGACACATTTAGAGACAAAACGGGTCTTTTGATTGATGCTTATTTTTCTGGTACGAAAGTGAAATGGATTCTTGACAATGTCGAAGGAGCCCGCGAAAAAGCTGAAAACGGTGATTTGTTATTTGGGACAATTGATACATGGCTTATTTGGAAGCTTTCCGGCGGGAAAGCCCATGTAACGGATTATACGAATGCATCCAGGACTCTTATGTACAATATCTATGAGCTGAAATGGGATCAGGAACTATTAGACATTTTAGAAGTACCTGAGAGCATGCTGCCAGAGGTCCGTCCGTCCTCTGACATTTATGGGCATACAATTGATTATCATTTCTTTGGGAATGAAATTCCGATTGCTGGTAGCGCAGGCGATCAGCAGGCAGCTTTATTTGGGCAGGCATGCTATGAGGAAGGAATGGCGAAAAACACCTATGGTACAGGTTGTTTTATGCTTATGAATACAGGTGAAAAAGCGATCAAATCCGACCATGGGCTTCTGACAACTTTAGCATGGGGAGTGAATGGGAAAGTAGAGTATGCTTTAGAGGGAAGTATTTTTGTAGCAGGCTCTGCGATTCAATGGTTACGTGACGGGATGCGGATGTTTGCTAATGCAAAAGAAAGTGAAGAATATGCAGCACGTGTAGATTCAACCGACGGAGTTTACGTTGTTCCTGCGTTTGTCGGTTTAGGTGCTCCATATTGGGATAGTGAGGTGCGTGGTGCTGTCTTTGGATTGACTCGCGGTACTTCCAAAGAACAATTTATCAGAGCTACATTAGAATCACTTGCCTATCAAACAAAGGATGTGCTTGATGCAATGGAAGCAGACTCAGGCATTTCTTTAAAAACATTAAGAGTAGATGGCGGAGCTGTTAAAAACAATTTCCTTATGGAGTTCCAGAGCAACATTTTAGGTGTACCTGTAGAAAGGCCTGAAATTAATGAAACAACTGCTCTCGGTGCAGCCTATTTAGCCGGGCTTGCAGTAGGATTTTGGAAAAGCAAAGAAGAAATTGCCACCCAATGGAAGCTGAATAATCAGTTTGAACCAACGATGGAAAAGAGCGAAAGCAAAAAATTATACGAGGGCTGGCAAAAAGCAGTTAAGGCAGCTATGGCTTTTAAATAGGCTGTTTTCGTAGATCTTTCTGTAAATAGGATGTTTTAATACAAATCGATCACATATTAAAGTGCCTCAATTTCTCAAACTATGACATCATAGGTAAAGGAATGGGGCATTATTTTTATAATAAGCGGTTAAATCAACTATAGAGCTCAACAATATTAAATTATCAAAGAACAAATAAAAGAGTACCCCATGGTATCAGTTATTATGTTAACTAAAATATCGGCTACTTTTACTATACAAGGAGGTTTCAAAATGAAGAAACAGATACTTGCGATTTTAGGGGACTATTATCACGAGGAAGGGATAATCGCACAAGCACTTCATCATGCTGTTCAAGAATTAAAAGCCGAAGGAATTCACATTGATGTTGAGTATATTCTGGCTGATCAGCTAGTTGAGAGACTTCAAGATCGGCCTGATGCCGTTATCCTATCTAAAGCAAATAAACTTAATCCTACAGAAAATCATATAATTAATTGGATGGACGAGCATGTTGAAAGGGAAATTTGCCAATATGTTAAAGGAGGTGGAGGTTGGTTTGGATGGCATTCAGGATTGTCTTCATACGAGTTTCTAGATGACTATTATTCTATGGTTCGAGGAAAGTTTGACTTTCATCCACCTGAACAACGAATTGTTTCCTATATACCCACTGATCATACTAAGGTTATATCGACAATTGATCGATTTGAGATTGTCGATGAGCATTATTTTGTTACATGTGATGAACAAAACACAAATGTTTTTCTCCAAGCAATTTCAAATGCCGGCAGTTCAATTGCAGGCTGGAATCATGAATATGGGAAGGGGCGTGTCATTTGTCTAACACCATCACATACCAAGGAAGGTTTATTACATAGAGGAATGATCGATTTATTTTCCCAATCACTTAAATGGTGCCTCCGAATAACATGGTGAATAGATTCTAAGTATAGAGATAAGCCAAAGAAGCCCATATCTAAAGATTGGACTTCTTTATAACTATTTTAAAATATATTAAGTTAAGTTAATTTCAAAATCATCCTAGTATCCGACAGTTTTAAGACATATTCTTCAATTCTTCAGTTAATTGTAGAAATGCTTCTTTGTTTCGATCTTGTAATGACTGGTCAATCTCTTTTCGGATTTGCTCTTTTCGGAAATCACGAAGGGCTTTGTTTAACACCATTTCAGCTAATTTAGAATCCATGATGTCTACTTCAGGTTGGGGGCGTGAATTAATCAAATTCCTTTCCATAGGAAATCAACTCCTTGACCTTTTTTTAATTATACTAAGGGTTTTCTGACTATTCAAATATTTTGCTTGAGGAAATTGATCCAAAGAAGTAAGTATTTAACAGATTCATGTTATAATAAATTTCAAAATTTACAGAAAAGTGTTTATGGTGAGACAAATTGTTAAAGAAAATTTTGAAATAGTGTTTCCTTTACTTTTTATGTTAGATGACGTTTTAGTACCTTTCCACATGAAATCGCATAAAAAATGGACATGAAGGAGTGGAAATATGTTAAGCATACTTATCGTCGATGATGAATATCTTGTCCGGTTAGGATTAAAAACAACGATAGACTGGAAGTTATTAGGATTAAAGCTTATCGGCGAAGCGGATGACGGTACAACAGGCTTAGAATTAGCAATGCAAAATCCCCCTGACATCATCATTACAGACGTTCGAATGCCATTTATGGATGGTACCGAATTTATGAGGAGATTGAGAGAAAATCAAATTGATTCTAAAATTGTAGTTTTAAGCGGGTATGATGATTTTTCTTATGCGAAAAGTGCGATAGATAACGGGGCCTCTGCCTATATTTTGAAACCAATTGAAAATGACAAATTAATAGAAGTGATATGTGAGATAACCGACCAGATACATAAAGAACGATTTTCACAGCAAATGTTAAAAGAAAGATTAATTGCTGACTTACTTAAAGCATTAAAAAAAGTCAGTTCATTGAAAACAACCCCGCGACGAGAGGTAGAAGTAGCGATCAAATATATAAAAGAGCATTATCACCAAGATGTAACAGTTGATACAATTGCCGAGGAAATACACATTAGCCAATATCATTTGATGAGAATTTTTAAGGTACACACCGGATTAACTATTCATGATTATATTACCGAATACAGAATAACAAAGGCAAAGGAATTGTTAAGAAATTATCACTACAAAATTTATGAAGTAAGTGGAAAAGTTGGTTACCGCGATCCCAGGTATTTTAGTCAAATATTTAAAAAAATGACCGGCACTACACCCAAACAATATATTAAGCAGTCCATGTATGAATAAGGAGATACCTGAGATGAATTTAAGGAGATTAAAAATCAAAAATAGAATATTCGTTGTCCTATTAGCGAGTCTACTGATTTCTTCCTCTATTGTCTTTCAAACTTCTAGATTCATCTCACAGTCTGTCATCGAAAAATATATGTATAACCGAGTCATCTTAAATCAAGAAAAACTAGATTCTGCCATGAATTTTCTTATCGATGAAGTAAATATGTTATCTGTCAGACTTTTAGTAAATGATAGAATTTATGAGTTACTGGAAGATAAACAGGTTTCCCAACTGATAAAAAAACAGCGTCTCAATGCAATATTGGATCAAATGTTAATTAATAGAGAGGTAGTTGAGGATATTAATATTATCACATTTGATGGAGAGGTATTCCAATTTAACAATGAAGGACAGGCCAACTCGCCGGATCCTTTTTTATTAAAAGAGATCCAACATTCAAATGTGCCAGTATGGGGAGGAATTAATAAAGACCAAAATGGAAATGCTGTCATTTTGCTCGGCAGGAAATTCAGGAACTTCTTCACTGGGCAGCAATTGGGCTATCTGGTTATAAATATTAATGAGAGAGCTTTATATCGGACATTTGAGAATACGGTAAAGGATTGGGGATACTCCTTTATATTGTCCGATGACCATGTCATATTATCACATCCCAATAAGGAAAAAGTAGGGGAGGTTGTACCTCAAAGTGAATGGAGTCATCATTTTATACATGATGGATTTAAAGAGACTCAATACAATGGTAAATCTGTCATTCTTGCCAATCATACGATACCTACCGATTTTAAGAAACAGGGAGAGCAATGGAAGATTGTGAGTGTCATTTCCGACGATCACTTATTTTATACTATTAACCAAATAAAACAATACGCTTTGATTATCCAATTCATTATTGTCATTCTTGCTATTGTTATTTCCTTTATTGCTTCTTTCAAAATTATCAAGCCATTAAAAAGGTTAAATAAAAAACTGAATAAGTTTGGGAAGGGACAATCAAATACGAGTTTAGCGGAATCGAATAGCCAGGATGAACTGTGGATGTTGGAAAATAGCTTCAATGATATGGTCATTCGCATCAACGATTTAATAGAACGGAATAATGAAGCAAAAGACCAACAGAGAAAAATGGAGTTAGTCGCATTACAGGCCCAAATCAATCCTCACTTCATTTATAATACCCTGGATGCGATAAGCTGGATTGCAAAAATACATAAACAACAGGATATTGAGAAAATGACACTGGCCCTGGCGACATTTTTTAGAATGAGCTTACACAAAGGGGATAAGTATATCTCTGTTCAAGAAGAAATTGAAATTGTAAAAAGCTATACTACCATTGAAAAAATGCGATTTCCAGATCGATTTACGATCCACTATAATATTTCTCCTGATATTGTAAAAGCAAAAATTATGAAAATTATTATTCAACCATTTGTCGAAAATGCAATTAAACACGGAATTGCTAAGAAAAAAGGGCCAGGGCATATCACCATTAACGGATATCGTACCAGCAATGATTTAAGATTTGAAATTATTGATACTGGCATAGGATTTGATAAGAAGATGCTTAATCAATCGGATTTCCATTCAAATTACAAAGGCGGCGGGTATGGAATGCGCAATGTTGATGAGAGAATTAAGCTTGAATACGGGGAAGGTTACGGAGTTCAAATCTCAAGCAAAATTGGTCATGGTACTAAAGTAATGATTACCGTGAAAATAATAGAGTAGATTTTTTGATCAAAATATTTAAGTTATTTAAAGTATGAACGGTTAAATAGTGTTATCGTTGTCCCTCCCAATCACCATGCCGCACGAGGGTCACAAACCAAGCCTCCCAAAAAGGAAAAAGCAGCCTTTTCGGGAGGCACGCCTTCGGCTGTTCAAGGCGTTTCCGGTTTTCTAATAAGATCAGAAAAGTTGATTAAAGTATTAACGTGTTAAAGAAGGTTATCATTGTCTAGCTCCGAGCGCAATCGGCCCTTAGGTCTCAGGGGCAATCCGTCAAGAAGGTTAAGAACAACCTTCTTGACGGCTCGCCTTGTGCTTGTCGCCGATAGGCGGGCGTCAGCGCTTTTCGTTCATAAACATGTCATTTAAATGCTTGCATCTTTTGATATAAACGTGTAATTGGCTCAATGATGCTTTTCTTGAGGGCAATGCCTATATACAAGGAAGAAAATGTGAATAAAATCGTGAATAATATAAGCAGAGCTTTAAACAAAACAGAATATTGATAAGCATTTTTTGTTGGTATGGACATTACGATTTTCGTATTTGAGTCCATCATTGTATCAAACATAATCAGCTGCTTCCTATCATTTGAAATAAAGGTTCCATCATTCTTTTGATTCATTTTGCTAAGATCATTAGGGTTTAATTTTATTGTGGCACTTTTTGTGGAACCTGCAATGTCTTTTTGATCTCTTATCATAAAAACTTGGCTTTTATTAAACAATTTATTCGAAGTTTGGAAAAAGTCGTAAAGAGTTTTTAAATCCAAGTCAACGACGATATACCCTAAAAGTTGGTTATCTGTGTCATACAGCTTTAAAATATAAGAAAATATGCCGTCATTTGAGTACCGATTATTATAAAATGAAGAAATCGACTGATATCTGGATATCCAGATATATTTTTTTTGTGTATTTTGAGTAAAAGCTTTTAGATTAGTATTTTCGATGAGCTGCGAGAAAGAAGGAACATGGGATGTACGGCTTGGGGTATAAATGTCACCATTCTTTTTATAGATTGTCACCCCGCTTATATCGACATTATTATTATAGATCATTTGATCAAATATGGTTGAAACCTCTTTAAGGTGTTCAGTTTCTGAAATCGCTTTTGCTACTTTCGGGTTATTGGTGATCCATTTTGACATTTCCTCGGAATAATGAAGATATTGAGTCAAACTATCGCTGGAACTTTGGAAGTAACTTAATGCCAGTTGTTCAAATTGCTTTTGTAATGTGTGCTGAAACCATAAATAGGAAAAGAGGCTTAATAAAGTACTGCAAATTAAAACTGGCAGTACGGTAAAGAGTACGATTCTTTTTGATAACACATTAAACATATCCATTACATAATTTCTCCAATCGCTAATGTGTTTTTTATATTTTGAATATTAGGATAAATATAGCAGTTTTGCAAACGTTTTAGCAGATTTCTCGTATATAAATGCAAACAAAAAATTGATATCGTTTACATTAGCAAGAATAAAGGGGGAAAACATTAATGAAAGCGCTTAAAAGAACTTCAATTATTTTTCTGATCAGTGTTCTAATGATCGTCACCTCAGGTTGTATGCCTACTATGAATCAATCCGATGATGGTGCAGCCAATCCTTCTGATCCTAATCAAACGGATAACGTAGTTGTCAAACTTGGAACATGGCCAATACCAGATTCAAAAAACCTGGCACAATATGAAGAATGGAAAAAACAATTTGAGAATGAGCATCCAAATATAAAAATTGAACCGGATAGTTATCCATATGACACAAATACATTTTTACCTAAAGCGGAAAGCGGTCAATTGCCTACGATTTATGAGACATGGTTTACAGAACCGATAAAAATTATCGGCGGAGATTATGCAGCAGATATTACAGATTTGATGGAAGAGTATGGTTGGGATAAAGCGATTAATCCCGATATGCTTTCTTTAATAAAGCAGGATGGGAAAATATACGGGATTCCTACTAGCGGGTACTACATGGGAATTTGGTACAACATGAATTTATTTAAACAAGCAGGATTATTGGACGAAAACGGTGTTCCTAAATTTCCTCAAACATATGAGGAGTTGGCAGAAGCAGCAAAAACCATTAAGGAAAAAACAGGTAAGGCAGGATTTTTCTTCCCGACTAAAAACAACCAGGGTGGATGGCAGTTTATGAATATTGCGTGGTCTTACGGAGCTGAATTTGAAAGAGTAGAGGATGGAAAATGGAAAGCAGTCTTTAACAGCCCTGAAGCGGTTGAAGCATTGCAATTTGTAAAGGACTTAAAGTGGGAGCATGACGTACTTCAGGATAATATTTTGGCGGAAGTGGATGACATGTTCCAGTTTTTTGGTACAGATCAAGTAGGAATGGCGTTTGGTACAACTGACTGGATGCAATCACCGATCGATCGGTTTAAGATGAACAAAGATAATTTAGCTAATTCCTCAGTACCTGCAGGACCAAAGGACAGAGTGGCTCTTACCGGCGGAGAATTGGTTATGTTTGCTCCAAACAGCACGGAAGAACAAAAAAAGGCAGGATTCGAATGGCAAGAACATACCGGGTTTTCTTCTAACCCATCTGAAGAATCATTAAAGGGTTTGGAAGAAACTCTTAAAAATTATAAGGAACTCGGTCATATTGTTGGGCCCCACGGAATGAGAGTATGGGTTAACCCTGAAAGAGTAAAAGCGGAAGATGCTGTTAGGGAAAAATATTCAAATGTAAATATGGACTTGTTTACCAATTACACGGATAACAAAGGTGTCACATTTAAACCAGAGGTACCAGTAAATGCACAAGAGCTTTATAAGGTACTGGACGGGGTCATTCAGGAAGTATTAACCAATAAAAATGCGGATCCGAAAAAGTTGCTCGATAAAGCCGCCGCAGATTTTCAAAGAGATTATTTGGACAAAGCAGAAGTATTGGAGGGACAGTAAATGGCGATGTTTTTCCGCCATTTACTCCAACCCCATGATAAAGGTGATGATCGTTTATGAAAATTGAGGTAAAACCATATGTTGAACAGAAGTCATCTATTCTTAGACAGATAAAAACATTTTTTAATAGGTTCCTTAGAGACATCCCGGCTTGGCTTTTGATCGTACCAAGCTTGCTTTTCTTCATACTATTTTCATGGCAGCCGTTAATATCAGGCTTTACACTCTCTTTTTTTGAAACAAAAGGATATGAAGCTATTAAATTTGTAGGATTTCAAAATTATATCGATGTCATGAGTAATTCAGTTTTCCAACAGACATTAATCAATACATTTCTCTATGTTTTCTGGTCATTAGTATTTGGTTTTTTAGTTCCTATTGTAGTAGCTATTATCATAAACGAAATGCTGCATTTACAATCGTTTTTTAAATTTGCTGTCTATTTTCCAAATATGGTGCCCGGTGTTGCAGCTGCTCTATTATGGACGTTTGTATTCTATCCAGGGGAAAATGGATTGCTGAATACGATCTTTCAAAATCTTGGTCTAGCTCCTTCCCAGTGGCTGCAAAACCCACATCTTACAGTCATTCTTATTGTCATAACTATGACGTGGAGAGGATTTGGAGCTACAGTTATTCTATATCTTGCTAGTCTGCAAGGTGTCAA
Source organism: Metabacillus arenae (assembly GCF_014773385.1). Lineage (GTDB taxonomy): Bacteria > Bacillota > Bacilli > Bacillales > Bacillaceae > Metabacillus_D > Metabacillus_D arenae. The sequence continues at coordinate 77,304 of NZ_JACXAI010000027.1, read as the reverse complement.
TCGTGATTTGTATGAAGCAGCTTCCCTTGATGGTGCAGGGATGTTGGCGAAGATTCGACATATCACCATACCGCAAATATTTCCAATTATTAGTATCATGTTCATCCTGCAAGTAATTGGAATTTTCCAGGTCTTATATGAACCTCTGACAATGACAGGAGGAGGGCCGAATAATGCATCAATGTCACTGATGCTGCAAAGTTACTTCTATGCATTTGAATATTTTGAAGCTGGACGATCATTAGCCGTTGGTGTCATTACATTTCTTATTCTTGCCATATTAACTGTGTTTTACTTCAAGATAGATAAAAAATTTAATGATGCATAGGAAGAAAGGAGATCGAAAAATGGCTAAAAGTGAATATTCGGGGATCATTGGCAAATTGGAAATGAAAAAACGTGGCATCAAAGTCGTGTACTGGCTGCTATTTTCGGTCATGGTGCTCATATCAGCGGTCTGCATTTTTCCACCGCTGTGGATTATGTTATCAAGTTTAAAGGATATAAAAGAGTTTTTTACTGTTCCTCCAACTATTATCCCGCAAAGCTTTCATCCGGAAAAACTTTGGGAGGCGTGGAATACACTCAATTTCGGAAGAATTTATTTAAATACCATCCAGTATACAGCTGGAGTTGTTGTCTTTACCGTTATATTTAATGGGTTAATGGGCTACTTTTTATCTATTTTAAAACCAAAAGGCAGCTCCCTTGTCATGCTTTTGGTTTTATGGACGATGTTATTACCGAATACGTTAGGGATGGTTCCTGTTTTTAAAACGATTATTGATTTTCCTTTATTAAACCTTAATTTTACAAATACTTATTGGCCAATGTGGATGATGGCGGGTGCAAATGCTTTCGTTATTATCGTTTTTAAAAGCTTTTTTGACGGAATACCAAAAGCGTTGATAGAGGCGGCAAGAATAGATGGGTGCTCGGTTGTAGGCATTTTTTTCAGAATTATTTTGCCATTAAGTAAACCGGTGATTATAGCAGTCACGATTTTAACGATTACTCGAGCTTGGGAGGACTTTTTCTGGCCTTACATGGTATTAAAGGATGAAAGCTCTTGGACTGTTATTGTAGCTATTTTTAACATGAAAGATATATACCCGATGGATGTACAGTTTATTGCCTTAACGTTTGCCATTATTCCTCCCGCGATTATCTTTATTTTTTTCCAAAAATACATTATGTATGGATTTAACTTAAGCGGTATTAAGGGATAACAAGCCTTTTTAAGGAGGTGGACTAGTAGAGCACTAAGAAGCAGATCTATGGAAAATAAAGGTAAAATAGGATACTTACCTTTATCTATCGTCTAAAGATGGAGGATCTGTCCATAACGAAACAAGAGGAAGGGATTTAATGGGGAAAAAGGTAAAAATTTTATTTCTAATTGTATGTTTATTAGTTCCGATGGTTTTCAATGTCGGATTAGCGGTTGAAAAAGAGAATGAAGACGGAACCTTTATCAATTTAGGGCAGGCAATTGGTAAAGGCAAAAATGTACCGGTATTAACAGCAGATACTATTAAAATGGATGGCCAATTAGATGAATGGAGCGGCTATTCGAGTTTTGCCCTTCCGTCGGATCCTGATAAACAAGTCAAGATCGACGGATGGGGCGGTCTGGATGATTTATCGGGGAAAGCTTATGTTGCTCACGATGAGGAAGCTTTTTATATTGCCGTCCAAGTGCTAGATAACGCACATTATGCTGTTCCAGGGTCAGGCATGTATGGAGGAGACAGCATTCAATTTGCTTTTGGTTCAGATTCTTCTGACTATGGTCCTGAGTACGGTTTTAGCCATGTGAACGGTGAATCAGAAGTGTGGAGATGGTCAAAAGGGGATGCTGTCCTTGACTCAAACTCCGTACAGCTCACTACTGCACAAAACGGAAAGGAAACTTTCTATGAAGCGAAAATTCCGTGGGGAGCAATTTTTGCCGATAAACCGACAGGAAAAATAAAATTTTCGATCTTGATGAACGATAATGATGGTAATGGACGGAGAGGCTGGCTTGAGTGGACTGGCGGAATAGGGACTTCCAAAGACCCTGCTAAGCTCGGCTTTCTTGATTTGATTCCCAAAAGCGATTCATGGAGTGTTTGGATTGAAGGGGATGAAGAAATAACGACCAGCGAGGCAGGAAAATACTCGCTTTTTGTTCCGAATTACGGAGATCGTTCGGTAGATGTACAGCTATCTGTTCCAGAGGCAGAGCTGGAAAAAGAGGTGACGATTCCACCTCAGAAGGTTTTTACTCAATCCATCGATATTGGGTTTTCAAAGCCCGGAACTCATTCTGTTAAGATTAGCGTCAAAGAACCTTCAACTGGGAAAGTGAAAGAAGATACCGTTACGGTAAATGTCCATTCAAGCCGTGAAGAGTTAGAGAGCAGGCTGGATGAAATTGAATCAAAGCTGCCCGAGTTAAAGAAGCTTCTATCTACGGTGGAAGAACGGGGAATTCCGACTGATTATGAGCGAGTGGACGTGATGGTTATCTCCGATTTTATTAAATACGGCAGAGATGACCTGGACAGGGAAAAATTTGGTCGAGCGCTGTACGTCATTGAAGAATTGGAGAAGCTTTACGACAAGACGAAAAGCTGGTTAGAGGCATATTTGGAAGGAAAAGAAGAAGCAAAGAGTGTTCCCCGTTATGTTACTGGACGACCGGAGATCAAAGACTATTCTTTTATTGGTGATACGTATGATTCCGAAACAGGCAAAACAAAAAAACGCCCTATCTTCTTTACAGGATATGGCCATTTTGATCAAGTAAGAAAAGATATTCCGAAGTTTACGGATTACGGTACGAATATCATTCAGGTTGAAACGGGACCAAACAGAGTCATTATGCCGCCAGACTCTTTAGTTAATTGGAATATACAGCGTAGTGGCGGTGTAAAAGCAGATGCTAAATTGGACAGGACTGCTGCACACAATGGTAAAGCGTCCATGCACATAACCAATACGACCGCTAAAAGACCGAATGTATATCTGAGTATCAGCCAGAGGGTCAGTGTTAAGCCCAACACGACTTATCAATTCAGAGCATGGGTAAAAGGAAAAAATGTGAAAGATGTTTGGTTCCCAGGAGGACCTGATTGGAAATTGAGACACTTCTTTCCAAAAGGAACTTATGATTGGACTGAAGTCACATACGAGTATACGACAGGAGACAATGAAACAGACTTTGATTTACGAATCCTTTCCGAAAATGTAATTGATGGCCTTTGGATTGATGATATCATCATGACCGAAGCAGGGAGAGATAAAAACTTGCTCAAAAACCCTGGATTTGAACAAGGTGTCCCGCCGGAAGGAAAGGAATGGCTTATTTCAAAGCAGTCAATTGAAAGCGACATCCAGCAAGTTTTAGAAAATGCTTCAAAAAACAATGTTGCAGTAAATTTATTGTTGTCACCCCATTATTTCCCGAGCTGGGCGTTAGAGAAGTGGCCGGAATTAAAAAGCGACAACCCGGAGTTCTTTTTACGCTATAACTTCGATGACCCGAAAGCAAAAGAGATTATCGAGGATTACTTGCGTACCCTTATTCCAATGATTAAGGAATATCCGTCACTTCATAGTTTGACGTTAACGAACGAGCCGACCTATAAATCGAGCGTAGATGAGCAGCATATACCAAAATGGCATGCTTATTTGTCCGAAGTTTACAAAGGAAATATTGACGAATTAAACCGGATTTACGGAACGGACTATAGCTCCTTTGAAGAAGTTGCCATGCCGAAACAGCCGGAAAAGACCCCTTTGTTTTATGATTGGTACGAATTTAACAACACCTTAGTCTCTGGATGGCACGAATGGATGGCTGATATTATACATGAAATAGCACCTGAACTGCCAGTCAAAACGAAAATAATGGGTCACACACTCTCTTCGCTTAAGCTATTGACGCACGGTGTTGAACTGGAACAGTTTTCTAAATTCAACCAAATTAACGGTAATGATGTCTCAAGCTATTTGGATGAAGGAGAACAAGGATTTTTTAAAGCAATGAGGTTTTACGATTTGCAAACTTCATTGAGAAAAGCTCCTATCTTTAACTCTGAACATCATGTCATTCGTGACGGAGATGAGAATTATGTTCCCGAGCAGGCTGAATTTGTACGTGCTAATCTATGGCAAAGTGCTATTCACGGTTTAAGCGCCTCAACAGTTTGGGCATGGGAACGTACCAATGATCCCGGCAGTGTTTTCCATGGGAGTCTCCTGCACCGTCCGGATGTTGTTTCAAAAGTAGGAAAGACGGGTCTTGATTTGAACCGCCTTGCACATGAAGTAACGGCCTTCCAGGAAGATAAAGCAGAAATAGCGATTTTGTATTCAACTACTTCTACAGTATACGGTTCAAATTATTATGAGGCAGTCGCAAGCGCGTATGAAGCAGCCAGCTATAGTGGTCAAAAGGTCGGCTTTATTTCCGAGAAGCAAATCCAAGAAGGGAAGCTCAAGGGCAAAAAGCTATTAATCATACCGCAGGCAACCCATGTGAAGGGTGAGACACTGAAAAAGATCGAAAAATTCTCGAAACAAAGAAAAGGAAATCTATTAATTATTGGTGAAGACTCCCTGAAATTTGATGAACATAACCAGCCTCTTTCTGTAGATGTTCGTAATAAGGTGTTTGAAAAGTCACAAACTGTCGAAGGAATGCCGTCAGCGATTGAATTAAGGGATTTACTACTACCACTGTTTTCCAAGCAAAAGCTTAATAAAGTCATGCTGATGGATACGGAGACGAACCAACCTGTATATGGTGTTGAATGGCGCAGTGTCAAATATAAGGGCAAAACATTGATTAATATCACGAACTATACTGATAAGGAAAAACAAGTGTACATTACTGTAAACGGTAAAAGAATAAGAGATTGGACCGATCGGCTGAATGATAGCCAATCAGATGGAGAAACGCTGGAACTGCAGCCTTTAACTCCGTCCTTACTTTCGATCGACAAGTAATATAGCCATAGGGAAGGGACCTCCTTCCCTATCCATGTAGGTTCAGAACGTTTAAGTTCATTAACAAATTCGTTCTCCAGCTCCAGGCACCATCGACTCCTAGGTCATAAGCCAATCCGCCATAAAGATTAAAGAACAAGCATTTTGTCGACTCGCCCGAATGCTTGTTGCCGAAGGACTAACGCGTTCTAAGATCAGAAATTAGATGGTATCCCATTATTGGAGATTTAACAACAATTTATGTAACCTGTAGACCACTTAGTTTTGTTGATTTATGGCGAATAATCGATATTTTGAAATTTTCGAAGATAAGTCTGCCGATTTCGGAGATAAATTTCAAATTTCGAAGATATAAGGGGAAAAATCGAAGATAAGTGAACGATCGGTAGGTGTTCAAGAGCAAATATCTGGTTTTTAATGAATGTACAAACAGAAATCGTTTGAAATATGGCCAAAATGAAGCGAAACATCCAATAAAACTGTCAAAGATATAGATAAATAGAAACCAGCTTTTTCGCATATTTCATCAAATCCCACCTCATTCCTCACACCTCCAGAAAGACGCGCAGCGTTTTTCTAATAAAGAAGGAAAATATTTCTAAGGGTGAATTAAAAACAAAATTTCATATATTTTTTGTTAGGTTAAATTGATAAGAAAGGTGAGTTCTATGCTTACTGACCGCTTTGTTAACGAAGAATTGGGAGAAATATTGGTTTCTCGTGACAATTACCGGCCATTTCCAAAATGGGAAGATCGGAAAGAATGGTTGTCATTACCTTATCATCTAAAACAAGAATATGTAGTAAGAGGGGAGCTTTTTCTCGACTGCAGCTGGCCCTCTCTTTCGGCTGTACGGTTTATGGATTTTTTTCGCAATGGGAACCGCAGGGAGTTTGAGAAGCTTCATTTTCAACGACGAAGGGCTTTGAGTTCCTTGGTTGTAGCAGAATGTATAGAAGGTAAGGGGCGTTTCCAAGATGATATTATTAACGGTATTTGGTGTATCTGTGAAGAGTCCTTTTGGGGTGTCCCTGCTCACTCTCGGTTGGAAAATGCACTTCCCGATATTTCCGAACCGATTATTGATTTATTTGCCGGAGAAACGGCCGGGTTTCTCGCTTGGACACATTATTTATTACAATCTCAACTTGATGAAGTTAGTAGCTTAATATGTAAACGTATTCAGTATGAGATAAAACATCGCGTTCTTGATCCTTATTTAAATCGAGATGATTTTTGGTGGATGGGCCTAAATAGCGATAGTGTCATTAATAATTGGAATCCTTGGTGTAATTCGAATTGTCTTGTTGCTTTTTTACTTGTTGAAGAGAATGTGGATCGGCGCACAAAGGCGGTCGCAAAGGCGATGCGTAGTTTAGATAAGTTTCTTGCTGTATATCATGAAGATGGTGGATGTGACGAAGGAACCACATATTGGGATAAAGCAGGTGGAGCCTTATTTGACTGTCTTGAGTTACTGTATACGTCATCAAAGGGAAAAATTGACGTTTATGATAAGCCGTTAATTAAAGAAATTGGCCGTTTTTTGTATCGAAGCTATATTAATGAGGATTATTTCATTAACTTTGCAGATGGCAGCGCGAAGGTAAAAATCTCCGCTGACCTTGTCTATCGATACGGCCGCCGAATTAATGACCAAAAACTTATGGAGCTTGGGTCCAGCGCCTATCACAGGCGAGCACGAGAAGGGTTAGATCTAAACCCGAATTCTCGGGAACTACCTGTTTCTCTTCAACGACAGCTCCCGGCTCTTTTTAATAACTCTGAACTCGTGAATGAATCGTCCACTTCTCCATATATCCGGGACGTGTGGCTGGACGGAATCCAAGTGATGGGGGCTAGAGAGGAGGAGTCCCAAAAAGGGCTTTATCTTGCCGCCAAAGGGGGCCACAATGATGAAAGCCATAATCACAATGATGTTGGTCAGTATCTTGTCTATTATAATGGAAAACCTTTCCTAATTGATGTGGGAGTCGAGACTTATAGTAAAAAGACGTTTGGTTCTGAACGATATGACATTTGGACCATGCAATCTGCTTATCACAATCTACCTATGGTAGGTGGTATTCAGCAACAAGCAGGGAAAGGTTTTAAAGCATCGGATGTCTGTTATCGTGTGACAGAGAATTCTGCAGAGTTGTCTTTGAATATTAGCACTGCCTACCCGGAAAGCGCTAAGATGAAAAGGTGGAAAAGAAGCTGCCGGCTTTTGCGAAATGATCGTGCATTGATTCAGATTAATGATGAGTTTGAACTAAAAATACCTTCCGATGATATTAGGATCATTCTCATGACACCTTACTCTCCTATATTAAGCGACAACAAAGATATCATTTTATCTAATCATGAGAACGAAGAAATAAAAATAATATACGATAATGCTAGTTTAGACGTTTCATGGGAATCCATTTCTATTGAGGATGATCGATTGGTGCCTGTTTGGGGGACTCATCTTTACAGAATATTCCTTTGTTCGAAAATCCCGACAGTACAAGCTGCTTGGACTATGACGATTAAACCAAGTGAATTGTGTGAAGGTGAATCTTGATAATAATCAAAGGATAAGTTTTGTATCCCATCAAGTTAATGAGAAATAGTGTATTCATTACATAAAGGAGCGTAAACAATGTATTCTACTATAAAACAAATGGATCATATAGCCGATGAAGGGATTCAAGATAAAAGGTTTTTTGAAACTGATATCTATTTTTCTGAAAAAGATGGAAAGGCTGCTCTCACTCATATTTTAAATAAAATGGATCAAAATTTAGAAATGTTCACAACAAAATATCCAACTCCTTCAAGTGTTAACTTCAATTATCAACCGCTTGATAACATCGATTGGACGGCTGGTTTTTGGACAGGAATGCTTTGGTTAGCCTATGAATTAACAAGTGATGAAAAATATCGAAGAATAGCAGAAACACAGCTTGATAGCTTTAAGGAAAGAATAGACAAGAGAATTCACGTCGATACTCATGACCTTGGGTTTTTATATACGCTATCAGCTATCAGTGCTTATAAATTAACAGAGAGCAATGAAGCCAAGCAAATGGCGCTTCAAGCAGCAGATTTATTAGTAGACAGATACCATGAAAAAGCAGGAATTCTTCAGGCATGGGGTGATCTAACTAATCCAAATCAGCGAGGAAGAATGATTATTGATTGTAATATGAATTTACCCTTATTATACTGGGCTTCAGAAGTTACTGGCCGCGATAAATATTACCAAATTGCAAACTCTCATGCCTGGCAGGCTGCTAGGTATATCGTTCGTAATGATTCATCAACGTATCATACGTTTTATATGAACCCTGAAACAGGGGAGCCAATCAAAGGAGACACACACCAAGGATTTTCGGATGAATCTTGTTGGTCTCGAGGTCAAGCATGGGCCATATATGGATTTACTTTAAGTTACCTTTATACAAATGATTTAAGATATATCGATACAGCGAAAAAAACAGCCAATTATTTCTTGAACCGTTTGCCAAGTGACTTTGTTTGTTATTGGGATTTAATTTTTACAGAAGGAAACGAAGAACGTGATAGTTCAGGAGCGGCAATAGCAGCTTGCGGGTTACTAGAATTGTCTAAACATCTTCCATTACTCGATGAAAATAAAAAAATCTATGAAAATGCAGCGCTCCGAATTATTCTATCATTGTCAGAGAATTATACGACGAAAAATAATAACCAATCTAATGGAATATTACTGCAAGGTGTTTATCATAAAAGAGAAAATGTTGGGGTAAATGAATGCTGTATTTGGGGAGATTATTTTTACTTTGAGGCACTTGTAAGGCTTATAAAGGATTGGAAGCCTTATTGGTAATTTTAGGGGTGAATCCTTGGAGCATCGATGAGGGAAGCAGGCAGCTAAATAGTTAATAAGAGAAGAAATTTTGGTTAGATTTTAACGAACTAAGGGGAGTATAGCCATGTTTTTAACAATAGAAATGGTACAGTCACGTATTGGAGAGTTAGAAAAATATCGCTATAGAGATTCTATCTCGATCCCATCTTTTGAAAGTCAAGTGGATGTGGAAGGAATAATAGGAAAGTATCCTCCTGAAGACGGTGAATGGGACACACTAAAGGTAGGTGAGAAGTGGGTTGGCCGAGATTTATATCTTTGGCTCAAGACTGAAGTTGAAGTGCCATCCGAATGGAAAGGTAAAAAAATAGTAGGGCGTTTTGATTTTGGCCGGACAGGATCCGGAAATAACTCCGGGTTCGAATCGTTATTGTATTTGAACGGGCACCCTTACCAAGGTGTGGATTCAAATCATACGGAAGTATTTTTACCATCAGATCTTCTAGGAGAAAAGATTAAATTGCAATTTCGTTTATGGTCTGGTCTCGAAGGGGGAGGAGAACCAAAACTTCAAGAGAATCAATTAAAATTGGCGGAGCTTACATGGTTGGATGAAATCACAGATGACTTCTATTATACGACGAAAGCCATTTATGAAACGATACAAATGCTGGATGAATCTCAAGCGGTTTATCATCAATTAGTAAAGTTGTTAAATTATTCATACAGACGACTAGACTGGTCGAGGCCTGGTTCAGATTCTTTTTATCAATCCGTTCGAGAAGGACATGACTATTTGCATGCAGAGTTAAATAAGATTGAGAAGCATCATGAAGTAACCGTTCATTGTATTGGACATACACATATTGATGTGGCTTGGCTCTGGCGCTTGAAGCATACGAGAGAAAAATCAGCTCGTTCATTTTCTACAGTATTACGCTTGATGGAATTGTATCCAGAGTATATATTCCTGCAAACTCAGCCTCAGCTGTATGAATATATAAAAGAGGATTATCCGGAAATTTATGAGCAAATAAAGGAAAGGGTCAAGGAAAGCAGGTGGGAAGCTTCTGGTGGAATGTGGCTTGAAGCGGATTGCAACATTCCATCTGGTGAATCGTTGACCCGTCAAATCTTATTGGGGACAAAATTTCTTCGGAATGAATTTGGTCAGGAATGTCATTATTTATGGCTGCCTGATGTATTCGGTTATAGCTGGGCATTACCACAAATCTTGAAAAAGTCCGGAATTGATACGTTTATGACGACAAAGATCAGCTGGAGCCAATATAATCGGATGCCGCATGATACGTTTTATTGGCGGGGAATTGATGGCAGTGAAGTGTTGACTCATTTTATTACGACCCCAGATCCAGAAATCAGTTGGTTATATACATACAACGGGATGATTACACCACAAACGGTCAAAGGAATATGGGAAACGTATCGGGATAAGTCAGTCAATCAAGATTTGCTTCTATCTTATGGCTTTGGAGATGGCGGGGGCGGTGTAAACCGTGAAATGTTAGAAATGCGTCGCCGCTTGGATGAAATACCTGGAATCCCCTTTGTAAAAACAACAAGAGCAGATGAGTATTTCGAAAAATTACAAAACAATGTAGCAAATATAGAAGAGTATGTTCATACGTGGGATGGTGAACTCTATCTTGAATATCATCGTGGAACCTATACCAGTCAGGCCCATGTAAAAAGAATGAATCGCAAATTAGAGCTGCTCTATCGTGAAACCGAGTGGCTGGCTTCTTTAAGCAGCATCTTTGATACTAATTGGCGATCTTATCCTGAAGATGCTCTAAATACCGGGTGGAAAATGATCTTGAGGAATCAATTTCACGATATTATTCCGGGATCCTCTATTCGTGAAGTGTATGAGGATGCAGTAGAAGAATATGAAGAAGCCCTCCAAATAGGACAACAATCTTGGAATCTAGCGGCACGAAATGTGGCCGGTGAGTCAATTGGCAAGACGTACACGATTTATAATTCTGCTCCTTGGGAGAGAACCGATCTTGTTCGAATCGAAGCTACTTCCGATATGGAAGAGGGGATTTGGGTTGATTCTGCAGGTAAACATCTACTGGCTGAAAATGTTGAAAATAAATGGCTAGTTAAAGTTCCTCGTGTTCCATCTATGGGATTTACAACAATTTCATTTGTACCTCAGCAGTTGACATATAGGTATGAAAGAGCATTTATTATAGAGACGAATTGTTTGACCACGCCTTTTTACGTCATACAATGGAACGATCAAGGGCAATTGGTACGCATTTATGATCGTAAAACAGAACGTGAAATTTTGGTAGATAACGCCAAGGGCAACGTTTTCCAAGTGTTTGAAGATAAACCACTTCGTCATGATGCTTGGGATATCGATTTGTTTTATCAACAGAAAATGCGTGAAGTCAGTGATTTAAAAGGAATCGAAATTGAGGAAGTGAACTCCCTGCGAGCTGTTGTCGCATTTAAGTGGGAATACAACGATTCAATCATTATACAAAAGGTAGTTGTATATTCAGGCAGCCGTCGAATAGACTTTGAGACCGAAGTTGATTGGCATGAACAGCAACAGCTTCTAAAAGTAGCTTTCCCGGTTGATATTCGTGCAACAGAGGCAACTTATGATATCCAATACGGTAATGTAAAACGGCCAACACACTGGAATACAAGTTGGGATTATGCACGTTTTGAAACAGTCGGACATCAATGGGCGGATTTATCAGAGCATGGATATGGAGTGAGTTTGCTAAATGATTGCAAATACGGTTATGATATCAAGAATCATGTGATGCGATTAACACTGATTAAATCGGCCATACACCCTGATTATTTGCAGGATCAAGGAAAGCATGTCTTTACCTATTCCTTACTGCCGCACCAAGGAAATTGGATAGAAGGAAAGACAGTTCAGGAAGCGTGGTCATTAAATGCACCGCTTAAGCTCTCCGCTGGCAAACCTCAACGAATGTCAGTTGAACGTTTTTCATCGTTTACGCTAGACTGCCCAAATGTGATGATCGATGCGGTGAAGAAAGCGGAAGACGAAGATAAACTTATTTTACGTTTACATGAATATACTGGTTCGAGAGGAAAAATAAATATTACAAGTGATCTACCAATTGTTTCTTGGCAAGAGACCAATTTATTAGAAAAGCCAGTTGGTGAAAAGGTAGGTTCAACATTCCTATCTTTTTCAATCAAGCCATATGAGATTAAGACATTTATGATTGAACTTTCGAATAAATGAGGATTGTTTGGCCAAGTGAGAATATAAACAGCTGGGCTGACAAGAGATTGAATAGGATTAATGAAGAATAAAACAAATTATGTAATCAGAAATTTACAGAATAAAAAGGCTTTTCAAGAAAAAGATTTTACGATATACTGGAGTTAAGTTAATATGAACGGTTGGAGATTAGGAGAGACCACAACACTAGAGTTATAACTCTAGTTCGTTGTGGTCTCTTTTTTTCTTTGCCTAAAAACGGGAGGAAACAAGATGAAACACAGATTTTCAAGTCAAAACCGGAACAAAATGCTGGAGGAAATGACGAAGGAACAATATGATGTGTTTGTCATCGGCGGAGGGATTACAGGAGCGGGTATTGCATTTGATGCTGCATCACGGGGCATGAAAATTGCTTTGGCCGAGATGCAGGATTTTGCAGCAGGTACATCGAGCAGGTCAACGAAACTGGTCCATGGCGGTTTAAGATATTTAAAACAGTTTGAAGTGAAAATGGTAGCTGAGGTAGGAAAAGAGCGAGCGGTTGTTTATGAAAACGGACCGCACGTTACAACACCTGAATGGATGCTTCTTCCCATTCATAAAGGTGGAACATTCGGTAAGTTTTCCACGTCCGTCGGTTTAAGAGTTTATGATTTTCTTGCGGGTGTTAAAAGCAGTGAACGAAGAAAAATGTTGAATTCCAAAGAAACGCTTGTTAAGGAGCCATTATTAAAGAAAAGTGGACTAAAAGGCGGCGGATATTACGTTGAATACCGAACAGATGATGCAAGGCTGACGATTGAGGTAATGAAGGAAGCCGTCAAATTTGGAGCAGACGCTGTTAACTATGCAAAGGTCACCGATTTTATTTATGAAAACGGCAAAGTAATTGGTGTAAAAGTTCTAGATATAATGACGAATAAAACTTATGATGTGTATGCCAAAAAGATTGTTAATGCAACTGGACCTTGGGTAGATGAATTAAGAGAAAAAGACAACTCGAGAAAGGGTAAGCACCTGCAGCTTACAAAAGGAATCCACCTTGTGTTCGACCAGTCAAAATTTCCGTTAAAACAAGCGGTCTATTTTGATACGCCTGATGGAAGAATGGTTTTTGCGATTCCTCGTAACGGAAAAACCTATGTAGGAACTACTGATACGGTCTATAAAGAGGATGCCAGACATCCAAGAATGGCGAAAAAAGATCGAGAGTATGTACTTGAAGCCGTTCACTTCATGTTTCCTGATTTAAAAATAACAGAGAAAGATGTGGAATCCAGCTGGGCAGGATTAAGGCCGCTTATTCACGAAGAAGGAAAGGATCCATCCGAAATTTCAAGAAAAGATGAAATATGGACATCTAATTCCGGTCTCATTACAATTGCCGGCGGAAAACTGACGGGTTATCGTAAAATGGCTGAACATATCGTTGATTTATTAGTAAACATTATAAATAAAGAAACTGGTAAAGATTTTGGTTCATGTAAAACGAAGAACATGCCAATCTCAGGGGGACACGTCGGCGGTTCGGAGGGCTTCCCCCAATTTTTTAATAAAAAAGTAGAAGAAGGAAAAGATATCGGATTACCAGAAGATCAGGCTAAAATTCTAGTTCAACGATATGGGTCTAATATTGACATTGTATACGGCCGTTTGGAGAATTTAAAACAACAAGCTGAAGTCCTGAACGCGCCGGTCCATCTATTGGCGCAAATTGATTATGCCATTCAAGAAGAAATGGCTGCAACTCCTGTTGACTTCTTTGTTCGCCGAACAGGTGCCGTCTATTTTGATATTGAATGGGCCAAAAAGTGGAAGGATCTTGTCATTCATTACATGGCCAAGGAGTTAAGCTGGTCACAAGAACAAAGAGAACAATTAAGTGAAGAATTAAATAAACATTTATTTGATGCTGTTGTTCCTGTTTAAATAAAAGCTGCCGAATTAAATTTAACGGGTACGGTTCAGAAGGAAAAACTTTAGTTTTTAGTTTTAATAGATTTTCAATACGCTAATTAACAGTATTAATAGCAGATAAATTGGCATCGGTTAGAGACCGGTGCCTTTAAAAATTTAGGCTAGCCCCATTAAAACTGAAAATAAATAACTGTTCTTGAACAACAACAAGACGATGTTTGTATTATAGATACGATAAGTTATTATAAAATTTCAAATTGTAATACTAATGTTTGCGGAGGATTAGATTCACGAATATAGTCATATCAAATTTTAATTTTGTTTCCGTTTTTTAAGTTACTTTGACCCTGATCCTTTTCAAACATACACTTCATTACATTGGAGTAGTTTTTAAATAATAATGAAGACTCCAAATTTTCGACATCTTTCTTTTTTACTTCCTTATCTAGAATAATCCAAATCATTCTATTTTTGTTATATACATACCCTTCAATTGTTTTACTCTCACTTGGATGTTTAAGATCTACCTCATATGTATTTGGTGCACTTTCACAACTGGTCAATATGGAAACTGTTAGAAATAATAAAAGGATCAATTTCTTCATTAGTTACACCTTCGATCTATATTTTGAACTAATAGTTAATAAAATTTCTTACTTGATCCTCTACTAATAATTGGGATTCTTTTAATGTTATAGACGACCGGAATTTCAATTTGTTTCATATTTTAACAAAAAAAAGTCCGGAGCATGGAAATCCAGACTTTTTCTATCAGTCATTCATATTTGAATGCTCAGAAGAGGTTGCTTTTGAAGTTCAATGAGACATATAGGAAAATGCTTTCCACATCCATTACCCGAAATTTTACTATAACCCGCTTTCAAATACTTTTACTGCTGCTTCAGCCACTTGCACATCATCTGCGACTTTACTGCCGCTGACACCGACAGCCCCAATTACTTTTCCTTCTTTCATAAGCGGAATTCCGCCGCCAAATAAAACAATTCGTCCGTTATTTGTTGTATTTATTCCATAAAGCTCTGCTTTGGGAACAGACGCATCAGCCAAATCTGAAGTCGGCATTTTTAGGGCTACTGCCGTCCATGCCTTGTTTTGAGCGATATCAATACTGGCCAGCCAAGCATCATCCATTCGATGTGAGGCAATTAGATTTCCTCCTTCATCAACAACCGTAATCACCATCGACACTCCTAGCTTTTTTGATTCTTGTTCAGCACCATCGATTAGTTTTTTCGCTAAATCCAATGTCATTTTACCCAATTCTATCAACCCTTTCGATTTTGTTGGTTAAGCTGAGAAGCTGTATTTTAAGATAATTTGCCCATACATTCGCTATACCCTGCTCAACCGTTACTAAACTCGAACCGCATCACAATTCATACGATCGTACTGAAAGGTAGTATGTCGTTTTTTTACTGAATTATCCCTAAAAAGCAGGAGCCGGCAGTTCAAAATGGGGAAATTGCATTGCTCACCGGTTATAAAAAAATTGAAGATAAATGCGGATTATTAAGAAGGTTACAAGTAAATCTCACAGTAACTTTGTCGAAAAATCGATAAAATGAAAAAATCGAAGATATATTTCAAATTTTGAAGATATAACTCAAAAATCGAAGATAATGTCAGAATATAATTAACGGCCTTTTCTTGAATAAATTATCAAGAAAAGGCCGTTTGCGAGATTAGCTTGACTTATTAACTCGCTCAATTAATTCAATCCATTCTCCACCCGCAGCCTGATAAAATACACATTTTACACCATTTTCATAGGTGAGGGGGCCTTCTATTGGCTGCAGCCCCTTTTCAATTAAATCACTAATCCAGTGATCAAGGCTAGTGACCTCCCATGATAGGTGGATGCTTTGGCTTTCCCCACACACACCTTCCTCAGATTTTATTAATTCAATTCTTATTTGACCTTTTTTCATAAAAACAATTTCTTCATCTAACAGGGTGATCCGTTCCTCTGCTTCAAATCCAAAAAAAGTGGAATAAAAATGTTCAGATGCATTTAGGTCCATAACCTGTATACCTGCATGATGCCATTTCATCTTTCTTTCTCCAGCGGTAAAATCAGGTTCATATCTCCAAATTCATGCCATAAATAGTGTTCTGATATCGCCTCATTGTATGCTGAAAGGAGATGATCTGGATTCATGAACGCTTTAAGCATATCTAAGTGGCTTGCTTCAGGCTCATGGAACCCTGTTAGTAACCCGTCGACCACTTGAAGACGATATCCGTCGTTAATATAGAGATTGGTCACTCCAGAAAACGGTTCGACGATTCCGTATTCATCCACTGCTGTTTCGAGTGACCGAACAACAGTTGTTCCGACTGCTATTATCCTTCCTCCATTCCTTTTTGTGTCATGAATGAGCTGTGCTGTCTGTTTAGGAATGGTAGTCTGTTCTGGATGGAAGATAGGAGTTGGCCAGCGATCGTCCCCATAATATGTTAACCCAGCATGTAACTGCAGAAAGGCTGATTGAATGCCTTTTTTCTTAAGCTGTTGGAGCATTTTCCACGTTATTGCCCGGCCCGCAGATGCCATTTCTACTGATCCAGGAACTGATCCGTAAACGGTTTGAAAGCTTTCAAGAGGCCAAGGCTCCTTAACATACTCATACCGAATCGGTTCACCATAGCGATAAAATAACTCAAATAGTTCAGGACCGCTTTTAGAAAATGAAAGAGTGACAAGAGGCGGCTCAGACCCTGCTTTTTTAATAATCGCCGCCGTCTCCTCTGGAAACGTTAATGATGTACCGATTTGTAGATTTTTATTTACCAATAAAGCTTCCCAGTCTGTGTTGGATACTTGACGAGAAAGTCTTACCTCAATTTCTTCATCCATATACTGTGCTTTTAATACAGAGGGAATGGTTCGGCTATTATTAAGAACTAACAGATCGCCGGGAAGTAAATAGTCACCTAATTGTTTAAAATGATCATGGTAGGCAGCTCCCGTTCTTCTATCTAAAACCATTAGCCGGACACTGTCACGCGCTTGGCCTCTACATTCGGCAGGAGCCGAAGCATGTAAATGATCGGGTACATAAAAGCTTGATGCCATAGAGTTCATGATTGTCCTCTCCCTTCTAACGAGAAGCTTTGCGCTTCAAAGCGCTGCCCATGTACATGTTTTGATTCATCTGATGCTAAATATAAAAAGATATCGACTACGTCATTCGGATTTGCCAATTCATAATCACAATCAGGAACCGCTTTTTCATGCATATCTGTATCCATTTCCCCTGGATCAACCATATTGATACGGATTGCTGTTTCACTTAGCTCATCTGCCCACGTTTGCGTCAGCCCTTCCACGGCAAACTTTGATAATCCATAGGCACCCCATTCTGCAAAGCCTGTACGGCCAGCCTCGGATGTTATATTAATAATCGATCCTTTATTTCTTACAAGCATTCCAGGCAAGACCCTTTTGGTAACAAGGAACGGGTTCACTGCATTAACGCGCAGGACTTCAGCATATACATCTTCTGGATAATCCGCTAACAATGTTGGACCTGGACCGAAAATCGATGCATTATTAATGACGACATCAATTTGACCAAAGACTGCCTCGACAATTGAAATAAATCGGTCAACATCCTGTGATTTGGCCGCGTCTGCTGTGACGGCGATCACCTCTGTCCCATATGCTTCAGCTTCTGATTTGACTTTCTGTAACTGCTCTTCTCCCCGAGCACAAATTGCCAGCCGGCACCCTTTCTTCGCAAATGCGATTGTCAAAGCTTTCCCTAGCCCTTTTGATGCCCCTGTAATTAATACAACTGGTTTACCTGAGTTCATTTTGTTTCCCTCCGTCTCTTTGATGCTTTCATTTTATGAAAAACAGCAGATGATTAAATCGAGACAAGGAAGGAACTTCACATAGTGAAATGGAAGGAACTCTTCTAAGTCTTTTGAATGAAAAGGATATTCATTACAGGGATTGACTAAGGTGCAAGGATTTCACAGTTAGAACGATAGCTTAAACAAATAATTGACTACCGACAAGCTAGAATTAACAGCCAAATCCAATTGCTTGCCTCCCTGAAAATTTATTTTCTTAGATAAGTAAAATTAATGGAAATAAATCATTAATTGAGAGCCAATTTATGATAAAATATCATTGTTCAACCTTTAAAGCAGGAAACAGGAAAAAAACGCAGAATTAGAAAGTATCAAAAGCCTTGGGAGGTATAAAATGAGCTGGGAAACAAGTTATCAACGCTGGAATGAAAAACAAGATTTAGATACTGAACTGAAACAATTACTTTCTGACCTACAAGAAAATGAAAAGGCTTTAGAGGACTCCTTTTATAAGAGTTTAGAGTTTGGCACAGGCGGCATGCGCGGTGAAATAGGGCCTGGAACAAACCGAATGAATATATACACGGTTAGAAAAGCATCAGAAGGGTTAGCCCAATACATATTAGGTTTTGGTGAAGATGCAAAAAAACGCGGAGTGGCCATTGCATTTGATTCACGTCATAAATCACCTGAATTTGCAATGGAAGCAGCTAAAACATTAGCTTCTCATGGAATTCAAACATATGTGTTTGACGAATTGCGCCCAACACCAGAATTATCATTTGCTGTCAGATATCTAAATGCTTTCTCAGGGATTGTCTTAACGGCTAGCCACAATCCTCCTGAATATAATGGTTATAAAGTTTATGGAGAAGATGGCGGGCAACTGCCGCCTGCTGAAGCTGATATCGTTATAGAAAAGGTAAATGAAGTTCCTGACGAGTTAATGATTGTCGTAAAAGACGAGAAAGAATTAAAAGAGCAGGGGCTAATTAAGATAATTGGTGAAGAAATTGACCAAGCATACACGGAAAAGCTGCTTACCATTTCAGTGAATCCTGATTTATCAAAAGAAACAGACATTAACATTGTGTTTACTCCACTTCATGGAACGGCTAATAAGCCAGTAAGAAGAGGACTTGAAGCGTTAGGTTATAAAAATGTCATAACTGTAAAAGAGCAGGAATTGCCTGATCCGAATTTTTCAACAGTTTCTTCACCAAACCCTGAAGAACATGCAGCATTTGAACTGGCTATTAAAGCAGGTATCGCGTCAGACGCAGATATTTTAATCGGAACAGACCCTGATGCTGACAGACTTGGTGTGGCTGTGAAAAATGATCAGGGAGAATATGTGGTTTTAACAGGAAATCAAACAGGTGCTATTCTTCTTCATTACCTTTTATCAGAGAAGAAGGAAAAAGAAATTCTCCCACAAAATGGGGTCGTTTTAAAAACAATTGTAACTTCTGAAATAGGCCGAGATATTGCCGCGTCATATGGACTTACGACAATCGATACACTTACAGGCTTTAAATTTATTGGCGAGAAAATTAAAGAATATGAAAAAACCGGTCAATATTCTTTCCAATTTGGTTATGAAGAAAGCTATGGCTATTTAATTGGCGACTTCGCTCGTGATAAAGATGCTGTCCAAGCAGCTCTTTTAGCTGTGGAAGTATGTGCTTTTTACAAGAAAAAAGGGATGACCATGTATCAAGGATTATTAGAAATATTTGAAAAATATGGATACTACCGTGAAGGCCTAGAATCATTGACATTGAAAGGTAAACAAGGTGCTGAGCAAATTCAAGAAATCCTTGCTTCCTTTAGAAATCAGCCGCCTACAGAAATGGCAGGCGAAAAAATCTCGGTGATTGAGGACTACAAAATTAGCGATCGGTCAAATGTGAGCACAAAAACGACAGAAAAAATCGACCTTCCAAAATCAAATGTTTTAAAATATTATTTAGAAGACGGTTCCTGGTTCTGTCTGAGACCATCGGGTACTGAACCGAAAGTGAAATTTTATATCGCTGTTAAGGGAGAGTCACTGTCAGATAGTGAAGCAAAATTGGCAAGGCTGACCACCTCGTTAATGGATAAAGTTAATCAGATGATTAATTTGTCAGCAAATAAATGAATAAATAAAAGCTAAATTTAAGAAGCACTGCTCTCTTGGCAAAAAACCCCTCTTAAATAGAGGAAAAGACCGTGCAAGAGCTGCCGTGCTTTTTTCTTTTTCAAAAAATAAATAAAGCTCAAGCACTTAACCTAACGCTTTAGGCACAATCCAATTCTTCCCTAAATAAAAGCTCAATTATATGCTTTCGCCGATGGGTTGCTGTTCTGTGCTTCCTAACAAAATAAGGTTCGACACAATTTCCCGGGAAAGTTCGACAAGATCTCAGTCAAAAGTAGGAGTGAAGTTCGGTCTTATCGATAAGGTTACTCAGGGAGAACCTTGTTATAATAGGAGTATGAGAGCAGAGGTGTCGTATGGAAATGGAAGAAAATGAAAAGAGGATACACAAATTACTCACCTTGAAAACCATTGCCGAAACGTTGAATCAAGGAAGCGACCTTTCCACCATGCTAAATAAGGTGTTGGAAAAATTGCTAAATGTAACTGGACTTAAATCAGGATGGATTTTTCTAATCGATAATAAAGGTGTATATAAGTTAGCTGCTGATTACTCCTTACCCCAAGGTTTATGTTTTCAGGACAAAATGCCTATGTGCCAAGGGGGCTGTTGGTGCTTAGATCGTTATCAAGATGGGAGATTAGAAAAGGCAACCAATATCATTAATTGCAGGCGAATTGAAAAAGCCATTAAACACAATTGGGGGGATACACAAAACATTACCCATCATGCCACCGTTCCCTTAAGAGCAGGAAATGAAAAGTTCGGATTACTAAATGTCGCCTCGCCTCATAAAACACACTTTTCTGATGAGGAGTTGACATTACTTGAAGCTGTTGCCTTTCAAATCGGCTCAGCAATAAAACGAATAACCTTGGCTGAAAATGAACAAAGGCTTGCACTTATAGCAGAACGAAATCGTCTTGCACAGGATTTACATGATTCAGTCAGCCAATTGCTATTTTCGTTAATGCTGACGGCAAGAGGAACAAAAGAAATAACCACTGATGAAAAAGTGAAAGAAATGCTCGTTTATATGCAAGAGCTGTCACATGAAGCTTTAACTGAGATGAAGGCGCTCATCTGGCAGTTACGCCCTCAAGGGATTGAAGAAGGAATTGCAGCCGCTCTCTTGAATTATGGAAAAGTTTTGTCACTTGAAATTGACTCACAAGTAAAAGGAATTAAAGCTTTGCCATTAGATGTAGAGGAAACATTATGGAGGATAGGGCAGGAAGCTTTAAATAACATAAAAAAACATGCCAATACAAAGAAGGCTTTTATTAGCTTGGATCGTTCAGAAGGAAAGGTTCAGCTTATTATTTCTGATAGTGGATCAGGTTTTCAATATCATGAAAAAAACAAAATCCCTTCATTTGGTCTAAGAGGAATGAAAGAAAGAGCTGAAAAACATAAAGGGACGTTTTATGTGAAAACAAAAAATGGCAAGGGAACAACGATTCAAGTGACAATCCCGATTTAAGTGAGGGGAGAATATAGATGAGTATTAAAGTGATGATAGTGGATGATCACCAGGTCGTCCGCAGGGGTTTGATGTTTTTTTTAAAAACTCAGGAGGATATTCATATTGTCGGTGAGGCAGCAAACGGCAAAGAAGCAGTTGAGTCAATTGACGTCTATAAACCAGATGTGATACTAATGGATCTGGTAATGCCAGTAATGGATGGAGTCGAAGCAACAAAACGAATTATCGATTCCCATCCTGCTATAAAAGTGATCATGCTGACAAGTTTTTCTGATCAAGATCATGTGATCCCAGCCTTGCGTGCTGGTGCTTCTGGATACCAATTAAAGGATGTAGAGCCAGATGAATTAGTTACTGCGATAAGAGATGTGCTAAAAGGCGAAAGCAAGCTTCATCCAAAGGTAACTTCTCATGTGATGAATCATTTTACCGAATCAAATAGACAAGAGAATACAAAGCTGGATGACCTAACGAATAGGGAAAAAGAGGTACTAAAGGAACTAGCTAAAGGCAAGAGTAATAAAGAAATTGCAGCATCGCTTTTTATTACCGAGAAAACGGTGAAAACACATATTTCAAATATTTTATCAAAATTAGGCGTATCTGACCGCACACAAGCAGCACTTTATGCGGTTAAAAACGGACTAGAATAAAAAGAGAGGTTGAAAAAGATATGAAATTAGTAGTTGTAAATGGAAGTCCAAGGAAAAAAGGGAGAACGGGAATTGCCGCAAGGTACATCTCCAATTTATATAACGCAGAATTGCTTGATTTGAGTGATCATGGACTTCCGCTTTTTACAGGGGAAGAAGACCAAAGTTCAATCGAATCTGTTCGTCATTTAAAAAAGCTTTTTAAAGAAGCAGATGGAGTTGTCCTTTTATCTCCAGAATATCACAGCGGGATGAGTGGAGCTCTTAAAAATATGCTTGATTTCCTGAACAGTGAATACTTTGCCCACAAACCGGTAGGAATTATTGCTGTAGCAGGCGGAGGCAAGGGAGGCATCAATGCTTTAACAAATATGAGAACGGTTATGCGAGGGGTTTATTCCAATGTAATTCCTAAGCAGCTAGTCTTAGATCCGCATTGTTTTATCTACGAAAACGATTCTCTTATTGAGGAATCAACCTTATTGGTTAAACAATTAATGGAAGAGCTTATCATGTATGTCAAACTTCATATGCAAATGGAAAATAAGAACTAAAGCTTTTAGGGAAGCTTTCTTCAGCCTATTGAAATTTTCTCATAATTGCCTGAACCCTCGGGCATAGCGCCAGTGCATATATTGAAATCTCATCATTTGGCAATTTTATCCATTTACTTAAATAAAACAAGCTCTCCTGTGTATGGAGGGCTTGTTTTATTTCATTAAAAGTTTGTAGATTTGGAGAGAGGAAATATGTCTCAAATGATTGCTCAAATTCTAAGAAACAACCGTTTTGAGCATATTTTCTTAGCATTTAAAATCCGCATAATCCTGGTTGTGCTCTCTATATAAATTTACCCATACTAAAAAAGTAAAAAGTTATTTGGAGTAATATGATTTTTTCTACTGTCAATTAAAGCAATACAGTGAGCCAATCGCTCAATCCCTAGTTTAATTTGACTCTCGTCCGCTTGAGAGATGCTTAATCGAAGGAGATTTTCCTTTTTATATTCTGGCAAAAACATTCTAGAGGCATCATCAACATATATATGCTGCTCGTTTAGCATATGAACTACCTGTTTTGCTGTCACATTCTCGGGCAAACTGATGGATAGATAGAATCCTGAAGTCGGTTTAGAAAAATGAGTATTAGACGGCAGCAATAATTCACATGCTTCTTGAAGGATTTGCATTTTAGTACGGTATACCTCTTTTATTTTTTTGAGATGGTTATTAAACATACCACTTTTTAAATAGATTTCTAGCGCCCCTTGAGAAAGTGCTGCACTATTATAATCCGAACTAAATTTATATCGTAAAAAATTGTTAATCATTAATGCAGGAAGAACGACAGTAGCAATCCTTAATCCTGGGAGAAATATTTTCGAAAAGCTTTTAATATAAACCACTCTCCCAGAAGGATCAAAAGAAAATAAAGGATCTGATTTTGCATTTGGATCAAGGTCTCCTAAAAAATCATCTTCCACTATATATACATCGTATTCTTCAGCTAACTCAACGATTTTTTTCTTTTCACTATTCGTATAAGAATGTCCAAGTGGATTGTGAAATCTCGGGATAATATAGAAAAATTTTATATCGTTATTTCGAAAAATGTATTCCAGACGATCAAGATCAATACCTCCCATCGATAACTCAATACCAAAAGTAGTAGCTTGGTGCAGATTGATGGACTCAATAAATCCGAAATATGTAGGCTGCTCAATTAGAATATTGTTTTTTCCATTTGGAAACGGCATAGAAACCAATAAATTAAGGGCTTGCTGCGAGCCAGATACAACGACTACTCTTTCATGTTGAGTGAACACCTGTAAATTCTGCAAATATTTCACTAACTGTACTCGTAATGAGTAAAGCCCTTGCTGATCAGAATATGTAAAAAGCTCTTCTTTATATTGTTCAATTGCTTGATTCATACAATGTTGAAATTCAACATAAGGCATAACGTTCTTATCTGGACCAGCAGACAAGAAATCAATCACCTCATTTTCTTTCGTCGCATGTTGTAATTCATTCACAACATAGTAGCCACTTTTAGGAACAGAATAAATTAAATGCTCTTTTTCTAGTTCGTCGTATGCTTTAATGACCGTATTTTTGCTACATGAAAAATACTCAGATAACTGACGAACAGAAGGAAGTTTACTACCTGCAATGAGGGATCCATCTGCTAGCTGAAGCTTAATTTCTTCCATTATTTTGATATATTTTGAGCTCATACATTTAGCCCCTTTAACTGTACCGGTACAGATGGGTAAAAAAATGGTTTATTTTTATTGTGTGTACCAATTAATATTTTAATTATATCAGAACTGTTTTTTAAGAAAAGCAGAAAGTGGTACAGATATTATACGAAGTAAAAAGGGCAGGTAGGATAAGATGCAGAGAGAAGTCAGAGAGAAATTTGGATTATTGCTGGGATTAGCAGGTGTCATTTGTTTTAGCTTAACGCTCCCTACTACAAGTGTTGCAGTAGAGTATTTTGGGACTACGGTCGTCGGTTTAGGAAGAACAGTTGTTGCCGCTATATTAGTTGCTGTGGTATTGATTGTTCGAAAAGAAAAACTACCTTCTCCTCGCCAATTCAAAAGTCTACTTATAGTTTCTGTTGGTGCAGTTTTAGGATTTCCTCTCCTCACTTCTTGGGCAATGGAATCCTTGCCTGTTTCTCATGGGGCTGTGGAATTAGCCCTGTTACCATTAGCAACAGCCGGATTTGCTATGTGTAGAGCAGGTGAAATCCCTTCTCTCAAATTCTGGATTTCAAGTATAATCGGCTCTATAGCTGTTATTATGTATGCACTTCATCTTGGATTCGGTCAATTACAATTTGCCGATTTAGCTTTACTAGCAGCAGTGATTGTACTTGGACTTAGTTACGCAGAAGGTGGGAGATTAGCGAATGAATTAGGTAGCTGGCAAGTGATTGCTTGGGCAATTTTGATCGGTGCTCCATTTTTCATTATTCCAGTTGGGCTAAACGTTACAACTGAAATGCTCCATGCCCCAATACATGCTTGGGTTAGTTTTATTTATCTTGCAGTGGTTAGTCAATTCCTTGCATATATTGCTTGGTATAGCGGAATGGCTATGGGCGGAATAGCAAGAGTTAGTCAGATTCAATACTTACAACCATTTTTGATGATTCTATTTGCAGCGGTATTTCTTGATGAATCCATTACAGTATTTACTCTTGTAATAGCAGTGATTGTTGTTTTTTCTGTTATATTAGGCAAAAATGCTCCCGTATCAAAAAAAAGATCTGTATCAGAGAAAAACTAACTGCATGTTCAATTGGAATAGCGGAAAGCAAAATTAAGTCAAAATCATTCATCGCAGCGACAAAGGTTAATTGTTAATCAATTGGAACAGATTTCACATACAAATGAGCAACAGATTTCATTATTAATGAAAGCAAACTTAAAAATATAACGTTGAAGGTTACTGCCCAAACGGATGCTTTTTTCAATAAGACTTTACAATGATCTTCACCAATCAGGCGCGTTGTGCAATAACACTTAGATTTAAACGACTTTATTGTTATGTTTAAGTGCAGTAAAGAATTTTACTTCAAAAATTAAACGGCTTTATTTTAACCCCGTCCTAAAGTCCGAACGGGGTTATGTTTGTAAATCCAAAAATAATAGATGACCTATAATTTGAAAGCAAAAAAATGTGGACCTGATTTTCTTGGCTATTTAGAAAAGGGCTCTTGCATTTTTTAAGTTATTGAAACAGTCTGCTCTTCAAACTCATCTGCATCAAATTCTGAAGCATGGTCAATGTATCTTAATAAAGAATATAAATTGTTCTCAATCACGGTATAATCATTTTCAAAATTATAGGCGTGTAGAAAATGTTCAATTTTTTTTGAAAGAAAATCATCTTTTGTACGCACCATAAGAATAAGCAGGTTATCCCATTGGGAACGGTGTGTATAGTACAATGCTTTATCATAATCGACTGGTTTCATTTAAGTTCCCCCTTTTTTAGGAGTTAACTTTAGTTTGCACGGGACAATTACATAATTACTGTGTAAAACTTGGACAGCTTATTAATAATGGGTGGGAGAGTTTCACCTGTATATTTTTCTTCTATAGCGAGAACAAAATCAGGAAAAAAATTAATAAAAGCAAGAACAAGGGAGAAGCTAAAAGCAAACGACTTAAGTTGGAGGAATAAATAATGGACCAATCGAAACATCTATCTAAAATTTTGGTTGTCTTTTTTTCAGCTGTACTAATTCTTGCGTATGCTAATCAAGTATATGGGCAGCAAGACGTGGATTATGAAAAATGGAGCAAGGTAGCCATAAGTTCTGTTCAAAAGGAATATCCACAAGCAGAGCTTACCGATCTTAAATTTGCAGGACAAGAAAAAGTAAATGAAAACCAATCAAAGGATACATTCGAAATTAAGGTGAAGCAAAACGGTGAAAGCTTCACTGCAAGAGTTGAGGTTTTCTTTAATCCAAAAACAGAAGAGCTTTTAAACGTAAAGATCAACCGGCTGCCAGAGTAAAAAACATTAAGGGGAGAGCTGCAGCATTGAAACAACAGCAATCGCTTCAAAATTAATGTTGCATCTTGAGGGGAGATGTGAGACTGGAAGCAATTGGAGGTACACAGATTGCCCTTTTTTAACATCTCTCTTAGTAAAAACTTAACGTAACAACCCCCTTAATGTTTGTTGATTTTTCGTTAAATCCTCTAACGTGTATTGATCCAACACATTTAAATAAGCATGAAGTGCATGATTCAGGGCGTTTTTAAGGGTGCATGCCGGTGAAATAACACATTTATTAAGCTGGGGATCAAAGCATTCCACAATGTTGAAATCATCCTCCGTTTTTCTAACAACCTCACCGATATTTATTTCAGACGGATTTTTTGCGAGACGAATCCCACCGTTCCGCCCTCTTATTGTTTCAACATATCCCATTTTCCCAAGCTCATATGTTACTTTCATTAAATGATTTTTGGAAATTTGATAAATCTCGGCAATTTCTTTTATATTCGATAATTCTTTATCATTTCTTGTTGCCAAATATATTAAAACTCTTAGCGAATAATCAGTATAATTGGTTAATCTCATCTGTATAAACCTCATCTCATATGGGTTTTATGTTCTTGTCAAAACCCAATTTCTTAATCCTAAGATTATCTTATCTCATACCATCTAGTCTACTATTAGGCCCTCTTTTAAGGCTTAGCTTAAATCGTTCAAAATATTGTAATAAGATTGTGGCAATATTTAAAACATGTATTTTACATATTGCTTTAAAGACTAGAAAGAGATAAATTAAAGATGTATTTAAAATACCACTTTATTTTGAATGGGAGAGAAAAACATGTTGTCCCAAAAAACGATTGATATTGTGAAATCAACTGCACCAATCCTCGCAGAGAGAGGTGTTGAAATTACATCCGTTTTTTACAAACGGCTGTTTGAAAAGCATCCTGAATTATTAAACATTTTTAATCATGCTAATCAAAAGAAAGGGCGCCAGCAAGCAGCTCTTGCCAATACTGTTTATGCAGCTGCCGAGCACATCGACCGTTTAGAAGTCATACTTCCCGCTGTTAAGCAGATTGCTTATAAGCATCGCAGTCTTGGTGTAAAACCTGAGCATTATCCAATTGTTGGTGAAAACCTACTAGCAGCAATTAAAGAAGTATTAGGCCATGCAGCAACAGATGATATCATCCAAGCATGGGGAGAAGCATACGGGGTCATCGCTCAGGCCTTCATTGATATTGAAAAAGAGATGTACCTTGAAGCAAAAGAACAAACAGGCGGATGGGCAGGTTTTAAAGCCTTTAAAGTAGTTAAGAAAGAAATAGAAAGCTCTGTGATTACTTCTTTTTACTTAAAGCCGGCAGATGGAAGTAATGTCCCTGATTACTTGCCAGGACAGTATATCTCCGTTCGTTTGCAAATAGAGGGAGAGGCGTATTTATTTAATCGCCAATATACATTGTCAGACTCTCCAGGAAAAGGTTATTTTAGAATTTCTGTAAAACGGGAGGCAGATGGACATTTTCCTCATGGGCAAGTATCAAATTATCTTCATGATCATGTTGAAATTGGGGACGAAATTGAGGTAAGTGCCCCAGCAGGAGAATTTGTGCTTGATCAAGGAACTTCTCCAGTTTATTTATTAGGCGGGGGAGTTGGAATTACACCGCTGATGAGTATGCTTAACGATTTGGCAAATAAAAAGTCAGCAAGGCAAACTGTCTTCATTCAAGCATCAAAAAATGGAGAAATGACCGCGTTTCGGAATGAGGTAAAGGAAAAGATGGATTCCCTGCCAAATGGAGAGTCTTACTTATTTCTTGAAAATCCAACATCAATAGATCGTCAAGACGGTGGTTTTGATCATCAGGGATTCATAGGCCTTGCCTTTTTAGAAACGATAATCAAAGACCCAAATGCAAAGTTTTATATTTGCGGACCAGTGCCATTTATGAAAGCAATGATTGAAAACCTTGAACAGCTCGGGATAAAAGAAGCAAATATCCATTACGAATTTTTTGGCCCCTCGTTAAATTTAAAAGAAAAACAGTTTGTATAAGCACTTTTTTTGAGAAAGGAACAAGCTCCTTTCTCTTTTTTTATTAAGCTTGTTTTGCATTCTTTGGATGTACATTGTGCGGGCTTCCCTACTTATTTGATCTGCATACTTATTACACTTCATTTTTTCCAAACTAGGGTGGGGGTGATTTGTACAAAAATACAGAGAAATAGCCTCATCATTTCTCAGTCTTGTTCATACATTGTCTTAAGAGATATTCAAGGGGGGACTACTTTGAACGAAGCAGATCACAAGGCTTTAAAATATGCTATTGAGGAGATTTCTGAAATTGCAGATGGGTTTGGGCTCGATTACTATCCGATGCGATATGAAATCTGTCCAGCTGATATTATTTATACATTTGGGGCTTACGGTATGCCGACTCGCTTCTCACATTGGAGCTTTGGTAAACAATTTTATAAAATGAAGCTCCATTATGACCTTGGCTTAAGTAAGATTTATGAGCTTGTTATTAATTCAGATCCCTGCTATGCCTTTTTATTGGATAGCAACTCTTTGGTACAAAACAAACTTATTGTTGCCCACGTATTGGCTCATTGTGATTTCTTTAAAAATAACTGTCGATTCCAAAATACAAAGCGTGACATGGTAGAAAGTATGTCTGCAACAGCAGAACGAGTGAAACGATACGATCAATTATACGGCAGGCATGAGGTAGAGACGTTTCTAGATGCTGTTCTGTCCATTCAAGAGCATATCGATCCATCTCTCATGAGACCAAAGCTTACGTGGAGTTTAGAGGAAGAGGAAGAAGAAGAATTCAAAAAACCAACCCCATATGATGATCTTTGGGACCTTGAGACAAAGAATGAGAAAAAAGAACCGAAAAAGAAAAAAAGAAAAAAACTTCCGCCTGCACCTGAAAAGGACATTTTGCTTTTCATTGAGGAATACAGCAGGGAACTTGATGATTGGCAGCGAGATATTTTAACGATGATGCGGGAAGAAATGTTATATTTTTGGCCGCAGCTGGAAACCAAAATTATGAATGAAGGCTGGGCATCGTATTGGCATCAACGAATTATGAGAGAACTTGATTTAAATTCAGATGAGTCTCTCGAATATGCAAAATTAAATGCAGGGGTTGTTCAGCCATCAAAAACAAGTATTAATCCTTATTATTTAGGACTTAAAATCTTTGAGGATATTGAAGAGCGCTATGACAACCCGACCGATGAAATGAAGGAACTTGGCGTCACTCCTGGATCTGGAAGAGAAAAAATGTTTGAAGTCCGTGAAGTTGAGTCAGATATTTCGTTCATTCGAAATTATTTAACGAAAGACCTTGTCATGAGAGAAGATTTGTATCTTTTCCAAAAGCAAGGCCGTGACTACAAAATTGTCGACAAGGAATGGGAAGGTGTCCGTGATCAGCTTGTAAACATGAGGGTGAATGGCGGCTTTCCTTATATCACTGTCAATGACGGAGATTATATGAAAAACAACGAGCTTTATCTTAAGCATTGGTACGAAGGAATTGAGCTTGACCTTAAATACTTGGAAAAAGTGCTTCCTTATCTATTTCAATTATGGGGAAGACCGGTCCATATGGAATCTGTTCTGGAAGGGAAAGAAGTTCTGTTTACGTATGAAGGGAAGAGTGTGAGTCGGAAGTATTTATAAGAAGAAACCCTGAGCTGCTGGAGGTCCAGCAGCTCTAAAATTTACATGTTTAAAAGAATGTTTTACAGCATAGTCTTTTATAGGTGATCGCATGAACTTATTACGGTTTTCATTTCTAAATCTCCGTAAAAATATTTTGCCTCGTAAGCAAACAAAGGAAATACCTTCACAATTAGGAAGTAACTATCCTCCTTAGCGTCTAAGACTGCAAATGAAATTTTGAAAAAATTTCTAAATGAAGCGACAGGTGCTTCAGGAAAGTCCTCACCAGAGGTACACATTATTGGCGGTGGCAGTGCTTCGGGCAAAAGTACGCTTAGAAATACAGTCATAATAAATGTAATGAAAAAAAGACAAATGACTTCACTGACTGTAATTGTCAGCGAAGCTCTACTATAATAACCATTAAATACATAAACCTGTTCTTTTCTGCTCTGCGTTAATAAATAAACACGGAAAGGTAAGCGACTAGGTACCATAAACTCCTTGTGTAATTATTCATGAATTAGATTTCGAATAACCGGCCAGCAAAGGGAGTTATTTGTAAAGGGTAAAGGACAATGAGAAAGGATGGAAGATTCTTTGAAAAAGTACGAATGGAGAAAGCAAGATAAAGATCTATATTTACCAAAATCTAAGCCAAGTATTATAAAAGTTGAATCGATGAAATATCTTACTCTTGTCGGTGCTGGGAACCCTAACTGCGAACCTTTTAAGACTGCTGTCGAAGCACTATATTCTCTGTCTTATGCTATTAAAATGATTCATAAGAAAGGGAATCCACCTGAGGGCTACTTTGATTATGTCGTCTTTCCTTTAGAAGGCGTTTGGGACTTAGATGAAGAAGGAAGGAAATTGAATTACCTTGAAAAGGACCACTTAGTTTACAAATTAATGATTAGACAGCCTGACTTTTTAACGGAAGCCTTATTTTTATCAATAGTTGATGATGTTAAAAAGAAAAAGCCTAACCCTATGCATAATAAAATAAAATTTGAAGAGATTGAGGAAGGACTATGCTTGCAAATGCTCCATATAGGCAGCTACGATGAAGAAGAAAGATCCTTCACCCAAATGGCAAAATACTGTGAAGAAAATGGTTTTACCAGAGTTGATAAAAGACACCGGGAAATTTATATTTCCGATCTGAGAAAGACAGACCCTGCCAAACTAAAGACAGTTCTAAGGATACAGGTAAAAACTGATGAATAATTTGGGAATACACAATGTTGCTTTTAAGTAATGCTGTTTTTTTATGTAAAAAAGAAGAACACCTAAACTGATTTAAATGTGTGGAGATCGGGCTACTTAACTATCAATTTTCTCGCTCATAAGAGGCATCCACAAAAGAAACCTGTTTATAGGATAACTATAAAAAATTAATGCCTGATTTTCGGCTTCGTCTGTTTTTGTAAACGTTATAATTAGAGTAACAAGTAAGACTTACTTAAGGGAGGCAAGGAATGATAACAGCCGAAAGTAATAAAGAATATTACAGAGCATTGATTAATAAAGAAAAAGAATATGAAGGTGTGTTCTATGTAGGAGTTAAGACAACTGGAGTATTTTGTCGTCCTACTTGTCCAGCAAGGAAGCCAAAGTTTGAGAATTGTGAATTCTTTGAGACCGCCCAGCAAGCCCTTTTGGCTTCTTTCCGTCCATGTAAGCGATGTCGACCGCTTTCACATCCAAATCATGTGTCAGAGCTTGTCCAAAAGCTTGTAGAAGCAGTTGAAGAAAATCCGGAGAAGCGGTGGAAGGATAAAGACTTTCAAGAATTATCCATTGATGCTTCAACAGCACGGCGCCAGTTTAAAAAACGATTTGGCATGACTTTTGTGGAATATGCCAGGGCACGTCGGATGGGGCTTGCAATGAAACAGATCAGAGCCGGTTTACCAGTGATTGATGCCCAGCTTTCAACTGGATATGAATCCAGCAGCGGCTTCAGAGATGCTTTTTCCCGTATTATGGGTGCGGCACCTACTTTAGCGGGTAACAGTAAGATTCTAAAAACATCGTGGATTGATACGAGATTAGGACCGATGATAACCATTGCGGACGAAGAAGTCCTATATCTTTTAGAATTCGTGGACCGCCGAGGTCTGGAACGCGAGGTTGAACGTCTTAGACGAAAAACAAAAGCTGCTATTATTCCAGGTCAAACTGAGCCGATTCTTTCAATTGAAGAGGAACTTAATGAGTATTTTGCCGGAAATCTAAAAGATTTCAAAACCCCTGCTGCCTTTCTTGGAACTCCTTTTCAAAAGCAAGTCTGGGAAGAGTTGAAAAATATTCCATATGGTCAAACAAGATCATATTCCAGTATAGCTGCTGAGCTTGGAAAGCCATCTGCCTTCCGTGCCGTCGCCCAAGCAAATGGAGCAAATCAGCTCGCCATTATAATCCCATGTCACCGGGTCATCAATACAAATGGTGAGCTTGGAGGATATGGCGGCGGACTGACACGATAAAAATGGCTCATTAACCATGAAAAACATAATGTCTTCGATACGTCAGCTTGCTGAGTTGGGAGTTTCACGTATTAGCTATGGACCTCATCCTTATTTTCATTTGATGAATGTATTAAAGGAGGCTGGACGTAAAGTTTTTTCAAGAGTAAGTAAAAAAATTTATCGATTTGCCGTTTGGAGTGACTAACCAAATCAAAGGTTTAAAGCGTGAAGACCAAAATAAAATTAGAATTAGCATACCTTGGCTGATTTCATAGGTATGCTTTTTGTTGAAGTTACAAAGAAAAAGATCAGTTATGGAAATTTATTAGCAGACGGGCTATAATAAAAAAGAATGTATGTTCGTGTTTACTGAGAGTATTATGGGGTCTCGGTTGCTTATACGTACAACAATAAGAATTGGGATCGAGGAGTGAGCTCATGATTCATATTGTGAATGGGGATGTGGTGGGCAATAAAATTGTGGACCTTGAAGGTGACCTCATCGTTTGGAGAGAAATGTATGATTTTGGTCCTTTAGGATTGTCTTGGTCAAAGGAAGAGTTTATTAAAAAGCGCGCTGAATTTTTTGAAGAAAAGCTTTGCATTCCATCTTCATTTTTTATAACGAACTGTCAGGCTCAAAATCGATTACTTCGTGATTTGCCAAGAACTGAAGAGATCGTTCTTTGGTTTGAGCATGACCGTTATGACCAAACGATGCTTATGTACTTGCTGGAGGAATTAATGTCAAATGGCTTTAGAAAGTTATCAATGGTAAGTATAGATCAGTATCCTGGAATTACTCCATTTTATGGTTTAGGCAGGCTCTCCTCTAATCAATTAAAAGGCCTAGTTGATCTTAGGAAGAGAATCTCTGCAGAACAAGTAAAGGAAGCAATCACAGGATGGCATGCGTATAACTCGAAGGATGCAAATGATATTGAAAAGTGGATTGTAACGGAAAATCATTCTCTGCCTTACTTGCTTCAAACAATGAAAAATTATCGAAATTATTTTCCCTCTAGTAAAACAGGGTTAAATGAAGTTGAGTTTTTAGCCCTTTATTTGATTCAACAAGGTATCGATCAGTTTAAGGAACTGTTTAAAAAGATAACGGAAAGAAGAATAAATGACGGGTTGAGTGATCTGCATTTTGCAGCCATTTTAAACGAACTAATGAGGGGGGAACAGCCATTATTAGTTAGTAATGAGAAATTGCCAAATTTCAGCATACCTGAATCAAATGCTGAGCTGGAAATAACCACTGCGGGTTTAGACGTTTTAAAAGGAAGGCGAAACCGCATGGACGTAGTCGGTATTGATTGGTGGGTTGGAGGAGTTCATTTACATAGATAATAATTATTTACTTTATCAATTGAAGGTTAAGGTCTTTTTCACCAACTAGCTCATATGCTATCCAGCATAAATCGCACATTTATCCAACTTAAGGTATAAATAATCATTAAAAGACATGGAAAAATACCCTTAAATTTTTTAAAGCCTGGGCTTTTCTAATCATCTTTTCGTTTTTCTAAAGAAAAATCTCCTCACTTTTGATACTATTTTTATTAGTAAAAGTGGAGAGGTGAATATGTTGAAGAGCTTACCAAAGTATCTAATATTAATCCTACTTGTTCTAACTGCAGGAAATGTTTATTTTGTTGATAAAACTAAAGGACAAGAGCTCCTCAAAAAAGGCAGTGAAGGCGGCGAGGTCTATGAAACACAGTCACATCTTTATCAGATGGGGTATTTACGAGTAGAGCCAACAGGGTATTATGGAGATTTAACTGATTATGCAATAACACAATTTCAATTAGAAACAGGTTTGTTAGCAGATGGTGTTGCCGGTCCAGCCACATTGGCAAAATTGAATGAAATACATATGATGGCAAAAGTTGTATATGGGGAATCTAGAGGAGAGTCATTCGAAGGACAAGTTGCAGTCGCTTCGGTTATTTTGAACCGAGTAGAATCAAATGAATTTCCTAACTCTGTATCAGAAGTCATTTTCCAGAAAAATGCCTTTACTGCAATAAATGATGGGCAATATTATTTAACCCCAAATAAAACAGCCTATAGAGCAGCCATTGAAGCAATAAAAGACTGGGATCCAAGCAGGGGCGCAACTTATTATTATAATCCTGATTTGGTAACTGATAAGTGGATATTTAGCAGACAGCCACTTCTTACTATTAATGGCCATGTATTTGCTAATTAAAAGATATTAAAATATTTGTCGAAGAAAAGGAGATCCCGAGTTTGGATCTCCTTTTCCTATTTTATTCTCAGCTCATTCTGGAGGATGTATGAAAGATAAAGTCCTATAGTCCTATTTGTTTAGGTCTTTTAAGGGAAAAAGAGAGGCACCTTACAAAAGTAGCACGATTTATACTGAAACTGTGGGATATGAGCTAATACATGATGGTAACTATCCAGACCCTGTCTTATCCATGGAATTTCAAGAGAATACTGTCTTTATCTGAAAGCTTACTGTCCGCATCTAAGAATTTATATTTTTGTCTGCTCCTCATAATTCATGAAATTTTTGGGAAACTAGTCATATCACTAAAACAAGAAAAGAGGGAATCATTTTGCAATTGCCACCTCTATAGGCCTCTGAGGCTGCAAACCTATGGAGTACGTATGAAAAGAAAACGATGCTTATTCAAATTTTAAAACATATGCTTGAAGTTGTGACCCAAGAGGATTTAGTTCAAATTTTCACATATTCAATCCAGGCTGAGAAGAAATTTGTAGACGAAATTGATAAAATTTTTAGAAATGCACAATCAGTTCCTCCAAACGGCTTTACGAGCGAAGACTTAAAGACAGGTGCACCAGCGTTTTTTGATGATTATTCCTATCTTCGCTTCTTAAGAATGGTAATGAAGCTTGGAATTGCCTTAAATGCTGTCCATTTAAGTATGGCCTATCGAAGTGATATGACAGATTTTTTAAGTAGATCCTCAGCTCATTCCAATAAAGTGTATAGTATGTGCACAGAAAAATTATTAGAAGTAGGGGTTTTGGTGCGTCCTCCTGTTATTCCACTCCCTAAGCAAACTGCCTATGTAAAGCATGAAAAATATATATCAGGCATCCAATTTAATAAAAGAAAATTGAACTCGGTAGAAATATCACTACTTTATCATGGGATTGAAAATAATTCATTTGGCATGCAAATGATTTCAGGCTTTGCTCAAGTGGCAGAAAATGAAGAGGTAAAAAAATACTTTATAAAAGGAAAAGAATTATCAAAACAAATTTTGATGGTCTTTAATGAGTTAATGATTAAAAGTGATTTAAAAATTCCGGGAGAATCTTTTGGTGTCCCATTGGATTCTTCTCAACCACCTTTTTCTGATAAATTAATGATGTATTTAATTAATTTATTCAGTAATTTTAGTTTAACAAGTAACGCACTGGGCACTTCATTTACTTTACGTCCGGACTTGCCTTTAAAAATGTTAAACATGGCAAACGATATTTTTTCATTTGCAAAAGAAGGAGCAAAAATTATGATTGAAAATGGATGGATGGAACAGCCTCCCCAATAAGTGGAAAAAGAAGGTTGTCGTTGTCCAGCGATTAGCCCGTCTGAGGTCACAAGCCAATCGTCAAGAAGATTAACGAACAACCTTCTTGACCGTTCGTCCAAGTGCTTGTCGCCGATAGGCGGGCTCCCTGCGCTATTTGTTGAAACATCAGAATAAGAGTATGGTGAGTCCGCACCTTTGTCACTATTGTAGGCAATTAATTCAGTATCGGGGCGATTAATCGGATAACAGTGCAAATATTTAGATAACGGTGCAAAAACTCGGATAAAGATGCAAATATTCCGATACTACCGCAATTATTTCATTAGCCGTGCAATTAATCTGATTACTGTACAAAAGCATCCAATTAAAGAAAGGCTGCGCCAATCAGCGAAGCCTTTCTTTAGGAGAATAAAATGTATAAGTTCATTTAAGAGCTAAATGGATATAAGATGGTGAAATAAGATCGTTCGCTGATATCATCAAATCATCTCTGATCTCTAGAAAGTCACGCAGTGTTTTTCTTTTAAGATATTTGATTGATCATTTCAAAGATTCCCAGTTCTTTAATTGTTCGGACGACTTCGCGAGTACTTTTTTTATCAAACTTTTTTAAAATATTGGTAATTTGTTTTTTGATGGTTTCGAGCTCAACGCTTCTTTCTTTTGCAATTTCCTTGCGTTTTTTTCCTCCGCATAGCAATCTTAATATCTCTATTTCTGAAGGTGTTAAGGTGGTCATGATTTTAAAGATATGAGGGAAGTTATCTTCTGCCCGCTTGATCCTGGCAAATTCATGCCTTATTTTTTCAGCAATAACAGGCCGAATAGGAGAGCGATTGTTGTAAGCTGCATAGATCGCATCAATAATCTCTTCTTGTTTACTGGATTTCATAACATAATCGACGATCCCGGTTTGAAAAGCGGCAAAAATAATATTACTATCCTGGTGAATCGTCAGGATAATGATTTTTGCTTCTGGTAGCCTTTGATTAATCGCAGAAGCAGCTTTTATTCCTGCCAGCTGATCCTCCATTTCAATATCCATTAGGATGATATCTGGTTGATTAGCTATTGCTAGGTCCACTGCTTCGGAGCCGCTGCAAGCAGATGCAACCAAGGAGAAGCTTTCTTCAGTTTTGATGATGCGTTCGAGCCGGCGGCGATGGGCTTCCATGTCATCAACAATCAAGATTCGTATAGGTTCCATAACTCTCCTCCTAAAAAATTTTAAAAAAGATATTTATTCAATAAAAGGAAGCGGAAAAAATATGTTAATTTGAGTTCCCTTTCCTTTTTGACTATTAATCTCGACTTTTCCATCATGAGCAGTAATGATCTTGTGGCAAAATGAAAGGCCGATTCCCCAATTGGTGACAGGTGATTTAGTTGAATAAAAAGGAGTAAAGACTTCATTAAGATTTTCGGTTTCAATCCCGGGACCGTCATCTGTAATAGATAGAACTCCCCAGTCATCTACTTGTTTTATTTCGAGATAAATGGCTCCATTCCTGTCTCCAATTGCTTCAATCGAATTTTTTATCATGTTATGAATGACTTCAATTATAAGCTTTTCATCCAGATAGACTTTAATAGATTTTTGAGGCTTTTCTAAATAGATTCGAATGTTTTTCTTTAAAGGCTGAAAACCCTTAATCGCTTTTTCAACAGGTACATCCAGCAAAGAGGGTTTCATGTTTAAGGTAATATGTTTTAGCATCTCGGCTGAATGATTGATGCTTTGAAACGATTGTTCACATGAAGATTGAATAAGTGACAAACTATATAGAGCTTCTTCGTCATCTTTGAAGCGATCATACAGGAATTCAGTTTCAGATTGGATGGCCAGCAAATGATTTTTGACAGAGTGAGTGAATGCACGAATGCCAAGAGATGCTGTGTCAATTTTCCGGTTGATAAGGACATTTAAATCACGATGATAGCTTTCAATCGAATTATATTTGTAAACATTAAAGATCATAAATCCTAAAGAGAGCAAAGTGACAAAAGGGAAAAGCTGCAGTTCAACCAGATACAGCTTAAAGTCTGGCTGCAAATAGTTACGAAATTGCATGCTGTAAGTGGTTTTCACTAAATTTTCCGGCGCCCATGAAAACAGCAAATAATGAATAATTGCTAGAGGCAGCAAGCTAAGGAGGCTAAACAACGTATAATTTCGCATGAAACGGATATGGGAGTAGCGGAAATAGTAAAAGACCATTAACAATAGCCCGATGAGAAGACAGCAGGCATTATAAAATTGAAAAAAGATATCACCTATTTGGCTGAATGTTTGATAAGCTGTGATTGAGCCGGTTTCAAAGGTGTAGTCCTGCAAAAACAGGTTCATTGCCGGATCGTAATATAAAAACTGTAATAAGAAAATCGTCCCAAAGAAAATAATCCAATGGATTGTTTTTTTCGTTTTCTTTCGGCTGGTCGTAAACGAAATCACAAAGCTGATAAAGGAAAAAAGAAATAGAATAACTCCTCCATTTAATAAGCGGATAATTGTTTCAGGGTGCAAATTAAGAACGACAAGATTATTCCAGGTACCGGGGCTGATATCAAAGAACGGGTTAACTAGGTTATAGTAGTAATTAAATTTACTTAGATAGAGGATAAACGCAATATAGGACATTATTAATCCTAAGATTATACCATTTACAAAACAAACTGAGAGACTATTAATTTTTTTATAGGTGAAAAAAACGGATAAAAATAAGAATAATAGAACAACTGAGAAAAAAATAATCGCTATCACCTCATGAAAATTCAGAAAAATCTAAAAAAGGGGGTATAAAACTTTCGACTTATATCATTCTATGAATGCACTTACAATCATATTATACAGGCTTTACTAAAAAGGGGGATGGAAAAATGAAAAAGTTTTTTGCCTGTTTTTTCGCATTATTTTTATTGATTGGAGTCCTATCTGCTTGTAATCAGTCAACTGGAACAACAGAACAAGAAGAAAAATCTGGGTCTGGATCAGTCGATTTAAAGGTAGCAGTTTTCCCTGCTGACCTGCCAACATTTGAAAAAGTATATGAGGATTTCAAGGAAAAAAATCCGAACATTAACATCAAATTTGATTCCTTTCCAATGGAACAATACTATGAGAAAGTCCGCCTGCAGCTCTCAAGCGGAGAAGGCTATGATCTTGTAGCAGGACAAATTGATTCCTTGGTTGATACTGGGATTGCAGAGCCGCTGAATGACAGAATTAAAGAATCAAGTATAGATATTTCAGGATTTGGACCGATGTATGATGCCATGAAAGTAAATGGTGATGTTGTCGGCCTGCCTTATCGTAAATCGAATTGGATGCTGTACTACAATAAAGATCTATTTGATGAAAAAGGGATTGAGTATCCAAGTGATGATATGACATGGGCCGACTTCCGCGAGCTTGCCAAGAAAATGACAAGCGGACAAGGGGAGAATAAGGTTTACGGTGCATATATACAGCAATGGCCGCAAACTTGGTACATGCAAGCAGTTCAAAATGGATCAACGATTGTCGATAAAGATTTATCGCCTTTTAAAGACGCCCTTCAATACCGGATTGATCTTGAAAAAGACGGTTCTATTATGAAATGGTCTGAACAGGTTTCAACAGGGGCTCACTATAATGCGGCATTCCAAAAAGGGAATGTAGCCATGAATTTAATTGGTGACTGGCATGTTGTCCAGCTCAGACAAGCTGAAGAAGAAGGGAAAATTTCTTTCGATTGGGATGTTGTACCGATTCCTCACCCTGAAGGAGTTGCAAAAAACACTTCCCTTGCTTTGCCGGTATCTTTGATTTTGAACAAAAATAGTAAAGCGAAGGACGAAGCATTTGAATTCCTAAGCTATATTACTGGAAAAGAAGGAGCAGTTAAATTTGCATCTGATGGTTATTTGACAGGGTACATGGATGAAGAAGTGAAAAAAGCATATGCAGGAGATGGATCCTTAAAACCTGAAAATGCTCATTACTTCTTTGAAACTAAAGAATACCCTGAGTATCCAATGATTCCTGGTGTCAGAAGCATTGTGTTGTCACAGATTTATCAGGAAGAAGGGGAACTCGCCCTCTTAGGAGAACAGTCGGTTGACAAGGCAATTGATAACATTGAAAAACGTGTGAAAGATGAGTGGGCTAGTAAATATGACGGCAAATACGAAGTAGGAAAATAATCTCTTCGTGATAGACTGCCACTTCGCAAGTTAAGACATTGCCATGAGGTAAGTGGTCAAATGTGAGACTGAGTAATTAGAAACAGCACTCGTTGTTTTTAGTTGCTGACTCTAAAAAAGTTTAAAAGGAATATGTAAAAGGCGACACAAACAGTTTTCCTGTTTTTGAAAAAAAGATTCTTGTAATCGGGGAGGCATCGTTCCATGCTTGCATGAGCTGAAGATGCCTTTTTCCTGCCAATGTTAACGATAGGGAGTGTTATTCATGCCGAGAGTTCAAAAAAGCTCTCCTCTTATTAAGAGGAATCGAATCATTGCTTATACCTTCTTATTGCCAAGCATTCTCGGATTTTTCTGTTTTATTTTATTTCCGGTCATTGCTTCGTTTTTAATGAGCTTTACGTCTTGGAACGGGTTTGGGCAAATTGAATTTGTTTTTCTTGATAATTATATCGCTTTGCTTAGTGATACTAATTTCATCATTTCATTTATAAATAGTATTTTATTTACACTGATCTCTGTACCGGTTACTTTATTTCTTTCTTTACTTTGTGCATCTCTTCTTAATCGAGGAGTCCGGTTTGTCAAAGTATTCAGAACGGCCATTTTCCTGCCGTACGTAACGGCAACAATTGCCGTCGCAGCTGTTTGGCAGCTGATTTTTAACCCGACAATGGGACCGATTAATAAAGCATTAATGAGCTTTGGATTCACTAGTCCTCCAGAGTGGCTATCTTCTCCTCAATGGGCCCTTTTCTCCGTCTCCATTGTTTACATTTGGCATTCCATTGGCTATTACATGGTTCTCTATTTAGCAGGACTGCAAAATATTCCGGATTACTTGTATGAAGCCGCGGAGCTGGATGGTGCAGGTCCGATTAGAAAGTTTTTTTATATCACAATTCCAACATTATCGCCAATTATCTTCTTTACAATGGTTATTGGCGTTATTAACTCGTTTAAGGTGTTTGACCTCATCTATGTACTAACCGAAGGGGGACCGGGCCGGTCGACAAGTGTACTTGTTTACGACATCTATAATGTCGCATTTAAACAATATGAATACGGGTACGCCTCAGCGATGGCTTATATCTTGTTCCTATTAATCATGGTGTTCTCCTTTATTCAATTCAGAGGACAGAAAAAATGGGTGAACTATTAAG
Source organism: Metabacillus arenae (assembly GCF_014773385.1). GTDB lineage: Bacteria > Bacillota > Bacilli > Bacillales > Bacillaceae > Metabacillus_D > Metabacillus_D arenae. The sequence goes on along the minus strand of NZ_JACXAI010000027.1, from coordinate 35,599 downwards.
CAAGTAAAGCAAACCTTTAGAAAGGAGATCGATCAATGGAAATCACCACAAAAAGTACGCCAGTTTATCTTCAAGAAACAAAGAAAAATAAAAATAAATCCTATTTTCTCATCTTTTTAAAATATTTTCTCATCATTATCGCTTCCATCCTAATGGTTTTGCCTTTTGTTTGGATGCTGTCTGCTTCTTTGAAAGCTGAATCTGAAATTTTTGGTTTTCCGATCAAATGGATCCCTGAAGTTTTTTATTGGAGCAACTATACAGAAGTATGGACAAGGTATCCTTTTCATTTGTATTACTTAAATACCATTAAAATTGCCGTCTTTACCACCATTTTGCTCGTGATTACAAGTTCACTTGCAGGGTATGCTTTTTCAAAAATCAAGTTCCCTGAACGCGATAAGTTGTTTTTTCTATATTTAACAACGATGATGATTCCATATCAAGTGATGATGATTCCTCAGTTTATGATGATGAAAGAATTGGGCCTTGTGAATTCCCATTGGTCTTTGATCCTGCTTGGAGCTTTTAATCCTTTTGGTGTATTTTTGTTCCGGCAGTTTTTCTTATCAATTCCGGATGAGTTGATTGAAGCTGCGAGGATTGATGGATTAAGTGAATTTGGGATTTACCTTAAAATTATTCTGCCGCTTTCAAAGCCTGCAATTGCTACTCTAGTTATTTTTTCGTTCATGCATACATGGAATGATTTTTTGGGGCCGTTAATTTATTTAACATCTGACCATCTATATACACTACAGCTTGGTATGCAGTATTTTGTCACTTCCTATAACACGGAATACGCTCTATTAATGGCTGCAGCTGTATCAGCGATCCTGCCGACGATTCTCGTCTACTTTTTTGCACAGGATCATTTCGTGAAGGGTGTGGCGAGTTCAGGGATTAAAGGATAGATTTTATGAAATTTTTCGAACAGGGGGGATTATTGCATGCAACAAAATCCAACAATTCAAACAGTATCAGATGAAGGGCTGATGAACAAAGAGAGGTATGCAACTAGACCTGAGGTTGACAGGGCATTTGTAGAGAAAGCATGTGCTTACGTTTTGAAGAAAATCGATCAGAATCTAGATGAATTTACAAACATGTTCCCGGATGCAAGCAGTAAAAATCTTGTTTATCCTAAGACAGAAAATGTGGAATGGACACCAGGGTTTTGGACCGGGATGCTGTGGCTTGCTTATGAAATCACAAAGGATGAGAAATATAAGCAAGTGGCAGAAAGACACGTGGAAAGTTTCAAAAATAGAATCGAAAAGAAAATCCATGTTGATCATCATGACTTAGGATTTCTTTATACTTTGTCTTCTGTGAGCGCTTATAAGCTGACAAAAAATGAGACAGCAAAAGAGGCAGCGTTGGGAGCAGCAAAACACTTGAGTACGCGCTATTATGAAAAAGCAGGTATTATTCAGGCTTGGGGTGATTTGTCAGATCCGAAGCAAAGAGGACGGATGATAATCGATTGTAATATGAATCTGCCTCTTTTATATTGGGCAAGTGAGATCACAGGGGATCAGAGCTATTATGATATGGCTTATCAGCATGTGCAAAAAGCCGCTGCTCACATTGTGCGAAAGGATGCTTCTACTTTCCATACGTTTTACATGGACCCTGAACACGGAGGACCACTATACGGCAACACACATCAAGGTTTCTCTGATGATTCTTGTTGGGCAAGGGGGCAAGCCTGGGGAATCTACGGTTTTCCATTAAGTTACTCTTATACTCAAGATGATGAATTCATCACCCTTTCCAAAAAGCTGGCAAACTATTTCTTGAACCGACTTCCTGAAGATCATATTTGTTATTGGGATCTTATTTTTACTGAGGGGACAGAAGAACGAGACAGCTCTGCAGCAGCTATTAGCGCCTGCGGGCTATTGGAATTAAGTAAATCCTTGCCTCTTACAGATTCATTAAAAATGTATTATGATAATGCTGCGCTAAGCATCGTCCAATCCCTATCTGAGTACTATACAACCGCTCAAGAACCAGAAGCAAATGGACTATTAAAGCACGGTGTATATTACAAAGCAGGAAATATGGGAGTCGATGAAAGCTGCATTTGGGGGGACTACTTTTATTTTGAAGCGCTTGTAAGGCTTCTGAAAGATTGGAAAATGTATTGGTAAGGAATGGGAGGCTGAATGACTCAGCCTCTTTTCAATTCTACACTCTGGATGATCGGATGATCCATTGGGCAAAAGGACAAAGTGGGGAAGGATGACACAAGTATACAAAGGATCTTATGGCTGATACAGATAGTCCTCAAGGCTAATACAATTATGACTTTTAAACATAATGCCTTCACTTTCAAGTGACATCTTTTGGACTTGAAACAGCTCTTCATCTTTAATGCTAATCTCACCTTTTGCATTGATTACTCTATGCCATGGAAGGTTATATTTTTTACTCATCGAATGAAGAATACGAACTACTTGTCTGGCTCCTCGCGGACTTCCGGCAAATTTAGCAATTTGTCCATAGGTCATCACTTTTCCCGGCGGGATTTGCTGAATAATATGAATGACTCTCTCAGTGAATGCTGTCAATAGGTATCCTCCTCTTAAGAATTCATCCCATTATTAACGGGCAGTAAATCCCTGCTCTATAAAAAATTAAGATAGGTGGGGGTTACTGCCATCAAAAGGGATGAAGAAAACTCCCTATGATGGAAGAATTACCTTATCAGATTGTTTATTAGTTCCTTAACAGTTTGGTCTTTTGCAAGCATTGGACTTTGGCCTGACCATAAAGACATGTATTCTGATGTACCTTGTGCTGCAGAAGCTGCTCTAATTTTCTTTGTCAATGAGTTTTGAATAGGGTAGTCAGGGAGATTATCCTCGTGCTTTTGCAGTAATGAAATGAATCGATTATGAATCCCTCTTGCTTGTTTTCCTGAAAAAGAAGCCGTTAAAACAGTATCTTGATCTGATGCATTCAGAATTGCTTTTTTGTGAAGTAGATGGGCGCCGCTTTCTTTGCAGGATAAAAAGGCGGTTCCCATTTGAACAGCTTGGGCACCCAAAGAAAAAGAAGCAAGATAACCCCTTCTGTCCATTATTCCTCCAGCAGCAATGACTGGAATCGTTACGTGATCTGCAGCTTGTGGAATTAGTGACATGAGTCCGATTAATTTCTCTTCGCCTTCTAAGGTAAACGAGCCGCGATGACCGCCTGCTTCCATGCCCTGAACGACGACAGCATCCATTCCACTCTTTTCATTCAGTTGTGCTTCCTTAACAGTAGTGGCCGTCCCAATTAGAAGTATCCCATGTTTTTTTAAATTGTCAGAAATACCTTTCTCTGGCAAACCAAAAGTAAATGAACAAATTGGTACTTTTTCTTCAATAAGTATTTGTAGTTGGTTGTAAAATCTTTCTCTCTCTTCTTTAAAAGCAGGAAGGTCAACATATTTATCAGTAATGTTCAGCTCATCTTCTATTTGTTTTAGCAGATTTTCTGCTTCCGCATTTTTTTGCGCTGAATTCTCGAATTGATTTGGGATAAAGAGGTTGACTCCGAATGGGTTTGAAGTTTGAAGTTTGACCTCTTTTATTTGTGCCTGCAGCTGAGAGGCGCTCATGTATCCTGCCCCAATCATTCCTAATCCACCTGCATTTGAGACGGAAGCTACCAATTCTGTAGTCGTAATTCCTCCGGCCATCGGGGCTTGAATAATAGGATATTTAATCGATAGAATCTCTTTAATATCAGGTTTCATGGAAACACTCCAATTTTTCAAAGTTTATTAGTTTAATTTCTTTATTAAAGTTTAGAATCCTTGTGCACGCCCCAGATTTTCAAGGAGATTTCTGATTTTTCCTTTTATTATCTTTCTAAGCTTGTTTTTCGAAGCTTGGACCTTTTTCTTCCGGCTTCTTTTTTTGAATGAGAGCTTTAATCCTTTCGCGGTTTTTCTTTGATAGTAGGATATATAGCGTATCGCCTGCTTCAAGGCGGGTGTCTCCGCGAGGAGTCAGCAGCTTATCACCCCTGATGACAGCAGTGATGAGCGTGTCTGTAGGCAATTCTATATCTTTTAGTTCTTTTCCGCATATATCAGCATCTTCATTCAATTCTATTTCAATCATTTCACTCTTTGTCTTTCCCATTGAAACGAGCTCAAGACTATGAGGAACTGATTTTGAGTCTCCTTCCGATAGCTTTAAATAGTTAGCAAAAGGAGAGATGGTGGCACCCTGTAATAAAGCTGATAACAGGACAACGAAAAAGACTACATTAAATATAAGTGTATCGTTTTCAAGACCAGCAATCATTGGGTACGTAGCCAAGACAATCGGAACAGCTCCTTTAAGGCCTGCCCATGATATAAACAGCTTTTCCTTCATCGTGTATTTTGAGAAAGCCATACTGATGAAAACACCTAAAGGTCTAGCAACAAGCATTAGGAGGAATGAGAGCAAGATTCCCTGCCAAGTGATGTGAACCAATTGGTTTGGGAAAACCAAGAGTCCTAGCAAAATAAACATCATGATTTGCATCATCCAGGCAAAGCCTTCATTGAAGCGTACAATCGCGTGCCGGTAGGTTAAGTCTGCGTTTCCAATCATTACAGCCATAATATAAACCGCTAATAGCCCGCTTGCATCCATTAAGCTTGTCAGGGCATAGGCTAAAACAGCTAATGACAAAGAAAGGACAGGATATAATCCTGATGAATCCAAGTTTATTTTATTAATAATCCAGACAGAAAGTTTACCAAATAAAAGTCCCATTAGTAATCCGAGTCCCATTTGCCAGAAAAAGTTTAAAACTAACAGGAAAAAAGACGACTCAGGCTGCTGAATCAATTGAATAATCGACACGGTTAAAAAGATGGCCATCGGATCATTTGAACCTGACTCTGCTTCAAGGGTAGACGTTAATCTTTGCCTGATATTTTTATTTCCCAATACTGAAAAAACAGCTGCAGCATCTGTAGAGCCAACGATTGCTCCAAACAATAATCCTTCAAGCCATGTTAAGCCCAGTATATATTTTGCAAATACACCAATCACTACAGTTGTAATGACGACGCCAATTGTTGCTAGTGAAGCAGATGGGGCCAGCACCTTTTTGACATCTCCCCACTTCGTTTGAATCCCCCCATCAAAAAGGATAATGATCAGAGCGATAATCCCAAACAACTGGGTTAATTCAGCATTATCATAATAGATATAGTTGCTAAGTGCCATTCCGACCACAATAAAGAATACTAAGGAAGGCAAGCCTAATCTTGAAGAGAATTTGGCTGTTAGTACACCAATGACTAATAAAACAGATAGTAAAAAAATAATACCATTAATAGAAAATTCCAATGAATGAAACACCTCGCTGTGAAATTAATAATTTGGAGTTTATATAGCAGGTTTTCCTTTGGAAAGGAAAATTTGAATGATGGATTTTTTAAAAGTCGAGGAAAAAGGAATGAAGAAAATATACTTTTTAAGTATAGTATATATGAAAAACGCTGTTCCATGTTGTAATCTGCTCATAATGAATGGGAGAAATAAAACCTTATTAAATAAAAATCTTAAAAGAAAATATCCTAGTACAGGTGGCTGCACTAGGATATTTGAATGATATTATTAACGAGATAAAGCTTCTCCTAAAAAGGCAGGAACAGCCTTTTCACAAGGAAGTTTTTGTGATTGCCCTCTAATTTAGTCAACACTCCTGAGCTTTTTATTCATTTAGTTTAACCGAGCCTTTATTAAGCTATTGTTTATCTACCGGCCAATTTTGAATATCATCGGTTTCAAAAATTCCAAGTGTAGCGTCGCCGATATCTGGGTCGGCTAAAAGAGCTTCTTTTACTCTTATTTTAATATCATCAGCAAGCGCTAGGGTTAATCCTTTTCTTAATTCCAGATAGCTTTCCACGTGGTATCTCCTGCCTTCCTGGATAATTCTCATTTGCTTAATATCTCTTACATCCGGATCAGCTAGTATGATACCTGCTACCCGGTCTTCAACAACTTTGGGAGCTGCAACACCAATTAAGCCTAACGTATTTTCGTAGCCAATTTTAATTGCAATTCCAATAAGCAATACACCGATAAGAAGAGTTCCAATCCCATCTAAAATAGCGAGGCCTGTCAAATAAGCAACAATAACCGATACTAGTGCGAGCAGAGCTCCAAAGGTAGCTATAATATCTTCATAAAATACCAGCCTTGTCGGCGGCGCAGCAAGATTAACATTTTTAAAAGCATTTTTCATGACGGCAAACCCTTTATCGCCGCTTCTCGTTTCATGGGCAATCTCCTTCATTGCTTTCCAAAGTATTGCCCCATCAATAAGAACTGCAAGAACTAAAATAGAGGTATTTAACAAAATATTAGCAGATGCTTTAGGGTGTTGAATTAATTCCCAACCTTTGAGAATCGTCTCATAGGCCATGATAGAAATCACAATAACCGCAATAAGGACAAATAAATTCACAACCCTGCCAAATCCTGATGGAAATCTTTTTGTCGCTTCTTTTTCTGCTAATGCACTTCCAAAGAAGACAAAGCCTTGATTCAAGGCATCTGCGGCAGAGTGCAGGGTTGTGGCAAACATCGTTCCGCTCCCGCTGATGGCTGCAGCAGTGCCTTTAGCTATAGTCAATGCTGTATTCCCAAGTGCTGCAATCCCTGAAGATTTATTGCCTTTTTTCAATAAACTTATAAAAGACATCTATTCACCTGCTTACTTTATTTGTATTCTTATGTACATTCTTTCCGATTACTCTATAAAAAAGAATACCACATTTTTCTAGAATTTTTAATGAAAGATCACACAATACGCAGGTTACCCTGTTGAAGGTTGATAACAAATCGAAAACAACTAATTAAAACCAAAGAAGAGTATAAATTCCCCTGTAGTGACGTCAGGTTATTAATTTTAAAGAAACAAATATATTCCTTGACTGGAATATTCTATATAGAGTATATTTAACTCATGGAGAAAATATTGAGTGCTCTTGCCGAACCTAACCGCTTACACATCATTGAACTCTTGCGTGATGGCCCCCGAACAGTGGGGGAAATCGCCGATCAACTTCGGCTTCGCCAGCCTCAAGTTTCCAAGCATCTCCGCATACTTAGTGATGCTGAACTTGTTGAGGTACAACCGATTGCCAACAGGCGGATCTACAAGCTGCGGCCTCAGCCGTTTATAGAGCTGGACGGGTGGCTGAAATCCTTCCGCAGCATCTGGGATGAAAGATTCGATCGATTGGACAATTACCTATTGGGACTGCAAGGAAAGGAAAAGAAACATGGCGACTAAGGAATAGTACTTAGTGGAGAAAATGCAGTGCTATTCAAAACTTTATGGGAGGAGGATTGTTTCTTTTTATCTGATTAAAACAATAATTTTAATTAGGAGGAATTGAAATGTCCAATAACAATGCAACAACCAATTTGAAAACGAAAGCAGAAGGTCGAGTTCTTATCATGGAGAGGATTTTCGATGCACCGCGGGATCTCGTATTTAAAGCATTTTCGGAGCCTGAGCGCTTGGCGAATTGGTGGGGACCTAGAGGATGGCAAACCGAAAATCGAAAATTTGAGTTCAAGCCTAACGGCGTATGGCATTATTGTATGAAGTGTATAGATAAGAACCAAGGAGAATGGTATGGCCAAGAATCTTGGGGTAAAGCTGTTTATCATGAGATTGTCGTCCCTGAGAAGATTGTCTACACTGATTCGTTTGCAGATGAGGAAGGAAATGCTGTGGATGGAATGCCGGAGACACAGATTACAATGGAGTTCGTTGAACATGAAGGGAAGACGAAACTCATTTCGCGTTCTCAATACGTTTCAATCGAGGCCCTTCAGCAGGTATTGGACATGGGTGTAGTCGAAGGATCTGCCTCACATTACGACTGCCTCGACGAACATCTGAAAGAGGTCCAGCAAGGGTAGTTACACAACTTAGTGCCAAAGTTCAATTAGGCTGAACGATGTCAGGCAGCCTTTGATCTTCGAGTTCTTTTAGTCAATTAGATCATGATTCATAGACTGATTGGTTTTTACATTCAGTCTATTTTTTATTTCATTAGGGTGCAGCCAATCGTCATCAAGCTAAAATTCTGACCTCCATAAACGAAGATGATGTATGCAACAGACAGAATTTATTTAGACATCAAATTCTCTTCGCTCCTCTCCTAGATTGATGGCAATTTTCCATACTCAAATACCACTTTTTTATTGCAGGTCTATTTACCAGTCTAACAAACGCTTCATTTTCTGCTTTGTTTCTCCATCTTGGCTGGGCTGGTAAATGGTTAATTTTAGTTCAGGTGTATCGTAAACCTGAAGGGTAATATGGTCCATAATCATTTCTCCAACTAAAGGATGCAGAATTGTTTTTTGGCCGCAAGGAGTGCCTAGAACTTCATGCATTGGCCACCAAGTACGAAACTCGGGGCTCTTGTCGGTAAGTTCTTGAATGATTTCTTTAAACCACACATCACCGACAAAACGAGTATAGGCTAGGCGAAATTGAGCAATTAAGCGCTGTGCATGGTCTTCCCAATTAAGAAATAGCGCTCGGTATTCTTTTGAGGTAAAGCAACGCCAGACTGCATTGCGATTCCGGTCATCCATATTATTAAAGTCTCCGAAAACCATGGCAGCAGCTTTATTCCAGCTTACTAAAGCCTTGATATTAAAGGAAGGTTATAAGAGAATATTCTTATATGGAGAAAGAAGCAGCTGTGTTCATTAGCACCATAATAGTGGTTTTGTATATGAATAAGGAGATGAAAAGATGAAATGGAAAAGTATGCTGACAGGTACTTTATCGCTGTCCATTTTGATTTTTGCCGGATGTTCGAAACAAGAAGAGGCTGAGCCAGCAGTGAATGATGATCAACATGCAGGGCACGAAGAGCACTCAGAGCATGTGTCGGGTGATATACGAGAAGAAACAACAAGCAATGAAATCCTCCCGAAATTTTTAAATGACAAGCCAGAGGATATGAAATTAATTTATAGTGCGGTAGGAAAGCACCAAGAGCTTTTGGAAAAAATCCCTTGTTATTGCGGCTGCGGCGAATCAGCCAATCACAAAAATAACTATGATTGCTTTATTAATGAGAATAAAGAAAACGGTGCGGTTGTTTGGGATGATCACGGAACAAAATGCGGAGTCTGTCTTGAAATTGCTGCTCAATCTGTCCTAGATTATAAAGAGGGTATGTCGATTAAGGAAATTCGTGATAAAGTAGACGAGGCTTATAAAAAAGGGTATGCCAAGCCTACTCCGACACCAGAGGTCTAGAAGATAGAAGCCAGTGTTAATGACATTGGCGAGAGTGCCGAATTCTTTTGAAGCTATAAAAAAGTAAAGGTTCATCGAAAATAGTTTAAATGTTAAGTGCTGAAATTGGACTTAATGAAGTTTAAAATAATAGAGGGCTGACCGAGAAAAATGTGCCGGTCAGCCCTTTAAATATGACGTGCATGATCGATGGACTGTTTTAGCAAATCGATGACATGCTCATCATCATGAGAATAATAAATAGTTGTACCTTCTCTTCGAAACTTTACAAGCCTCACATTTTTTAAAAATCGAAGTTGGTGAGAGACTGTGGATTGCAATAAATTAAGCTTATCTGCAATCTCATTAACGGAATGCTCTCCTTGAAACAATAAATTTAAAATTCGAAGCCGCGTAGGATCGGACAAAGCCTTAAAAGTTTGCGAGACAATAAACAATGTTTCTTCATCAAGGTCATGTTCGTTTAGATAGGAATTCGCCTCAGTCATTTTTTTCTCCTTTAATGTATCTCTTCTAATTAATTTTATTATAAGAAAAACAAGAGGGTAGCTCAAATGTCCACTCTATTGTCCACCTTTTCTCTAACATCATGATCACACTTTTTTGATTTTACCCTACCTTATTACCCTCACAAAAGGGTTAGGAAACAGACTTTAAAATTTAACTATTTTTTTACGTAAAAAGGGTAGACATCCCGCTATTAATATCATAAAATCGCATTTGCTTGAAAAAATTAATTTACAGGAGGTGCCTATTAATGATGATTAAGTCTCTCGGTTCAACTAGAATGGTATTATTTATTTTTATGATTTGTACGTTTGCTATTGGTATGACTGAATATGTTGTTACAGGTCTCTTAACACAGTTGTCTAATGATTTGAACGTACCGATTTCAACAACTGGTCTATTGTTAAGCGTGTATGCTATTAGTGTTGCGGTGTTCGGGCCGATTCTACGTATTTTTACTTTAAAGCTGCCAACAAAACCATTGCTTGTCGCTTTTATGTTTATATTTGTGCTTAGTAATGTCATTGCGGCAGTAGCTCCGAATTTTACAGTACTGTTAATTTCTCGCCTTTGTTCGGCGGCAATGCATGCTCCCTTTTTTGGATTAAGTATGGCCCTGGCCTATAAAATGGCCGAGCCGGCAAAAAAGCAACGTGCTCTTGCAGCTGTCAACAGTGGTCTCACGATTGCGATTATGGTCGGGGTTCCCTTCGGCTCCTATCTAGGAGGAATGTTAGACTGGCGTTCCGTTTTCTGGCTTGTCGCTATTTTAGGGACAATCTCATTAATAGGACTCATGTTAACTATTCCAAACGACAAGCCTCTTGAAGTGCCTGTTATAAAAAAAGAACTGCGTGTTTTAAAAAACAAAAATCTTTTACTCGTAATGGCGATTGTTATTTTTGGTTATTCAGGTGTTTTTACGACTTATACGTTTAAAGAACCAATCCTGCGTGAAATTGCCGGTTTTAGTGTGATTAGCGTTACCGGTGCTTTGTTTTGCTTTGGAACCGGAGCGGTGATTGGCAACTTCGTCTCTGGCAGGGTACGCCCGGAAATATTAACAAAAAGACTTCTCATGGTAATGGCAGGATTAACGTTAGTAATCTTATCATTTACGTTCTTAGCTCAGTTTGCTCCGACAGCATTCTTAGCAAGCTTTTTGTTAGGTCTTTTCGCTTTTGGGACTGTCCCTCTTCTCAACGCAAAGATGATCATTGCAGGGCAGGAGGCTCCATCCCTTGCAGGCACATTCGCTGCATCGGCCTTCAATTTAGCAAATGCCTTAGGCGCATTGATTGGAACGTTTATACTTGATCAAGGAGCCAGCTTTCTTACGCTCACGTCTGTTGGAGCAGGAATGACTATTCTTGGACTTGCGATCACTGTCATTACCATTAGAGTGGAGGAAAAACAGCTGGTCCTTTCTTCCGCTTAAATATAAGCCTCGGTCGTTTTAATGAACGATCGGGTTTTTTTGATTTTACAGTATTTAACGGTACCTGGTACCGCATGCATCCGTCAAAACGAAAGGTTTCAAGCAAACGCTAATAGGCTAAATTAGTACTATCGAGAGGGGGAGTTTGATGGTAAAAGAATTGATAAAAAGAATACAATTGCATGAAACGAACGATTTAGCCGCAGTACTGGCCTATTATTTTCTCTTATCGTTATTTCCGCTGCTTATTTTTCTAGTGGCGTTGCTGCCGTATTTTCAGGTTGAAATAGGTACTGCTTTAACGTTTTTGGATCAATATTCTCCTGGAGAATCAGGTGGATTGTTAACGGAACATGTAGAAACTATTTTGAAAGAGCCAAACGGGGGCTTGCTTTCCTTTGGTATTATCGGAACCCTTTGGTCAGCATCCAATGCTACAAATGCTCTTATTCGAGCTTTAAATAAAGCATTTTTGGTGGAAGAAACGCGGCCTTTTTGGATCATTCGCTTAGAAGCAATTGTGATGACAATTGGTTTAGTTCTTACCTTTGTCTTAACGTTAATACTTCCTGTATTTGGTAGTATTCTAATTGAATCTGCTGGAACTTTCTTACCGATTATTGGTGAAAATGAACTGTTTCTTAATTTTATGAGATATATTCTCTCGTTTTTAATGATGTGTTTCGTTTTAATGGTCTTATATTATTTCGCTCCTAATGAGAAGGTGCGGTTTAAAGATGTATATTTAGGGGCCATAATTGCGACAGTTTTGTGGCAGGTTATTTCATTGGCATTTTCTTTTTACGTGTCACAATTTGGGAATTTTAATGCAACTTACGGAAGCATAGGCGGTGTAATCGTATTGCTGACATGGCTGTATTTATCAGGTTTTTCGATTCTCATTGGCGGAGAAATCAACGCGATCAAACAATGCAGAAGAATCGGCAAGAAATGTATAGATTAAAGGGAGTGCCAGGCACCATATACAGACAGGTGCCTGGCGGCATCCCCGATTTTACCTCCTAACACGTGGTGCCAGGCACCTGAAAAGGTACCTGAAATCTGCAAGAAGGTTTAACCTCAATTTAATACAGCTTCTTCAAACTCATCGACAATTTCAGCAAATGTGCCTAACGCTTTTTCGAAAGGCTCAGGTTTTTCTAAGTCAACGCCTGCTTTTTTGAGGAGAGCCAGAGGATAATCAGAAGATCCACTCTTTAGAAATTCTAAATAATTCGTAAGCATTTCTTGATCATCTTGCAGGAGCCGATCAGCAATATAGATGGCAGAAATATAGCCGGTTGCATATTTGTATACATAAAAAGGACGATAGAAATGAGGAATTTGCGCCCAAGCGTATTGGACTTCTTCATCTAAAGTCAGTTCTGTCCCATTGTAGGCTTGATAAAGATTTTTGTATTTTTGACAAAGTGATTCAGCTGTTAGGGATTCTCCCCCCTCGATCATCTCATGCATCCATTTCTCGAATTCTGCAAACATGACCTGTGTAAAGAATATTCCTCTAAACTGATCAATGTATTGATTTAATAGTTGTTTTCTTATTGATTCCTGATCTGTATGTTTCAGTAAATAATGAATCAGCAGGACTTCATTGACTGTTGATGCGACCTCAGCCACAAAAATAGAATAGCCTGCAGAAATTCTTGGCTGATTTTCTGATGAATACAAACTGTGCATACAATGTCCCATTTCATGAACAAGGGTAAACAAACTATTAAGGTCATCTTGATGGTTTAAAAGTACAAATGGATGTATGCCATAAAGACCGCAATTATAGGCTCCGGACCGTTTGCCTGGTGTTTCTCGAATATCAATATAACGTTTATCTTTAATTTCCTTTAATCTGGAAACATATTCTTCACCTAAAGGTGCCAGTCCTTTGAGCATCAACATATAAGCATCGTCAAACGATATCGTTTGTCTTGCTTCAGAAAGCAAAGGTACTCTCAGGTCATACTGACGCAGTTTTTCTAGTCCAAGTGCATTTTTTCGAATTGTCATATATTGATGAAGTGGATGCAAATGATCTCTGGCCGTTTGAATGAGATTCTCATAAACGGCTTTTGGAACTAGGTCTGGAAATAAAGCTTTCTCCAAAGAGGAAGAATAATTTCTTAACTTAGAGGTAGTTGCATTATTTTTTACAGCAGACGTTAAAGTAGAAGCGATCGTATTTTTTAATTGAACATAAGGTAAAAAATAAGATTTAAAGGCTTCCTTTCGCTTAGTGCGGTCTTTATCCTCTAATAATTTACTGTACATTCCTCTGGTCAGCTCTATTTTAGACCCGTCTTCATTTGTTACCTTTCCAAATTTGATATCGGCATTGTTCAAAAGCCCAAACGTTTTTCCTGGGGAGGAAAGGGCTTCACCAAATTGTGAGATCACCTCTTCTTGTTCTTTCGATAAAACATGATCTCGATACCGATAGGATTCTAAAAGGTCCCTTTCAAAATATTCCAGCTCCTTTACTTCTTTTATGTAACCCTCCAATGTCTCTTCTTGAAGACTTAATAAAAATGGGTGAAAAAAAGAACGTGCAGCAGTAATTTTGACCCCTAACTGAGTAACTCTGTTTTGCAAGACTTGAGAGGAAGAGACTCTAGTATCTTCATCAATTTGCAGCATAGCATAAACCGAAAGCTTATGAAATCGGCTTGTTAACTCTTCCGATCTATAGAGATAGTCATATAATTCCTCACCATTTTTAATATTTCCATCAAATGTTTTCAGTTCGGTGTTTAATTTTTCTGCTGCACGATAATCTTCGTTCCATTCGTCTATTGATGAATAAATATCTTGTAAATTCCATTTCTCATTTAAAGGGACATCATCACGGCTTTGATACTGGGTCATCCATTTCACTCCTTTGTACCCATTTTATCAGAGTATTCAAATAAATAGGGCTGCTATTTCCATTTCTATTTAAAAAATACATCGGATATGTTATTTTCAGACAAATAGCAGAAGAATGCGGCGGTGGAATGAGTGAACGGAGTTAAGGTGGAAAGATTTTTGAAACAACACGGCGAAAATAGTTTCATGCAATAATTACACCGTCATCGGGAAACGCTCAACAGAATAATTGCCGAAACAAAAAATTGCCGTTATCAGGATAATTGCCCGGAACAGAAAAAAATGCATGCAACAGGGTAAAAGTGTGGACCCCAAAAAAGAGTGCTTGCAACGAACTATTGCAGCACTCTTTATTATTTTTCAATCATTTTATTTTATTTTTCTAACAAATACTTATGAATTGCGTGTGCTACTCCGTTTTCATCATTTGTTAATGTAACAGCGTCACATAATTCCTTAACCTTGGGATCAGCATTTCCCATTGCAATTGAGAAAGCAGCTTGTTCCAGCATTGGGATATCATTAAAGTTATCTCCAATCGCAAGAGTATCTGTTAAAGGAATATCAAAGTAGCTGGCAACCGTTTTTAATCCATTTCCTTTATGCCCGTTAATGTCCATTACTTCGATATTGAATAGGCCGGATGAAGTGATCGCAATACCGGATATCTCTTGCAGTTTTCCAGCTAATTGTTTTTTTACTTCTGCATTAATCGTTAGCGTGAAAAATTTTTGAATGGTTAGACTTTCGTCATTTAAAAGTTCTTCTATCGAATCGAATAATTTGACCGTGTCTGTTTCCTTTGGCTGCTCCGTCATTCTTTTTAGTTCTTCAGCAGAAACCGTTTCTTTTATGATGGGGTTTTGATCAATAGCTGAAGTCATTCTGTCCATCCAAGAAAAAGGTATGTAAATGCCTTTATTTGTATAAACACGATAAGGAATTGAAAGTTCATCTAACTGTTTCGAAACATCAGCTGCATCTTTCTTATCTAAAGAAATCGTGCTTAATTCTTTTCCATCCACCCATACGACTGTGCCATTACTGCCTGCTACAGGGCAATCCAATTTTTCTTGTTCCAAGATGTTAGAAATATCCTCTGGTGCTCTTCCTGAGCAAATCATAATTTTATGCCCTGCCTCTTGGGCTTCACGAATCGCAGCATTGTTCTCAGATGAGACTTCTACTTTTGAAGATAAAAGCGTGCCATCAAGGTCTATTGCAAATAATTTCATTGTTTCAGGTCTCCTTAGGTTTAATTCATAATAAATATTCTAGCATATTAGCAAGCCTCACTTCATCTGTTACTGCTTATTAAAATATTTTTACAAAAGCTTAATATTTGAGGAAAGATAGATTAAAATAATCTATCATTAATTAAGAATGCGAACCAGAGGTAGGACATGATAATTTAAAAAACGCCGGCAATTGTTACTGTATAAATAACCATTATTATTCATAAGGCTCAATATGAATATGTGAATTTATAATATTGTGCTCTTTTTCAAGCCTTTCCTCAATTTTATCAGTTGCTTCATGGCTTTCCTTAACAGTTAACCCTGAATCCACAAGGATAGTGACATCAAGAAGTATTTTATTGCCATGAGACCTTGCTTTTAACTCTTTTATTTCTTTTACGTTTTCTACGGAAAGGATGGTTTCGTGAAACTTATCGAGGTCTCCTGGTTCAAATCCATCAGTTAAGGAGTGGCTGGCATCTCTAAAGATTTCGATCGCTGTTTTGAGAATAATGAGTCCAACGATCAAAGCTGCCAGAGGATCAAGCCAATATAAACCAAGCTGAGCACCGATTATCCCTACAAAAGCTCCTAAGCTTACTAAAGCATCTGAACGATTATCCTGTGCAGCCGCATACAGGGAGTGACTTTCAGTTTTCTGAGATAGCTTCAGATTATAAACATAGATCCCCCACATAAAGACGGCACTGCCTAATGCCACAATACCCGTAAGGATATCAGGCTTTGCCATTTCTTCTGCAAAAATAGATTTCCCTGCTTCAAAGAGAACCTGTAATCCGATCATGAACATAATAAAGGAAGCGATCAAGGAAGAGATGGATTCTGCACGAAAGTGACCGTATTGATGATCAGGATCCGGAGGTTTTCTAGAGATTTTGAGTCCGATAATGACTGCTACAGAAGCAAGAACATCTGTAGCGTTATTTAAACCATCTGCCCGCAGAGCTTCTGAATTACCCGTAAATCCAATGATCAATTTAATAGTGGAAAGAAAAATATAGGCACTGAGACTTATCCAAGCCCCTCTTTCTGCCTGCTTTGACTGTTCATAATAATCCATCACGGAAAGCCTCCAACATTTAAGGTCGTCTTAGGTTTAACGCACGCTTTGACTATTATCACCAATTTTACCATTTTCCATTAACACCCGCAGGTTAAATATAAGGGATAGGCCATTGAATTCTCCAAATTTAATTGTGGTGAAGAGGGGAGATAAAAGAAAACTTGCTTTCAAATACCGCCTGCTGTACAGGATATTTTGTTGAAAAGGAAAAAAATAACTTCGTCTCGAATTCTTAATTGATAATTAATTTTCGATTGGAGAAAAAGGAGGAAGTGATTATGGAACAAAATCAAAAAAACAGCTTAGCTGCACAACTAGGGAAAATTATTTCAGCTGATTCGACTGTCAACCAAGCAGAAGAGGTCCGTAACTTTTATAAGCAGGTTATTGGGTGGGAGCATACAGAAGTAAATATGGGAGGCTATTCAGATTATTTAATGACAACCCCAGATGGTCAGCCGGTAGCGGGTGTTTGTCATCAAGCAGGAGGAAACGAAGGACTGCCGCCAGTATGGCTCGTTTATTTCCAGGTAAGCGATTTACAGGAAAGTCTGACAACCTGTCGAACACTTGGAGGCAAGGTACTTAGAGAACCAAGTGGGACAGGCATCGGCAGCTATGCAGTGATTGAATATCCTAAAGGGGCAATTTGTGCTCTTAGTCAAATGTAGCAGTTAGACAGATTGACAATTAAAAGGTAAGCCATAATTTTTTGGCTTACCTCTTTTTTAATTATTTCGCACTTTTGAAAAGTCCTAAATCAACTAAGTCGTTCTCCTTTTTGCTGCTATTGTTTGTTCCTAAGTTGTTTTAAAATGGTCAGAATCCTCAAGTTATTGAAGGTAGTTTCTGTTAGAATTGAAAGGATCATTATAAAAAGCCAGGTGGTTGAGTAATTTTTTGAAGAGCTCTCTATAGTTGATTATCATTTTTTAGTAAGAATGAGATAATATGCTATATTTATTAAAATGTGAGTGGCTTAAATGTATTAGAATTGACTGAAAGCTTTATTAGGTGCAAGCCTCATGTAAAAGGTTTCAGATACATTTAAATAAAGGTGTGAAACGATTGATAACGTTAAAATCAGAAAGAGAAATTAATTTAATGTATGAAGCTGGAAAATTATTGGCTTCCTGCCATAAAGAGATTGCAAAGTTAATTGCACCAGGTATAACCACCTTAGAAATTAATCATTTTGTTGAGCAATACTTGAAGAAGCATGGTGCTACGCCTGAACAAAAGGGATATAATGGCTATCAATTTGCCACTTGTGCCTCGATTAATGATGAAATATGTCATGGTTTTCCAAGGGGAGAATCTCTAAATGATGGTGATATTGTAACGATTGATATGGTCGTCAATTTAAATGGCGGTTTAGCTGATTCTGCGTGGACTTATGCTGTTGGGAACATTTCAGATAAAACTAGAAAGTTGTTAAACGTAACCAAGCAGTCTTTGGAAAAAGGAATTGAAGCAGCGTTGATCGGAAATCGACTTGGAGATATTGGGCATGCAATTCAATTCTATGTTGAAGCAGAAGGATTTTCTGTAGTGCGCAACTTTACAGCACACGGAATTGGACCAACCATACATGAAGAACCTCAAATACCTCATTTTGGTACAAAAGGATCAGGGATGAGACTGAAAGAAGGTATGGTTATCACAATTGAACCCATGGTAAACGAGGGAGCATGGCATAGCAAAATGGATTCAAATGGCTGGACTGCAAGAACTATTGACGGTAAGTTATCAGCACAATATGAACATACAATAGCTATAACGAAAAATGGACCATTGATTCTAACTCAACAATAATAGTAATTTATCAGTCATTTATGGTGCTGAATCAAGTTGAGGATGGCTAACAGATAGGATGATTCTTTATCAATTGGCTTTGATCAAGATTAGGCTGCTTTTTGCCGCCTTTTTTTGTGAGATCATGCAAACTGAGCTGACAAGAATATGGGAGAGTTCTAGGTGCAATTATTCAGATAAGAGTGTAAATAAATCAAAGACGGTGCAATTATTTTGATAAGCGCAAAATTAACCTGATTACTGCCACGGCTTGATGTCTTTGATAGTGTGACCCGCAGCCTGTGAGTATCAGGCTAACTATCAGTGAAGATGAGAAAACCCCCCAGATGGAACTTAGCTCTACTTTTTTAGCTTCAAGAACAGGACAATTATAATGAACGTCCATATCAAAAACCCACATGCTATATAAGGATAGGAAGAAAAATTGAACGCGTAAGCCGCTTTATCAATGATAGTGGGGTTTTTCTTGAACTCGATTGCGTAGCTTCCTACAATACCAGCTAAAAATGAAAAACATAAAAACCCAATTAGACTAACAGCAAGTTGCATAGTAAAAGCTAAAAAGTTCATTTGTTTCTCCTTTCTAAAAAACTTTTTCACTATTAGTGTAATTTTACACTTTATTTTACTGTAAAGCCACTATAATGCATTTTCTGGAAAACATGGACCCGCTGAAAGGAAGCAGCACCCCCCTCCTGATGAAAATATCGAACGATCTTTAAGAAGGTTTTTAAAAGTTATTTTATGGATGAAAAATAGTAAAGGCTAGATGGTTTATTTGATAACTAAAATAGAATAAAACGTTATTAAGATAAAACATTTTTAATTTTCCCTCTAAAATCACTTGTGATAATGTGTAAAGATGTGTTATTTGTAAAATACACACATTAATAAAGTTGGTGAAAGTAATGTTAGCGCACGATCGTCATGAAAAAATTATGGAGCTGTTAAGGAAAAATAAATCGTTAAAAGTTTCTTCTGCTACAAAAATGTTTGAGGTTTCTACTGAAACTGTACGGAGAGACTTGGAGTATTTAGAGAAGGAAGGCTATTTGCGAAGGGTGCGTGGAGGGGCGGTATTAGATGATGTAAACAGTAAAGAAATGAACTTTACTTTTCGGGAAACAAAAAACATCAATGAAAAGATTGAGATTGCCCACATTGCTGCACGCTATGTTTCAGAAGGGCAATCCATTGCCTTAGATGTTAGTACGACGAATACTGAGTTTGCCAGATGTTTAAAGGAGAAGTTTCATCGGCTTACAATCTTAACAAATTCATTAATCATTGCAAATGAACTTGCTGAGATGCCTAATTACACCATTATTATGCCTGGTGGTGTCCTTCGGAATGAAGAATTGTGCATGGTAGGACATATGGCAGTAGACTTTATTAAAGGCTTTCATATTGATACATTTTTTATGAGTGTCAGCGGTATCTCATTATCGGAAGGATTGACTGATTACGGAATTGGAGAATACCAAGTGAAAATGAAAATGCTGGAGAACTCTAGAAACTGTATTGTTCTAGCAGACAGCAGCAAATTTGATGTAACTTCACTCTTAAAGGTTTGTAGTTTCGATAGAATTGACCGGATTATCTCCGATTCAAAGTTACTAGATAAGGTATTTGAAAAGTATACAAAAGAAGGAATTGAAATTGTAAATGAATAAACGGATATTATTCCTGAGAGGAAGGCTATGATTGCTTTTCCTCTCTTTTTTTGTTAGCTCAATTTAAGTTAATTATTTGGAGAAGATTTTCCATAACCTGTGCCTAACGATCTAAGTCATAGGCTTTTGTTCTTTATGTTGTAAAAATAGGTGGAAAGTTGTTTTTTAACAATTAACACACAAATATTTACTGTGTATTAACAATTAATTAACAATAATTATGTATTATTGTGTGGAAATGATGTTATTTATTTTGAAAAGTGTAGTTATTTGGGTTGGGAGGCGGTTTGTATTGTCGAAGAGCAAGTATAGTTCCGATAATCGTACTGTTTATGTTACCTGCTCTCATAACTTGAGTAGTTCGATAAACAGGCAACCCATATAGTTTCTCATTTAATTTCCCTAATTGTAAAAATGTCGGAACAAAATCTTCTGCGCTAAATTCCTCATCTTTCTTCATGGCTTCGTTTAGAGGTTTGCTCTTTAGATGGGGAGCTGTTGGCATTTACGAACTCTGTTTATTACGGAAAAAAACAGCCGGGAGTTAAGACATGGGGAGAGCTCATGCAAAAGGAAATGGGGATAGATTTTGAAAAAAACCGCTAAAAACAATGAGGCAGGCTATGCAATAGGAGTACTATCAGGTGTCGGCTCTGAAGAAGAACTGCAAAAGCTAGCTGATTTTGTCATCCCGAATGTGGAGTACTTAATAAATAAAAATCATCAGTTTATTTGGGAAAAAGCTCTTTCCAAAGTGATTGTTACTATAAACAAAGCAGATCCCTTTGAAAAATGAAATCAACCGGCGATTTACCGATTGCTTTCATTTTTAAATTAAGTTTGCCTCGTTACAATTCTCAATAATAAATCGACTTCTGGCATCTGGTAATTTTCATCTCCGTGAATATTCAACGTCATTAGCCCGGAAAGAACAGATAAATAGCATGAAATCAATTCGCTAGGATTGCCCTCAGCAAGTTCACCTTTCTTCTGTCCTTCTATGAATAATGGTTCCAATATGTCGATGTAAGTTTTCATTGAATTCTTTCCAATAAGCTTTTTAGCTGTCTCCGGTACTTCGTCTGACGTACGGGCGTGATGCATCAACATGAAATAAAGCAGAGAGCCTTCATCAAGTATCTCACCAGTCAACGTTCTTATTTTATCTAATGGAGAACCAGGTAGTTCATAGATGCTCTTAATACCGGTAATTGATTCGTCTACTGCCTGCTGAACGAGCGTAATAAATAGTTCATCTTTAGATTTGAAATAGCGGTACAAAAGCCCAGCACTAATTCCAGCTTCATTGGCGATCATGCTCATTTTCGTACCAATAATCCCTCGCCTGGCGAAGACCTTAAGGGCCGCGTCCATAATTTGTTCTTTTCGTTCATCACGAATTTGCTGCAACTGTTCTTCGTTTAAAGGTGACAATGTTGGTTCACTCCTACGATTATTGTTGTTATTTTTGAGCAATCAAATGTTCATAAGCTGTTGAGGAAAAGGAAGGTATAATCTGTGACAATTGTTCTTCAAGTGTCTGACCACATCCTTTTGATAGTTCACTGAGCAATTCTTTTCCTTCAGATGATGCTTCAGATGCAAGAATGTCAGCTACCATTTGTGAATTCATTATTTTATCCAGTGGTAAAAATAATGTATTCACCGCCCAATACAAACCATATCGTTCAAAATTACGTTTAGTCGTGGCATGTTTAATATACAAATCAAAGTATTTTTGGGCAAATTCAATTCCTTTCAACGGTTTACCTGCATATTCTACGCCCTGCCATGGCAGATCCGCAGCACAATTCAACCACCAGGCGGGTTCAACAATTTCATTCATTTTTTGGAGGACGTTTCTTTCAAAATTAGGTTTTGGAAGGTCCCGTTGTTCACGCAAGCAGATTTCTAACATTTCTGCCTCGATTGCAGCCATTGTAATTCCTTGACCAAAAATCGGATCAAAATTACAGAAAGCATCTCCTAAAACCAACAATCCAGATGGCCATTGCTCCATTTCTTCAAAGTGATGACGGAATAATTCTGAAACTCTATAACCTCGAGGAGCTGTAATGGGTTCAAGCTCTTGCAGCACTTCTGCAATTAACGGATTAGCAAGGCTTTCGACCTCCTGTTCATATTCATCAGCGTTCGTGGTAGGATAATGCCCTCCAGGACTATAAAGCACAATTTCTGCTATGTTATTTTCAATTACAGAAAATACCGCAGTTAAAGTCTTTTTAGAAGGATCTCCTGCAATTCGAATGGCATCCCATTTTACTGGTAAATTTGAAGGGATCTTATAATGCCGAGTACTATACCCAAGTGAAACTTTAAGGATATCTGGATTTGGTATATCGAACCCAAGGTGCTGAAGCCATTTTACCAGTTTAGAGGAACGTCCGCTCGTATCAATCACTATGTCTGCTGTCAGTGTTTTCTGCTGATCTAATTGTCCGCGTTCTCGTATATGAACACCTGTTACAGCTGTCTGATCTGATGTCATGAGCAAACCGCTTACGTCGATCTTTGTAAGAAAGCGAACATTCGTAATCCCTTTCACGCGCTGACGACAGCCCCACTCAAGCAATGCTCGGCTGAATGTTACATCATTTTCGGTGTTGGGCATTTCAAGACTTCCATATGGATTGGTCTGATGAATCATTTTGTTCAGTGTCGATGGAGCGCCGTAAGACAATAATTCATCACTAAATTCCGGGAAGAATCGTTCCATAATCATCTTACCACGAGGTGTGAAACGATGTGGGTGATGAGCTTGTGGAGTGCCAGCACGGTTATCGGGTTTTTCAGGTAAATCATCTTTTTCTACGATAAGTACTTCTTCATAGTATTCAGAAAGCACTCTTGCAGAAAATAATCCAGCCATTCCTCCACCAATCACAATTGCTCTTTCCCAACTCCTGTTTGTTAATGTTTCCCCTGTTTTCATACCTTTCGCCCCCAATAATTTATTCATTCAAAATGGTGATAAAAAATGAGCTTGTAATGAAATTATTCATAAATGAATGAACCATTCACTCATCAATAGAATAAATTGCATGATATAAAAAGTCAACAAAAAAATTAACAGTTATTCAATGAGTGGCATTAACTTTGACAGTCATTGAAAAAGGAAATCTTATAGTAAAAGCAGAAGATAATGAATGAAATCTTTTTTGAGGGGAAACAGTTGGTAGTAATTAACTTGAAATTGCTTCAGAATAATTAATAAGAAATAATCAAGATCAAATCAACGTTTTCAGAGGTGATAGTAATGACTAAGTTAAAAAGAATGAAACCCAAAGAGGCGGCAGTACAATTTGTTAAGAAATATTTTCCAGATTGTCAAGGAGCCATTTTAGCCGGGAGTATTGTCAGAGATGAGGAAACAGAAACCTCTGATCTTGATATAGTTATTTTTGATAAAAGATTTCCTTCATCTTATCGAGAGGCAATGATTGATTTTGGATGGGCGATAGAGGTTTTTGTCCATAATCTCACTTCATATAAACATTTTTTCGAAATGGATTGCAAAGCTGCAAAGCCTTCTATGCCAAAAATGATCTCAGAAGGGATTATTTTGAAAGATGAAGGAATCTTAAATTCTATTAAGCAAGAGGCGAAAAGTATATTGGAGAAAGGGCCTGAAGAATGGTCAGAGGAAATAATACGTACAAAACGATATTTTATTACGGATGCACTTGATGATTTTTTGGGATGTAATAATCGCGCAGAAGAAATATTTATTGCAAACACGTTAGCTGAGCTTGTCCACGAATTTGTTTTAAGAACGAATCGTCATTGGATAGGTGCCTCGAAGTGGATTATTAGTGCTTTGAAGCAATTTGATGAGGAGTTTACTGAAGAGTACGTAGATGCTTTTAATCTATATTATAAAACAGGGGAGAAGCGCCAGGTAGTTCAATTAATAGATAAGATCTTGGAGCCATACGGCGGGCGCTTATTTGATGGATTCTCTCTAGGCAAGAAAAAATGTGATTCATAGAATTTGAAATAAGAGACTATAAAAGGTCGAATTTTTATTTGTAAGGAAAAAAAGAGCTAATCAAAAAAGATCAGCTCTTCATTATTCATTTCTTGTTTTTAGTAATCCTCGGCTCTAATCCGTTCTTGAAGTTCCGAATATTAGAACGGTGTAAAAACAGTAGAAGAATGATAAAGATACCAAAGAATAATTCATACTCACCTAATAGTAAAGAGTAAAAAAATAGAATAATACCGATAGAAATGGATCCCATAAATACATATTTTGTCAGCAAGACGACTAAAGTGGCTCCTAAATAAGTGAATAAAGCCAACAGCGGGTTATAAACAAGCAAAACCCCTGCAGTGGTAGCGACAGCTTTTCCCCCGCGAAATCCCCACCAAACTGGAAAGCAATGACCAATAACGGCAAATGCGCCTACATATAGAAGATTTACATCTGCCTGGAAATAAAGCGGTAAAAGCAAGGCAATGCTTCCTTTTAAAAGGTCACCAAGTAAAACCATCAAGCCTGCTTTCTTGCCCAATGTGTTATAAGTATTGGTTGCTCCTGGGTTGAAGCTTCCTAGAGTACGGATATCGGTTTTGTGAAAGTGATGACTAACAATAACTGCAAAAGAAATTGAGCCTAAGCCATAGGCGAGTAAATACCATATAGCTTCCATACATACACCTCCTCGTTTGGTTTCTTAATACTATTAAGGAAATAGAGAAGCTATTCATCCAATGAGAGAAAAATGAAACATCCTATATTATTATACTAATTTCTGGTGGGAATGATATATACTATACTGAAGTGATATGGTTTTCCTTCATAGAATTGTTAGAATTACAAGCAAAATTGTTTTAGCAAGGTGATATGATGGATTATGAAGGGAGTTTTTAATATGAAAAATATTATTGTAATGCTAACAGCAATCTTTCTTATGGTTCCTGCTGTTACTAGTGCTCATACACATTTGGAAACATCAAATCCCAAAGAGGGACAGGTCGTTAAAGAGAAATTAAATGAAATCGTTCTTACTTTTGGTACACCAATTGAAGAGTTAAGTAAAATGACGGTGACAAGAGATGGGAATGAAGTCCAGTTAAGTGAAATGAATGTTGAAAATAATGAAATGACAGGATCGCTAGATAAGCCTCTTGAAAATGGCTCATATGTAGTAAATTGGAATATTGTAGGCGAGGACGGTCATCCGATAGAAGGACAGCTGACTTTCTCAGTAGAAACTAAGCAGGAAGAGGAAGAAACTGCTAAGAAAGAGGAAAAACAAACTACAGAGAATGAAAATCGGGCAGAAGGGTCCGATGAAACAGCAGAGGAACAGCCGGAAACCGATTTGGAAAATGAAGAAGAATCTAACGAGAATGAAGGACAATCTTCTCTTTTTACGACAGTTTTAATTATTGTTCTAGCTATCGTATTAATTGCTGGAGCAGGAGTTTTAATTAAAAGGAAGAAATAGATGATAGAATCAATTATTCCATTAACAGAATTTATTACGTATGTCCTTTTTTCTTTTTTAACAGGGCATGTTGCTTTGCAATTTGTCCCTAAATCCAAAAAGCCAGTTACTAAAATTCCAAAACCGGTGCTGCTTCTAGCAGCTCTCGGGATTATTGTGTTTTCATTGCCGCCGGCTCTTCAGGTTGTCTTCTATTTTGGGGACGGATTTGGAGTAGAAACTCTTTCTCTTTTTACACAATTTGAAGTGGGGATTTCTTGGATTTTCATTGGATTTATGGCAACCTTGCTCTGGATGACCATTTATGTTGAAGGGTCAAAATATATTCAGGCCTTTCTCATTCTACTGATGATATTAGCGGTGGGGTATGCAAGTCATGGTGCGTCTTTGGCCTTTTGGCCGGGTTTTATATCCCACTCTGTTCACTTCTTTGCGGTCACATTGTGGACAGGAATTCTACTGCATGTTGGATGGATTGCCAAAGAGGTAAAGGTGTGGGGTGCGTTTCTAAAATGGTTTACTCCACTCGCAATCGGCTGCTTGCTATTATTAACGGCAAGCGGTCTTACCGTAATGTCGCTGATGGTGGATTTTCGAGATTATGCGAATAGCTGGGCATTAACATATGGTCAGATGCTATTGCTTAAGCACATTAGCATTATCCCAATTCTAGCATTTGCGATTATAAATGGAATACTTGCAAAGAAGATAAAAGAAAACGAAGATTTCGAGCCGCAGCAATGGATCCAAGCGGAAACGATATTTTTAATGTTTGCCTTCTTCTTTACAGGAATTATGGGCACACTTCAGCCGCCGCACCAAGTAAACTTTACGATACAATCTGACGGGGCTGCAAGCTGGGTAGTATCGCTTATTGGCAAAGAAATAACTGCACCTTTTCAAATTCAATTTTCACCTAGCCTGCAAGGAATTTTAGTTGGTATTATGGCGATCTTTTTCTTTGCCTTACTTTTTGTCAGCTTTTATAAAAAAACAAAGGCAAGTATCGCTCTTTTATTCGGGATTTGTTTTATGATCGCTTTTTATTTGGGAATTATGCTGAATATCACTGTGTGAAGAGGACCTGGATTGGGTCCTTTTTTAAATAGAAATTTTGAAAGTTTAAGTTAATTAAAGGATTAATATGCGTACACTTATTAGTATGTGTCAACTTTTGTCGAATAATCGATAAATTGAAATTTTCGAAGATAAATCAGCCGAATTCGAAGATAAAATTAAAAAATCGAAGATTATATTTCAGATTTCGAAGATAAATTTGAACATTAGTCGGCTCACCAAGAGAAAATAGTGTTTATTATCGTTCTAGGATCAAAGTTTAAGCTAAATAAAGTATTAAATCATTTAAATTGCACAATTTTTGTGTGAAACGCTAGGCATAGCGACATGTGCTGAACAAAGTCCTTGCACTTTCACGTTTTTAGGTCATTAATACTGGCTAAAATAAAAAAATCCCTCTAAAAAAGAGGGCATTTCATTATTCTTCACCTTCTGCAGCTTTAACAGCCACATGTGCTTTTTCAACATCTACATAGAGAATGTGTTTACCATCTAACTCTTTTACAGTAAAAACATAACCTTGTTCTTCAACTGCGTCTCCGACTTCTACCTCAAACTTTTGGTCAAGTATCCATCCGCCGATAGTATCCATCACATCATTCGATAGGTCAATGCCCAATAGATCATTTACTTCATCTATTAGTACTTTTCCATCTAATATATAGTGCTGATCATTTATTTTTCTAATTTCTGATACTTCATCGATGTCAAATTCATCACGAATATCGCCAACAATTTCCTCTAAGATGTCTTCAACAGTTACTAAGCCGGCCGTGCCTCCGTACTCATCTGAAAGAATAGCCATATGAATGCGATCCTTTTGCATTTTAAGAAGCAGATCGTGAATAGGAATGGTTTCAATCACATGAATGATTGGTTTAATGAAAACCTCAACCGTTTGTTCAGGATCAAAGTCATCACTGAAAGAAGCAGTCAGAACCTCTTTCATGTTAATAAGCCCGATGATGTTATCCTTGTCCCCATCCTCAATAGGATATCGGGTATATTTTTCTTCGATGATAATCCCCATAACGTCTTGTAATTTAGCATCCTTTGAAATACTTACGATCTCAGGCCGCGGGTTCATGATCTCTTTAGCGATTCTGTCATCAAATTCAAAAATTTTATTAACGTACTTGAATTCTGACTGATTAATTTCACCGCTTTCAAAGGATTCCGAAAGAATAATCCTTAATTCTTCCTCAGAATGTGCGACTTCGTGTTCAGATGCAGGCTTTAGACCGAACAATCCTGAAAGAAATCTTGCTGAACCATTTAATACCCATATGAATGGATACATAATTCGATAAAACAAAATAAGGGGTCTGGCAAAAGCTAATGTAACAGCTTCAGCTTTTTGGATAGCTAATGTCTTAGGTGCAAGCTCACCTACTACAACATGTAAAAAGGTAATAACACCAAATGCAATACCAAATGACAAAATGGTAACGATAGTATCATCTAATTGTAATCGTTCAAAAAGCGGGTGCAGCATTTTCTCAAACGTTGGCTCACCCAGCCAGCCAATACCAAGCGCTGTCACAGTGATTCCGAGCTGACAGGCAGAAAGATATTCATCAAGGTTTGAGGTTACTTTTTTGGCAGCAATGGCATTTTTATTTCCTTCGGCAAGCAGTTGATCAAGTCGGGAACTGCGAATTTTTACGACCGCAAATTCCGATGCAACGAAAAATGCAGTTAAAGCAATCAATACGGCTACAAGCAACAGGTTAACTATGTCCAAAAAGACCTTTACCAAAAAGGTAAAGGATTCACCTCCTAATAATTTCAAAATCATGTCTGATTTAATGAATAAGGGGAAAAGCATTTGTAATATAGCTCCGCATGCCTATTCCCAGTCAAACAATAGGATCCTATTATTCTTCTCCGGATCCTTGGAAGAAAATCATCACAAATTTAATAAGCTCTAATAGAGAAATTAATGCAGCAGCTACATATGTTAAAGCTGCAGCTCCTAACACTTTCTTTACTCCATGTTCCTCTTCATTGTATAAAATTCCAGTGCTAAGCATCAAGTTGCGTGCACGGGAGCTTGCATTAAATTCAACAGGTAATGTTACTAATTGAAAAGCAACTGCAATTGAGAACAATATAATTCCTAAGCCGATTAAGTTAAGTTGTCCAAGTAGTAATCCGCCAAGTAAAAGAAATGGTGCGATCCCTGAAGCAATATTGGTTACTGGAAACATTTTATGCCGTAAAGTCAGGGCCCCGTATGCTTCTTTATGCTGAATCGCATGGCCAACCTCATGGGAAGCAACTGAAATGGCTGAAATTGAACGGCCTGCATAAACCGGCTCAGATAAACGGACTACTTTATTAATAGGATCATAATGATCTGTTAATCTGCCTCTGACCATTTCAACTTGGATATTATATAGCCCGTTCTCGTCGAGCAATCTTCTTGCCGCTTCATAACCTGTTAAGCCAGTGCGGGTAGGAACTTCGCTCCATTTATTAAAACTCCCTTTTACTCTAAATTGCGCCCAAATCGAGATTCCAAACGCAATCAGGATTAAAAAATCCATGGGATGAAAAAACATCTATGATCTTCCTCCTAAAGTTACATAAGTAATAGAACTAATGACTGTATAAGCGCCAAATGATCCTGTGTTAACTGTTTTCTAAGCAGCTTGCGCTCGTCTGGATCAAGATTTTCAATCATTTTTAAGACTTGCCCAACATCCTTATTTAAATGAAGGATCTGATCTTTTAGCTGGTCGATATCATCAAGCTTTTGCAAGCATTCGTTTCGCTTGATAAGTTCGTCTTTGATCTCAGTTAATGTCATATTTTTTTTCTTGCATGCTTCAATAAACATTAATTTATCTAATTCATTCTGATTATAAAAGCGATAATTAGAACTGGAACGTGTCGCTTCCAACAAGCCCATATTAGTATAATAATCAATCGTTCTTTTGGTTACATTCGCTTTAACTGCCAGTTCGCCGATTCTCAGCGTCTCTGCCCCATCCAATCACTCCTAACTATAACGTGATGGTATATGAGATAATCTTATTCTATTAGGAAGCCTTTATGCAAGCAAAATAGATTTTGTTTAGAAAAGTTTCACAAATTGAAAGACATTTTCTTTTTTGACATTAGTATAACCGATCCTCCTTTAATCATTAATTACCTTCTATGAATTGATTTTAGTTGGTTTAAAGAAGCACTAAGTTATAAATAAATTACACATATTACGGTCACATTTCTGTGAAAGTGTTTGATTAACAGTACGATTCATATTATTAGAAGAAAAATGGAACTCACACTAAATCTCAGAAGAATCCGAAAGTGCTTAGCAGTTTCGCCCTATGATTTATTTTGTTTATAATTAATCATGATCTACATCCATTTTAATAAAGCAGTTTATATATGAAATTTGAACAGATCAAGAAGGGAGTAAAGATGAAAATACTAGTAGTAGAAGATAATGAAAGTGTTTGTTCCATGCTTGAAATGTTTTTTTCTAAAGAGAAATTTGAAGGTACGTTTGTCCATGACGGATCTAAAGGCTTTAAAGTATTTACAGAATCAAAGCAGGAATGGGATCTGCTTATCATTGACTGGATGCTGCCTGGGCTTGATGGAGTCAGTCTTTGCCGGAAAATTCGGGAAAGCAGCAAGGTTCCCATTATTATGCTTACAGCGAAAGATAGTGAATCAGACCAAGTACTCGGACTTGAAATGGGGGCGGACGATTATGTTACCAAACCTTTCAGTCCTCTAACTTTAATGGCACGGATAAAGGCAGTGGCAAGAAGGTTCCAGCAAACTTCTCAGGAATCTCAAGGGAAAAATGAGGGTGCCTTCAATATTCGTAAAGAATCCCGTGAAGTCTTTCTACATAAAAAATTAGTGACTAACCTAACTCCAAAGGAATTCGATTTACTGTCCTTTTTTATCGAGCATCCCCGTCAGGTATTCACTCGGGAACAGCTGTTAGAGAGGGTATGGGGCTATCAATTTTATGGGGATGAAAGAACGGTTGACGTTCATGTGAAGCGTCTTCGAAATAAAATCGGGACCCAGGAACAGCCTTTTGTACATACGGTATGGGGTGTAGGCTACAAATTTGATG
The DNA here is from genome assembly GCF_014773385.1 of Metabacillus arenae. Taxonomy (GTDB): domain Bacteria; phylum Bacillota; class Bacilli; order Bacillales; family Bacillaceae; genus Metabacillus_D; species Metabacillus_D arenae. The sequence continues at coordinate 5,011 of NZ_JACXAI010000027.1, read as the reverse complement.
AAACGGTGTCCCAAAATGAAAATTAGGTATTTTTATCAGCTTCTAGCAAGCCATATTAGTATTCTTATTATTGCTTTTCTTATCTTAACTGCCATGTTTTCTCAATTTGTACAAGGATTTATTTTTGATAATAAAGTAGAAGAATTAACAACACATGGTGAGTCCATTTTAAACGAGCTAAACTCTTTTAATTTTGATTCTATGCAAAAACTGGATCATTATAATGAGGTACTAAGTGCTCGCAAGGTTCAATTTGCAATTTTTAACCATGAAAGCAAGGTGCTTTTTCCAACTAGACAAAGATTAATTGTGAACTTTACAAACGAGGAATGGGCTGAATTAAAGCGAGGCAATAAGCTGACGATTAAACGTGATTTTAAAAGGTATGAACAAGATGTGACATTTGTAGCCCTTCCACAATTTCAAAATAATCAATTTGTCGGCGGGATCCTGCTGATCTCCCCAATTAGTGGTTCTGAAGATGTGGTAAACCAAATTAACCGGTATTTAGTCTTTACAATGATCATAGCTCTAACGGCTGCCTTTATCCTCAGCTTTGTATTGTCTAAGTTTTATGAAAAAAGAATTCAAAGGATGAGGGAGGCAACCTCTATGGTCGCATCAGGAAACTACAATGTAGATGTTCAGGCAAATGGATGGGATGAAATTGGAGCTTTGGCAAAGGATTTTAATCGAATGGCGGAAAAGCTGAAGCTTTCTAACGATGAAATCGAAAGGCTGGAAAAACGCAGGAGGCAGTTTATGGCTGACGTTTCACATGAACTCCGAACGCCTTTAACGACTATGAGCGGTTTGATGGAAGGCTTGAGAAATGACATGATTCCTGATGTTGACCGTGAAAAAAGCATGGCTTTAATTGAAAAAGAGACGAAGCGGCTTATTCGGTTGGTTAATGAAAATTTAGATTATGAAAAAATACGTTCCAATCAAATCACTCTGAATAAAGAAAAGATTGCTCTTGATGAGGCATTTGAAATTATTAAGGAGCAGCTATGGTCTCAGCTGCTTGAAAAACAAAACCGTATGCACATTGAGGCAGGGAAAGAAGTGGAGGTTTATGCGGACTATGATCGGTTAATCCAAATTCTTATTAATATTACTAAAAATAGTATTCAATTTACAGAACACGGTGAGATTTGGTTAAGAGCACGAATGCACAAAGAGGGAACAATTATTGAAATTGAAGATACTGGTATGGGGATGAACAAGCAGGAAATAGAGTCGATTTGGGAACGATTTTTCAAAGCTGATATTTCCAGATCGAACAATTTATATGGCGAATTCGGGCTTGGTTTATCGATTGTAAAGCAGCTTGTGCTTCTTCACAATGGGGAAATTTCTGTAGAAAGTGAAAAGGGAAAAGGTACAAAGTTTATCATTCTGCTGCCGAAATGAAGTTTCTAATGTTTCAAGAAATTGTTCGGTAAACAAATGAGATTCCTTTAATCAAAAGTAAGCGGGTACCCCGATTGCTTCTTGTCATAGCTAGTTTCTCACTTAGGAGAGCTCACTCTTGAAAAGATGGTCTTTGCCTGAACGAACAAACAAAGTTGAATGTCCGATACTTTTCGACAAAATTCAAAATCGGGACTTTTGATATGTTTACAAAATATTCAGAACAATTATCATAGTTGTAAAGGAGGCGAGATAATGGGTAAAGGTAGAATTAGAGTTGAAGAATGGATTAAAAATGAAACAGATGACGAAATCTATGAAGCCACTCTAATGGAGGCTAATCAATCTGAAAAAGAGAAATAGCTAGGCTGCCCTGAAACTCGGTTTATGGAACTCCTAAGAAAAACGATAGAAATGAATGAAAAAAAGAGCTCTACTGCAAAACGGTAGAGCTCTTCCATGTGGAAATAAAGGATCTTCCAGTACCAAGGGAATTTTACTTCATTCCTGCTTTTAGGTTATCTCTCTAATGAATGACCAAAACTCTTGAACCAGTGAGGCCTACGGGATGATAACTCCCAACTATCTATTGAAGATTGAGTACGGTTCATTAAGATTAGAGTAAAATCTCCTGGGAAATAGGACATTTAGAGAATGACTTATTCGTACAATTTAGTATAATCAGTTTCTGTCTACTATAAAGGAGAGAAAGAAATGGAAGAAACGATGTTTACGTTAGAAATGGCACGAGAAGTCGGAATAAGTGCCGCGATCCTGCTCGTCTTTTTATTGTTGAGGAAGATTTTTGTGAAATATGTTTTTAAGCTTATCATGAAGCTTAGTGATAAAACACCGACTGAATTATTTAGAAATGTACTGCTAGCCTTTGAAAAACCTCTTAGATGGTTTTTTATTCTCATCGGGCTCTATTTGGCCATTCGATATTCACCATTTTTTGATGAGCAAATGAAGGTCATTAATCAATTTTATCGAGCCTCTTTAGTATTATTGATTACTTGGGGACTATACAATTTAACAGCATCTTCATCTATGCTCTTTCAAAAGATGAATAAACGGCTTGATTTAGAAATGGATGATATTGTCGCTCCATTCTTATCAAAGGTTTTCCGATTTGTTATACTTGCCCTTAGCTTCAGCATTATTGCTCAAGAATTTAACTATGATGTGAACGGCTTTGTTGCAGGTCTAGGCCTTGGGGGACTGGCTTTTGCGCTTGCAGCCCAAGACACAATTGGCAACTTTTTTGGAGGAGTTATTATTATTACGGAAAAGCCTTTTACAATTGGGGACTGGATTAAAACTCCAAGTGTAGAAGGGGTTATCGAGGATATTTCGTTTCGAAGCACAAGGATTAGAACGTTCCCCCAAGCTTTAGTTACCGTACCAAATTCAACTCTAGTAAGAGAACCTATTACAAATTGGACAAAGATGGGGAAAAGACAGGTTAATTTTTCAATTGGTGTCACTTATAACACTCCTGAGGATAAAGTAAAAACATGTGTTAAGAGGATAGAAGAAATGCTAAGAGATCATGAGGATATTAATAACGAGGTTATTCTTGTTTCCTTTGATAAGTTTAATTCAAGCAGCTTAGATATTTTTCTTTACTTTTTTACTAACTCGACTGTATGGGCCGAGCACTTAAAAGCAAAGCAAGATGTGAATTTTGAGATTATGAAGATCTTAAAAGAAGAAAACGTAGAATTTGCGTTCCCTAGCCAAACTCTCTATGTAGAGAATGTAAAGGAAGAAGAGAAGCAGAAGGAAAGGCAATACAGCTAACCCTTAAAACTAGAAAAGCACGGAAGCGTCGCAGTAATGGTAATTCAGGATAATAACTCGAATGAAAAAAATCTCCAAGGAATAATTTCCTTGGAGATTTTTTGCTTATGTTTGGCTTGGAACCTTGATGGCTTTGCTCATTTGTCGTATGGAACCGAGATGGTAGGCAGAGTGAGCGATTGCTCCTAAAATTCCATTGAATGTCTGTTCATCTAAGGAGTCGAGTGAATCAATGGTTTTGAAAAGTGTTTGATACTCTTGTTGAAGTTCATCATTATATTGCTTCCAAGTGATTTTATCAACTGATGTGATTTTCCAGGATGCTTCCCAATCCTTTTCAGGTACGTCACCTTGTAGATAGGAGTTTGCAACCCATAAATAATAACGGGTATGATCCGTCTGTGCAGCGATTGACGTCCCATATATTGAAATTGAGGCTTCTTCTGACGATAATTGCTTGAGCGTCCCAAACAAACCGCTACCAGGCTTTGCTTCTGTGTACCAGCTTGCATTTTCTTCCGGTCCCTCAAATGTTTCCTTCAACAACGTCTTCACAGCTTCCAACATCGGATTGTTCATCACTTTCCCTCCTGAATCATATATAACTATCAAAATAACTTTAGATGGTTATATTGTAATTGAGTTGTTTCTAACTGTCAATATGTATTATGATGGTTATAGAAAAGGAGTTTTTATAATGTCAGAATCCAACCCATATATGATGGTCGGTGAGCGCTTATGCATGGATTACATCAACACGGTCAGTTGGCGGGAAAGCGCACAGAAACGAAGCGATTGGTTTACGAGTTATGCCAAATTGGTGGACTGGAGCATTCATGCAGACGTTTTAACAGAGAGACAAGCACAAGAATTGATCATAAAAGCTGAGGAGAAACCCGCTGAATCAGCACACGTTCTCAATCAGGCGATCGAGTTGCGTGAAGTGATGTACCGGATCTTTCGTACCATTTCAATGGAGCAGGAACCATTGCAGGAAGAGATTGAGCTGTTCAATGTGTTCGTGCGTCAATATTATCAATTGCTGCAGCTATCCCAAGAAAAAGATCATTTTTTATTGGAGTTCAAGTGCTCCAAAAACCCATTGGAGGGTATGCTGCCACCAATCCTGCAGTCAGCAGTCGACCTTCTCGTTTCCAAAAGTGATTTTAAACGGGTGAAACGATGCGAGGGGGATCTTTGTGGTTGGCTGTTCTTCGATACGAGCCGGAACCGAAGCCGCCGCTGGTGTTCAATGGCGGATTGCGGCAACCGTGCCAAAGCACGACGCTTCTATCAAAAAGATAAGTGACCAATATTGGTCACTTAAGCAATGTAATTCACAATACAGAGATATTAAAAAACTATTAAAAACACCGTCTATGTTAACAGACGGGTTTACTTTAGAGGTGCAAACATTGTAAAACACATAGGAAAACGCACTTGAATTCACAATATAATTCACAGTGCGTTTGGCGAATTTTCATCGCTTATCATTTCCTAATTCACATAGGAAATCACAGGGTATGAAATAATTATTAGAGGGTTTGTGAATTCTTTGTGATTTAGTACATGGATTATGTTGCGATGACAAAGATTGTTGGATTTAATTTTAATGGGTAACGTTCACGAGCACTTAGACTTCTTCAGGATTAGTGGGGCTGAGGAGACCCCACAGATGGAAGCCTCCCCACAACACCATCAAAATGAGGTTCACTTGGTTTTTTTGAAACATAAGAAGTCTTATCCTTAATAGAGGAACCAGTGATAGTTAAAATAAGCGGAGGTTTTCCGG
>NZ_JACXAI010000026.1 GCF_014773385.1 Metabacillus arenae | reverse complement strand
CCTAATGTTTGTTGTGGTAACTAACATTATTGCCAGGAATTCGTTCGTGTTTTCCTATTTTTGTGCTATTTTCACAAAAAGTGATGATGAATCAAAAAATTACTTGACGATAAATACGATTTTTTTAGAAGGAAATAACGTAACTGTTTTATTCGAAAGGAAAAAATAAAATAGGAAGTGGTTTAAAACAAAAATGAGAACCATATTTATAGTAAGCCAAAGTACACATATGATCAGGATACCTATGCCTGCGATTGTAGCAGCCTTACTTCAATCCCACTAAGATTCGCTCTTTTCACCTTGAGGTTTTCGGGCGCAAAATAGCCTCTCACTTTATTATCCGAAAATAATAGTATTCTGTTAAAAATGAACTTATTATCTAGCATATTTGTTAATTACGAACATAAAAAGCAATTTATTAGTTGACAAAAATGTTCAAAACGAACATAATGTAATTACGAAGTTATCAAAAATAACAAAGGTGATGATATTGTTACCAAAAGAACGAAGAAATATGATTTTAGAACAATTAAATAAAAATGAAAAGATAGATATCGAACAGTTGGTTGAGCAATTAAATGTCTCAGCTATGACAATTCGCCGGGATTTGGCTTATTTAGAGGATGAGGAAAAGATCATCCGAACTCATGGCGGGGCAATTCTTAATAAACCCTTGATTATTGAATCGTCTTTTCATACTAAGGAAGGCAAACATAGTCATCAAAAAAGGCAAATTGCACAAAAAGCTTTAAATTTTATCCAGAATCATTCAACCATATTATTGGATTCAGGAACTACTACACTTGAAATTGCAAAATTGCTTAAAGATAAAAAAGATTTAACAGTGGTTACAAATGATATAAAAATAGCAGCTGAGCTGATGGATAGTGAAGTAAAGGTTATTGTAGCGGGCGGGGAGCTCCAAAATAATGTCGGGACGTTATTTGGCCCCTTAACAGAGCAAATCTTAAAAAACCTGCATGTTGACTTATTTTTCTTAGGAGCCCATGCCATTCATTTAGAAGCCGGAATCACTGCACCTACTTTTGAGAAGGCTTCCATAAAGAAACTAATGATAGAAGCAGCAGAAACAACATGGTTAGTGGCTGATTCAAGCAAGTTTGACCAAAAATCCCTCACAAAGGTTTGTGATCTTTCAAGCATTTATGGTGTTATTACGGATGATGGGATAACAGATGAATGTGAGGGAAAAATAAAAGAACATCTGCAAGTAATAACAGCTCATGGGGGTGAAGTCAAATGAAAATAGGGGTCATTGCTGATGATTTGACAGGTGCCAATGCAACAGGAGTAAGACTTACAAAGCAAGGCTTTGAAGCAGCTACCATGGTTTATTATGACCAGCCTCTTGTATCTGGAGCTTATAATGCCGTATGTGTAGATACAGATAGTAGATATGCTAAAGAAGATATTGCGAAAATGAGAGTACAAAAAGTACTAAAAAATTTCGCGAACTGGGGTGCAGATGTCATTTGTAAGCGGATTGACAGTACAGTAAGGGGAAATATTGGTGTTGAAATCGACACAGTATTAACTGAACTCGGCGAAAAATCGATTGCAGTGGTTGTTGCTTCGTTCCCTGATTCAGGACGCATTACATCAGGAGGCTACTTATTAGTTGAGGGCGTGCCCGTACAGGCAACAGATGTAGCAAAAGATCCGGTTATTCCGCTTACCCAATCCAACGTGCCGCAAATTGTACAAAAGCAAAGCCAATATTCCGTTTCCCACATCGGACTTGAAACGGTTTTAAAAGGTGAAAAAGCAATTGTACAAGCATTAAAGGAGCATATAAACAAGGGAAATAGGATTCTCGTTTTAGACGCTGTCATGGATGAAGAAATAGAAGAGATAGCGAATGCGATGGCATTGATTAAAGATTACCAAATGATTCCGGTAGATCCAGGTCCGCTTACCGCAGCTTATGCTAAAGCCTTTACCAGCCAATCCGCAACTAATAAAAAAATCATTGTGACAGTTGGCAGTGTAACGTCCATTAGCGGGAAGCAGCTGCATTATCTAATGGAAAAAACGAATTCGCAGCCTATCTATGTGAACGCTGAGAAGTTGGCTAGCTTAACGGAAACGTGGGAAGAAGAGATAGATAGAGTTGTAGCCGAAGCCTTAGAGGAAATAAATAACCAGGAAGTTTTAATAATTACAACCAATTCTCCAGCTTTGAAACGGTTAAACCTTGAAGAGTTAGCAAATGAACAAAAGGTAAGCCAAGATTTATTGGCTAAACGAATAGCAGATGGCTTGGGAAAAATTACTCGAATGGTCATTCAAAAAAGCCATCATGAAATTGGCGGCTGTTTCTCCAGCGGGGGAGATGTAACTGCATCCCTATGCTCTGTTGGAAGGGCAGAAGGGATCAAATTAGAAGATGAGGTACTCCCTTTAGTAGCATATGGGAAATTTATCGGAGGGTATTTTGATGGAATTCCTCTTGTCACAAAAGGCGGCATGGTAGGAGACAAGAAGGCTATTTATACAAGCGTTAAGCACTTAATAACAAAAAATTCTTCATCAAATTTAAAAGGCTCTGATTATCAACCTATAAAAAATTAGATGAAATTTTATATATAAAAATTAAACAGTATTTTGTTTATGTAGTTCATTAATAAGTCTCTAAAAATGATTAGGAGGAACAAGATTATGACAACAGAAAGAGCAATTATTGCAATCCCAATGGGTGACCCAGCAGGTATAGGACCAGAAATCACGATGAAATCTTTAGCTAAACAAGAGATTTATGATGTGTGCAAACCGCTAGTAGTTGGAGATGCTGCAGTACTCGAAAAAGCAATTTCAATCGTTGAGGCCAATTTGAAAATTAATGAAGTAAGCTCTCCAGCAGAAGGCAAATATGAGTTTGGTACGGTTGATGTCATTAACTTAAATAACATTGACATGGATCAGCTCGTATATGGGCAAGTTTCGGCACAATGCGGCCAAGGGGCTTTTGAATATATTAAAAAATCTGTTGAATTGGCTATGGCAGGAGAAGTAAAAGCGCTTGCTACAACTCCAATTAACAAAGAATCCTTAAAAGCAGCGGAAGTTCCTTTCATTGGACATACCGAAATGCTTGAAGCACTTGCAGGTTCTAACGATCCATTAACGATGTTTGAAGTTAATGGAATGAGAATCTTCTTCTTAACCCGTCATCTATCATTAAAAGATGCCATTGGTGTGATGACGAAAGAAAGAGTCCATGATTATCTTGTTCGTTGTGACAAGGCTTTGCAAAGATTAGGTGTAGAAAATAGAAGGTTTGCAGTTGCTGGCTTAAATCCTCATAGTGGAGAAGGCGGATTATTCGGATGGGAAGAAGTAGAAGAAATTAAACCGGGTATTGAAGCAGCAGTACAGAGCGGAATTAATGCGGTAGGGCCAGTTCCAGCTGATTCGGTATTTTTCCAAGCTTTAAACGGTAAATATGATGCTGTTTTATCTCTATACCATGATCAAGGGCATATTGCAGCGAAAATGACAGACTTCCATAGAACGGTTTCAATCACAAATGGTTTACCTTTTTTAAGAACCTCTGTTGACCATGGCACTGCGTTCGATATTGCAGGAAAAAACATTGCTGAAAGCATCAGTATGGAAGAGTGCATTAAGCTTGCTGCACAGTATGGACCTAAGTTCACAAATAATAGTTTATAGATAAAGGAAATCAATTTGCAGAAATGAGGGATGGGATCCATCCTTCATTTCTGCCCTAAAATGTAAACACTTACATCAAAGGGGGAGGGTTCGAAGATGGAAACAGTTTCAGGCATACAAATGGTTGCTGGCTTAATCGTAGCTGTCATACTATTAGTCTTTCTTGTATTAAAAACTAAAATTCACGCTTTTCTAGCATTAATCATCGCCGCTTCCGTTGCAGGAATTATTGGGGGAATGGCTCCTGGAGCAGTAGCGGACTCAATTACAGCGGGGTTTGGAAATACATTAGCATCCATCGGGATTGTTATCGGACTTGGGGTTATGATTGGTCGAATTCTTGAAGTATCAGGTGCTGCAGAAACCCTTGCCTATTCATTAATAAAATTGGTAGGGAAGAAAAAAGAAGAATGGGCGATGGCAGTAGCGGGTTTTATCATTTCTATTCCTATTTTTGTTGATTCAGCTTTTGTTATATTAAATCCCTTAGTGAAGGCGCTTTCTAGAAAGACGGGGAAATCAGTCATCGCATTAGGTGTGTCGTTAGCTGTTGGACTTGTCATCACTCACTCACTCGTGCCGCCTACACCTGGACCATTGGGAGTAGCAGGGATTTTTGGAGTCGACATGGGATTAATGATTGCGTTGGGTCTCATGTTTGGTATCCCAATTATAATTGCAGGGGTTCTCTATGCAAAATGGCTAGGAACGAAAATCCATCAAATTCCTGATGATTCTGAAGATGGATTCGTTAGACCCGACACAAAAGCCTCATATCAAGAGTTTTTGGGTTTGGTTGATGAAAGATCGAAAGAACTGCCATCTTTAACACGGTCATTATTACCAATTTTTTTACCAATTATATTTATCTTCCTAAACACTACACTTACAGCTTTAGAACTAACAGACGGTTATTATGGTATTTTAATTTTCTTAGGTAAACCAATTATCGCTGTTACCATTGGGGTAATTGTTGCTATATACGCTCTCGCAGGACATCTAAGCCGTTCAGAAACACTTGGACGGATGGAAGAAGGCATTCAATCAGCGGGTATTATCCTGCTCGTTACAGGTGGGGGCGGAGCACTTGGAAATGTACTGCGTGAAAGTGGTGCAGGAGACTTTATTGCTGGTAAAATAGCGGACTTGCCATTACCAGCTGTTCTGATTCCTTTCTTCGTCGCTACGGTCGTTCGTTTAGTCCAAGGCAGTGGAACGGTAGCCATGGTCACTGCAGCATCTATCTCAGCTCCAATTTTGGCACAGCTGGATGTAAACATGGCACTCGCAGCACAAGCTGCTGCAATGGGTTCTATGATTTTCTCTTACTTTAATGATAGTCTTTTCTGGGTAGTAAACCGAATGTTAGGAATAAAAGAAGTGAAAGAGCAAATTATGGTTTGGTCTGTTCCAACAACTATCGCCTGGTTTGTAAGCTTAATTTGCCTTTTAGTTGCTAACATGTTTGTGTAAATAGACACAGACGGTTGTCACAAGGTGTGTCCATGTGTTTGTTTTAGTTAACCCCTGCTTATTATTTTAAGTGGGGTTTTCATTTAACCGAAAAATGCGTATGAATATTCATTACCTACAAAATGTAAGGTGATTAACCTATCCTTTTACCAAAAAGGAAGTTACTGGACTTCGAAACGAATTTGATAGACATGCTGTGGTAAAAGAAATAAAAAGAAGAACATAGATGTCTCCCTTAACACTTAAATGGGTTTGCAGTTAGGCATCTTTTTAAAATAAGGCTTTCCAATAAGGAGCCTGTCCTATGAAATAGTTTTTTCGATATATGTATTTATTTAACATGTATATTTCACGTTCAACTAAATGATTGAATAAAACAAAACGAACTGAATAAATATTCATCATTTTCCAATCCGTTGGACAGACTTCTCATGTGTTTCTAGCTTGCTTTCACGCCTAACAGACCATACTCGCTGTTCGAAAAACTTTTCAGAGAGCCACTCACTTGAAAAATCTTTCTTTTAATATGAGTTCAAAAAAGAAATTTAATTTTACGAGCATAATCGTTGATTTGATTAAAGTAATAAGGTAATATTGTATCGATATAATAATGAAGGGTGACCGATAAGCTATGATTTACTAATTCTATCTTTAAAAACATTCGTATATATAAAACGGATTATTTTTCTGGATAGGGTTAGTTTGGGCATTTATATAAATAAAAGTTTATTACTTCTGTAAGATGGGAGTAATCTGTCTTTTTGTTGTAATGCGACCTGCTATCCAGAAAAAGGTAGCAGTTTTTTGTTGTTTTAAAAAATAGAGTGTTTTCGTTCACGCTATTTTTTCTATTCCAAAAGCTGTCGAACACTAGATATAGAAAAGGAGGAAACGTTTATGACAGCAAATCAATTAAAACAAATGATCATCTTAATGATAAATATGTTTATCGCAATAGGAAGCTTTGGGATCATTATTCCGATCTTGCCGGCATATTTAGAGTCAATTAATCAGGGAGGTACAGCTGCCGGTTTAATGATTGCAATTTTTGCCGGAGCTCAGCTTATTTTCTCACCGATTGCTGGTAAATGGGCCGATCAGTATGGCCGCAGAAGAATGATTGTTTTTGGATTAGCAGGTTTAACTCTGTCTATGTTTATTTTTTATGCAGTCGATTCCATTTGGCTGCTTTATGCTTCCCGTGTCATCGGAGGAATAGGAGCTGCTCTATTGGTGCCGGCTATCTTTGCTTATATAGCTGATATCACAACTCTCGAGCAACGTGCAAAAGGCAATAGCTTTATCTCAGCAGCCATGTCTCTCGGGATAGTAGTAGGACCAGGTGTTGGCGGTTTCTTAGCTGATTTTGGGTTAAAGGTACCGTTTCTTATCTCGGCGATTGTTTCTTTAGTGGCAGTGATTTTCTCGATTGTTGTCTTAAAGGAAAGTGAAGCAATTCAAAGCTCACAAGGTACGGAAACCCATCAGGAAGCTGAGTCTATGCTGCAGAAGTTGTCTTTATCTGTTAAAAAGCCGTATTTTATACCACTCATCATTACCCTTGTCATGAGTTTCGGTTTGATGGCTTATGAATCTGTTCTCGGTCTTTTTATTGATAACCAATTCGGAGCAACACCTCAGCAAATTGCTTTGATGATTACGTCAACAGGAATAATAAGTGTGATTGTCCAGCTGTTTGTAGTCGATCGAGTTGTCAGTAAATATGGAGAAGGTATGGTGTTAAACATCTTTTTAGGAGTAGCTGCGATTGGTTTTTTCCTTTCATTATTGGCGAAAAGCTATGTACTTTTCTTCGGCATCACGCTGTTAATTTTCCTGGCGACATCAATCCTTCGACCAGTGTTGAATACTCTTATCTCTAAAATGGCAGGAAATGAACAAGGCTTTGCGATGGGCCTGAATAATGCTTATATGAGTATCGGAAACATACTTGGACCAACTCTTGCAGGCGTTCTATACGATGTTCAAATCCTTTCTCCATTCGTTCTAGGGCTTGTTTTATTGGTCATTACATTCTTCATTACCATTGTTTGGCAAAAACAATCCTTAAAAAACACTGTTTACGCCAAATCAAAACCGTCTAACTAACATCAATTTTTGTGTCTTTGAGAGCAGATTGTTAATCAGTTTGTGAGCAACAAAGGTACCATGTAAATAAAAACTGGCAAGCCATGACTAATCCGAAGGGTTATTCATGGCTTTTTTTGATTTTACTCCCTTATTCTTAAAAACCCGGGTTTTTGAAATGAATCTAAAAATCATGTGAAAATTAATAATTTTACTTAGATCCCTTAGCGCTATATGTTTTAATGTTAATTTTCACATTTAAATTCACTGGAACTTGACTAAATTCTTTGTCCCAATCTTTTTCTACCTTTTCCCAAACCCTAGGATAATGAATCCCTAATTGAGTTCCGAATCCGGCAACATCGGCCTCATATTCTTTTTGAATTTTAGTCAGTGTTTCTTCTACCATTCGTCGTACTTTTCCTTCTACTTCCTTTTCAGCTGCTTTTAGAAAACGATCGTTATCAATAGCGTTTCCGGGATACAGCCAATCTTCAGTTATGCGCCCTTCCGATTTGATTTTTACGTCAAAAGAAATTTCATTTCCTTGCACCATGGGTTTGATGCGACTTTTCATTGATAGAATCTCATAGACAATAAGTTGTTTTTTTTCCTCATCATAGGTTTTGACTAGCCCGCCTTTCCCTTTAGCAGTTATCCAAGAGATTCCCCCTATCTCTTCCTCCGATAGAAAACCGACAAGCTTTTTGGTCTTCCCTTGAATAATGGCAGCGCCAGCAAACTTATTTTCTTCCTTTTCTTTAACAACGCTTTGGAGCAAAAAACTACGATTAGACGCCATCTTAGATGATGCGTCTCCTATGGTTACCATCTGTAAAAGTTTTGTTGATTCATTCGTTGCGATTTCTTTAAGTTGTTCACCCGGAATTTCTTTTCCCTGCGTTTCTAATGTTTCGCTGGCTTTCCCTTTAGCAATTAATAAGAGAGAGCTTCTTCTAGATACGTTGTCGCGAAGAAGCTGATTTATCAGATTTTGGATACTTATTTTTCGTGCAATACCTTCTCCGATGACGATCGCTTTTAGATGGTGAGAGGTGACGGAATTCCTTTCTAATCGATTCTCTCTTAACATTTCATGAATGGAATCTCCGGTGTGGGAAACATTTTGATAAGGCTTCTGTGATGGCGGACCTTCAGCCACAGTCACCTCGGGCAAAATGATCTGATCGGTCAACGTAATTAAATTCCTTTTCGGATATCCGACGTCCATTTCTTGTTCCACGCTTTCTTCATCTGCAAGATCGATACCCTTAGCTATGCCAAAGGACAGCTCTTCGATTTCTTGACTACTCCAGCAACCAGTCAGTACTATTAAGCAAAGTGGGAAAAGTATATAATGTTTTTTACGGTGAAGCATTTCCATACCTTTTCCTCCTTAATAAAGTAATACAAAGCAGGATAATCGGCAGCGCTCCACCGAAAAAAAATGCCGTATAGCCAATCATATCCCCAAGTTTTAAAATGTCGTTAATGTTTTCAGGATACATCGCTACAATATAGATGATCGGAAGCAAAAAGAAACTGCAAGAATTTAATTTTTTTCTAAAAAGTTGGGCCAAACCAAGTGAGGCCAAATAATAACATATAGCAAAAGTAGTAAATATTTGCATAATCCATACAGCTAGAAGAAACGTTTCGAAACGCTCGAAAACTAATCCCATTAGCTCATACTGTCGAATAACTTCAACGGTTGGCCAAAGCAATTTTTTTGTTTCATTTACTGATAATCCTCCGATTACGACAACTGTTGTTATGACGTAAAGAATCATCGAGATTAAAGTACCAAGTGAGGCTGCTTTTCCTGCTTTTTGGGGCTGTTTCATAAAAGCCAGCCATATTAACATAAATTCAAAACCGCTGTAAGAAAGAAATGTAGAAGGTATTCCCTTGATAACAGGTAGAATACCTAACCCTAGCACAGGGCGTAAATGATCGACTTCAAGAACTTTTATGCTTAAACACATGATCAGTAAAAAAATGACTAAAGTAATCGGAAATAAAATCACACATACACGGGCTAATGGGTTTATACCGTCAATAACGAGATAAACCCCTACCCACATCATCGTCATGATGATAAATTCTATTGGAGTACCATCTAATAAATAAAATTGCGTAACTTGACCAACAATTCGAAGTTCAAAAGCTGCGAAAACAATTAAATAAGTTACTAAGCTTAAGCTAAGTAATGAACCGAGCCATTTTCCAACGATTTCGTGACTATATTGATAGAATGTTTGTCCAGGAAACCGTCGGTTCAGATTCGTGATAATAAGACTTGCAAGGATAACAAGCAAACCACCAAGAATGACTGCAATCCATGCATCAGGTGTTCCCATTTTCTCGACGGCAGATCTGGGCAAGATGAGACTCCCTACGCCGATATTGGTAGAGGTTAAGATTACAACAGCTTGCAGCAAAGAAATTCGGTCCATTGAATTCGTATTCACGAGGTGTCACTTCCTAATTTAGTCTTTGCTCCCTTTTCGAACTTGATCCTGGGGATTCAAAAGTGTTGGACGCTTTTTCATCATCATAAGAGGCATACGGACCAAGAAATCTTTTAAGTCACTCAAACTAGATGGTTCAGCAGGACCAATATACGGAACACCAAAACTTTTATGTTTTGATAAATGAATGATAAGTAATAGAAAGAAAAGAATGACGCCGTATAACCCCATTGTAGCTGCGAAAAACATCACAACAAAACGAAGCCATCTCAATGTTAGTCCTATCGGATATCCTGGCAAAACAAATGAAGAGATGGCCGTTATGGAAACAACGATCACCATAATCGGGCTTACAATACCTGCTTGAACGGCTGCTTCTCCGATAACTAACCCACCAACGATCCCTACTGCTTGCCCAATCGTTTTTGGTAACCGAAGTCCTGCTTCTCTTAAAATTTCAATCGATATCTCCATAATCAGAGCCTCTATAAGGGTAGGAAAGGGAACTCCAGTCCTTGTTCCTGCTATTGAAAATGCGAGTTTTGATGGAATAAGTCCTTGATGAAAAGAAACGAATGAAATATAAATAGCCGGAAGGAATAAAGAAAGAAATGTTGCAAAAAAACGCAACATACGAGTTAATGACGCTGGAATCCAGCGTATATAATAATCTTCTTGTGACTGTATAAACATCGAAAATGTAACAGGTGCTATTAAAGCAAAAGGTGTTCCGTCTAATAAGATAGCGACTCGCCCTTCGTTTAACGCCCCAATCACACGGTCGGGGCGTTCAGTACTTTGAAGTTGAGGAAATGGTGACAAAAAATTGTCTTCGATTAGTTGTTCCAAAGAACCTGATTCCGGTACATCATCCATATCAATCTTTTCTATCCGTCTCTTTACTTCATTAACTAGCTCGGGATTGGCGATATCTTTTATGTAAGTAATAATTAGCTTTTTTTTAGTTCTTTTTCCAACTTGATAATTAAGTATTGTTAAGTTAGGGTCCAGAGTAAATCGGCGTAAATAGGCTGTATTGTCCTTTAATGTTTCCGTAAAGCCTATCCTTGGTCCTCTTACAACTGTTTCAGTTGGCGGTTCTTCAATTCCTCGTGTTTTCCACCCCTGCGTATTAAGGACTAGATTGCATGCAAAACCATCAATTAATAGAACTGTTGCCCCAGAAAGCACTTGAGAAATTAAATCTTCAAATGTATTGACTTCTGATATCGCACTAATTGATAGAACATGATTTTTAAGATATTCTTTAAAACCAGAATGATCTGCAGGCCACAACTCAGTTGTGTCCTTTTCAAAGGAATGCAACATTAACGGTTTCAATATATGTTCATTAATTAAGTCTTGATTTGCTAAACCATCAACATAAATGATCGATGCTCGCATATTTCTCTGTCCAATATGAATCGTTCGAATCGTTACGTCTGAGTTAAAACCGATTTTGTCTTTTATAACTTGTAGGTTATAGTCGATATCACTTGTTAATTGTTGATTTTGAGTATTGTTCAAATTCTCATTTTTGATTTGTTCTTGATTTTTACTCTTTTGAGAGGATTTTTTAAATCTCTTCCATCCAAACATAACAATCCTCCCTCACGAGCGAATCCAACTAAATAAATTTGAAATACTATAAGGAACTAGGAAAGTAATCAATGCACCAAATAAAACTTTCCATTCTGGAAGATAGGAGACAAACATATTCCACATTTTATATCACCCTGCTATTTAATTTGTGCGTTGGAGGCAAGATTATACATTCTTAATGGAGAATTAGAGGATGTAAAACGATTACTAATAAATATGAAGTTGCTAACTGGGTCAAAGTGTGAATCCAAAGCCTACTTCGTGAAATAGTCAAAATAATTGAAAAATTAGAAATTTTTAATTATAATTAGTACCAAGTAATAAAATGTGGTATTAAAAAGTAATGAATAGGAGGAGGTTATTAAATGATCATCAGAGAATTTTTCATTAATCTTTCTATTTTTTCCTTCTTGGTTAGTTTAGCTTTATTCACCCGAGTTTTCGTAATACATAGAACTTTTAAATACTGCCATTTGTTTGGGGGATTATATGCAGGAATAATTGCTGCTATCTTGATGTTTTTCCCAAATACATACAACGCATGGATCTTTGACCTTCGGGCTGCTCCCTTTATCCTTTCATTTGTTTACTTTGGTCGTACTGCTGGATGGATTACGACAATCTTCATTTGTGTTAATATAGCCTATCATTTCATGGGAGGCAATCAGTGGGTACTAGGCGAAATTTTGTTTTTTGGAACAGCTCTTCTATTTACCGTATTTAAAACATATTTCAAAAACCTTGATCCCATAAAAAGTGTTTTTCTTTATATGGGTGGTTTTATAGGAGTTCATATTTTTCTATTCACATTCTTTTCGTCCTTAAAAATATCCATCGCTTTCGAAATTACACGTCTGCTATGTCTTTCTATAGGACTTTTAATCAGTATTTTTCTTATGGAAGCCTATCAAAAATTGTATCGGTTAACACAGAATTTATCGAAATTGAATCAATCATTGGAAGAATCAAAACAAGAACTAAAGGAAACCGTACATGAACAGCAAGGAGGTATTTTTAAGTTTAAAAAGGAGAATAAAGGTTATATCCACACCTTATGTGATGGACAGTTTTATTCTAAATGTGGAGTCTCTCCTGAACAAGTGGTAGGTAAAGATTTAAAAACTCTGGATTCTTCTGTCATTCCTTCCCATTTAATTCCCCGATTATTGGAATTCTATCAACAAGCCTGGGAAGGACAAGAAGTCACGTTTGAACTGCCATGG
Source organism: Metabacillus arenae (assembly GCF_014773385.1). Classification (GTDB taxonomy): domain Bacteria; phylum Bacillota; class Bacilli; order Bacillales; family Bacillaceae; genus Metabacillus_D; species Metabacillus_D arenae. The sequence continues at coordinate 75,364 of NZ_JACXAI010000026.1, read as the reverse complement.
CCAAATGAAAACACCTTTATATTCATCTCACTAAGGCCTATTAAACGAGAAGGAAAAGTTGTTGAGGTTGTCGGCTCAGCTATTGATATAACGGAACGGAAAAAGATGGAGGAGGAATTAAGGACGACTAAAGAGAGATTAGAATCATTCATTCGTCATAACACAGATGCTATCATTATATTTGATTTAGAAGGGCATATTTTACAAGTCAATACAGCTTATGAGAAGATGTTGGGTTGGTCTATACACGAAATCGTAGGAGAAAAATTACCATGTGTACCTGAATTTTTAATAGATCGGTCTAACGTGACCATTCAAAAGATTATATCTGGAGAATCTATTACCACTAAGTTAGAGACAGTTAGACAAAGAAAAGATGGCAGTCTTTTCGAAATAAGTTTGACGCTTTCACCTATTCTGGATTCAAAGGGTAATGTGATTTTTTTATCAGCAATCTATAGAGATATTTCTGAAAGAAAACAAATAGAAAAAGAACTCAAACAATTACATCAACAATTAAAGGAAAGTGAGATGAAATACCGTGTTCTATTTGAACAGTCTCCTGATGCCGTATACTTAGTAGAATTGAATGAGGATCGATATCCAACTCGATTACTTGAAGTAAATCCAGTAGGATGTAAAAGATTTGGGTATAGCAGGGAAGATCTTCTCTCGATGCCATTTTCCGATATTGTTCCTCAAAATTCAACAATGCTCATAAAAATTATAGAGAAAATCAGAGAAGGCAAACGTTCTTTCACCTTACAAAACGAATTTGTTTTTAAGAAAACAGGCAAAAAAATAAATACTGAGTTTAGTGTCCGTATGTTTATATTGAATGGAAAGGAAGTTTTACTGCTTATCTCTCGAGATATTACTGAACGGTTAAAAACAGAAACATTATTACGGAAATCAGAGAAGCTTGCTGTTGTTGGGCAATTAGCCGCTGCAATCGCCCATGAAGTTAACAATCCTTTAACCGCAATGAAAGGGTTTATGCAATTACTAAAATTAACGGAAAATGAGAACAATCAGCGTTATATAGATATAGTGTTATCAGAGATGGAACGAATTAAAAGTATTACTAATGAATTTATAACGATAGCTAAGCCGCAGGCAGTTAAGATTCAACTCAATGATTTGCACATGCTATTAAAACAGGCTACAGCATTACTTCAATCTCAAGCAACGATCAATAACATTCAATTTAGAACGGAATTTGAATCTGCAGTTCCTTTGATTACCTGTGAAAGGAACCAATTAAAACAAGTATTTATCAATATCTTAAAAAATGCAATTGAAGCAATGTCGATAGGAGGAGAAGTGTTGATTCAAGTTAATAAACTTGATGATCATCGAGTATGCATTCGCTTTATCGATCAAGGATGCGGGATTCCAAAAGAACGTATTCCTTATCTCGGAGAACCTTTTTATAGTATCAAAGAAAAAGGAATTGGCTTAGGATTAATGATCTGTTATAAAATTGTTGAAGCACATCAAGGAAAGATTGTTATTGAAAGTGAAATGAATAAAGGAACAATAGTTGATGTTATTCTCCCTACTTAAGAGCTTATTCACATTTTTAATTCCAAGTATAGCAAGTCAGAATTACCCCGACGGAGTAGAGGTGTTCGATTTTATCCCTCAGTGTTTTTCTTTTATGTCAAGGTTATGAAGAAATGACTTGATAACAAAGAATAAAATAATGTCACACATTATAAAAGGTGAAATATATGGATAGATAAAAGCAGAACTTTATTAGCTTTATCTATCCTTTTTGTAATACATTATGACACTATGCAAAAAAGAGAATTTTATCATTTTACAAAGCGCCCCTCGAGGAAGGAAAAGTAAGATTACTGATAAAAATTTTAAAGATTTTACTACAAACGTAAATGAAGATCAATGGCTTAAAAAATAGAACCTCCAAAAAAGCACTTTGGTTTACAATACATTAAATGCTAGATCTATTTACCCGTTATGATTTATGGTCGAAATGACTTATGAGTAAAAGATATATGTTTTTAAGCTTATTTAATCTAAAAATATTCGGAAAATTATATCTTTTTAATCAACACTATTTACAATATTTTAAAAATCATAGACCTATTTCTTCATTTTCATATTTTAATAGAAAAGCGATTTCAATGAAAATGAACGCGATTTCACGAATAATTAATATATCAAATATTAAGAAAATTAGTTCTTATATCCTATATAAAATGACATTATGTAAAACTATAGATACAATGTTTCAATTTAATGATATTTTTGAAAGTGTTTTCAACGTAAAAGATATACGCTTCCATTATTATCTTATCAATGAAGTTAGGTAATAATCTTTATCCTATATATGGCTTGAAATCTTTATTGACAGTAAGTTTTATAATTCGATATATTTACGCCGTACTCATCAAAAAAATTAAATGAGGTGGTAAAATGTTCTTATCGAAAAAGCCAATAAATGTATTGGCAAGCCTTACCCTTGCAGCTACTGTCGCTTTTACAGCCGCAGCACCAAGCGCGCTGGCAGTAACGCAACCTGAGGCAGACACTCCTTTAAAAAAGGAAAACCTTCAAAAGCTTAGTGTTCAAGATGTAACAAAGCTTAAGAATGGAGTCAAATTAGACTTAGGCACACATGAAGCTTATATCCGTCTATTTGACAAAGATTTAGCAAAGGTTTCTGTATTGGAAAAAGGCGAAAAGGAATTTGAATCGCCGGGAGTTGAGAAAAAAGCCAATGAATGGAAAACTCCACGCTTTAGTGCAAACGGTAGCACAGATAAATATACCTTAAAAACATCTGAGATTACTGTTGAAATTAAAATGGAGCCATTTGGTGTAAGATTCCTTGATAAAAAAGGAAATGTTATTAATGAAGACTATTTAGATAAAGGTACGTCTGGCTATGAAGACGGAAAGCCTTACGTCTTTAAAAAGACAGATGAGGGTGAAGATTTTTACGGCTTTGGAGAACAATCCGGATTAGATGTTAACAAACGTGGTGATAGCATCGGACTATGGAACACAGATGCTTACGGCTATACGAAAGATACTAAATATTTATATACAGCGATTCCGTTTTTCATTGGTTTAAAAGACGAAAAAGCGTATGGTATTTTCTTTGACAACACACACCGTTCATATTATGAAATGGCAAGTGAGTCAGATGATTACTACTACTTCTATGCAAATGGCGGAAAATTAACCTATTACTTTACTTATGGACCAGAAGTTGGCGATGTTATCGATCGTTATACGGAATTAACAGGTAAAATGGATGTTCCTGCTAAATGGTCATTAGGATTGCACCAAAGTAAATGGGGATATACAGCGGATGAAATTGTGGATGTCGCAAAAACATACCGTGACAAAAAGATTCCATTAGACACAATGCATTTTGATATCGACTACATGGATGGATACCGGGTGTTTACTTGGAATGAACAATACAAGCAAGCATTAAAAAAACTAGAATCTATGCCTGGGTTCCATTCTATTGCAATTAACGATCCGGCTGTAAAGCAGGATGAAAACTATAGACATTATCAAGAAGGAACAAAAAATGATTACTGGGCGAAAAATGCAGATGGTACACCGTTCATCGGTCCAGTATGGCCTGGAGATTCTGCTTTCCCAGACTTCTCTAAAGAAGAAGTACGTGATTGGTGGGCCAAAAATCATGATGTTTTATTAAATGAAGGCATTGACGGTATCTGGAATGACATGAATGAGCCGGCAGTTTTCCTAGACGATGAAAGACATTCTCATACTATGCCGCTTGATACGTATTTCGGAACAGAGGATAACAAAATTTGGCACACTGAGTACCATAACTTATATGGTCATGATGAGGCAGATGCAACATACCAAGCTTTCAAAGAGCAAAAGCCAGGTACTCGCCCATTCGTGTTAACGCGTGACATGTATGCAGGTACACAACGGTATGCAGCATTGTGGACTGGTGATAATGTAAGTAATTGGGAACACTTGCAAATGTCCCTTCCAATGAACATGAACATTGGTATGTCTGGAGTATCATTTGTAGGTAACGATATCGGCGGTTTCGCTTCACGTCCAGATCCAGAATTATTCGCTCGTTGGATTGAGGTTGGTGCGTTCTTACCATTCGCCCGTATCCACTATGATAGTGATGCAAAAGCTGAAGTGAAACAAGGTCAAGAGCCATGGGCATTCGGTCCAGAGGTTGAGAAAATCAGTAAAAAATATATTGAAATGCGCTATCAATTACTTCCTTACCTGTACAACGAATTTAAGGAGGCTGCTGACAGTGGGAAACCAGTTCAACAACCGCTAGTCTATCAATTCCAAGAAGATGAAAAAACATATGATATCAGTGACCAATACATGTTCGGTGATTCTATGATGCTTGCACCGGTTGTAAAGCAAGGTCAAACATCTCGTGACGTTTACTTGCCAGAGGGTGTTAACTGGACAGACTATTGGACTGGTAAAGAATATGAAGGCGGACAAACAATTAATGTAGAAGCTAAGCTTGATCATTTGCCAATTTTCGTGAAAAAAGAGTCAATTATTCCAACACGTGAAGTCCAACAATATACTGACGAAAAACCATTAACAAACCTAGTATTAGATACTTATTTAGACGAAGAAGCATCTTATACATTCTATGAAGATGATGGTAAATCAGAAGACTACAAGCAAGGTAAATACAACTTAACAAAATTTGAGGTTGAGCGTAAGCGAAACTCTATTGAATTCGAACAAAAACGTGTAGAAAGAGACTACGATGAATCAAAACTTGAACAATATACGTTAAAATTAAATAATGTGGAAAAACCATCTAAAGTTAGAGCTGGCAGAACGAAGTATGAAGAGGTTGGTTCACTAGAAGAAACACAAGGTAAAACAAATACATTCTTCTATGACGAAGGTGCAAAAACTCTTTATGTAAGCATTCCAGCTGATGAGAAGAAAGATGTTAAAATCAGCCAAGGCAATCTCATTCATGCTGAAGCAAAGGTGAATGTGAAAGTAAACAAGTAAACATTTAGAGAAGGGACTAACCGAATCGTTAGTTCCTTCTATTGTTTTAATATAGACATTGCTTTTATGTTGGATAAATTATTATCTGGGCCTAAAAAGCGGAGTATCCAGAGAGGGTCGTGCATAGAGAGGAAACTCGTTCATAGAGTAGCGGTCGTGCATGCATAGATAAGTAGAACTCGTGCATAAAAACGGAAAACTCGTTCATAGCATAGCAGAACTCATACATTGCGCAGCAAAACTCTGTACAGCGCAGCAAACTCGTATAAAAAACCTAACTAGTACTACAGTCTGATTACAGACCATCAGAAACTGCACAGGAAATCTAACAACTGGATCAGCGTCTATTAATTGGCTGTTTTCACAAACTTTGTTGCTGCCTGAAACTAAGTCTATTACTTCGAGAAGGCGAGAGGTGAGAACTTAAGCAATCAGTGACACATCGATTGCCGCTATTCAAATGCCACTTCTTAGTTAATAGTTTATTTAGATAATAGCTATTAACTTTAATTAAAGGTTTAGTAAGTGAGGTGTTAAATCGTATGCCTTTACAAAAGAAATATCTATTAATCATTTTGTCTTTTAGCTTATTACTGTTAATCGGCTCGGTATTTGCCATGAAGTCATACTTTTTCCCTAAGGAGCAACCTAAGGAAGAAAAACAAATCATTCAAAGTATAACAACTGATAAAGCTTCGTATCAACCAAATAAACCGGTTCATTTTACAACCAATCTATCTGACAAATACTCAAGTGGTAAGTTAATCATCACCTACTACCATTTAAATCAGACAATTTCTCAGCAAGAGATAAAGATAGAAAATAATGAAGCTAAATGGACATGGAACCCCCCTCCAGAAGATTTTAAGGGGTATTTAGTTCATGTACAGTATGAATCTAATCGTGAGAAAGATGAGCAAACTATTGCGATAGATGTTTCAAGTGACTGGTCAAAATTTCCGAGATATGGCTTTCTTTCTAAGTTTCATGATATGTCCAACGAAGAAATGGAGTCGGTTGTTTCTGGATTGAACCGATTTCATATTAATGGATTGCAATTTTATGATTGGCATTATAAGCATCATCAGCCACTTAAATTTGAAAACAATGAGCCTTCATCCCATTGGCAGGATATATCAAATCGTCCTGTTTCATTGAAGACGATTAAAACATATATCGAGCTTGCCCATAATCGAAATATGAAGGCAATGGCATATAATTTACTATACGGAGCTTTTGGAGGAGCTGAAAATGATGGTGTCAACACAGAGTGGCGTTTATTTAAAGATCAGCAAAAAAATGCCCATGACTACCATCCCTTACCTGATGACTGGAAAAGCGATGTGTTTCTAGTTAATTCAGGAAACTCTGAATGGCAAAAATATGTAAATGATCAACAAAAAATGGTTTATGAGGCTCTTCCCTTTGACGGCTGGCATATTGACCAACTAGGCATGCGGGGAGATGTCTATGATTATGACGGGAATCATGTGGCGTTAGATGAATCTTTCCAACCTTTTTTAGAGTATACAAAATCGGAGATGGAAGATAAACGTTTAGTCATGAATGCTGTTAACCAGTATGGACAAAGACAGATAGGCAGATCTCCCGTTGATTTCTTATATACTGAAGTATGGGATCAACACAAATATTACAGTGATCTAAAGCGGATCATTGATGAGAACAGTCAATTCTCAGAAGGAAAATATAATACAGTTCTAGCGGCCTATATGAACTATGAGTTTTCAAACCAGAAGGGAGAATTTAATACCCCTGGTATATTGCTTGCCAACAGTGTCATCTTTGCATCTGGCGGTTCTCACTTAGAGCTTGGTGAACATATGCTCTCTAAGGAATATTTTCCACATGAAAACTTAAAAATGGATTCCTCTTTGCAAAAAAAGCTAATAAATTATTATGATTTTCTAGTGGCCTATGAAAACCTTCTTCGGGATCAATTAGCGGAGGTTCCGATAAACATTCAATCGTCTGATTGGGTAAACTTCTCCTCTCAGCCAGAGAAGGGAAAAATATGGAGCTTTGCAAAACAAAAAGATCATAAAAAAATCATTCATCTTATAAACTTTTTTGATGCTGAATCGCTGGAGTGGCGTGATACGAATGCAAATCAATCAGAACCTAAAAAGCGTGGGCAGTTGAATGTTCAGCTTAAAGAGAATAAACCTATTAAAAAAGTTTGGCTAGCTTCGCCAGACATGAAAAATGGTGTTCCTATATCATTGAACTTTAAGCAGAAAAATCATGATGTCACTTTTACACTTCCGAGTCTTAAATACTGGGATATGATTGTGATAGAGTATGAAAAATAATTCAAGAACTCTGTCTCTCCCAAACTTTGGAAAATGATTTCAACCTATGGTGTCATATTTCTCTCTATTAAGAGGGATATATGACACCTATTTTTATTTTCAAATAAATAGAAAATAAGTTTCAAATATAAGACACTAACATCTTATTAGAAGCGGTTACATGTTAAATCACTTCATAGATAATGAAAAAATACAGTAAGGGGGTACAAAAAATGAAGGGTTTAAAGTCGATCATTGCAGGATTATCATTAATTACTTTACTATTCGTAAGTGCATGCAGTAGATTTTTATGAAAAGCACGGTTATCAAGTGTTTGGTAGTCTTGATTATGTTGGTAGGGAATATAAGCATTATTACTTAAAAAAGGATTTAAAGAAAAGTCATTGATTCGTTAGGTTTTGTTATCTAAACCAACTAATAGGAGTTTAAGATCTTCAAGAATTGTGCCCTTTCTATTTGTTGTAAAGGGACAAATTGTTGAATAACGAACTTTTTTGTCACGTATTTTTCGATAAATCATTACTGATCCATTAAAGGTAAATAACTATTTTTTGAAAAAGCCGCATTCCACAAAACGGGAAAATTTGTGCAGTCGAAAGTAACCAACTTTATTTGTTCTGAGCAGATAAACCTATTACTTTACTCAAGTTTTAGTTGTATATAATTTAATTGAATGGAAATATAGGGAAGTGAAAAGGGAGAATGGCCATTATAAATCTCCTTTTTCAGTTCCCTTCTACCTGTTTACCAATAATCGCTTTTTACCGCCTGAAGGCCTTTTGGAAGTGAAGGGTGGATCTCTTGTTTCCAGTTGAAAAGGACATACGAACAGGTCCGGATAAGATATGTGTTAAAATAGTTAATACTTTAAAAGCTCAACTAAGCTACCAAAAAGGACAGCCGAGCTGATGGAAGGAGCGAATATAAATGCTAATTCAATGTACCAAAAAGCTACTAGATGAACTTGGGGTAACCCCGGTTTCTCAGATAGAAGAAGATCCCTTATTTTCTTGGCATGCCAACTTATTAAAGGTTGGTCGGAAGAAGACGGTTGTGTTGGTGAATGATCGAAACTTATATGCAATCGTCCTCCATGGCCTAAAAGCAAAGGATATGAAAACGATAGGTAAGTTAATCGTACAGGCCATCCGGGAAACATTCGAAGCGGAGTGTATTAAGGATGAAGTGATCGAGCAGTTTTTGCAACACTCTCCTCATATTGCCTTTTCTAAAACAAAAGATAGAACATCTGTAGCCAGAATGAACAAGGCATGTGAAAATGTTTATTACTTTGGGAAATTACTCGATAACGATAGCATCAATCAAGTGGAGATGAACTTAAGGATTAATGGCTTATTAGCAGGAGTAGGGAAGAATGACTACATTTATCCAAAGGAAGAAAAGTATAAGCATTTGGAGGAGTTAGCGGGTCAACCGATTTTTCAATCTGAAGCGGTGGAGCTTAAGGTAAAGTTGATGCTAGAGAGGCGCGAAGTTTGGCGGAAAATTGTCGTTCCAACTAATACTACTTTTCCTAAATTGCATAGAATTTTACAAATTGTATTTCACTGGAAGAATAGACATCTGTATGATTTTTATATTTATCCAATTAACACAGATGGCAAAGTCATCGCGATCAACCAAGATAGACCGATTGTAAACCTGGTGTGCGACGAAGAAGCTTTTCATTACCAAGGTGATGTACCAATGAAAATGGATACAGGTATAAAGCTGTCCGAATATCTTCCGGCTAAGATTGTATACAATTATGACTTTGGAGATAGCTGGCAACATACTATCGAGGTAGTAAGAGTGATTGAAAATTTCGATCTTAATTATCCTATCTGTATAGATGGAGAAGGAGCTGCTCCGCCAGAAGATGTAGGCGGAGAACAAGGCTACAAAGCATTTCTTCTTATCACCAGCGATAAAAACCATCAAGACTACGAGCATATGCTGGAATGGGGAATGAGGCAGGGATATCGCGAGTTTGATAAGGAGGAGATTAATAGGAGTTTGCGGAGAGTGTGAGAGGACAAGGAGTCAATCCTTCGTTCCAAAAAAGGAAGTGGAGCAAGAGGCTGGGGTCTTTTAAGGAAAAAAAGGGGATTATAAATGGAGTTGAGGGAATCATTAATAAATAAAGAGGTTATGCTAACGGAATTACCAAATAAAGGGATAAACTTCCGTAAACAATGGGAAGAAAAATTCGTTAAAAAGTTAAGTAAATCGCAAAAGATAAAAATCAATTTAGATTCTTTATTATGGCATGCATTCAGCTACAATAAATTGTCATGTTTAGAAAAGGGAGAAGCAATGTATGCGTTTAATAAAGAAAGAAAAAAAGAATGCTATGTTTTCATCCAGCATAATGACGATGCTTTAATGCTTCATGATGCAAAACGTATAAAAGCCGATGATTTTTCAGGCGAAAATGACATTTATTTATCAGATGTCTACATAGTAGATAAGGATTTCACTTGGACCTATGTGCGCACACACGAAAGCTTTTGCGGGCCATATTTTTATAAAAGTAAAAGTGAATAATCGGCTTTTGGGTATATTCCCTTTTCATAGAGTTTTTTCTTACATAATCAAGTTGATTTTATAATCACTTAAAAGAGCACTTGGAAGAAAGTATAATTTCAAGGTTTTATACAGTATAGAAGTAACATGATTTTTTTTAAGAGGAAGGACAAAGTCATATGCAGAGGAATTAAACATATTTTTGCCGAAAAGCAAAGCACCGTAAAAGTCCTTTGCTTTTCTATTCACAAAGAGATTAAACGTCATCCTCGTTCACAATTGCCAGCACCTGGTGATCCTGCCATTTTCCATTGATTTTTACATTTTTCTTTGCAATTCCTTCTTTATGAAAACCTGCTTTTTCTAATAATCGAATAGATCCAAGGTTATGCGGCATGACCCCTGCTTCAATCCGATGGAGCTTTAATTCGTTGAATGCATAAGAAACGACAAGCCTGACTGCCTCGGTCATATACCCCTTGCCATTATGGTCCTTGTCTAAGTAATAGCCTATAAAGCAGCTTTGCAGAGGTCCGCGGAGAACCTCTGTAAGGGAGATGCTCCCGATTAATTCTTCTGTCTCAATCAGAAAAATGGCAAACGAGTAAAGCTGATCCTGCCTGCTGCCTTCCTTGTTTTTCTTTATTCGTTCCAATTGACCCTCTAATGTGAAAAAATCATCCTCTCTTATAGGGGTATAATTTTGAAAAAAGCTGCGGTTTTTAGTTTCCAAATGCAGCATTGCTTCTGCATCAGATTCCTCTTGTGATTGAATAAAAATGTTATTGCCTATTCTTTTCATTGTCATTCCTCCATTTATTATAAATAAAAAAACACCACAGGAGTCCTGTGGTGAAAAAATGTGTATATTAACCACAGGGAAGCAGCCTGTGGAGTTTTTTATCAACTAAAAAGTTCTAATCAAAGGCCGCAGCATATCTAATTTTAGACAGACTTCTCCCATGATTAGTTTTTTGAAAAAAACAGCAGTCGAGTATCCGATTCCTTTAGACAAAAATAATATAGATCTCTTTTTCATATGGATACTCTCCCTTCTTACTATTCTATTAATATTCTAGCAGTATAGAGTTGGGTGTACAACAATATTGGCTTTCCTAATCTAATCACTAACAGGAAGGTGAACCTCCATGCCGTCATAGGCAAACCGTACATTTTCAGGTAATTTACTTTGGCGGTTAGGGATGTCTATATCATGAGATAAATGTGTAAAAATAGTACTTTGAGAGTTAAGTTCTCTTATTAAATTTAAGGCTTCTTGTACATCATAAACAGATCTTAACTCGATTTGCTTCTTTTCTTCCCAAAAAGTAGTTCCCAAAATGAGCAAGTTCAAATCCATAAATGGTGACTTTTGTTTGTTAGTGACATGAAAAGCGTCAGAGACATAAGCCCATGTTTTTCCATTGTTTTGTTTAATTTTTATTCCATAAGAATAGCCGTTATAACCATGATTTACCTTGTGGAAGGAAATAATGTTTCCATTAAGGTTTAATTCGTTCGTCGCTTTAAAAATAAGCCCTTTTCTCTTCAGGAGATAGGGATATCTGCCTTTAATAATCTCCATTACTTCAGCCGGGGCAATCACTTTACATTCGTTATCACTCCGAAAACATAAATCGGCGAAGTCACCAAATCCTGCCAGATGATCATTATGAGCGTGGGTAAATAATAAATAGTCTGGGACTTTGTCGTCGTTATAGGTTTTAAATTGGTATTTAAAATCCGGAGAAGTATCTATTTGAAAATGGACCTCTTCTAAATTAAAGGATACACTCGGTCTTGTTCGATTATTGGTTCGATTCTTAGACAAACAAACATTACAGGAACAGAGCATTCTTGGAACACCTTGCGAATCGCTCGTACCATAGAAAATTAGACGGTTCACCTTAATTCGCCTTCCTTATTTAGATATACTTATGAAGCTTCTATTTAATTTTAGCAAATTTCTATAAAGGAAGGTACTAGGTACCAATGATACCATTAATGAGCTTTCTCTAACTCCCCTTGATCCAATACGGATAACGTGCGCAGGATATCTTGATAAAAGCCTTCCTTGCTCACACTGCGGCGAAGCTCCTGCGATAATATACCGTCTTTAATGAAGATCACCCGATTGCAGTAGCTTGCAGCTAGTGCATCGTGAGTCACCATCATGATTGTAGCTTTTTTGGCACGGTGAATTTCTTCCATTGTTTCTAATACATCCTTCGCAGATTTTGAGTCAAGGTTGCCTGTTGGCTCATCTGCCAGTATCAGCTTTGGATTGTGAATCATTGCTCTGGCAATTGCTGTCCGCTGCGCCTGCCCGCCGGAAATTTCATAGGTTCTTTTGTTTAAGATTGCATGGATACCCAATGTAGCTGCTAATTTTTCTGCCTTTTCATTCATTTCTTTTACCTTTGCTCCATCCAGGGTCAGACTTAAAACGATGTTTTCTTTTACTGTTAAAGTGTTTAATAGGTTGAAGTTTTGAAAGACAAAGCCAAGCTCCCTGCGTCTAAATAAAGCAAGCTTGTTCTTACTAAGCTTATGCGGATTCTCTCCATCTAGGAGCACTTCTCCGGATGATGGTGAATCAATTGTAGATACCATGTTCAGCAATGTAGTTTTCCCGCTTCCTGATGGACCCATGATGCCGACAAAATCTCCTTCATTCATCGTGAGGCTTATCCCGGATAAAGCTTGATAAGATATTTTTCCTTCATATACCTTTGAAACATTTTTCACTTGTAACATTGCCATTTTCACCACTCCTCGTTTAAAGTGCTTCTTTTAAATTTTTTATATATCGAATTCGAATAAACACAAAATAGATTACTTGAATAAGGAAGAAGCTTCCGAGCACCATTGCAATTTCGGTCCACAATGTTGTATTAAACATATGTCCTAGGGCTATTAAAGCAACAAAACCATGGACAAGTGCCACTCCGACAGGTACAAAAAACAATAAAGCTATTTGTGTTGTTACGACCCTCTTTAACTCTTTTTCTGTTATACCAAGCTTTGTGATTGCCAGATATTTTTTAGAATCTTCTTCAAGGTCGGAATAGAGTCTAAAGTATAAGAAGCTGCCAGCGGCTACGAAGAAAACAACTCCGATAAATAAGCCGACGAATAAAATCGTATTTATTCCTTGCTTGACCTCATTCACTTTCACTGCTAAAGATGAAAAATCATATGCTCCATTTTCAGTCAGGGGGATAGATGCTAATAAATCCTCTCCAATCTCTTCGGTTTTTTCCAAATCGTTAACATCATAAGCTGAATAGTGATTAGACTCAGCTTTGATCGATTCATAAAGGGAGTCTGTTACAATCAGCCCGTCTCCCTGCAGCAATCTTAATGGAATGACAGACTGACCAAGCACTGTTTCTATCCTCAGTTCTTGATTGTTTTCGTTTAGAGTCACCTTTCTCTTAAACAGCTCTCTATCTGCGTCTGAGTTAAAGGAAAAATATTGGGGAATGACAGCTGCGCTTTTCCCTTTAAGTGTTATTTCATTTGCGCCTGTTGCTTTAGCAAATTTGTTGTAATCCGATTGTTTAATGACTGTAAAAAAGCTTCCTTCCCCTTCGTTTTTGGCTTTTTCAGAGACATTTTTAAAGGAAGCATCAAGCTGTTGATAGTGTATTTTATTGTTTTCTAAAACATTTTCAATTTTTTGCTGATGTTCATTTGCTTTTGCATTGTTCGAGAAAGAAGTGTAATGAAATGCATAAAGATCACTTTTCACAGCCCCATTTACCATAAGCGAACGAAACCCTACTAATGAACCTATCGCGGAAAATGCAACTGTTGTGATGATGGTGACAATAAAAAACATCCTGGCATTATCCTTCATTCGGTAAGCCAAATCTGAAAAAGTAACAATATTGGTTTTATGCAAATAAATTTTTTCATTCTTCCTTAATTTTGTAATGATCCAAACACTAAGCTGTGTAAAAAGAAAATAGGTTCCGATAATGACAACAACTGTTACTGGAATCATAGCTGCAACAACGCCCATTCCTTCAACGAGCAGAGCAACTGTATAACCTGTAATTAAAAGAATTGCGGCAAGTAAGGATTGAAAAACTGAAGCTTTTGGTTCTGGTTTTGGCTTTTCTGAGCCCGTCAGCAAATCAATCAGCTTGTTACCTCGAAGGATCGCAGCTGTAAACAAAGAAATAAACAGGAATAAAACGATAAACGCAACAAACGTTAATAACGCAGCATTTGTTGGCAAATAAAACGGCAGGGGTTCATCCATATCAAGCAAGTAGGAACTAGAGTAAAGAATAATTTGTGAGAATATGAACCCTGCTCCAATTCCGATTAAAGTAGATAAAAACCCAATGACCATGTTTTCAATGAAGACAAGTCTTTTTAGCTGCATGTCAGCCATTCCATTCATAATTAAAATCCCAAATTCCTTTTTGCGTGTTTTTAAAAACGTACTCATCGAGTACAAAATGAAGAAAAATGTAAACACATAGATGATGGCTTCTGCAAAGTGCATGCCTGTTGAAGCTTCCTTCAATGTTTCAGCAGTCAATTTTGGATGGAAGGCAAATGTCGCATAAACAAAAAACACCATCACCGAAAAAGCACTGCTAAGAAAATAAGCGGCATATGTCCGAAAATTTCGAAACACATTATGAAACGCAAGATCACGAAAGGTCATAATTCCACTCCCTTTATAAGATATGTTTTGTGTTAATTGTATTAATTAATGTAGGACACCTAGTGCAAATAAAACACTACAACCATTTCCTTTCTTTGTCAATGGGGAATAATAATTTTTTTAAAAGGGCTGTAGGGAATATTGTTGTAATGTAAATTTCAGCTGAAAGAATTGAAAATACTTAGGTAATAAAAAGGAAAAAGAATTGGAAGGTAAGAGGGAAGGCTTAACTTAACACTGGTTGTATAACAAATGGCTGGTACAATCTCAATTAAGTTTTGCAGTTTTTGAAGACAGAGAACCTAAAAATTTCAATTAATAGGATCTTTTTTCCTGTTTTTACAGACGATACTTCACATATATAATCTATAGATCTAAACAAGGAGAGTATTATTATCGGGGCTCCTGCGACAATCAATTATCTGTCTGGGTAAGAGAAGCAAAACAAAATCTAATTTCTGCTAAATAATATAGAAGAGACATAAAAAAGTTCATGTTAAAGGGCGCACGACAAATTTTGCTATAAGCGCTTGGCAGAGTGTAAAGCTGGAAGTTTACTAGATTAACTTCAACTTTATAACGGAGGATGGGAATGACAGAACCATGTTTCCTGAAACCATCCCGTTAATACTCCTGCACCCGTCATGATTGACAGGTCATGGAGTGTGAAGCACAGGTGGATTCAGTTGAACGAAGGCTGAAGCCATTCCCATGGAAAGGTATGCCGACGGATAGACCGCATGGCTGAAAAACTAGATAAGGTGAGAATGTTCCACCCTAAAGGAACTGACGAACTTCCGAATGTAAGGGTCTAAATTTAGAACATAGAGGAAACCTAAACCCTCACAAATGCATTTCGACGTAGTCTTATAGTTAACCGTTTCGGATTGATTGTAAAGAAAGGTTCTACTTGGTACAAGAAACTAACTACAAATAAACCGTTGAGTTTGAAATTGGTCTTCCACAATAATTGCTCCAGAAATGTCTTTTCCGTTTGTTGCATCATAATCACAAACAGAACCAGAGCGTCTACAACTAAACTGCGTGGGTCAGTCCTCTTCTAACACCAGCACGTCGAAAGGTTGCATGGTAACTTTGTTACTGATGATGTTCCCTGTTATTGCGTCACGCATCTTCCGCTTAACTACAATTTTTTGAGTTGTATCTGCATAGTTTAGTAGAAACACGTAGTCGTTTCCTACTTTACTTCGGATAGCCAGCTCGATTTTTTCAGGTAAATCGAATTGGTCTTTATAATTATTAAGTTGTAATTCATCTATCAGCAAGGAAGCTAGTTTTAAATTGAACACCCCGCCGAAGTAGTAGCTTGTACCAGCTCCGTGGGTTCGTTTTACTAAGGCAGGTTTTCCTTCAAAGTGCGTATTGGTATACGTGCTGATAACATCTACATCATATTGTGGGTGCAGAACTTCATTAAAATCATTCGCTTCAAGTTCATTTTCACCTTTGAAGTTTATTCTAGGTATCTCTTCATATGGAGCCACTCTTGTAAACTCTTCAACGGTTACACCTACTAAGTCAGCCAGATATCCAGGGAATGCCTTCATATACGTTTGACCGGTTTCATCCTTATATCCAGATCGACATCCAAAGATGATCTTACCGCCTTGATTGACATATTCCCTAAATAAATCAGCTTGTTGCTTTGTTACGATGGCTGCGTGTGGATAAACTAATGCTTTATATTTCTTTAATTCATCTATAGTTGTTTCATTCCTTAAGTAAACAGCATCTGCCGGTACGTGGTTATATTGAAAGGCTTTGATCCATAAATCATTACTTTTTGCAGCATATGGACCAACCCATTTATCAAATTCTCCGTCCCATTCATTATCATAACTTGTAACAAGCGCAACCTCTGCTTTATAGGACGACCCTGCCACTTTTTCACCAATTTGATGAATTTCTTTGCTTACCTGCTCGACCTCATTGACACGCCTGTTCGGGAGATTATGGTAGTCGTTGATTCCGTGCCAGTAAATTTCTGTCCCTTTTGTTGCCGTTCTCCATCTAAAATACATAACAATATCTGCACCATGAGCAATCGATTGATAGGTCCAAAGCCGAAGTTGACCTGGTTTTGGTGAAGGCTGTTCCAGCCGAGTTACCCACCCGCCAGGACCAGATTGTTGTTCAAAAATAGCAAAGTTTGGTGAAATACTTCTTACGATACTTAAATTCCAGCTCCATTTCCTATCCCGCAATGGTTTTTCTGAATCATCTTCAATCACCCGCCCAAAGTTAGGATAGGAATCATAAGCATAAAAATCGAGTAATTCATTTGTCATTTTGTGATTATCTAAATGTTTAAACATGCCGTTTGTCGTCACCCACTGATTCGGTGCATGAAGACGCAAAATATCTGCTTGTAATTTAGCAAAGGAAATCGCACTATCGGAAATAAATCGTTTTTCATCCAACATATGATGAGGATTCGGTGAGTTTGGCACTGTTTTACGGGTTAAGTAGACTTGATCCCAACTCGTATACGTTTGGTTCCAGAACACAGTTCCCCAGGTTTGGTTCAATTTATCCAAAGTTTTATATTTTTTTTTCGCCCATTCCCTGAATGCGGTGTGATCTGCTTCTGAATAAAAAGCATCGATTTCACAATTTAATTCATTATCTATTTGCCAGCCTGCGATAGCCGGATTGTCTTTATAATGTTTTGCCATTTCAGTGACAATAATAGATGATAACCTTTTATACGTTTCAGAGTTGTAATTATAGTGACGGCGTGCCCCATGTTGATAGGAAATGCCATCCTGAGAAACATTCAGTACCTCAGGATACTTATGTGTTAACCAGGCTGGCGGTGTTGCAGTCGGTGTTCCCATGAAAACTTTTAATCCATACTCGTGGGCCTTGGCTACTGCACGATCAAATAAATCAAACGAGAATGTCCCTTCCTCTGGTTCAAAAATCGTCCAAGCAAACTCACCTACACGAACATAAGTGAAACCCAATTCCTTCATCCGTTTAAAATCTTCTTCCCATAATTCCTCAGGCCAATGTTCCGGATAATAACAGACCCCTAACTTTAACATATCTTCCTGTAGTTTTTTTACCATAATCAAATGACTCCCTTACTAAATTTTTATAAAAAATAGATCTTGGACCATGGACCATGCCGTCCGGGCTGCCCGAAAAATCAACTTATCCGGTGAATCCAGCCCTACTCCTTAATCGATCCCCCAAGAATCCCTGACACAAAGTGTTTTTGGAGGATTAAAAAAACGGCCATAACAGGTAGAACGGAGATTGCTGTTCCTAACATCAGCTGCCCGTAGTCGATCGAGTTGAGACCGGCAAGTGTAGATAAGGCAACTGGCAATGTATAGTGTTCTTGAGTGGTCATTACAATCAAAGGCCACATAAAGTTATTCCATTGGTGGGTAAATAGGAATATGCCGACAGCTGCTAACGCCGGCCTCATCGTTGGCAGCACAATCTTAAAGAAGATGAAAAGCTCCCCGGCTCCGTCTATTCTAGCCGCTTCCAATAAGGAATCCGGAATCCCTTTCATATTTTGCCTGATCAAAAAAATCGCAAAAGGATAGCAAACTTGCGGCAAAATAACGGCCTGAAACGCGTTTATCCATTCCAATGAAGCAAACATCTGGAATAAAGGGATAATGGTTGCTTGGTACGGAATCATCATGGCAAGTAAAAAGGACCCAAATATAAGGTTGTTCCCCTTAAATTTAAATTTGGCAAAAGCATATCCCGCCGCAGAACAGACTAAAAGGCTCACCACAACGAAAATAACAGCAATCGCTGCAGAATTAAGGACAGCAGGAAGAATATCAATAGAATCATTCAAGTTTTTAAAATTTTCAAATAAGAAATTTCCTGGAATCAACTTAGGCGGAAAAGCTAACACATCTCCAGATGGGTTGGTTGCTCCAACTACCATCCAATAGAAAGGAGCCAAAGAAATAACTACACCTATTAATAAAAATACATGTAAAAAAGTCTTTTGAAGCCATTTATTCGTTCCCATTAGTCATCCCTCACCACTTTAAATTGAATCCATGACAGCACCGCAATAAACAAGACGATTACATAGCCAATGGCGGAGGCGTACCCAAAATCAAAATAACTAAATCCCTGATTATAAAGATAATAAGTGATGGTTAACGTCGCATTATTTGGTCCGCTTTTTGTTAAATTATATGGTTCATCAAACAATTGGAAGGATCCAATCGTTGAAAGAACGAAAGTGAAGAGAAGAACGGGCTTAAGCTGCGGAATCGTGATATAGAAAAATTTTCTAATCGCGCCAGCTCCGTCAATACTTGCTGCTTCATATAGGCTGTTTGGGATATTTTGCAATCCTGCCAAAATAATGACCATATTATAGCCAGTCCATCTCCAAGTTGTGACAACAATTAACGATACCATGGCCCAAAAGGAATCTTCTAACCAGGCTATTTTCTCGATTCCCATTTGGGATAGCAAAAAGTTGATCAAACCATAGTCTTTATTAAGTAATAGTACAAAGATAATTGATGCGGCAACGAGCGAAGTGACGGCCGGTGTAAAAAATGCTACCCGGTAAAAGCCTTTCATTTTTAAAAGGGAAGAATTCAGAAAAACTGCTAACACAACGGCTAAAAACATCATAATTGGCACCTGTATTAACAAAATCATAAACGTATTTCCCAATGCTTTATAAAAAAGTGGATCATTAAAAAGTCGCGTATAGTTTGTAAACCCCGAGAATGTATAGACTCCTCCAACCTTTGTTTGAAAGCTCAATAAAAAGGAGGAAATAATCGGATATACCGTAAAGGCGACAAATAAGAGTACGGCTGGACCGATAAAGATGTATGGGGCAGTTTTTGGTGTAATCAAAAACTTTCTCTTCTTCATGTTCACCGGTATTTTTTTCTCGGATCGTAATGCTTGATTCGTGTGCACTGTAAATCCCTCCTTTTAGGAACCAGGGCTGTCCTAAGTCCGATTCTATTTGGCAATTTCTAATCCTGATTGTTGTTCGGATTGTTTCTCTCCATCCTTTAACATTTGCTGGGACGGTTTATCCTCAAGTAAGAAAGCCTCGGCTTCACTTTTCATAATAGTTCTGACTTTCAATTCAGCTGGCGCATGGTTAATAGGTAAGATATTTGAAACAGTTTCAGCAAATTTTTTAAAAAATGGTTGGTTATTAAAATATGTCTGATTCTCAGAGAAAATGGGTTCTTCATAAGCGGCTAACAACGAAGGGAATAAGCCTCTATTGGTGAGACCCTTAATTTGCGAAGCAACATCAGTGGTTGCAAATTCAGCAAATACGTATGCCGCTACTTTATTTTTCGATGCACTTGGAATGGCTAAGGCAGACCCCCCATCATTTGATGCTCTTACTCCGCCTTTTTCAAAAGCCGGTAATTCAAACATGCCCCATTTTCCTGATAATTCAGACATTTGTTCGAGCATCGTTCCACTCCACCATACAGCGCCCGGATGTGTTGCAACTTCGCCATTTTTCATCGCTGCGACTTGGCCATCCCAGTTTTTGGTATAAGTGATTAAACCTTCATCCTTCATTCTTTGTAAAATATCAGCGGCTTTTTGTGCTTCCTTTGAAGTAATATCCAATTTACCATCCGTTGTGAAATAATATTTTCCTTGTTGTTGAATCATAATCCGTAATAGACCCTCATCATACATACCCACGAAAGCCTTTCCAGTGTGGGCGACCACTTTTTTACCGGCATTAATATAGTCATCCCATGTTTCGATGGATGCAGGATCGACTCCAGCTTTTTTAAAAATGTCTGTCCGATAAATAACACCCACAGGACCTAGGTCTCGAGGTGCAGCTATAAGATTGCCTTTACTGTCCTTTAGACCATCAATTTTTGATTCTGGAAATTTATCTTCATATTTGTCATAACCAAGTGCACTTAGATTGGTAAAAGCATCGGGAAAATCATTTGTAAACGAATGGATGCGGTTGTTTTCCACTTGAACTAAGTCAGGCAGGCCGTTCCCGCCACTTGACAAACCGGCGCTAAGCTTTTGATACACTTGGTCGACCCCAATATTTTCTACCTTTACATTGACATTAGGATATTTCTTTTTAAATTCAGGCAGGACATCTTTTTCCAAGTAGTTTGCTTCTAGGGCCCATGCCCAAACTGTAATATCCCCTTTTATATCTTTAGGATTTTCCGGTATGGTCAGATCCTCCACACCATTGGATGAGTTACTGCACGCTCCTATAAATAAAGACATCAGGAAAACAATTGCTATAAACCACGACTTTTTCACTTGTTAAGCACCACCCTTATTTTTATAAAAATAGATTTAATTATTAAAAAGAGATAAATGATAACGCTTACTTACTGGAATTGACCATGAAAAAGGTTATATTTATCGTTAACACAAATCTTATAATGTTTTCAGATGACTTTATGGTAAAATTTCTATAAAAATGGTATTTTCGCACCTTTTTTTGATAGATAGGTTTGGAGGGAATAGCGGGTGGATCATGTAACATTTGGATGCAAACTAGTGAACGAAATTGCAAATGTACCTATTTACTTTTTGGATAAAGACGGGGAGTTGGTGCTAGAATTTTCCTTATATGGCGTTCATAATCCCTTATATGCATCAAAAAAAGACTATTTAATTAAACTATGTAAATTTGATGGTGCGGAAGTAATTCCTACCATTCACAGGACGGTTTGGTTGGAAAACTTTGTTGTTATCCCAATGGTAGACGACAATCAATTTTGCGGAAATATCATTTTAGGACCTACGGTATTTCCTCAACCTACAAAAGCTTCCTTACAGGAATTGATCGGAATAAAAAAATCACAAAAGGCCATGGCGGAGTATTTACAATCATTGAAGGTGATGAGCAGTTGGAAACTTATTCATGCAAGTATGCTGCTGTTTTACATTATTTATAATAAGATGTTAGATTTCAAAGTAATTATTAATAAAAATAACTTTGTGGATGAGGGTAAGATCCTTCAAGAAGGAATGTCGGATAAGAGTATTGCAGAGGTTCTTCAAAATGCTACTTTTCACCAAGATCCTGCCTTTGAAAAGCAAATCTATCAAAATATTACCGATGGAAATACGGAGGAGGTACTTCTATATTGGAAAGCTTATCATCAGAACACAGATTTTAAATTCGGAAAATTGTCTAAAACAAGCGAGCTTAGGAACCAAAAGAATCGGAAAATAGCATCTATTACTTTATCAACGCGGGCGGCTATTGCTGGGGGACTTCATCCCGAAATTGCCTATACTCTCGGAGATATCTATATTCAAGAACTTGAGGAACTTCAAAACATCAAAGATGTGGAAAGTTTTATTGAGCATGTCATTTATGATTTTACACAACGAGTAGATAAGAGTAGAAATATGAAATATTCCAAAATAGTTAGAGATTCCCAAAATTACATCTTTAAACATATTTATGAAGATTTGACACTTGCTAAATTGGCAGAGCATGTTTTGGTGAACCCAAAATACCTCTCCAACTTATTTAAAAAGGAAGTAGGCATCCCGGTCACCGATTACATCCAAAAGACAAAGATTGACGAAGCAAAAAAATTAATGTCCTTCTCCAATTATTCCTTATTAGAAATACATGCACTACTGAACTTTTCCGATCAAAGTTACTTCACCAAGGTATTCAAAAAACACACCGGTCTAACCCCAAAACAATACAGAAACAGAAAAACAGGAGTTTGACAAATGTCAATAACCTTATTTTATGGTTTCAGAAACCAAGATATTTCCAAACAAGTTGGCTTTGTACAGCGATCTAGTAAATATCAAGCAAACGAACTCATTGCCCTTTGCGTATGGATCAGTCAGGAAATCGCTAGCACATCACTTATACAATGGTGCAGTCGGTTAGAAGCCTCCACTGGGTACTGGTAAGCTAGGAAGGATTGAATCAACGCTTTAATCCACCAGCTGTTTGTATAGGTATGACCATAGGTTTATAGACCTAAATTGTATTAAGTGAGAGACTAAAATCAAAAAATAAATTCAAAATCAAACCGATCGATCCACCATTTTAGGCTATCAGATAGGTACATAATTCACGACTAGATCAATCGTAATATAATGGAGGTAATTGGATAACAAAAATCATTCTATTTTTTCTTGAATAGAATGCGAGATTGGTATATATTAATTAAGATAAGTAGTGGAAGTAAAACTGAATTTAGATGTTTTACCCTGTAAAGGGGAGTAGCGTCAGGAATTTCCTGAAACAAAGTCGTCATTACGTGGATCGTATCCACCGGCTTTGTTGGCATACTTATGCTTAGCGAGACCTTTGCCATTTTTGGCAAAGGTCTTTTTTTGGTGGTTTCAAAATGTCATTAAAGCGTTAATGTGTTAAAGTTGGGTTGCTGTTGCCCAGCTCTTACTCCTGAGATCACCAGCTAATTCTCACAAAAAAGCAAAGGAGGCTTGATTTTACTTACGCTGGAATATTCATGACGCCTGCACTTTTCTTTTGGTATATAAAATTTTAAATTATGATTGGAGGAAACAAGATGGAAATGGAATTTTTAACAGCCCTATTGACTATCATAGTTATTGACCTAGTATTAGCAGGGGATAATGCAATTTTAATTGGTCTTGCAGCTAGAAATTTACCTATTCATCAGCAAAAGAAAGTTATCCTTTGGGGTTCCTTAGGAGCAATTATCATTCGAGTCATTGCAACACTTGCTGTTGTTTGGTTATTAAATGTCCCAGGATTGCATCTAGTGGGAGGGCTTTTATTAGTTATTATTGCTTATAAATTACTTGTAGATGATAATGACCACACAGATGTTAAAGCAGGAGACAGCTTCTGGGCAGCGATACGTACAGTTATTATTGCTGATGCGTTAATGGGTCTGGATAATGTTTTAGCTGTTGCAGGGGCTGCACACGGGAACATTGTACTTGTAATCATTGGATTATTAATTTCGGTTCCAGTTGTTATGTGGGGAAGCACGCTTATTTTAAAATGGATTGATCGTTTTCCGATCATCGTTACAATCGGTGCAGCTGTTTTAGCATGGACAGCATCAAAAATGATTGTAGGCGAACCGTTCCTGAAAGCTTATTTTGAAAATGGATTTATAAAATATGGTTTTGAAATATTAGTGATAGCTGCTGTCATTCTTTTAGGAAATTATAAGAAAGCAAAAACTTTGAAGAAAGAAGTAGTGGATGTTTCACCTGAACATGGGGAGTTAAAGAAGACAGGCTCGAACTAAACATAGATATTAATAAAAAAGCTTCCCATCTGGGAAGCTTTTTTATTAATTGTCATCTGGGCCATCTTTTGGAGTCGAAAAGCACAGGGCATCCATCGTCTATTGGCGACAAGGAAAAGATTAGCGGCAGAATGGTTGTTTTTTAACCTTTGCCGGATTGGCATATGGCCTTGGGGCAGATGGCGCCTGGAGCAGGACGATAAAAGTAAACTTTAGCCCTTTCATTAATTTTAACGATCCAAAACGATAAAAAAGACCAAAACAGATCTGATCTGTCTGGCCTGATTAAATAATCTAAAAAACATTGTAAATCACGAATCCATATGGTAAGATTTACTTAGTTTTTATGTTTTTATTTCTTATGTATATATTTAACCTTATTATAATTATAATATAAAACTGAGAAAATTGTCAACTATTTTTTCCGGGGAGTGTTTGAGTAATGGCGGATAATAATCAAGAACTCTTGCGAGAGACAGATCGCCTTCATGCAGTGTTGAATGAAATAGATAAAAAGGCAGTGAAGCTAAAGCAGCATTCAGGCGGATTGAAAAAGGATGTTATTCACCTGCGGAAAACCTTCTGGGATGATATTAAAGTGAATGTGGACAATATGAAAGAAGCAATTGAGACCCTTTCAAGTGTAAAGCAGCAGGCTGAGCTATTATCGGAAAGGGAAAGAGGGCACCAGCTTATTCATAAGCAGCTTGCTACATTATCACGCTTAAAGGATTCTGCTTACTTTGGAAGAGTAGATTTTTTAGAAAATGATGAATCAAAAAAGGATGTAGTGTATCTTGGAACAGCCTCCTTAATGGATGAGAATGAAGAGGAGTTTCTCATTTATGACTGGCGAGCACCAATCTCAAGTTTGTATTATGATTATTCTCCTGGTCCTGCCCAATATGAAACAATGGAAGGGACTGTTAAAGGAGAGATGGAATTAAAGCGTCAGTTTATCATTCGAAACGGCCAAATGAAGAGCATGTTTGATACAGGTGTCACAATCGGGGATGAGCTGTTAAAAGAAGTGCTTGGAAATCATGCGGATTCAAACATGAAAAGCATCGTGGCAACCATTCAAAAGGAACAAAATCAAATCATTCGTAATGAAAAAAGTAAATATTTAATTGTACAAGGCGTGGCAGGGAGCGGGAAAACGTCTGCTGCCCTTCAGCGTGTTGCCTATTTACTTTATCGCCATATGAATGAGTTGACAGCTGAAAACATTATGCTGTTCTCTCCTAACCCGCTCTTTAATAGCTATGTTGCAACGGTCCTTCCAGAGCTTGGTGAGGATAATATGCAGCAGTCCACTTTTCAAGAGTATGTAGAGAAAAGAGTTGGCAAACGATTTAAGCTTGAAGATCCTTTTGAGCAAATGGAATATGTTCTTACAGCAGATAAAGAGGAAAATTACCAGGCAAGGTTAAAAGGAATCCAATATAAAGCAAGTATGCAATTTAAAGAGTTAATCGATGATTATGTGTCTTTTCTAGCAAAAGATCAATTGATTTTTAAACATATTACGTTTCGAGGAGAAATCCTTATTTCTGCTCAAACAATAAAAGAAACCTTCCATTCATTAGACATGTCTATCTCTATTCCGAACCGTATACAATTGGTGAAGGAGCGGCTTTTAAAAGAGTTGGCTCGAAAAGAGAAAATGGAGAGAAAGCAAGAATGGGTTTTAGAAGAAAGTGAACTTCTCAACAAGGAAGAATATACAGAGGTTTATCAGGAGCTTAGATCTGATGAGGATACTTTTGATGATATTGACCGGGAGCAAAGGCTGTTAGCAAAGAAAATAGTCAAAAAGCATTTTAGACCGATCATAAAAGCGATAAAAAAACTTAAATTTATTGACCATAGAGCCATCTATCGGCAGCTTTTCAGTGGAAAGGTCAAGCAGTGGGAAAAATCACCTGAAAATTGGGAAGAAATATGCGGCTATACATTAAAAAGATTGAAGCAAAAAGAACTTCCTTATGAAGATGCAACACCGTTTTTGTATCTTCAGGATCGAATAGAAGGACAGAAGATCAACACACGAATCCGTTATTTGTTTATTGATGAGGCGCAGGATTATTCGCCTTTTCAATTTGCGGTTTTAAAGCAGTTGTTTCCCAATACAAGAATGACGATATTAGGTGATTTTAATCAAGCTATTTATGCCCATACAATAAATGCACCAACCCTGTTATCAAGCGAACTCTATGAAAAAGAAAAACAGGATAGAATGGTTTTAATGAAAAGCTATCGTTCAACCAGACAAATTGTCGAATTCACCAAAGGATTAGTAGCAGGTGGAGAAGCAATTGAGGCTTTTAACAGAAATGGGGAAAAGCCATCCTTAATTCGAACAGCTGACCAAGATCACCTCCACCGGAAAATTATCGGGACTGCTAAAGATCAACTGTCAAACGGTCATCAAACTGTTGCCATCATATGCAAAACCGCACAAGAAACGAAAGAAGCATTTCATTTGTTAAAAGGTGAATTAGATGTCCAGCTTATGGACAAAGAAACGTACACATTTACAAAAGGAATTATCATTCTTCCTGCTTATTTAGCAAAGGGAATTGAATTTGATGCGGTCATTATCTACAATGCTTCAAGCTCAATATATAGTAAGGAATTTGAACGAAAGCTGTTTTATACGGCTTGTACAAGGGCCATGCATGATTTGAAGTTGTTTTTCATAGCGGAAAAAACGCCGCTGTTAAGGGATGTGCCATCAGATGCTTTTACGCTAAGTAATGGTTAAAATCTGCAACTAAACGCAACATTTGATAAACTAAAAGAAGCTAGTTAATTGAACCAAATCTTAAAGAGGAAGTGAAAGCATTGTCTAATCAACAATTCATCGGATATGTCGGTACATACACAAGGGGAGACAGCAAAGGAGTCTATCGTTTCCTGCTTGATAAGGAAGCGAAAAAAATAGTAGACGTAAAGGAAGCGGCAGAACTAAAGAATCCTACCTATGTAACAGTTAGTTCAGATAATCAGTATTTGTTTGCGGTGAAAGCAGGAGATGAAAAGGGTGGAGTAGCAGGCTATAGCATCAATACTGAAACAGGGGAATTGGAGGAAATAAATGATCAGCTTTCCCCTGGTGCAAACCCTTGTCATGTCAGCATAAACAAAGACAATACAGCGGTTGTTACAGCTAACTATCATAAAGGCACGATTGAATCTTATCAAGTAAACGCAGATAATGGACAACTCTCTCCTGCTGCTTCTATAATCCAGCATGAGGGATCTGGTCCCAATCTAGAACGGCAGGAAAAAGCACATGCTCATTATTCAGGATTTACCCCTGATGAAAAATATGTAATAGCAGTAGACTTGGGAATAGATAAGGTCAATACTTATAAGTTGGTTGATGGGAAATTAACAGAAGCAAGCAGTTTATCTGTTAAGCCAGGAAGCGGTCCTCGTCATATCGCCTTTCATCCAAATGGTGAAACGGCCTATATTATTACAGAATTAAGCTCTGAAGTCATTGTCGTGAAATACAATCCTCAGGATGGGAGCTTTACAGAGCTGCAAACGATTTCTACCATTCCGGCAGACTTTAATGAAAACAACCAGTGCAGTGCCATTCATGTTACATCTGACGGCAGCACAATATATGCAGGTAACCGCGGTCATAACAGCATTGCCGTTTATAAAGCAGATGGAGCCGGGAAGCTGACATTTATCGAGCATCTTTCTTCTGAAGGCAATTGGCCAAGGGATTTTGTTTTAGATCCAAGCGAAGAGTTTTTGGTTGTCACGAACGAAAAATCAAGCAATATGGCATTGTATGAAAGAGACAAAGCAACAAATACCCATACTCTGCTGCAATCAGATATTACGGTTCCAGATCCTGTTTGTGTAAAGTTTCTAAATGTGTAAGAGGAAAAACAGGTGAATTTTGAAGTCATTTCTGATCCTTTTGATGTCAGACTTTCGCAGGTTGAGGATTGCGAAAAGGCAGATCAGGTAGTACAGCGTCATTTAAGGATCGTTTGCAATCCTAAGCAATCGATAAAAAGAATTGTTAACAATGAACGAAGCAAGCGAACTCCTTTGGGTATAAGCCTGAGGGAGTTTTTGTTTACTGTTCTATCAGAGCACAAAATGACAGGAACTAAGGTAAAATCTAATGTAGAATTTAGTCAAGGAGTGAGTTTGTAGATGGCCATGGTTGAATCATTGCAAAAAACAATTGACTTTATGGAAAAGCACTTACTGGATCCAATCACGATAGAGGATATAGCAAAACAAGCTCATATATCTCCCTTCCAATTTCAGCGTACATTTATGATTTTGACAAATGTATCGGTCGGAGAATACATGCGAAGACGCCGATTAACGTTAGCTGCCCATGATCTATAAAATCATTGACCTGGCTTACAAATATGGCTACGACACTCCCGAAGCTTTCTCCAAAGCATTTCGAAAACAACATGGTGTAACTCCGAGAGATGCGCGAAAGGGTATTGGAAAGCTGCAATCCTATAACCGCATGACGATTCAGGTGAATTTGAAAGGAGTAGAACCTATGAAATATCATATTGTCGAAAGAGATGCTTTCCAAGTTGTCGGATTAAAGAATGAAGTTTCATGTGAAGAAAGTACGGAAGCGGGAATTCCGGGGATACAGGAGCTTTGGAGAGAAGCTCAGCAAAATGGAACAGTGAATCGATTACTCGAATTAGACAACGGAGAGATTACAGGATTATTGGGTATGTCTGTGGACAACAGTAAACAGAAGAATGAACTGGTTTATTGGGTTGCTGCTGAATACTCTGGCAACCTTCCTCCTGGATTATTCAGTTTAGAAGTTCCAGAATCCAAGTGGGTGAATTTCGAAGTCCGCGGGCAAGTTCCAGAAGCGATTATACGGACATGGAAGAAAATTTTTTCGGAATGGTTCCCATCTAATAGCTATGAACATGCACCTGCGGGTACCCCCTCATTTGAAGTGTATACAAATCTTGACCCTGCCAGTCCGGATTCATATTCTGAGATCTGGGTTCCGATAA
Organism: Metabacillus arenae; assembly: GCF_014773385.1. GTDB lineage: Bacteria > Bacillota > Bacilli > Bacillales > Bacillaceae > Metabacillus_D > Metabacillus_D arenae. The sequence goes on along the minus strand of NZ_JACXAI010000026.1, from coordinate 46,488 downwards.
AATAAGGTTGTAAGTGTCTGCTTGTATAAAAAGATTTATTGTTTTGTAGTTGAAGCTAGCTCCTTTAGGTAAAGGCCTAAAGGAGTCTTTGCGTCTTTTTTAAAGAACTTTATATTGATCAGTTTAACAAAATAATGCTAAACTACATTCTATAAATCGTAACGAGCGGGCAAAAACAAAGGGTAATGATTGCTAGAGCAATCAGTATTCAACCCTCTCTCATCATCCTAGATGAACCGACGGCCAGTCTGGATGTGTCTATTCAAGCTAAAATATTAAATTTATTAAAAGACTTACAGATGAATTAGAAACATCCTACCTATTTATTTCACATGACCTGGCAGCTGTAAAATTTATGAGCGATCGTATTCTAGTCATGAAGCAAGGACAAATTGTAGACGAATGCTCGAAAAAAGGTTTATTTTCAAATAAAAGGCATCCTTACACAAAGGAGCTGCTCCAAGTCTTTGACTCTTAAGGAGGTGAACAATGTTGAATCACAAAGCCTATCTTGGTTTAGCTATTCCGCTTACCATTTCAACCATAACAACTCCTTTATTAGGGGCTGTCGATACAGCAGTCGTCGGCCAGCTTCCTGATCCTTCCTATATCGGGGCAGTTGCGATAGGAACTATTATCTTTAATACCATGTACTGGCTATTTGGTTTCCTCCGAGTAAGCACCTCAGGCTATGCTGCCCAAGCACAAGGGGCGAACAATGAGGTACAAGGAATTATAGCTTTAACTAGACCATCCCTTATTGCAGCATTCGTCGGGGTCTGCTTAATCATTCTTCAATGGCCAATCCTCCATGGCTTTTTGCCGTTATTAAGCCAGGATGCTGATGTTCAAACTTATGCGTCTGATTATTTTGGAATTCGGATATGGGGTGCTCCGTTTGCCTTGCTTAATTATGTCATTCTCGGCTGGCTAATGGGAATGTCAATGATTAAAATCTCATTGCTTTTGCAAGTTTTCATGAATTGTATAAATATTACTTTGGATTTGCTCTTCGTAAATGTGTTTTCCCTTGGTGTATCCGGAGTTGCAGCAGCTACATTAATTGCTGAAGCTGCTGCATTTATTATCGGGGTTATCATTGTGTTAAAGGTTTCTGCTTTTAAGCTGAAATTCCCTTCTTTAAAGGTAATAATCGATCCTGTTTCTTTTAGAAAAATGATGAGTGTAAATCGGGATTTATTTATAAGAACTTTATGCCTTTTAATCGTCTTTAATTTGTTTACCGGAATGGGGGCTTCATTTGGAACAGAGATACTTGCAGCTAACGCCATTCTTATCCAAATCCATTACATAATGGCTTATTTCTTTGACGGCTTTTCCAATGCCTCGAGTATTTTGACTGGAAAAGCGATAGGATCAAATGATGAAAAGTTATATCATAAGACCCTTAAGTTATCCATTCAGTGGGCTGTATTTTCATCGATTATTCTTTCGGGGAGTTTTCACTTTTTTGGCGATTATTTCCTTCTTTTCTTTACTAAGATTCCAATTGTAATTGAACTAGCTAACACTTACGGACAATGGATTGTATTATTTCCGCTTACAGCAAGCCTTGGAATCGTATTGTATGGGGTCTTTACAGGGGCAACCGAGGCAGTGCCTATTCGAAACTCGATGGTTTTGGCATTAATCGTTTTTGTAATCGCTCAATTTACGCTTGTTCCTGCTATTGGGAATCATGGTTTATGGTTAGCGTTTATCATTTTTAGTTTTGGACGTTCCATATTTTTAGTAATGTTTGTTCCAAGCTTAACGAGGAAACTATTTTTGAAAAAGGAGTATTCTCAAAATAATATTGAAGTTTGTTAGATGAAGCTCCTTTTTTCAATGTCTAGCACTAGTACAATCGGCCTCTATGTCTTATAAGCCAACCCGTCAAAAAGGTTAATGAACAACCTTCCTGCCGGGTTGGCTTCTGCTTGTCGCCGATAGACGGACGCATTTGCTTTTCATTGAAGGATCAGAATTTAGAAGGCATCCCATTTTGGGAGGTTTAACTACTATGTAAGACCCTATATACCACTTAGTTTTGTTGATTTATGTCGAATAATCGATATTTTGAAATTTTCGAAGATAAGTCTGCCGATTTCGGAGATAAATTTCAGATTTCGAAGATATAAAGGGAAAAATCGAAGATAAGTAAACTACTGATGAGGGTGATCAAGAGCAAATAGGTGTTTGATATAGAATGAACAAACAGAAATCGTTTGAAATATGGCAAAAAGAAGTGAAACATCCTTAAAAAACTAGTCAAAGAGTACAGAATAAAAAGGGCTGTCCGAAAAGGGCAAATTCATTATTAATTGAAAACCAAGAATGTTAATCAATAGCCGAAAAATCGACTTATTGGACAGCCCCATCAATTCCCACCTCCGCCTTCATACCTCCAGAAAAAAGCGAAGGGTTTTTCTTATAGCTTCGAAAGTTTAAGTTGATTAAAGTTAGTTACCGTTGTCCAGCTCCAGGCCATTTGCCCTTCGGTTGTCATAATCCGAGCTGGCTGAGAACGTTAAAGAACAACCTTCTTGCCGGCTCGCCCGAATGCTTACCGCCAAAGGACAAGCGTCCCATAGCTTTTCGTTCACATCATCGTGCATAAGTCATAACAAAATGTAATACTGTGGTAGATGAGGCTGGATTCATATAAGCATGGTTTAGGTCCCCATTGAATTTAATAGAATCGTATTCGTATAAGTGATAGGAGTCTTCCTCAATTTTAATGATGGCTTCTCCTTTCATGACGGTGACGTACTCGATTACCCCATGTTGGTGGGGATCCGGAGAGTAGCTGCTATTTGGCTTTAAAGTTGCCCTATGGATTTCCATTGAGCCGTAAGCCGAAGAATCGAAGATTGGTTCTAGTGTGCATGCCCCGTTAGCACTGATCACTTGATTGCCCTCATTATTTCTAGAGATAATGATCTCATTGCTTTCGTTTAGTAAGGCGGAAATGGGAATAGACAGTCCATTTGCGATTTTCCAAATAACGGAGAGGGAAGGATTAGCATCTCCACGTTCGATATTCCCTAAGGTTAGTTTGCTGACTTCTGTGATGTTAGATAATTCCTGCAAGCTCAGCCCTTTTTCCTGCCGAATTCGGCGGAGGGTGATGCCTACTCTTTTTGCCAGCTGGTTTGCATTATTTGTTGGTTGGTGGTCATTCATTTGCATCCTCCTAAAAAATATAAACAAATTAAAAAGGATTTGTGATATTATATATTATACTGATGATTAATTATAATATATCGACAAGGGGGATTGCCATATGAAAGAGATCTTAATAGGGATCATCGCTTCCATGTTTTTTGCCGTTACATTTATTTTAAATCGTTCAATGGAGCTGGCAGGAGGAAGCTGGATATGGAGTTCTTCCTTAAGGTTCTTTTTTATGGTCCCTTTCTTACTTATCATTGTAATCGCTCGCAGGAATTTAAAACAAGTAATCGATGAAATGCTCATGAATCCGCTCCAATGGCTCTGCTGGAGTTTTTTCGGATTTGTGTTATTTTATGCCCCCATTACATTTGCAGCATCGTATGGACCAGGTTGGTTAGTTGCTGGTACTTGGCAGTTTACCATTGTAGCGGGGACGTTACTTGCTCCATTGTTTTTTGAAAAGAAAGGCTCATCAAAAAGAAGGCAAAGAATTCCCTTCGGTGCTCTATGTATTTCATTCATTATTGTCATTGGAGTTGTCTTAATTCAATGGCAAAAGGGAAGCCAAGTATCGTTAAGCGAGCTTTTACTGGGAGTATTACCTGTTGTTGCTGCTGCATTTGCATATCCATTAGGAAATCGAAAAATGATGGAGCTGTGCGGGGGAAGACTTGATACTTTCCAGAGAGTGCTGGGGATGACAATCGCAAGTCTTCCATTTTGGTTCATTATAAGTGCGTATGGTCTTATACGAGTCGGCTTGCCATCTGGCAGCCAGGTAGCACAGTCATTTATAGTTGCCATTTGCTCTGGCGTCATTGCTACTACTTTATTTTTTATTGCGACAGACCGAGTCAGAAATCACCAGGGAAGACTTGCATCAGTTGAGGCTGCTCAATCGACACAAGTATTGTTCGTCTTGATTGGCGAGGTTATCCTTTTATCAAGTCCTTTACCGAGCGGCATTACATGGATAGGGATAGCATTGATTGTCATTGGCATGGCGGTCCACAGTTTCTACTCAGCAAGATTAGGTATTAAGCAAAAGAAGATGGTTGTCCTTCATCGACAAAATCAAAAGAGTATGATCAATGACAAGGTGCGCCCATATTGAGACGCACCTTTTTCTGTGAATATTTATTTTCAAGCTTATGAATCTGCAGCAAGGGTATAGTAAAAATGGAAGCAAAAGCTATTGAATTGGTATTATAAGATTAAGGTTATTACAAAATATTTTTTATTCAAATAGGAGGGATGAGGATGGATTTTCACCTTCATCCATTAGGAGATCAAGCTGTTATTATTGAGCTTGGTGATGATATTACAATAAAAAATCATGAAAAAGTAAAAGTGATTTTGGGCAAACTAGAGACTTTATCCGTAGATTGGCTACTAGAATATGTTCCTGCTTTTACAACTGTTGCTGTATATTATGATCCGATAAAAATTGGGATAAATAACGGAAAGCTGCCTTATGATTTCGTTTGCGACTATCTTATTAGTATTTTAAAGAATGTTAAAGAGGAAGAAAGTGTGCCATCCAAGGTGGTGGAAATTCCTGTTTGTTATGGAGGCGAAATCGGTCCTGATTTACCTTTTGTAGCTGAGCACAACCAGTTGTCTGAAAATGAGGTGATAGATATTCATACAAAAGGGGAATATCTTGTCTATATGATTGGATTTGCTCCAGGATTTCCTTATCTAGGGGGCATGTCTGAAAAAATAGCTGCTCCAAGAAAAGATACTCCGAGACTAAAGATACCAGAAGGTTCTGTTGGGATTGCCGGGAAACAAACAGGTGTCTATCCGATTGAAACCCCGGGAGGTTGGCAGTTAATAGGAAGAACGCCATTAAAATTATTCCGTCCAAATGAGGAACATCCATCACTTTTAAAGGCAGGAGATCGAATTAAATTTAACTCTATTTCGTTTGAGTACTATCAACATTTGAAGGAGGACATGCAATGATCACGATTAAAAAGCCTGGCCTCCTGACAAGTATTCAAGATTTAGGGCGGTATGGTTCTCAGAAGATTGGTGTAATTACAAGCGGAGTGATGGATCCAATTTCACATCGTATTGCGAATCATCTTGTAGGTAATAAGGAATCTGATGCCACAATAGAGATGACAATGACTGGCCCGTCCATCGAGTTTAACGAGGACGCATTAATCTCAGTATGCGGTGGAGATCTTTCTCCTCGTATTAATAAAGTGCCTGTCCATATGTGGAAGCCTGTTTTGGTGAAGAAAGGCAGCAGATTGAGCTTTGCAGGAGTCAAACATGGCTGTCGTACTTATTTAGCGATTGCAGGAGGATTTGACGTAGAGGAAGTATTAAATAGCAAATCTACCTATTTGCGAGCTGGCATTGGTGGATATAAGGGTCGCGCTTTAAAAGCAAATGATACAATAAATACTGGAAAACTGAATCCTTACTCTCAAAAAATCAAGGAACAATTAATGGTACGATTGTTAGACCAATCGGTTGTCGAAATGGACTGGTCTGTTTCTGCTGATCTTATTCCAAACCCCATGTCTCCGTCTTACGTTCGCGTCATTAAAGGAAGACAATTCTCTTTATTTTCACCAGATAGTCAGAAAAGCTTATTCTCTGAGCGTTTTGAAATAACCAATCAATCAGATCGAATGGGCTACAGGCTTAAAGGGCCTGTCTTAAAGTTTGAAAACTCAACCGAAATGATTTCTGAAGCTGTCTCACATGGAACGATTCAAGTTCCAGCGGAAGGGAATCCGATCATTCTGCTCTCTGACCGGCAAACGACTGGTGGTTATCCAAAGATCGGCCAGATTGCATCAGTTGATATCCCTTTGATGGCTCAGTTAAAGCCAGGTGAATATGTTCAATTTGTTGAAATATCTCATGAAGAATCTCAGCGGTTAATCTTTGAAAAAGAAGAGAAGCTGGAGCAATTGAAACAAGGGATACTTTTGAAAATAAAACAGGGGGAATCATAGTGTTCACAGTTGATCTTAATTGCGATATGGGAGAAAGCTTTGGTTCCTATATAATCGGCCGAGATGAAGAAATTCTAAATTATATTACATCTGCAAACATAGCCTGTGGTTTCCATGCTGGTGACCCAAGTACGATGCGAAAAACAGTCAAAATGGCTTTGGAAAAAAACATCGGGATCGGTGCACATCCGGGCCTGCAAGATTTAGCAGGGTTTGGTAGAAGAATGATGGATATTTCACCCCAGGAAGCCTATGATATGGCAGTTTACCAAATTGGAGCACTTTCAGGCTTCGTCTTGTCAGAAGGGGGAAAGCTCCAGCATGTAAAGCCTCATGGGGCTCTTTATAATATGGCAGCAGTAAATCAGCTCCTTGCTGAAGCCATAGCTGAAGCAGTCTATAAAATCGATCCTGAACTAATTCTTTACGGATTAGCCGGAAGCGAACTGGTTAAGGCGGGAGAAAGAATAGGAATGAAAACGGTAAATGAGGTTTTTTCGGATCGGACCTATCAAAGTGATGGAACATTAACATCAAGATCTGAGCTAAATGCACTAATTAAGGATCACGAACTAGCTGTAAACCAAGTCATCAGAATGGTTAAAGAAGGAAAAGTTACGTGTCTTCAGGGAACAGATCTCAAGATAAAGGCCGAGTCAATCTGTATTCATGGAGATGGGGAGAATGCAGTGGACTTCGCAAAATATATTACCACAGCATTGCTAGATGCAGGTATTACGATCAAGAAACCAAAAGAATGAGTGCGGAATTGAATGGCGAAGTCGTACATGGTCAATCATCAATGGAGGAGAATAGTTAAATGGAAAAAGTGAAAATCTGTGAATTACTAGAAAGAGTAAGGGCTAACAACCCGCTCGTTCATAATATAACTAACGTAGTTGTGACAAACTTTACAGCAAACGGCCTGTTAGCTCTTGGGGCATCGCCTGTTATGGCATATGCCCCAGAAGAAGCGGCAGACATGGCTAAGATTGCAGGGGCTCTCGTCTTAAATATTGGGACTCTAAATGAATCTGTAGTAGAATCGATGATCCTAGCAGGAAAATCGGCAAATGAACAGAACGTTCCAGTTGTGTTTGATCCAGTTGGAGCAGGAGCAACCCCTTATAGAAGCGCCGCGGCTCAAAAGGTAATCCGCGAGATTAACCCTGCAATTATTAGGGGAAATGCTGCAGAGATAGCCAATATAGCAGGTGAAACCTGGTCCATAAAGGGAGTTGATGCTGGGGAAGGGAGTGGGGATAAAACCAAGCTTGCCATATCTACCGCCCAAAAATTAAAAAATATTGTCATTGTAACAGGAAGAGAAGATGTAATTACAGACGGAAAGACGACCTTCCTTGTACATAACGGTCACCCGCTTCTCACTAAAGTAACGGGAACAGGATGTTTATTAACTTCGATTGTTGGTGCTTTTGCTGCTGTAGAAAAGAATCTATTTAACGCCTCTGTGGCTGCCCTTTCCATTTATGGAGCAGCTGCCGAAATAGCCGCTGAGAAAACAGCAGAACACGGTCCAGGAAGCTTCCAGGTGGAATTAATAAATCAACTCTCTCTTATTTCCGCTGAACAACTAGAAAATAGACTTTCAATCGAGAAATTATAGGGGGATTGTGACAGTGGATCATGAACAATTAAGTCAATTATTAAAAGTGTATTTTATTATGGGAAGTCCCAATTGTCTGCAAAAGCCTGAAGAAGTGTTAAAGGAAGCAATCGCAGGAGGCATCACTCTTTTTCAGTTTCGGGAAAAAGGGACAGGGGCATTAAAAGGAACAGAAAAGGCAGAGTTAGGCAAAAAACTTTTGGCAATCTGCAGAGAGAACCAAATCCCTTTTATTGTAAACGATGATATCGATTTGGCCCTTCAGTTAGATGCAGATGGAGTGCATATCGGGCAGGAGGATGAACCGGTCGAAATCGTGAGGAAGAAAATCGGTAATAAAATTCTCGGGGTTTCCGCTCACTCAATTGAAGAAGCCCAGGCGGCGATTGAAAGCGGAGCAGACTACTTAGGCCTTGGACCAATTTATCCGACAAAAACGAAACAGGACACTAGAGCTGTACAAGGCCTCTCCCTTATTAAAGATTTGAGGGAAAACGGTATAACCATTCCATTTATAGGAATCGGCGGGATCAATGCTTCAAATGCGAGACAAGTTGTGAAGGCGGGAGCAGATGGTGTTTCGGTTATAACTGCGATAAGTCATGCCGCATCTGTATCAGAAGCGGTCAATGAATTGAAGAAACAGGTACTTCTATAAACGGAACTCACCATCAGAATAAATTTATTTGATCTGATGGCGAGTTTCATTAGAAAAAGTATGAATATCCACGCTGAATTTGAGGTAATTCAAACAGATATGACTGATTGTTAGAGAACTCAGGTAGGTCAGCTAAAAAAAGTAGTCAGGCTTTGCACCTGACTATCAACATAGATTATAGAATATAATAACCCCCCATAATCTCTTTTACTTTAGATTGAAACCGTTCGGTCAAAGAAACATATAACGGTCCCTCATTGGTATAAGAAAACTCTGAATCTCCTTTTGGAGTTAGGAATGTAATGAAAACATCATCCAGAAGCAAGCGGACTCCTTTTCCGTGTATGAAAGACTCGTCCACATATTCTTCACCATCGATCCCAAACCATTCCTTCCACTGTTTGAGAGCTAGTGTAGGCTGTTTGACCGCATACCCTACCTCATAAATATGAGTATACTTGTTTGGGTGTGGCAGAATAGCGCCGATTTCCTCTAAATCTCTTCTGCGCTCCTCATCTGAATCCTTCCATTCAATGAAGAATGGTAATGGATAAGAAGCCTCCTGGTGGCTAACAAACAACATCTTCCATTCAAGCAGTTTTCCATCAGCCCGCTTTCTCTGCCCAGGGAAGGGACCCATTACATTTAACCCTTTTTGTTTAAATCTTTCTACAAGTGAATTCATCTCATTTGTTCTTAGGGCCACCTGATAGAGCCCTTCGTTTTTCTGATTACCTACAAGCTGGATAAGAGGATTATCTGATTGCAGGGCTTTTTTTCGATCATCAATGGTCAAAAATTCAAGATATGAGAGGTCAAAATAACATAAGCTATTGGACGATCCCCATTTATCATGAATACCGCCTGCTATCGTATGAAATCCAAGTAATTGAAAAAGGCCGGCTGCTTCTTTTGCAGGCTTTTCCACATAATGCACCACATGATCTAATTTCATTTGTTACCTCCTTCGTTCTTTCCTTTTACTAGAAGAGTACCCTATTTTCCTTTATTAAAAAATAGATTGCCCGAGCATAGAAGCGGGTATGGTAGAAAGGAAACATAAAAAGCTAAATTGCAAAGAAGCTAATGAGAGGTCCACTTAAATTGTCTTCATTTAAGTTTTATTGTCTGAAGCTCCCCTTATTTGAGCCGAGTCGTAAAATTTATTTGCCGATTTTGAAGATTTATTATCTGGAAGCGAACTATTATTTGCCGATTTGAAAAATTATTGTCTAGACAAGAGTGATACTGTCTAGATCAAGGTTAAATTTGCGCCATCCACTGTTTATTTAACTCTTGAGACTTACCTATTAATTATTACATTATCATTCCCAATATTTTTGCTGATCTGATAGCTTCTCCAATTGTACAAGGCATTTTTGCATGGAAGGCGGGCATATGGAATTATATTTTTTAATCGCGATATTAATTTCTTCTACGAGCTTTTCTGCTTCTGCTAATTGATTATAAGATAGGAGATTGATCGCCTTTTCGATCTTTTCGTGAATTGATTTTTGAGTGCTGACCCATACAGGCAAGTAGTTAGCGCGTTTTACAATGTTTGTGAAAATGTCCCCTTCAAGTGATTTTTTAGGAAGCGGTTTTCCAAATCCGGGGAGCTTATTTACGTTTCCTTTTTTCTCTTCCTCTTGAAAAATAGAATCTATCCAATTCGTGTGATCATGATCCTTCATATTGAACACCTCCATTAGTAAACATCACTTTCTATTACTATTCAATAGGAGGCCTTCAGTTTCCTTGTTAAGGTAGTTTAGGAAATCCTCGAAACCAATTAATTGATTCTTTCTTATTGGAATAGCATAATATGGTAAATAGGATTTTTAAGATGTTGAAGTATTTAAGAAAATAGTGGTGATAACAGATGATTATAGCAGTGAGGGGGATTTTTTTCTTTTTTGGGCTTGTTCTGTATGCTCTTGGTAACGCGATTGCTGTCAAGGTTCAGTTTCTCGGTCTTCATCCTTGGGAGGTTCTGAATGTTTCCCTTTTTGAAAGATTTGGCCTTACGATTGGAACTTGGGCAGTCATTTGCGGACTTTTCCTTATTCTTATTTCTCTTATCGTTGATCGAAGGTATATTCATTATGGAACTTTTTTAAATGCCATTTTAATTGGTCCGATTATGGATTTCTTCCTGTGGTTGGATATACTGCCTCAAGCCACGTATACATGGTTGGACTATTTCATTCTATTTTGCGGGATAGTGATTACAGGGGTCGGGGGAGGAATGTATGTTGCAGCAGGGATGGGGGCAGGTCCCCGAGATGGGTTTATGCTATTAATCAGTGATAAGACTAGGATGTCCATTAGCAGAGCCCGTATTTTAGTAGAAAGTGTTGTTTTGTTCATTGGCTTTTTACTAGGTGGTCCAATTTTTATCGTTTCATTTATTTATACGCTTATCCAAAGCCCTGTCTTTCAGTATGCTTTAAAATGGCTTAGAAGACTCCTGGAAATAGTGAAAACAGGGAACAAGAAGAAAAGTGCAGCGCTATGACTTTTAGAGGTGATGATATGAACGGTGTAAGATTAGTAGAGCCAGCCCTTTCTTTTCAAAAAGCTTATGAAGAAATGGTGCAAGAATGGTGTGAAGCAGGAGAAACCATGGTTCCTTTTGTGTTAAGACTTGAGCCGAAGCCTTTTTCCACGCTTATTGAAAAAATGAATGATTATAAAGAAGGGATTAATATTCCAGAAACCTTTGTGCCACATTCTACCTACTGGCTGATGAATAAGGACAATGTGATGCTAGGTGCTGTAAATATTCGTCACCGTTTAAATGAGTACTTGCTAAAAAAGGGCGGACATATTGGATACGGAGTCCGGCCGAGTGCTCGTGAAAATGGATATGCCAAAATGATGTTAAGGCTTGCATTGGAAAAAGCGAGGGACCTTGGACTGGAGAGGGTACTAGTTACTTGTGATAAAGATAATACAGCCTCTTCAAAAACGATAGTAAGCAATCATGGAAAATTGGAATCTGAATTCGTTGAAGATAATGGGAATGTGGTTTTAAGGTATTGGATAACATTATAAAAATATAAGTTTACATAAAAAATGAACGTTCAATAATATAATCAAACGTTTGTTTAAAAGAAGGTGAAATTTGGATGGGAAACGAGAAGACGCCAAAGCTTCCCTTAACAGATCAGGAACGGGACTGCCTTAGAAAAAATAAAATCAGGCTTTCTGCCGTGAAAAATTACAAGGAAGAGGAACTGGCCAAGTGCCTTAAAATTTCTCAAAATAGAGCAAAGGAGCTAATTGCATTAGCTTTATTTCAAGCCATTCCCTCTATCGGTCCAAAGCTTGCCAATTGGGTTGTGATAGATCTTGGCTACCATTCATTTGAGGAAATTAGAAACTGCCGCGGGGAAGATTTAACGCTCGAATTGGAAAAATATTACGGGGTATGGATGGATCCTTGTGTCGAGGATTCTATAAGATGTATAGTCCATCATGCGAATCACCCAGGGAGTAAGAAAAACTGGTGGGATTTCACAGAGGAAAGAAAAGCCTATAGAGAAAAGCATGGATATCCAAGTGACAGACCTTCTAAGGCCTGGCATGAATAAAGCTTTTAAACCAAACAAAGGGAACCATTGGTCATTTTGGCCATGGTTCTTTTTTGTTGTTTTTAAGCTTAATTTTTTAAAAAACAACTTAAAACAAATGAAATACACAAAAAAACAATATCTTTACAATTTATTAATACTAGCTCAATAATGTGGTTTTATATTGTACTTAAGAAACAAAATTAATAAAAAAGGAGAAAAACAATGAAAAACCACATAATAAAAGTATTTATATTAATTTTATCTCTTTCAGTGTTAGCAGCTTGCGGCTCAAATTCAAGCAACGGAAAACAATCAGCAAACGAAAAGGTTAAAGGAGAATTAACGGTTTACACAGCTATTGAAGAAGAATTAATCCCTGAATACTTAAAATCGTTTGAAGAACAATATCCGAACGTCGAATTGAATATTGTGCGAGATTCTACAGGAGTTGTAACAGCTAAGCTGCTGGCTGAAGGAGAGAATACGAAGGCTGACGTCGTTTGGGGACTTGCTGCTTCAAGTCTTCTGGCGCTTGAAGGAAAAGATTTGTTAAAAGGGTACACCCCGAAAGGTTCAGAAAAAGTTTTACCAGAATATAAAGATTCTGAGCAACCGGAAAAATGGGTAGGGAATACAGCCTTTATGACAGGGGTTGTTGTGAATACGACAGAACTTAAAAAGCGTAATCTGCCAAACCCTAAATCATATGAAGATTTAAGTAAGCCGGAATATAAAGGGCTAATTGTTATGCCTCATCCTGCTTCGTCTGGTACTGGGTACTTAACCGTAAATGCTTGGGTGCAAATGATGGGTGAAGAAAAGGCATGGGAATATATGTCTGATCTTCATGAGAATATAGCAGCCTATACTCACTCTGGTTCAAAGCCTGCAAAACAGGCAGCATCAGGTGAATATCCGATTGGAATTTCACTTGTATACAGCGGTGTCACTCAAAAGCAAACAGGCGCACCTGTTGAGGTCATCATGCCTGAGGAAGGTTTAGGCTGGGATGTTGAGGCAAATGGCCTTATTAATAAAGAAAATATGAAAAACGAAGAGGCAGCAAAGGCATTCTTGGATTGGGCTGTTTCTGAAGATGTCATGAAAAAATATTATGATGCAAATGGTTTCTCTACAATGGAAAACGATTTTGAAAAGCCTGAAGGGTTTCCAGAAACCGTGGAAGACAAAATGTATAAGGAAAATGATCTTAAATGGGCTGCAAAAAATCGTGATTCTATCCTGGAAAAGTGGGAGTCTGAATTTGGAGGCAAAGCCGAACCAAAAGAATAAATAATTCTGGCAGAACGATCTCATGGCAAGGCTGCAAATTCCCATGTCTGGGTCAAGGCGCTATCAGCTACTCCTACATAAGCCTATCCGCTGAGAAAGTTAAAGAACAACCTGCTGGCGGCTCGTCTTTGTCGCCAAAGGACCAGGCCATGAGGATTTTCTTATCAATTCAAAAGGTAAAGTTAGACAAAGTACGAAGGAGCTTAAGGTGGTTATTTATAAGAGATCGGGTTTTTCGCTGATTTCTATATTCTTGCATCTAGCTTCTCACTTCCAGAAAGGGTGGACGAGTTGTGACAAATTCTTTTTTAAAGGTAGAAGGTGTCAGCAAGCACTTTGGACAATTTACAGCATTAGAGCAAATTTCTTTTCAGATGAATAAAAATGAGTTTGTTTGTCTTCTGGGTCCGAGTGGCTGCGGGAAAACTACTTTATTGCGTCTAATTGCCGGTTTGGATCAAGCAACAAAAGGGAGAATTTATGTTAACGAAAGGGACATCACCAATTTACCGCCTGCTAAAAGGAACTTCGGCATTGTCTTTCAATCCTATGCCTTGTTCCCGAATTTAACTGCTTTGAAAAATGTTGAATTTGGTTTAAAAGCTAAGAAAATCCCTAAACAGCAGGTTCGTGAAAAAGCAATGGAAGCACTGGAGCTGGTTGATCTATTACATGTAATGGACAAACATCCTGCGCAGTTATCAGGTGGACAGCAGCAGCGTGTTTCTCTAGCAAGAGCTCTTGCATTATCACCTGAATTTCTATTATTAGATGAGCCGCTGTCAGCGCTTGATGCCAAGGTCAGGGAAAAGTTGAGATATGAAATCCGTATGATTCAAGAAAAGACAGGGATACCAACAATCATGGTCACCCATGATCAAGAAGAAGCGCTGACCATGGCAGACAAAATTATTGTGATGAATAATGCGAAGATTGTTCAAACAGGTACTCCACAAGAAGTTTATTATCAACCGAATCACCCATTTGTTGCGGACTTTATCGGTTCGATTAATTTTATCAATAAACATTCGAATCTTAAGGATGTTGTAGCAATACGGCCTGAGCATATTAAAGTTACAGAGGAAAATGGTTTGTTGTCTATTGTAGAGACTGTTGAATTTAAAGGCCCTGTTTACCGCCTAAAAGTAAAGGTTGTTGAACCAACATCTTCGTTATTCAATGAATTAGTAAAGGTGGATGTTTCCGCTCATATCGCCCATAGGCTAAACATCCAAAAAGGCAGCCAATTGGCGATTACCTTACCTGAAAACCGCATACTAGCATATAAGGAACAGGTGGTTGTTTAAATGCAATTAGCAGAAAAGGTAGCGATTTTTAATAAGAAAAAAGCGATCAGGCAAAAAGCTGGTACAAACGAGTGGCTGCAGCGGATTCTTATTTTCCTCGTGGTGTTGTCCCTATGTATTGTCCTTGTGTTTCCGCTGCTGTCATTGTTTGTACAAGCTTTTTTAAATGAAAAAGGAGCATTTGCAGGACTCGAGAACTTTATACGATATTTTCAAACACCCGCTCTCCTGCAGTCTTTACAAAACACGCTATTTGTTTCAACTCTAACTACTGTACTATCTGTGAGTCTTGCTTTCGCCTATAGCTATGCAATCGTACGAACCAATGTCAAAGGGAAGACGTTCTTTCGATATTCAGCGTTATTACCTTTATTCGCTCCTACAATGATGCATGGGATAGCGCTTGTGTATTTATTTGGGAACCAAGGGATGGTTACAAATGGATTTTTTAACATGCTGCCGGGGGTGAAAATTGATTTATATGGCCCAATTGGGATTGTGATAGCAGAGGTGATTTACACCTTTCCGCAAGCTTTTCTCATTATGGTTGTTGCTTTGCAAGGGTCAGATAATCGCCTATATGAAGCAGCTGATACGATGGGAGCAAACAATATGAAAAAGTTTTTTGTTATTACACTTCCATCCGTTAAATATGGCTTGATTAGTTCTCTGTTTGTCGTCTTCACATTAAGCTTTACCGACTATGGAGCGCCTAAGATTTTAGGCGGGCAGTATGATGTGCTCGCAACAGATGTTTATAAACAAGTGATTGGTCAACAAAATATGGCAATGGGAGCTGCAGTAGGGATGATCTTAATGCTGCCGGCAGTCTTTGCTTTTGGAATAGATCAATTCACTCAAAGAAAACAAGTAAACTATTTAACATCAAAATCTGTTCCCTACCAACTGAAGAAAAATAAGCGGAGAGATATACTTGCTTTCTTCTATTGTTCGGGTATATCAATGGTGATTTTGATCCTAATGCTTTCCGTTTTGCTTGCAGCGAGTGTCAAAATTTGGCCCTACGATTTGAGTTTAACCATTGAACATTTTCAGTTTAATAGCTTCTCTGGAGATGGATTATCCGCATATAAAAATAGTTTAATAGCTTCGGCGCTCACAGCAGTCTTTGGAACAATCTTTACGTTTATTTATGCATATGTCATTGAAAAGTTCAGGAGAATGACAGGACTAAGAAAGATAAGCTACTTTCTATCCATTTTACCTTTGGCAGTCCCAGGTTTAGTCATTGGTTTAAGTTACATTTTCTTTTTTAGTAAACAGGATTTTACGTTGTTTGGATTTGAATTAAGCAATCCTTTCAACTTTTTATATGGAACGATCGCAATTATTGTTATTGCAAATATTGTCCACTTTTATTCTGTCACGTTTATAACGGCGACAACAGCATTGAAAAAGTTGGATAAGGAATATGACTTAGTGTCTGAATCAATGGGAGTTCCGTTCTATAAAACATTTTTTACGATCACATTGCCGATGTGCCTGCCGGCCATTTTAGAAATGGCGATGTATTATTTTGTGAATGCAATGGTCACCGTTTCAGCTGTTATTTTCTTATATTCAGCGGACTTCAAGCTGGCAGCAATTTCGATCGTTAATATGGATGATGCAGGAAATGTAGCATCTGCCGCAGCCATGAGTGTTTTAATTGTCGTGACGAACATCGCTGTACGTATTATCTACGAAGTATCAACCAAAGCCATTCGAAAGCGATCTGCTATCTGGCAAAAATCATAAGGAGGAGTAAGGATGAACAAAGTTGAGGGTATTGTTTTAGATTGGGCTGGAACAGTAATTGATTATGGGTGCTTTGCCCCCTTAAAGGTATTTATAGAAATTTTTAAAAAGAAAGGTGTAGAAATCTCGGCTGAGGAAGCGAGAGAACCAATGGGTCTGCCTAAGCTTGACCATGTCCGGGCAATTGCTGAAATGCCGCGGGTAAAAGGGAAATGGCTTGAGGTTCATGGGCAAGCTCCTACTCAAAGGGATATCAATGAAATGTACGAAAATTTTGAATATATGCTGTTTGAAGTACTTCCTCAGTATACAACCCCGATTCCAGGAGTTTTGCAAACTGTTGAACAGCTTCGCGAGCTAGGGTATAAAATCGGCTCAACCACAGGCTATACAAAGGATATGATGAATATTGTCGCACCTAAAGCAAAGGAAAAAGGGTATGAACCTGACTATCTTGCTACTCCTGATGATGTGAAAGAAGGGCGGCCTTTTCCTTGGATGTGCTATTTAAACGCAATGGAGCTAGGCATTTTCCCGATGAAAAGGCTTGTGAAGGTCGGAGATACAGTGGCAGATATGAAGGAAGGGCTAAATGCCGGTATGTTGACAGTTGGGATTATTTTAGGAAGTAATGAGCTTGGACTTTCGCAGGAAGAGGTTGAAGGAATGGAATCAAGCGTATTAACTGAAAAGATGGCGGCTATCAGAGAACGTTTCTTCCAAGCTGGAGCTCACTATGTAATTGATCGCTTTGAAGAGCTTCCTAGTGTTCTTGAGGAGATAAATAATCATTTAAGTATAAATCATTCTTAAATTGGATTGGTGGGGTGGACATGGAAAATCCTTATTTGCTTTTAACACCAGGACCGCTATCGACTTCTAAAGAAGTTCGCATGTCTATGCTTAGAGACTGGTGCACATGGGATCAAGATTATAATGAATTGGTTCAAGAAGTAAGAAACAGGTTAACAGCTTTAGCAGCTAACGATTCGGATGCTTATACTGCAGTCCTCATGCAGGGAAGCGGAACGTTTTGCGTAGAATCGGTTATTGGCTCTGTCATTCCACAGGATAAAGGAAAGCTATTAATCGCAACCAATGGAGCATATGGGGACCGGATTGTTCAAATGGCAAAAATGCTGAATATACCTGTTGCCGTTAGTGTAACTGATGAGAGATCTTCAACAAATCTTTCAGAGATAAAGAAAATATTGGACACAGATCTTGATATTACTCATGTTGCTGTCGTTCATTGTGAAACAACAACAGGTATGCTCAATCCGATTGAAGAAGTATGCCGCTTAGCAAAGGAATATCACAAAGTGACAATTGTTGATGCGATGAGCAGCTTTGGAGGAATTCAAATAGATGTCTCAGCGCTTAGAATAGATTACTTAATTAGCAGTGCAAATAAATGCATTCAAGGTGTACCCGGGTTCGGATTTGTTATTGCAAATCGGGCAGAGCTTGAAGGTTGTAAAGGTTTTGCCAGATCGTTATCACTAGATTTGTATGATCAATATAGAACAATGGAAGAGCACCATGGAAAGTGGCGGTTTACTTCTCCAACCCATGTGGTCAGGGCATTTTACCAAGCATTATTGGAGCTTGAAAAAGAAGGTGGAGTACCTGCCCGATATGAGAGGTACAGATGTAATCAAAAACGATTAGTGGGCGGAATGATGGAAAATGGCTTTAAACCACTTCTAAAAGAAGAGGATCAATCACCGATTATCACATCTTTTCTTTATCCAAAAAATCGTGAATTTACATTTGAGAGTTTTTATAAAAGGTTGAAAGAAAAAGGTTTTGTTATATACCCAGGTAAAATTTCTAAGGTCGAAACGTTCCGGATAGGAAATATTGGTGAAGTGTATCCTAAAGATATTGAGAGATTAGTAGAGACAGTGAAGGACGTAAACTTAAGTGAGGGGGTTTTTAGTGTATGAAAGTATTTTGCCTTGGCGGAGCAGGAAAGATTTGTCGAGAAGCAATTTTAGATTTAGTCCAATTCTCTTCTTTTGAAAAAATTACAGTGGCGGATTTTAATGAAGAAGAAGGGAGAAAGGTAGTAGAATGGCTGGACGATCCTCGTGTTGATTTTATAAAGGTGAACGTATTTGACCATGAGGATACAGTAAAAAAAATGCAAGGTTATGACATTGTGATGGATGGTACGACAATCACGTTAAATGGTAAATCAACTGCTTGTATTGCAGAAGCGGGCTGTCATGGTATTAATTTAAATGGTTTTGGCGAGGAAGATGAGCACCATGATTTGTTTGTTTCAAGGGGAAGGACATGTCTGCCTGGCTTTGGAATGACGCCTGGATTAACGCAAATGATGGCGATGCATGCAGCAGGTCAGCTTGATACAGTGGAATCTGTCCGTGTAAGCCATGGATCGTATCGTCCCATTGCCTTCTCAAAATCAATAACCGAAACGACAACCTATGAATACGATCCAAATCTTCCAACAAGGGTCGTCTATGAAAATGGCGAATTTATACAGGTTCCGCCATTTGCAAGACCAAGAGAAATTGAACTGCCTGAACCATACGGGAAGGGGATCCAATATATTATTCCTCATTCTGAGACGAAAACTCTGGCTAAGGCTTTAAGTGGGAAAGGTGTAAAGTTAATAGAAGTAAGAGGTAAATGGCCGGAGCCAAACATGAAGCTTGTGCGCGCTTTATATGAGTATGGTTTTTTACGGAATGATGAGATTTCAATAAATGGAATGAATGTCGGTATTTTAGATTGTATATCAGAATATTTATATCAATCTAGAGAAGGAACTGAGACGGAGTTATATGGATATGCCTTGCACATTGAAGTGATCGGTCAAAAAGACTGCAACACGTATAAGCATACTCTCACCCATACTCACCCGTCTTCAGATGGAAGTGTGAAGGGCTGGGAAAAACTAAGAGCCTACACAAGAAATGTTGCCATTCCATTTGCTATTGCGACAGAACTTTTGGCCAAAGGAGTGGTACAACAAAAAGGGATTGTCATTCCAGAAGAAGCCTTTATTGATCCCACCCTTATATTCAAAGAATTAGAAAAACGTGGTATATTTGTCAAAGAACAAGTAACGAAAGTAGAAATGAAAATAGAGCAAGGAGTTTAGAGGATGTCTTTATTAGCTGAGGAAAGAAAACGAGTGATTATCGAACTCATTGATCAGAATGGGAAAGTACGTGTGAATGATCTTGCACAAAGCTTCGCTGTTTCTACTGAGACAATACGCAGATATCTTGAAGAATTGGAAAGTGAACGAAAGCTAAAGAAAGTATACGGCGGTGCTGTGAAATTGGATGGTGAAGCAGAAGAGCCATCCATGTTCGAACGAGAAATTCTTCATATTGAAGAAAAGCGCAGGATTGCTGATCGGGCAGTATCTTTTATAAGTGACGGAGACGTCATATTTATTGATGAAGGAAGTACTACCCTCCAAATGATTCACAATTTATGCGATCTGAACAATATAACGATCATCACAAACTCGTTCCCAGCGGCATCTAAACTTCTATGCTATGCAAATAAGCAGCAATTTAATGGGGAAGTCATCTTTATTGGAGGAATTGTCCGCTGCCGCCACTATCGAACTTCGGGTTCACTTGCAGAACAAATGGCAAAGGAATTTTTTATTGATAAGGCATTTATCTCAATTGATGGACTTCTTCCTGATGATGGACTGACATGTTATGATTTAGAAAAATCATCAATGGCAAAAATTCTTATCAAAAATTCTACTGAGGCCTTCGTGCTTACTGATCATTCGAAGTTAGGCGTAAAAGCAAATTTTAAAATGGCAAGCCTATCTACTATTAATAAAGTTTTATCAGATGTCCCCGTTCCTGAAGACTGGGAGCTTTCTTCATTAAAGTGTGAATGGATAACCTGCTAGAAAAAAATCGGCCAATCCTTGGCCGATTTTTTTATCAAAAGAATGTTATCTTTATCGAGTTCAAACGCTAAATAGTTTAAGGTTATAAGCAAGTCTCCAAACAGGGCAAAAATAACTTTTTTCCAGAAGGCTCCTCTTTATTTGTCAGCATTGGACAAGCCGCCATTAAGTTTTTAGTCTTATTTTTGTCTGATCTTACGAGAAAATGTTTCCCCGGAAATATTTCTGGGGAAATACGTCGAATAAAAAGGCTGTCTCAAAAACTTCGTTCTGATAAAACAAAAAATTGAGATCTGATGTGATACTTGAAGCAAATTGTCTTTATTTAGAAATAAAATTGAAAGCTTGTTGGATAAGATTCGCTTTTCTATAATGAAGATAATTAAAGAATCCCCCAAAAAAACTCACATAGGTGAAGCGTTAACTGAATTTTCCTACAGGAGGAACGTAAATGGCAGAATTCATCCATAAAGATTTATCCATAGAGCAAACCTTTGAGCTTTATGAGAAGAAATTTAAGGCACTGGCTGACAAGAAGAGATTACAAATTCTGAATGAGATTGTAAAGAGAGGAAGTGTGTGTGTTTGTGATTTAAGTGATGTGGTAGAAATGCCGCAATCAAAGCTTTCCTATCATTTGAAAATCTTATTGGATGCAAGCCTTATAATAAAAACAACAAAAGGAACTTGGAGCTATTATGAATTAAATGAAAAAGAAGCGAACCACCTGCTGTCTAAAAAGCTTTGTTGTTTATTTCATATTGGGTAATTGCAGCATTTTGATTATGTAGCACAAGCGTTTTCCAAAACATAAGAAGAAATTACAGTAAAGTTGGGAATACCTAATAAGGAAAAGATCAGCTCTCACTCTTTATAAAGTGTGCCAAGCTATTCAAGCAATTGCGGGAGGTAAAGACTTGAATGTTTCATTCTTATAGTGAACTTGCAACAGAAGTGTACGATCTGGATAAACCGCTAGGCCATACTTTTGGTGATATCGAATATTATAAAAAAAGATTAAAAAGTGTTTCAGGCCATGTATTAGAACCTGGAACTGGTTCTGGGAGAGTCTTGATTCCGCTGCTTGAAGCTGGATTTAAAGTAGAAGGATTGGATCATTCTGTCCATATGCTGCAATCATGCCGAGGAAGGTGCGAGGAAAGGGGAATCAAACCCACTCTTTATCAAATGGAGATGCATCATTTCAAATTGCCGAAAAAGTACGAGGCTATCATCTTGCCTGCAGGAACCTTTTTGCTGATTGAAGACCGTAAAGAATCGATTCAAGCCCTGAAAAATTTCTACGATCATCTTGAAACTGGCGGCAAGCTAATCCTTGATCTATATTTACAAAATGAGTTGTCTCCAAATACAGTCACAACGAAGTCGTGGAATACAAAGGCTGGCGAATTGATCACTCTTGAGACTAAGATGGTTGAAGTAGACTTTTTGAATCAATACAGTGTAAGTTTCTTGAAATATGAGAAATGGAAACAAGGAGAATTAATGAAAAGTGAGCTTCAGCGACTTCCGCAAAGATGGTATGGAATAAAAGAGTTCAAATTAATATTAGAACGGATTGGATTCTCAGGCATTACTCTTTCAGCGGATTATCAATATGAAAAAGAACCTTCTCATCATGATCAGACGTTTACATTTGAAGCGATTAAAGGATAACATGAACATTACTGCGAATTGTTCGTGTTATTCTTTTTCCGGCTCCAGCTCCTGTAAGGTAAGTCGCATTTCTTTTTTTGACAAAGAATAAAGAATCGCAAGTACCAGCAAGACACTGCAAAATAGTAATCCCAGCCTTGCGCCGAGCATTTCAGCCAATCCGCCAGCATACAGATGTCCAGTAATAGTGGCTATACCAGAAATAAAAAGACCGCCGCTGCTAATTCGTGAAAGCAATCGGTCAGGTGTAACAGATTGTCTACTAGTCCCATGAATAACAAACCCCATTGACAATGCCCCGTCAAACAAAAACATCCCAATGAAAAGAACGTAAAAATGATTTCCAGTGCTAATACATAAGATTCCTATCAAAGTAACAAACGTTGAAAAGAAATAAAGGGTTCGCCAAGTAAGCCATTTCATACGGTCTAATAATAACACAGCTGCAATATTACCCAGACCTGCTGCAGATAAAAGGATCCCTGTTTGAGCTGGGTTCAGATTCAAGGAATCTTTACTGTAAATAATCACTAATAAGATTACAGCGTTTGATAAAAAGTTTAGCATAATGTGATTGAAGGATAGGAATCGCTGTAAGGGTGAAGCAAACATATACAAGATTCCTTCTAACGCCAGCTTGAATGTAGTACCTTTTATCAGTGTATCCTTTTGGATTGAAGATTTATTGGGTTCAAAGCAAATGAAGCAAATGCCCAGCAAAGAAACAAAGTAGGTAGCAGCATCAATAGCAATCGTCCAACCCGCACCTAAAGCTGTGAAAATAAAGCCTGCTAATAATGGACCAATGAATGTACTGATGGCGTCTGCCCCTTCTAAATAATTATGAGCATCTAATAAATGTTTCCTGCCAACAAGGGAAGGGAGCATGGCATTTGTTGAAATTCGAAATATCAGTCCGGAAAAACCGCTGAAAAAGAGAAGGAAAAAAACGACCCATTCATTAAACTGCTCCGAAAAAACAAAAATAGCCAAAAGGGTAATCATCACCGCTCTAGCAGCTTCTGATAACATGGCCATTCTAATTTTAGATCGTGATTCTACCCATGCTCCTGCTGGTAGAGAAAAAATAAGAGGTGCTAACTGGGAGCTCATCGTGATCAAAGCAGTCTGCATAGGCGAATTCGTAAGCTGTAAAGCAATCCACGGAATGGCCAGGTCACTTAACCTGCTGCCAAATATGGAAGCCGTTTGACCGAACCAAAAATATAAAAAATTACTGTTGCGAAGAAGCATGTTAGACCTCTCCTGTTTTTGGTGAATTCTGAAAATGTAACTTTATTTTAACCTATTAACCTTGTGGGGAGGGATTAAATTTGTCAGGTTATCTCCATTTATTTGGAAAGGTCGTTTTGATTTAATGTTACGAAATATCAGGGAATACCGAACTAGGAACTTTCTTGAAGGTCAAATGCAAGAGACTCATCAAGGACAGCGTGATCTATTGCGCTATATAAAGAAAAGACAAACTAAAACCTTATTTTCGGTTCTAGTTTGCCCTTTGTTATTAATGTAAATTATTTAGATCCTGGATAAACAATGTTTATAAAAACTTTCCTTTAATTGAAAGAAAAGCTCCATTTTTTGCTAACAGGGTTGTCCCATCTTCCAATCGTATGTGCTAATTTAGCAGGCTGTCTGTTCTTTAAGCTCCGCTTGCAGAGAAAATCCCTCAGGTTTTCTGTATAAAATTGCTTTTGGCTGGGGTGTCCATGAAAGTTTTCATTATCCCAAATGTTCGCTTAAGAATTCTTGAACCTCCTCAGGTGATTTAGCATTAGCGCTGTGGAGATGAGCGATCTTATTGCCTTCTTTGAAAATTAAGATGCTTGGGATTCCCATTACTTGGTTTTCTTCTGCTATATCAGGAAACTTATCCTTATTGATTTCATACCACTCATACCTGCTATACTCTTCTAATATTTCCTCAATAAACATATTCATTCGAGTGCAGTCAGGACACCAGTCAGCAAAAAATTTAATAAGTACTTCGCGGTCTCCGTTAATTAGTTCATTAAATTGTTCTGTTGATTGAATTTCTTCCATGAAAAACACACCTTTCTTTTCTACATCTATTGTATTATAAAACATAAATGAAGAGGGAATTCATGCTTGAAGGACGAAATTTCCCAAACAAGACGAATACTATAGAGATTTTTTTAAAAGTTAGAACAAAAATAGGCGAAAGTGATAAAATGTAAGAGATGAACTTCTGAGGGGGAAAACGAATGAAAATTAAACTTGGGCTAGTATATGGCGGAAAATCAGCAGAACACAACGTCTCCTTGCAGACAGCCCTCGCAGTAATTAAAGCGTTAGATCTAACAAAATTTGAAATACATCCCATATATATTACATCAAATGGCGAATGGATAAGAGGTAATCAACTCGAAGGAGCTGTCTCAGATGTGAAGCTTCTTCAATTAGATAAAGGAGAAATAGTTTCTCCACTGGCATTAAACCAAGATTTATTCCCAGCTAAAACGGAAATAAAGCAGGAACAAATTGATGTTGTTTTCCCATTATTGCATGGTCCAAATGGGGAGGACGGAACCATTCAGGGTATGCTTGAACTCCTAAATATGCCTTACGTTGGGAATGGAGTTTTATCTTCTGCCGCTGGGATGGATAAAGTCATCATGAAAAACCTTTTTGCTCAAGCTGGTTTAGAGCAAGCAAGCTATGTGTGGTTTATTAAGAACGATTGGGATAAATCACCTGAAAATGCATATTCGAGAGTAGAAAGCGAGTTAGGCTACCCTTGCTTTGTTAAGCCGGCAAATTTAGGGTCAAGTGTTGGAATCAGCAAATGTAATGACCGCGCCGGCTTAGAGAAAGCCTTTAAAGAAGCATTTGAATACGATCGTAAAGTCATTGTTGAAGAAGGAATTGCAGGGAGAGAAATAGAGATTGGCGTATTAGGTAATGACCATCCTGAATGCTCTGTCGTTGGGGAAATTGCTCCGAAAAAAGATTTTTATGATTACCAAGCAAAATATGAAGACGGGAATACAGATCTCATCATCCCTGCAGAGGTATCAGAGGAAGAATATGAAATGATCAAAGAAATGGCGATTAAATCTTTTAAAGCGATTGATGGAGCAGGACTTGTGCGTGCAGACTTCTTTTTAACGAAGGACGGAAGAGCCTTAATTAATGAGGTAAATACAATGCCTGGCTTTACACCTTTTAGCATGTTTCCGCTCTTATGGAAGCATACTGGAGTAGAATATCCGCAATTAATTGAAAAGCTTGTTCATTTAGCTATTGAACGCCATGAAGCCAAACAACAAATTAAACATACATTCTAAATGAAAGCTGTTTTCGAAACTTTGTTGTTAAACAAAACCTATTACCTCAAGAGTTATAGTACTCCCGAGATGGAAGGTCAAGTATGAGGACATGAAGCAATAGGTGAATCAATGAGTGTCTTAATTTAAGTTAAACAATAAAAATCTCTTAGAAAAGAGCCTAAAAGACAAAGGAGGGGCTGACCAATGGAGTCGGCCTTTCTTTTAGTAAGGAGGGACCGTAAATGATAAAACGATCTCTAAAAGAGATTCAAGAAATGGTAAACGGCAGAGGATTGGATTCCAAATATGAAAACAACGTAATTGAACAAGTTATAATAGATTCTAGAAAGGTAGTCAAAGGAAGCCTTTTTATTCCAATTGCAGGAGAAAATTTTAATGGACATCGTTTTGCGGCTCAAGCGCTTTTAGATGGTGCAGGCGCTGCTTTATGGTCTGAAAAAGAAAAGAATCCCCCTCAGAATAAACCGGTTATCTTTGTCGAAGATACGTTGAAAGCTCTCCAATTATTAGCACAGAATTATAAAGAGCAATTACAGGTTAAAGTTGTCGGGGTCACTGGGAGTAATGGAAAAACAACGACGAAAGACTTAATCGCATCGGTTTTGTCAACTGCTTATCAAGTACATAAAACAAAAGGGAATTTCAATAACCATATCGGCCTGCCCCTTACTCTGCTTGCTATGCCTGAATCAGTTGACATTGCTGTTCTTGAAATGGGCATGAGCAGTAAAGGTGAAATAGAGCTGTTGTCTAAATTAGCGAAACCTGATATTGCTGTGATAACGAATATCGGAGAGTCTCATTTAATGGATTTAGGTTCACGTGAAGGAATTGCAGATGCAAAGCTGGAAATTGTATCAGGCTTAAATTCTTCTGGAGAGTTAATCTACATTGGAGATGAACCTTTATTACAAGAGCGGGTAAAGGATCTCCCATTTAAGAAGACCACGTTTGGTGATGGGGACAGGAATGACCTTTATCCAGATGAAATCCTGCAGAAGACTGGAGGCACCTCTTTTAAAGTGAACGGCTCAGAGTACTCTATTCCAATCTTAGGTAAACATAATGTATACAATGCTCTTGCAGCTATTGCAGCCGCCAAGCATTTCGGTTTATCTGAAGAAAAAATAAGAGAAGGCTTAAGCTGTTTAGAGATGACAGGCATGCGCCTCGAGATGACAAAAACGGAAAGCGGCCTTTCAATTATTAATGATGCTTACAATGCGAGTCCAACATCAATGAAAGCAGCAGTCAAATTGATGGAGGATTTGGATGGATATATAAAGAAAGTCGTTGTTCTAGGGGACATGCTTGAGCTAGGCGACCATGAAGAGTTCTTTCATACTGAGGTAGGCCGGGAAATAAATCACACGGCCATTGATTATGTATATACTTTCGGAAAATTGGGAGCTTATATTGCGAACGGCGCTTTAAAAAATTTCCTTCCAGAAAAAGTGAAGCACTATGAAGATAAACAGGAGTTGATTGCGGATCTTAAACAAACGGCAGGAAAGGGAGATCTCATTTTAGTCAAAGCTTCCCGTGGAATGAGGCTTGAAGAAGTAGTTGAAGGGTTAAAATAAGAAAGTGTAAAAAAACTTCGAGGAATTACTCAATAAATTTTGTACAGATCCAATAGCTAAGAATTGAAGCTTTCGTCCTTTCTCAAAAGCGTGCCTTTATTGACTGGGTCACAAACGCAAAAAGGAAAAGACAGCAAACAGCAGAAAATTAAAGAGGGTCTAAAAGAATTTTATATGAAAAGCCACTCCTCAATGGTTTGGCTTTTTTGTCAGTAAAAAAAGTAAAAATTTGATTAACTTAATCCCGTATATTGAAATGAATTCCATGTAAATTCATGGTTGATTTTCATAAAAATCGGGTATATTCATATTAAAGAGCTGGACTACTATTAATAAGTTCCCTTAAAATTGTTAAAATAATAATTGCTGATAGTCTGAAAATAAGCTTAATGGCCCACCATTAATTTTCGATATCTTCGGAGGAAAAATGATGATTGGTTGTTTGTGTATTCATGGTTTTACAGGAGCGCCATACGAGGTAGAGCCGTTAGCTCTTCATCTCCAAGAGGTGACTGATTGGGAAATCCAGATGGTTACGTTACCTGGACATGGAGAAGAATTAGTTTTAAAAGGTGTGTTTTATCAAGAGTGGATCGAGCATGCTGAGCAGGCGATTGAGAAGCTATTATCGAAATGTGAAAAAGTGTATGTCATTGGTTTTTCAATGGGAGGACTAATTGCCTCTTATCTTTCGACAAAGTATCCAGTCGAAAAGCTGGTTTTATTAAGTGCAGCGGTTTATTATGTCAATCCAAAAAGGTTATTTGCAGATATTGGCGGCATGATAAGAGACACATTTAGAGGGAAGCTAAAGGAAAATGATTTATTTTTACGCTATAAGAAAAAAATAAAAAATACGCCCTTTAGTGCAACGATGGAATTTCGGAAGCTAGTCCAATATGTGAGGCCTCTCCTCCAAAAGATTCAGGTTCCAGTGTTAATTGTTCAAGGGGAAGTTGATGGGATTGTTCCCGTAAAAAGTGCGTTTTATTTATATGAAAAAATCCCTTCACCACAAAAAGAATTGATGTTTCTTCCAGGCTCTCACCATCACGTTTGCCATGGATGTGATTTTGAAGACCTAGTCAAAAAGGTTGATGAATTCTTAATCGGAGAGAGTGGTAATTTATAGGGGTTATTGAAATTCGGTTCTCTTAGTGGTAAGATAAAATTTAAAGTGTTTCCGGGCTTATATATACAATTTGATTCTGCCCTTAGGTGTGAAGGGCATTTTTGCCATGTTTAACTGAGTCTGAAAATGCTATCTAACAGGTTTAAAAAGGAGTAGGAATAAATTGACAAAAAAATTCGAAGAGTTAGGTCTTAGCTCAAATATGATGAAAGCTATTCATCGCATGGGCTTTGAAGAAGCAACACCCATTCAATCAGAAACCATTCCATTGGGACTTCAACATAAAGATGTAATCGGCCAGGCGCAAACAGGTACGGGAAAAACTGCTGCGTTCGGCTTGCCGCTTATTGAGAAAATTGATATAGATAACCCGAACATTCAAGCGATTGTTATTGCCCCAACACGTGAGCTAGCGATTCAAGTATCAGAAGAGCTTTATAAATTCACTTTCTACAAACGTGCTCGTGTTTTACCTATCTACGGAGGACAAGATATCAGCCGTCAAATCCGTTCATTGAAAAAACATCCCCACATTATAGTTGGTACGCCAGGTCGATTAATTGACCATATTAACCGCAAAACAATCAAGTTAAACGCAGTAAACACAGTTGTTTTAGATGAAGCAGACGAAATGTTAAACATGGGTTTTATTGAAGATATTGAATCTATTCTATCTAACATTCCAAATGAGCGCCAAACATTGCTATTCTCGGCAACAATGCCGGCACCAATTAAAGCGATCGCTGAAAAGTTCATGACAAACCCTGAACATGTTAAAGTAAAAGCGAAAGAAGTAACAGTGCCAAACATTCAACAATTTTATGTTGAAACACCTGAGAAGAAAAAATTTGATACACTAACACGTCTTCTTGACATTCAAAAACCGGAGCTTGCGATTGTATTCGGACGTACAAAGCGCCGTGTTGATGAGCTGACAGAAGCGTTAAACATCCGCGGCTATGCAGCAGAAGGAATCCATGGCGACTTAAGTCAGGCTAAACGTATGACAGCTCTTCGCAGATTTAAAGAAGGTTCCATTGAAGTGCTTGTAGCAACAGATGTAGCTGCGCGCGGACTTGATATTTCTGGTGTTACACACGTCTACAACTTTGACCTGCCTCAAGATCCTGAAAGCTATGTTCATCGAATCGGACGGACAGGCCGTGCAGGAAAAACAGGTATGGCCATGACATTTGTTTCTCCTCGAGAAATGGATAACTTACGAAACATTGAAAGAATTACAAAAAGAAAAATGGATCGTATGAAAGCTCCAACTCTTGACGAGGCACTAGAAGGCCAGCAGCAAATGGTCTTGGAGAAACTGCGCTCGATTATTACAGAAAACAACTTAGCCTTCTACAAACAAGCAGCAGAAGAGCTGTTAGAAGAGCATGATTCTGTTGCGATTGTTTCAGCGGCTATTAAGATGATGACGAAAGAACCAAATCAAACCCCAGTTCGATTGACAGAAGAAAAGCCATTATATAGCAAAAAAGATAACAAACGCGGACCGCGAAGAAGAGATGGCAGAGATTCTTATCGCTCAAAAGGAAACCGCTACGGCTCAGATAAAAACCGTTCAAAATCAAACTCCCGCGGTGGAAGATATCAGAAAAAATCTCAACAAAGCTAATGATTGAAGAGAAAGCACTTAATGATGAGTGCTTTCTTTTTTTGATTCAACAGATATAACCAGGAGTACTCATAACTTCAACCTCCTACATGGGAAGAAGTTTTGTTTGCAGAACACCTTTAAGCCTCAATTAAAAAATCATATCTATATGGAGATTGGCTTATTTTTGGGAAGTAATTGAAACTAAAGCCTGTTATGATACGTATAGAAGGAGATAAACCATTAGGAGGAGAAATATGCGATCTGCACCAAAAAATCAGATCAGCCCAAAAGCTTTAACTGTATGGAAACTATCTAGTTCTGTTTTCCATGGAATCAGCTTATTGGTCGTAATAGGAATTTATATCTTAAAATACTTTTTTGACTGGCCTTACTGGATTCCAGTCAGCGTAACGATCGTTTGGGCGATCTCTGCCATTTTATCAATATTCATTATTCCAAAGCTCAGACATCGTATTTGGCGCTACGAGGTGTTTGAACATGAAATTGATCTTCAATTTGGGGTTTTTGTAGTCAAACGAGTGCTGGTTCCTATGGTTAGAGTCCAGCATGTTGACACACAGCAGGGACCGCTTTTGAAAAAATACAAACTTGCTACTGTCACAATTTCAACTGCTGCCACTACTCATGTAATACCTGCATTAAATCTCGAAGAAGCAGATCAATTAAGAGACTTTATTTCTAAATTAGCAAGGGTGACAGATGATGATGTCTAATCAAAAAAGGCTGCACTTTGCATCTGTTTTGCTGAATTTTTTTAAACAATTGAAGGATTTTCTAATCCCGATGCTGATTTTCTTTTTTGTTAATATGGCGAATGATATGAAATCTTATTCTTTCTATTCATTTATAGCTTTTGGCGTCATTCTTTTAGCGTTTATTGTCATTAGTATCATGAAATGGATGAAATTCACCTACAGAATTGAAGAGGATGAATTTCGGATTGAACAAGGTGTGATTGTTACAAGTAAGCGCTACGTACCAATTGAAAGAATTCAAACAATCAATGTAAGTGCTGGGATCATTCAGCAGTTGTTTGGTCTTGTGAAGCTCCAAGTAGAAACGGCTGGAGGGGCTCATGAAGCTGAAATTGTTCTTGGCGCCATAAGAAAAGATGAAGCAGATAAAATTAGAGAACACATCAATGAAAGAAAACAGCTTTTAAAGACAGTACAGACTCATGAGGAAGATGTTCAAAAAGAGATGATTAACACAGAGCCTGACTTAACATATAAGATGACAAAAAAAGAATTAATTATAGCGGCGTCCACTTCAAGTGGAATTGGAGTTATTCTTTCTGCGGGAGCAGCATTATTTTCTCAGGTTGACGATATTATCCCCTATGAAAAAATCTTTGATCAATTCGCTTCGTTTATCAGTGCAAGTGTAACGGTTTATGCTATTTTAGTCGCAGTAGGGCTTCTGCTTGCGTGGGTGCTTAGTATTGCAGGGATGATGTTAAAATATGCATCCTTTACTGTGATAAAAAAAGACGAGGAAATTGTGATTTCCAGAGGATTGCTCGAAAAAAATCAAGTTACCGTTCCAATCAAAAGGATTCAAGCAATCAAAATAAAAGAGAACCCTATCCGTCAAATGCTTGGGTTTGTAACGGTTCATCTGGTTAGCGCCGGCGGAGGAAGCAAAGATAAAGACGTTTCTACCTTGTTGTTTCCGGTAGTGAAGAAAACCAAGGCAACCGACTTAATTAAACAGTTCCTACCTGAATACACCAATCAATCGACTTTAAATCCTTTGCCGAAAAGGGCTTTAAAACGGTATTTGTTTCGCTGTGTAGTTCCTGGAATTTTAATCAGCATTCCTTTTAGTATCTTTTTATTTCCTTGGGGACTGTTTTCTTTATTGCTAATCCCAATTGGTATTTTACTTGGGTACAGGGGCTATAAAGATGCAGGCTGGGCAATAAAAGAAAAGCAACTACAATTAACCTACAGAACCTTCTCGAAAACAACGTTTTTAGTACATAAACGAAGGGTTCAATCTTTAGAAGTGAAATCTTCCTTTTTCCAAAAAAGATCGAATCTAGGAACTGTAAAAACCTCTACGATTTCTGCTTTTCTTGGAGAACACCATCAGTTAGTTGACCTAGAAAGAGAGCATGCGGAAGAAATCTATGGCTGGTACTCTTATGAACAAAAAAGCTGACTTGAAAAATGTTTTTTCGGTCAGCTTTTGTTTTAAGGTGCGAATAATTAGGTTAATTAAAGTATTAAGCTGTCGATGTCCTGTTTTTTGGCGAATCTGCCATAGAACATAAGCCAATCCGCCCTGGAAGGTTAAAGAACAAACTTTCAGCCGGCTCTTCTTTTGCTTTTCGCCGATAGCACTTTTCGTTCAAACATCAGAATATATTATGTTATTTATTTTTTAAACTCACACCATCAATCATGCATGCAAACTGTGGACAAGAGTATAGTGGTTTCGCACTTTTGTCACAATTGTGTCCGATTAATTCGATAAGCGCGCAAATATTCGAATAAAGTGCAAATAATTTGCTGACGGTGCAATTAATCTGATTTCTGTACAAAAGCATCAAATTAAAGAAAGAGTTCGCCTATCAGCGAAGCGTTTCAATGAACACGTCATCTCCAAGGGGATCTCGTTTTTCTTGACCTCAAAAAAATGCTTCCAAGGAGGAATCCGCCAATTAAGCCGAACAAATGGGCGGCGATATTAATATTTGTGTTCAAAAAGGTCATAATGACTCCAATCACAAGGATGGTGATCACAACTTGTGAATTAGCTGCATCGATTAAATCCTTTCTGAAGAGGACCATAAACAGATAAACCCCAAACAAACCGAATATTGCCCCAGATGCCCCAACGTGTGTAAAGGCCAGGGGTTCAAGCCAGTAAGTTGCTAAGTTTGCGAAAATTCCAGAACCAAAATAGATGATAAGAAATAAAACCCTATTTAAGATTCTTTCCAAAGCAGGTGCAAATAATATCAAAGAAACAGTATTGAAGAAAAGGTGGTAAAATCCTGTGTGTAAGAAGATAGGTGTTATAAGTCTCCACCATTCTCCATTCGCTATTCCAGCATTGAAACCAGCAAACAATGAAAAAAATAAAGAAAAAGCTGGCACTGGAATAAGGAAAATTAACCATAATCCTATTTGAAGAGCGATTATAGCGGTAACAATCGGATATAAATGGATAAAGGTACGAAAATTTTCTGTTCGGACAAACATTGGCATTCACCCTTTTAGACAAGAATAGTAAACTTATAGTAACACGAATATGCGTCCGAGCCCCTAGTTAGTACATAAGAGGTGTAAAAGATGATCGATGGAATAGGTCTGGATATTATTGAAACAAAGCGGATAGAGGGACTTTTATTAAGGCAATCAAAGTTTGTCGACCGTATTTTAACTTTAAAGGAAAAGGAAACATTTTGTAAGTTATCTGCCAAAAGAAAAATTGAATTCATCTCCGGCAGGTTTGCGGCAAAGGAAGCATATGCAAAAGCAACTGGAACAGGGATTGGAAAAAAGCTTAGTTTTTTGGATATCGAAATTTTAAATAACGAAGCTGGGAAACCCGAGATTTTTCTAATGAACTCAAGAGCAGATGGGGTTCACCTTTCTATCACACACACAAAAAATTACGCGGCTGCCCAAGTAATTATTGAAAGCTTGTCAAGCTAGTCTGCATATTAGGAGCACTTGCCTCATATATTGGATATTGCAATAGGGGAGACAAGTTGCTTCAGGCTTTCATGGTACGTAGTCGCGCATTTATATGCTAGAGGACAATGTCAGCGGTCTTAACCGCGCGTATCAATGGAGTCGAACAAGCGGTTTCTTCCTTTTAAAACGTCATCTAATTAAAAAGGGGTTGAAAAAGGTGAGAAAAAGCTTTGTTTTACTTTTGGTAGGACTGCTCGTTGTTCTGCTTGCTGCTTGTGGGGAGAAATCTCAAGCGGATGTTGTAAAAGCGTTGAACAAAAAGGTTGAGGAGTTAACGGGGAATAAAACAAAAGCCAAAATGACTTTGCAAACAGGCAGTGAACCGCAAGTGTATGATGTGGAAATTTGGCACAAAGAACCAGCTTATTATCGTGTAAATTTAAAGAATACGGAAAAAGATCAAAGCCAGATGATTTTAAGAAATGATGAAGGGGTTTTTGTTTTAACTCCTGCCTTGAATAAAAGCTTCCGCTTTCAAAGTGAATGGCCGCAGAACAGCAGTCAGGCCTATTTATATGAATCACTTGTGAAGGATATTAAGGAGGATCCAGAAGCAAAGTTTAAAGCGACAGAGGATCAATATGTTTTCGAAACGAAAACAAATTACCAAAACAATCAAATGCTGCCAATCCAAGAAATTGCATTTAACAAAAAGGATTTATCACCGAAATATGTAAAAGTGATGGACGCGGACCGAAATCCACTTGTAGTAGTGGAATTTTCTGAGTTCGAATTCAACCCTTCTTTTGATAAAGATGCATTTGATACTCAAAAGAATATGTCCTACGCTCAATTAGAGGTGCCTGCAAATGCAAGTGCAGAAAATGAACCATTTGCAGTAAAATACCCGACTAATTTACCTGATGGGGTAAAAAAGGTAGAAGAGAAAGAAGTATCAACTGACGGTGGAGAACGAGTTGTCATCTTATATGGCGGAGAGAAGAACTTCACACTTATTCAGGAAAAAGTGAAAATAGCAGCACCTGCATCCACTTCCACATATGTGAGCGGGGGAGAGCCTGCTAATCTAGGCTTTACTGTCGGAGTCCTAACAGAACAATCCCTCACTTGGTCACAAGACGGAGTGGAATATATGATTGCATCAGAAGAGCTTTCACAAGAGGAAATGATAATGGTTGCTCAATCTGTAGAAGGCCAATCTGCAAAATAAATAAACGTAAAAAACGGCCGAAGCTTCGGCCGTTTTTTACGTATGCGGTACCGCGTCCGCCTCTGTCTTTTTCTGCCCTCCCGATTGACAAAAACCTCATACTCGTCCGATAATCGAACAAGGTAATCTTGATAAGGAAGTGTATGACATGACAACAGGTTTTTACAGGGATACTTGGGCGGAAATTAACTTAGATGCTATCGACGAAAATATTAAAAATATGAAAAAACACATTGGGACCGAACAATCTTTAATTGCTGTTGTTAAAGCAAATGCCTATGGCCATGGAGATATTCAAGTTGCTCGTACGGCATTAGAGGCAGGAGCAGCTATGCTTGCAGTTGCTTTTTTAGATGAAGCCATTTCACTGAGGGAGGCGGGTGTTATTTCTCCAATTCTTGTCCTCGGTGCGATTAGGCCGAAAGATGTGCAGATCGCTATTCAATATAACGTGATTGCTACAGCCATTTCGCTACAATGGCTAAAAGAAGCTGCTGGTCATATAAGGGAAGGAAAGCTCAATTATCACTTAAAGCTAGATACTGGAATGGGCAGATTAGGTGTACGGGATAAAGAAGAAGTAAATGATGTCATCCAATTTAATTCAAAGCAGAAAAACTTGGTATTAAGCGGAGCCTTCACACATTTTGCAACGGCTGATGAGATAAACACAGATTATTTCGATGAGCAATATAAAAAGCTTTT
Organism: Metabacillus arenae; assembly: GCF_014773385.1. GTDB lineage: Bacteria > Bacillota > Bacilli > Bacillales > Bacillaceae > Metabacillus_D > Metabacillus_D arenae. The sequence goes on along the minus strand of NZ_JACXAI010000026.1, from coordinate 11,256 downwards.
AAACTTAATTGAAGCTTTCGACTTGGATAAAATGATCATTCATTGCGGTAATAGTGCGACTGGATTGCGTTTTCCTGAAAAGCTGTTCAATTCGGTTCGCTTCGGAATCTCAATGTACGGACTGTCTCCTTCAAATGAAATTAAACCTGAGCTTCCTTTTCCTCTAAAAGAAGCTTTTTCCTTGCATACAAAGCTTGTACATGTTAAAACAATTCATGCACAAGAAAAAGTAAGCTATGGAGCAACTTACTCGGCATCAGATGAAGAGTGGATTGGGACGGTGCCGGTTGGTTATGCGGACGGGTGGATTCGCCGCCTGCGGGATTCTGATGTTTTAGTTAACGGAAAAAGGGTGCCGATTGTTGGAAGGATATGCATGGATCAATTTATGGTTCGATTACCTGAAAATATCAAGGTTGGAACAGTGGTTACATTAATTGGACACCAGGAACAAGAGTTTATTTCAATTGACGAAGTCGCGGAAAGACTTGATACAATCAATTATGAGGTACCTTGTACGATAACTTCGAGAGTCCCTAGAGTATATTTAAAGAAAAATAAAATAATTGAAGTGGAAAACTCTCTTTTGCCACATAAAATTAGAATGAAATGAAGTTAGATGAATAAAAAAGAGGATTTAATGCCAATAATAGTTAAGAATTATTATAAAACAGTTGATTTTGTCATTGGGCTAAAAACGATTCCAGTAAAGGATGAGCGGGGATGTCCAGGTAAAGCTATAAAGCCATGTGCCATCTGGTTTCTACACATGTAGGCTAGATTTTATAAGTAAATGCGGCTTCTCTATTACGTTTTTATAAAATGGCTTTGTATTCTTGATTTATTAATGGTATTATGGATAATGGAACGAAATATCGGGTGTGAAAGTTTGGTGGAGGTGTTTGTTTGTGTCTGAATCCAGCGCAACAACTGAAATCTTAATTCGCTTACCACAGACTTTAGTTTCAGAACTAGATGGTCTTGTGAAGCAAGAAAACGGAAACCGTAATGAGCTTATTTATCAAGCAACGAAAATGTATTTGCGTGAGCGGAAGAAGCGTCAGATTAGAGAATCTATGCGACGCGGTTACATGGAGATGGCGAAAATAAACTTGAATATTGCTTCTGAAGCTTTCCTGGCAGAGTCCGAGGCAGATCACACCGTTGACCGCTTAGTAAGCGGGGGGTAATCGATTGATTGTTAAACGCGGTGACGTTTATTTTGCGGATTTATCACCTGTTGTAGGCTCAGAGCAAGGAGGCGTCCGTCCGGTATTAATTATTCAAAATGATATTGGAAACCGCTTTAGTCCTACTGTAATCGTAGCAGCCATTACTGCGCAAATTCAAAAAGCAAAATTACCCACACATGTTGAGATTGATGCGAAACGTTATGGATTTGAACGGGATTCAGTTATTTTGCTAGAACAAATACGTACAATTGATAAGCAAAGGTTAACTGATAAAATTACCCATCTCGATGACGAGATGATGGATAAAGTAGATGAAGCCTTGCAGATCAGTTTGGGACTTATCGACTTTTAATTGATTTAGTTAAAAAAATTAGTAAGTTGCTCCAGTGGGCAACTTTTTTTTTAATTTCATGACATTAATCGGTATAATATAGGAAGGATCATATTTACGGAAGCACTATAGGAGGAGAAACCGTGATAGAAACCAATAATCCATTCTTATCTTTTCTTCAACAAAATCGTAATGAGGTTTGCGAAGAATGGACTGAGAGAATTAAAGAATTAGTAGATACAAAGCTATTAGCAGTGATTTCTGATCAAATGTATTCAAATATTTGTAATGAATACATAAATCTCATTATGAATCATTTAGAAAATCCTCAAGAGGATCAGACAGATAAAGTTAATGACTTTGCTCATAAAACGGTTCAATACGGGTGGACTTTAAAGTTTGTGTCAAGTGCGATTAAAGAATTAAGTATCATTATTTTTAATAGAATGACGGAAGAAAAGTCTGATAAAGAAAAAATAGAATTAGTTTGGGAAATTGATCGTTATTTATCCCCCATCACCAATGAGGTTATCCATCAATATGCTGATTCATGGGAGAGAACGGTATCATTGCAAAAAATTGCCCTGCAGGAATTATCTGCTCCATTAATACCAGTCTTTGAGCATATTACAGTTATGCCTTTGGTAGGTACTATTGATACAGAACGTGCGAAAGGTATTATGGAGAATCTGTTGCAAGGAGTTGTGAAGCATAGATCCCAGGTAGTTTTAATCGATATTACTGGAGTGCCTGTTGTTGATACAATGGTGGCACATCATATTATTCAAGCTGCTGAAGCTGTAAGATTAGTAGGGGCGAAATGTTTGCTTGTCGGTATCCGTCCTGAAATTGCGCAAACTATTGTTAATTTAGGCATTGATTTAAATCAAATTACGACAAAAAATTCTTTGCAAAAAGGAATACAAACTGCATTAGAAATGACAAATCGTAAAATCGTTTCGTTGGAGGGATAAGACATGACCCCAAAAATACCGATCCTTAAGCTGTACAATTGTCTTTTAGTGTCCATCCAATGGGAGCTTGACGATCAAACGGCTCTCCAATTCCAAGAGGACCTGCTCCATAAAATCCATGAAACAGGGGCGAATGGTGTTGTCATTGATTTAACATCAGTCGACGTGATAGATTCCTTTATCGCTAAAGTGCTGGGCGATGTCATTAATATGTCAAAGCTAATGGGAGCAAAAGTCGTACTTACCGGAATCCAGCCCGCAGTTGCGATTACACTGATTGAACTTGGAATCGTGCTGCAAGATGTACAAACAGCATTAGATCTTGAAAAAGGACTTGAAACATTACAACAGGAATTGGGGGAATAGATACATGGATAACCAATCCTGTGTAAAAATTGTGACGGAGTGGGATATTGTAGCGGCTCGGCAACTCGGCCGTAATGAAGCCAAAGAATTAGGCTTTGGAAGTGTCGATCAAGCCCGTATTACTACCGCAATTTCGGAACTTGCCCGAAATATCTATCTTTATGCTGGACAAGGCCAGATTTGTATAGAACGAATTGAAGAGTTTGGAAAGAAGGGACTAAAAATTATAGCCTTTGATAGTGGTCCGGGTATTCCGGATATTCGCAAGGTGATGGAGGATGGGTTCTCTACCTCAGGAGGGTTAGGGGCTGGTTTACCGGGAGTGAAGCGTTTAATGGACGAGTTTACGATTGATTCGTCCACAGGGGAAGGAACTGATATCCAAGCTGTCAAATGGCTTAGGTAGGAGGAGCTTATGGAACTTAGGGAGGACATTGAATTAAAATACAGAGATCTGCTAAGAACCTATATCAATGAATTAACAGAAACATCCCTTTATCAAGGTCAAAAGTTTAGCCGCCATTCCATTGCACACCAAGTCCCTCCTGAAGAGATTGTCAGCTTTCATCGTAAAGTATTACAAGAGCTGTTTCCAGATATCAAAGAAGATATTTTGCACTCTTTGGATTTTCTTTTAGAGGTTATGATGGGGTATGGACTTGCGTATCAGGAGCATCAGAGCTTGCGGGACAAACAGGCGGAAATCCGGTCAGAGATTGAAATTGCCGCTAACGTTCAACAAACGCTGCTTGAGACAAATGTCCCTAAAGTCGATTCGCTGGATATCGGGGCCGTTAGTATACCCGCTAAACAAATGAACGGAGACTACTATCATTTTGTACAAGATGACACACATATTAGTATTGCGATCGCAGATGTTATCGGGAAAGGAATTCCTGCAGCATTATGTATGTCGATGATTAAATACGCGATGGACAGCTTGCCGGAGTCAAGGAGAAATCCGAATCAAGTACTGGAAAATTTAAACAGTGTGGTTGAGCGAAATGTGGATCCGAGCATGTTTATTACGATGTTTTATGGAATGTATGATTTGGATAGAAATGTATTTTCTTATGCGTCTGCAGGTCATGAGCCAGGTTTTTATTACTCCCATGCCGAAGACAAATTCTATGATTTAGATTCAAAGGGTCTTATCTTAGGTGTGAATCAACATGTAAAATATAAACACTATGAAAAAAAGCTAGAACCTGGAGATATGATCGTTCTATTGTCAGATGGAGTAACAGAATCCCGAACCGCTGACGGATTTGTAGACCGTTCAGACATTACGAATGCGATTCGGTTATATAAAAAATACAATACACAGGAAATTGCAGAAAACATTTATCAGGATTTTCTTAAATTACAGGATTTTGATTTAAAAGATGACTTTACTTTAATAATCCTTCGGCGTGAGGTTTAAATTGTATCTATAAGGGTAAGTAAAAAGAGAAATGTTAATTTTGTACTTTGGGGTGATTATGGATGAATATTAAGATAGATGTTAACCGTTTAGGAGAAAATACAGAAGTTTTTGTAGCCGGCGAAATTGACGCTTATACCGCACCTAAGCTTAGAGAGGAATTAGTTCCATTAGTAGATGGGTCTAAACCGTCGCTTGTTATAAATTTAAAAGGTGTATCTTACATGGATAGCACAGGATTAGGAGTACTTGTAGGGTTATTTAAAACCGTCCGGAAAAATGATGGAGATATGAAATTAACTGAGTTATCTCCTAGACTGGAACGTTTATTTTCGATCACAGGTTTAAATGACATAATTAATATTTCTGCAAAGTCGGAAGGTGGAGTACAATGAATCAGCTAATTGATTATATTGAAATGAAGATTCCGGCGAAACCTGAATATGTTGGTATTGTCAGATTGACCTTATCTGGAATTGCCAGCCGAATGGGTTATTCCTACGATGAAATTGAAGATTTGAAAATTGCTACTAGTGAGGCATGTACAAATGCCGTACAGCATGCTTATAACAGCAAAGAGGGAACAGGAGAAGTTGTTATTGGCTATGGTTTATACGGAGATCGATTGGAAGTAATGATTTCTGATAACGGACAAAGCTTTAATTTTGAACAAAAGAAAGAAGAACTTGGTCCTTATACAGCAGCCAGCTCTGTTGATCAACTGCAAGAAGGAGGGTTAGGGCTGTATTTGATGGAAACGCTCATGGATGAAGTCCGGGTGCATGTAAACTTCGGTGTAACAGTTTTCATGACCAAGTACTTAGATGGGGAGTGTGAGATGGATCATGACACAACCATCAAGAAATCAGAAGTTAACTAAAGAAGAAGTTAACAAGCTAATCAGTGATTATCAGCTGCATCAGGTAGAAGAGGCCCAGGAGAAACTTGTCCTTACCTATTCTGGTCTAGTTGAAACACTTGCAAATAAATATTCCAGAGGTAAAAGCTTTCATGAAGACTTAAAGCAGGTGGGTATGATTGGTTTACTTGGGGCGATTCGAAGATATGATGCAACAGTTGGAAAATCATTTGAGGCTTTTGCCATTCCAACGATTATTGGGGAGATTAAGAGGTTTTTACGTGATAAAACCTGGAGTGTTCATGTTCCCCGCCGTATTAAGGAGCTTGGCCCGAAGATTAAAATGGCTGTTGATGAATTAACAAACCAGCTGCAGCGATCTCCCCGAGTAATAGAGATTGCAGATTATCTTGAAGTATCTGAAGAAGATGTATTGGAAACGATGGAGATGGGTAAAAGTTATCAGGCACTTTCGGTAGACCACTCCATAGAAGCTGATTCAGACGGAAGCACCGTAACAATTCTTGATATTGTAGGAGCAAGTGATGAAGGCTATGAAAAAGTGAATCAGCGAATGATGCTTGAAAGTGTTCTTCATGTTTTGTCAGAACGAGAGAAAATAATCATACAATACACCTATATAGAGAATAAGAGTCAAAAAGAGGCAGGAGAAATACTCGGTATATCGCAAATGCATGTTTCAAGACTGCAGCGGAGAGCGGTTCTTAAACTAAAAGAGGCTTTGTCTAACGAACAAACAGTGGAGCTTCCTGGATGATTCAGTTTGAATCAAATCCTTTTGTCCACACCTTAGCCTATCAGGTTGGTAAAAAAGGTACAGTATATTGTGGAGATAGTTATTTCATCAAAGCAACCAATGAATATTTTATTTGTGTAGTTGCAGATGGGCTGGGAAGCGGGGAAATGGCATACATGTCTTCTGCTGCCATCAGCCGCGTAGTTGAAAACCACCATGAGGACAATGTCCAAAGCTTGATGGAACGCTGTAATACAGTTGTAAAGGACAAGCGTGGAGCAACTGTGTCTATCTTGAAGGTTGAATTTACAAATAAGCAATTTGTTTATAGCTCCGTTGGAAATATAGTTTTTGTTTTATACTCTCCTTCTGGAAAGTTTATTTACCCTCTCCCGATTTTGGGTTATCTTTCGGGCAAGCCTCAAAAATACCGAACTCAATCTTATTCCTATGAAAAAGGCTCAAAGTTTATCCTTTATACAGATGGACTTAAGGCTCCAAGTGTAAAGTCACTCCTTAAAGATTTTCATACAATTGAAGACATTTCCAATCATCTCGAAGCTTATACAAGAAAAAGAGATGATGATTTAACTTATATAGTCGGTCAGCTGCTTTAGGCGGCCGGCTTTTTTGTAGTTTCAAAAAGTTTAGTTTAAATAAAGTGAGTTATCCATGTGAATGAATTCGATTCATAGGTCAACAGGCAAAGTTGTTTAACAACAACCTCCTTTCAGCCAGTTTTCTTATGTTTGCTGTCAATTAGGCGAGTGCTCTGCCCTATTCTTTATTTAGAATAGATGTTCATATGCTTTTCTATTTCAACAATCAGGGGGAAGTTTGTTAAAATAGCTTCATACCCACTTTTGGATTTGGAGGAGCAAGTATGTCAGACAAAATAATAAGTATCATGAAAGTGATAAGTAAAGATCTTTCCATTACATATAAACAAATTGAAAGTGTTATTGAGCTTCTTAACGATGGGAACACTGTCCCTTTTATTGCTAGATACCGAAAAGAGCAAACAGGGGCATTAGATGAGGTTCAAATCAGAGACATTTCGGAAAAATGGACTTACATGCAAAATGTAGAAAATCGAAAGGAAGAAATCATTCGATTAATTGAAGAGCAAGGGAAGCTGACGGGTGAGTTAAAGAAAGAAATTATGCAAGCTGTGAAATTACAACAGCTTGAAGATCTTTATCGGCCTTATAAACAAAAAAGAAGAACGAAAGCAACTATGGCCAAAGAAAAAGGGCTAGAGCCCCTGTCAGCGTGGATTCTTCAATTACCCGCTCAAGGGTCCTTAGCGGATGAAGCTCAAAAATTCATCGATCCTGAGAAAGAGGTTGCAACGATTGAAGAGGCCATTCAAGGTGCAAAGGAAATTATTGCTGAACAAATTTCTGATGAGCCTAAATACCGGCAGTGGATTCGGGACACAACGTTTAAATTTGGATCTATTTCATCAAAAGTGAAAGACGAAGAGAAGGATGAGAAGAATGTGTACGAAATGTATTACGAGTATGAAGAGCCTATTCAAAAAATTGTGCCCCACCGTGTCCTGGCGGTAAATCGCGGAGAAAAGGAAGATATACTAAAGATTGGAGTTGGATCACCTGTTGACAAAATTTTATCCTACCTCCAAAAACAAGAATTAAAGAAGCCTTCAATTGTGGATGATATTTTGATTGAAACGGTGGAAGATGCTTATAAGAGATTAATCGAGCCCTCCGTTGAACGCGAAATTAGAAAAGAATTAACAGAGAAAGCAGAAGATCGAGCGATCCACATTTTCTCAGAAAACTTACGCAAATTATTGCTTCAACCTCCTCTGAAAGGAAGGATGGTGTTAGGTGTAGACCCTGCCTATCGAACCGGCTGTAAACTAGCGGTTGTTAACGAAACTGGGAAGGTTCATCATATCGGGGTCATATACCCTCATGCACCTGTTAACAAAACAGTTGAAGCAAGGAAAGTGGTATCAAATATAATCGAAGAATATAAAATTGAAGTCATTGCAATTGGTAATGGTACGGCCTCAAGAGAAACAGAACAATTTATCGCTGAAACGATTAAAGAAAGCAATCAAGATCTTTACTACTTGATTGTAAATGAAGCAGGCGCAAGTGTTTATTCAGCTTCTGATCTTGCTAGAGATGAATTCCCTGATTTAAAAGTCGAAGAAAGAAGTGCTGTTTCAATTGCTCGGAGACTTCAGGATCCTCTTGCTGAATTAGTAAAAATTGATCCAAAATCAGTAGGAGTCGGACAATATCAGCATGATGTAAGCCAGAAGAAATTAAATGATTCCCTTACATTTGTAGTAGAGACAGTGGTAAATCAGGTTGGTGTAAATGTGAATACAGCATCACCAGCATTGCTGCAGTATGTATCAGGTCTGTCAAAAACAGTAGCTGCTAATATTGTGAAGAAGCGTGAAGAAAAAGGGAAATTTACAAACAGGGCTGAAATTAAAGACATCCCGCGATTAGGTGCAAAAACTTATGAACAAAGTATTGGATTCTTAAGAATAATTGATGGTGATCAGCCTTTAGATCGTACTGGAATTCACCCAGAAAGCTATAAAGTTGTTAATCAGCTGTTAGGTGAGTTAAATATGACTGTAAATGCACTAGGCACAGAAGAATTAAAGGGAAAATTAGCCTCTTTAAATCTTGAAGAAGCAGAAAAATCATTAGGGGTCGGCAGCTTAACTTTGAAGGATATTTGCGACGCCCTTGTTAAACCTGAAAGAGATCCCAGGGATGAAGTTGCTAAACCATTATTAAAAAAGGATGTTCTGCAGTTAGAAGATCTAACAGAGGGAATGGAGCTGCAAGGCACTGTAAGGAATGTTGTCGACTTCGGCGCTTTTATAGATATCGGAGTAAAGCAAGACGGACTAGTTCATATTTCGAAGTTAAGTAAATCGTTTGTAAAGCATCCTCTTGATATTGTTTCTGTTGGAGATATCGTCACTGTCTGGGTTGACCAGGTGGACATTAAAAAAGGAAGAGTAGCTTTAACGATGGTAAAATAGCTTGAACACTGCATTTAGCAGTGTTTTTTTCTGTAAAAAAACCAACACTGATTTAAGAGTTTGATTTGGTAACGGTTTTTTTCATAAAATGCTTTTTGCATTTGACTTTTCAACCAAGATGGCATTGCTTAAGCCCCCTTTATAGATATAATGAAGTATGGGTAATAACTAATGTATGCACGGAAAAAATGTCCTGTTCTAAAAAAGTGGGTGAATGTCATGACAAATGAAGAACTACAAAGATTAACTGAATCCATTTCTCTATCATATTTCCGCAAACCCTTTAGTCATAAAGCCATCTTTAACAACAGACTTAGGACTACAGGCGGGAGGTACTTGCTTAACTCTCATAATATAGAGATAAACCCTAAATACTTTAATGAGTTTGGAATGGATGAGATACAAGGAATTATCAAACATGAGTTATGTCATTACCATTTGCATCTAGAAGGGAAAGGGTATCAGCATAGAGATCAGGACTTCAGACGGTTGCTTAAAAGAGTGGATGCCCCAAGGTTCTGTAAGCCTCTCAAAGAAAATCGAAAACCCGAAAAGCGATATCATTATATCTGTTCCTCGTGCTCACAGGTGTTCGCTAGAAAAAGAAGGATAAATACGAAAAGGTATGTCTGCGGTATATGCGGAGGGAAATTATTCTCGAAAATAGTGTTGACTAATGATTAACTGTATGATAAATTATAAAAGCCGTCGCTGATAAACAGCTGACTAATAATTGAGTTTTTGGGGCTTGACAACCCATTTAAAAATAAATATAATTAAAGAAGTCTGCGATCTAATTGCAGATTATCATTTTTTTATAAGCTAATTATTCCGCAGTAGCTCAGTGGTAGAGCTATCGGCTGTTAACCGATCGGTCGCAAGTTCGAATCTTGCCTGCGGAGCCAAATGGAGAAGTACTCAAGTGGCTGAAGAGGCGCCCCTGCTAAGGGTGTAGGTCGCGTAAGCGGCGCGAGGGTTCAAATCCCTCCTTCTCCGCCATTTATCTAATGATTTGGCCCGTTGGTCAAGCGGTTAAGACACCGCCCTTTCACGGCGGTAACACGGGTTCGAATCCCGTACGGGTCATTCTTCCTAAGTGGGAGCCTTAGAAACCGGGCCTCCCACTTATCAACTTTCATAACACCATTATCTGGAGGATTAGCTCAGCTGGGAGAGCATCTGCCTTACAAGCAGAGGGTCGGCGGTTCGATCCCGTCATCCTCCACCATTGGACAGTACTTTCTTTAAACACAGCATATGGTCCCGTGGTGTAGCGGTTAACATGCCTGCCTGTCACGCAGGAGATCGCGGGTTCGATTCCCGTCGGGACCGCCACCATAAGTTGAATTGACAATCAACCGGTTTATGTTAATCGTATGAAACAGCCACATTCTAAGTTCTCTGGAAAACAAATTTTCCCTTTGAAATCGGCGATATTTCGCAATATCCTCTTGGATGTAAATTCATAAAGATAATTCAAAGAAACGTTTATGGTGATTACTCAATGGGCTATAGCCAAGCGGTAAGGCAACGGACTTTGACTCCGTCATGCGTTGGTTCGAATCCAGCTAGCCCAGCCATTTTTTATAACAATAGTAATAAAATGAGCCATTAGCTCAGTTGGCAGAGCACGAACGAGTAAGCTTCGAAGCGAATCTCCAGCGCACTCATCGAGCTGCTTCTTGCCTAATCCTCCTGAGATGAGGGTGCCTGAGACAAGGGCAAAACAATATATTACTACTACTCATTATTAAAATGAGCCATTAGCTCAGTTGGTAGAGCATCTGACTTTTAATCAGAGGGTCGAAGGTTCGAGTCCTTCATGGCTCACCATCCTAGAAGTGAGAAATCGGATTAAAAGCATTGCTTCGAAGTGATGCATCAATCTCAGACCTCTCATATCTGGCATCTAATAAGCGGGTGTGGCGGAATTGGCAGACGCGCTAGACTTAGGATCTAGTGTCTTTATGACGTGGGGGTTCAAGTCCCTTCACCCGCACCAATTCAATTAATGATCTCTCATATTGCAATATGCGGTCGTGGCGGAATGGCAGACGCGCTAGGTTGAGGGCCTAGTGGGGGCGACCCCGTGGAGGTTCGAGTCCTCTCGACCGCATCAATGATACCAAGGGTTTTGAGTCCCTTGGTATTTTTTTGTGCATGCTTTTAAATTGTTTACTGCCCACTAATTGCCCACTTACCTAAAGTAAGTGTTAACAACCGTTGCGCAAAAATAGCCTCTTGCCCATAAATGCTGGCCCCAGTATTTCTTTTTGAGTTCTGGAAATTCATCCTGTAATAATCTTGATGATC
>NZ_JACXAI010000025.1 GCF_014773385.1 Metabacillus arenae | reverse complement strand
AAAAGGGGAAGCGTTACCATAAAAAGGTCAGAACAATACACAAAAGAGGAGATACCAAGCTTCAGAAAAAAACTCCCACAAGTACTTGACTCGATCAATTAAATTCGTATATCTTGTCAATTTTGCAGGTTCACTGTTACAATGTTGAGGATAGGCATAGAAAAGTTAAAGTTTTAGGCTTTGATCAAGCCGAATCATAAAACTTTTTTAATACGAAGGAGCGATAGACTCGTGAGTCAAATCACACATCGTACGAAGACGCGTCCCGTTAAAGTTGGAGATTTAACAATTGGCGGAAATAATGAATTAGTCATCCAAAGTATGACAACAACCAAAACACATGACGTTGAAGCAACAGTAGCTGAAATAAACAGATTGGAAGAAGCAGGCTGTCAAGTGGTCAGGGTAGCATGTCCTGATGAACGGGCCGCTGATGCTATTGCTGAAATTAAAAAACGGATCAATATCCCATTAGTGGTTGATATACATTTTGACTATAAATTAGCCTTAAAAGCGATTGAGGGCGGAGCAGACAAAATTAGAATTAACCCAGGAAATATTGGACGTCGTGAAAAAGTGGAAGCCGTTGTTAATGCAGCTAAAGAAAAAGGGATCCCTATCCGAATAGGAGTTAACGCTGGCTCTTTAGAAAAAAGGATTTTAGATAAATATGGATATCCTACTGCAGATGGCATGGTTGAAAGTGCATTGCATCATATCAAAATCCTTGAAGATCTTGATTTTCATGATATTATCGTGTCTATGAAGGCTTCTGATGTAAATTTAGCGATTGAGGCGTATGAAAAGGCTGCTAAAGCATTTGATTATCCCCTTCACTTAGGTATTACTGAATCCGGTACTCTTTTCGCTGGTACGGTTAAAAGTGCTGCTGGTCTTGGAGCTATTCTAAGCATGGGTATCGGAAATACGCTCCGCATTTCTTTAAGTGCTGACCCTGTAGAGGAAGTAAAAGTAGCACGTGAATTGTTAAAATCCTTTGGACTTGCTTCAAATGCTGCGACTCTTATTTCTTGTCCAACATGTGGAAGAATTGAAATAGATCTAATCAGTATTGCAAATGAAGTGGAAGAATATATTTCCACTATTAAAGCTCCTATTAAAGTTGCCGTACTGGGCTGTGCTGTTAACGGTCCAGGTGAAGCTCGTGAAGCAGATATTGGTATAGCAGGAGCCCGCGGGGAGGGTCTGTTATTCCGCAAAGGAAAAACGGTTCGGAAAGTGCCGGAAGAAACTATGGTAGAGGAACTGAAAAAAGAAATTGATAAAATTGCTGAGGAATACTTCGCTAATCAAAATGCTGAAAAAGCAAAACAAACTATTTAATTAAGAATATCGGCAGGCGCTATGTCCCGTTTAGCCAAGGATAAAGTTAAGACGTCCTTTTTGCGTTCGAGCTGAGCAGCGGCAGCTTAATTTAAAGCGCTAATCATTTTAATCTGATTCAACCAAAAGCAGCCAACGGCAAATGCCGTTGGCTGCTTTTTTTCTTTTTAACCATTGAGGTTAAAAAAATGGCTGAACAAATATCCCTAATATAATGGATACTGCTCCAATACCGATAGCCCAGCCGCCTAATCCTTCTGCTCCTCTTCGACGTGCAATAAAGCCGACGATAATACCTGCTGCTCCTAAAATGACAGGCAGAATAAACAAAGATACGATGGATAAAGCTAATGCGATAAAACCAGTTCGCCTGCCTTCGCCTGCTTCTGGCCGATCCTTTTCTTCCGCTCCATCAAACTGTCTTTCACTACCTTGATTTACACCGACTGGAGCTGCAACTTCTGCAGCTGTTTCCTCCATGTACTCATTGTCACGATCAAAAGATGTGCCACGGTAATCATGGTATTCACGCAGATCCTTATTATTTGTTTCTCCGTGATAGTCGTAATTTTTTTCATCTGCCATTTAAATCCCCTCGCTTTCAAAAGTAAGGAGCATTTATAGTATGAGTATTATTCTTTCAACTATAACTGTTAAAGATTACTGCCTTTGACAATCGTTTGTGATCAGTGGAGTGAAAAATCCACATCTGAAGGATTGTTAAAACAGTCAACACGTGCAGTGGTTACAAGTATCTTCGTTAATTTCTTGGAAAATGGGGGTTTACTGCCTGTTAAGAGTGGGATAAACTTAGTGAATGAATACACCCGAGGGAGTTGTACACTATGCTGCGTTTAGGTATCGATATAGATGGAACAGTCACTGCACCCGAGACATTTGTTCCACATTTAAACAAATCCTTTCAGCTTGGTATTAAGTACGAAGATATCAAGGAATATGATCTCACAACAATTTTAAAGATTTCAGAACAGGAATTCTGGGAATGGATGGATAAACATGAACCATTTATATATAAGGAAGCACCGCTTGCACTATATGCGAAAGAAGTACTTGACCAATGGAAGGAATTACATCAGCTTATTTTCATTAGCGCCAGAAGAAGTCATTTAACAAATATTACATTTGAATGGTTTGAAAAACAAAAACTTTTTTATCATCATATTGAACTTATTGGATCCCATAATAAATTAAAAGCAGTAAGGAATAATCAAATCGATGTTTTTTTTGAGGACAAGCATGATAATGCCTGTATGATTAGTGAAGAATTTAATATCCCGGTTATACTATTTAATACTCCTTATAATCAAGACCCTGTTCCTTCAAATGTCTTTCGGGTCGATCATTGGAGAGAAGCAAAGGAAAAAGTTGAGCATTGGTTTTCTAACGACAAACTGTATACTGCTGTAAATAGTGAAAAGGTTTGATCAATTGATCAAACCTTTTCATACGATACCAGATACCGACAAGGGCTTCCGTTTTTTTCCATCTATTGACACTCCGGACATTTTCCATATACTTCAAATTTGTGGCCACTAATTTCAAATCCCGAAAAATTTTCTGCTAGCTTTTCCATGGGGCAGGTTTCAATTTCCTTCGTTTTGCCGCATTGAAGGCAAATAAAGTGATGATGATGATGCGATACAGCGCAAGAAAAACGAAAATGTTTTTCTCCAGACAGCTCTGTTGCCTCTAATATACCTAATTCCACGAATAAAGATAAATTTCGATAAATTGTATCAAAACTCAAGCCTGGGTAGTCATTGATCATAGCTTGAAGGACATCTCTCGCTGTTAAATATTTATTAGAATTCGCAAAAAGCTCCAACATTTCCTCTCTCTTACTTGTATATTTATAGCCTTTTTCTTTCATGGCTAACAAGGCATCTTGTACGTTCATTTACTAAAACCCCTTTGAAGCTTACTACCTATAATCGTAATGATAAGAATTAAAACTGACAGGATCACAATCGTGCCTCCTGGAGCTAAATCTAAATTATAGGCTAAGATTAATCCTATAATAACAGAAATTTCGCCGAATAGTACAGAAAAGAAAACCGTTTGTTTAAATCCTTTTGCGATCCGAATGCTTGCAGCAACAGGCAGAGTCATTAAAGAAGATACGAGAAGAATGCCAACAATCCGCATCGATCCGGCAATGACTAAAGCAGTTGTCAATATGAAAATAAAATGAATCCATTTTGACTGTATCCCAGAAGCTGATGCATATTCTTCATCAAATGAAAGCAAAAATAACTCTTTATACAAAAAGGAAATGACTGCTAAAACTAAAAGACTTATTACCAAGATGATAAATAAATCTGAACGGGTTACAGCCGTTACGCTTCCAAATAAATAATTGAACAAATCTGTATTAAAACCATCTGCCAATGAAATAAAAATGGCGCTTAATCCAATGCCGCTTGAAAGGATAATTGGGATGGCCAGTTCTTGATAATGTTTATAAACCAGCCTTAATTTTTCTATAAAAAGTGATCCTGTAACTGAGAAAGTCATTCCAAGATAAATTGGATTCAACCCAGCAAAACCGGTTAATTTCTTCTCTAACAGCAAACTGGCTGCAATTCCGGCCAATGTAACATGACTTAGGGCATCAGCTATTAAAGACAGCCTTCTTACAACAACAAACACCCCAAGCAAAGGAGCGATAAAGCCAATTAATATTCCTGAAAATAAAGCATTTTGCAGAAATTCATATTGAAAAAAACTGGTAATCATGAGTGATGCCCTCCATGATGGTCATGGGTTAAAACATGGACAGAATGACCATAAAAATCTGAAAGCCCCTGTTCATTTAATGCTTCAAATTCTGCAGAATTTCCATGAAAGTGGAGGTTTTTATTCAAACAGGCAACATGTGTCACTTTATCTGTAATTGTCCCGACATCATGGGTCACTAAAATTAGCGTAATCCCAAAATTTGAATTAAGATCCTCCAGCATTTCATAAAAATTTTGAACAGTGACAGCATCTACACCGACTGTTGGTTCGTCGAGAATCAACAGCTTGGGATCACTTACTAATGCTCTAGCAATAAAGGCCCGCTGTTGCTGGCCTCCTGAAAGTTCACCTATGTTCTTTCTTGAAAAATCTGTTAAACCAACTGCCTGGATCGCCTGGTATACTTTTTCTTTATCTTGCTTTGAAACTTTTTTAAATAGACCTAGTTTTGCTGTCAATCCACTTGATACGACTTCAAAAACTGACGCCGGAAAACCAGTATTAAAGCTATTTGCTTTTTGTGAAACGAATCCAACCTCATGCCATCTTTTAAACTTGTGGATATCCTCTCCAAACAATCTTATTTCTCCTTCTTGAAGCTTTAACAAGCCTAAAAGACATTTAAGGAGTGTCGTTTTTCCTGAACCATTAGGTCCTACAAGACCTAAAAACGAACCTTCTTTAACCGTTAAGTTGATATCCTCCAAAACCTTCTGTCTCTCATATTTATAAGATAAGTCTTTTATCTCAATAATTGGTAATTTCATATTACTCACCTTCATTTTAGTAAGAATCGTTACGATTTATTAGGTAAAAGAAAAATGGCAGCTTTCTTGAAGCAGACCATTTATGCAATATTTATAAAATAAACTTCCCTCTGTGAGGGTTACTTGAATCAATCGGACCTGCAGGCAGTTTTCATCTTCATGTTTCATCAGAAGTTTGACGATTTCCATCCGTTAAGAGTGAATGTTACCATTCAAACATAAGAATTATACATAAAGTGATGAATTAAGTAAAGTAAAATGCTAATGAATAGCTGATTTAAATCTGGCACCCTTTGTTTCTTGGGTATTCATAATGGTAATAAATGCCTGTGGGTCAATCTCATGAATAATAGCTTTTAACTTGGTTACTTCTAGTCGCGTGACAACCGCATATATGACATCCTTTTCTTCGTCTGTGTATCCGCCCTTGCCTTTTAGCTTTGTTGTACCGCGGCCAAGCCTTTGCAATATCGCATCAGAAATCTCTTCAAATTGGTCTGAAACGATAATAATCGCCTTCGTTTCATCAAGCCCTTGAATAATGGTATCGATTGTTTTAAATGCAATATAATAAGTCATTACTGAATACATAGCTTGTTCTGGACCAAACACAAATGCTGCCCAACCAAAAATAAAAATATTAAAAAACATGACAAATTCCCCGACTGAAAAGGGTAATTTTTTTGTCAAAAGGATACCTAGGATTTCAGTTCCATCCATTGCACCGCCATGGCGAATAACCAAACCAACGCCTACACCCAAAATAAGTCCGCCAAAAACAGCAGCTAAAACTGGCTGACTTGTAAATGGATGAAAATGATGGAGAAATGATTCGACAACCGCCAACCCCACTATGCCGAATATCGAAGAAATCATAAATGTTTTCCCAATTTGCTTGTACCCAAAATACATAAAAGGAAGGTTTAATAAGATAACTAATACCCCAAAATTAACAAATGGTATAGTATTTTGTGCTAGATAATCTAATATTAAAGAAATCCCGATAATTCCACCGTCGATAATATTATTTGGCACAAGGAAAAGTTCAATTGAAACCGCTGCCAGTACTGCTCCAATCGCTATCATGATAAAGCGGTAGATTACATGTGAAGTTTTTTCTTTTTTGTGCTGTTTTTTAATTTGAGTCATTTTATTCTCCCTTCCAATGCAAACAAGCTAACGCTTTTTTACTTTATTATATAAAACATTCTGCAAAAAAAGTGCACTTTTTCTTCCCTCAGCCATACATTGTGTTGAGAGGAGGAATAAATTTGATTTTATTTCAAAAAATTATTCAGCAGAAGCTTAACAATATTACGGTTGATGAATTGATGCAGTATGCAAAGCAATACCAAATTGCCATAAACCAACAGCAGGCTGCTGATATTGTTCAATTAATGAGAGGTAAAAACATAAACATTTTCAAAAATGAAGAACGCACAAAATTACTTAAGGAGATTGCTAAAATAACTTCCCCTGCTGTAGCTCAGGAAGTTAATCAACTTTTTCAGAAATTTACTAATTAAATAAGAAAAGCGCAAGCGCCTTGTTCAACCTAGGGCAAGCATAAGACGCAAATGAAATGAAGGTGTTCTTTACCTTCAATTCATTTGTGGCTTATGACCTCAGGCGGGCTAGGCGCTGGAGCTAGACACGAAAACTTGGTACAAAAACTTATACTTTCTTATCTTTGAACGAAAAGCGCAGAGCGCCCGCCTATCGGAGATAAGCACTCGGGCGAGCCAGAATGAGGATGTATGACTCGTCTTAGGCTTTTCCCAGATAAACCGGCGCCTTCAGCTTTTCTTATTACTGATTTTTAATTTTATCAAGAACTCCTTCATCAAATGTTTGATTTCTAAGCATCTCAATTTCAAATTTATATGGTGGTTTTTTATCCTTTTTATCTTCACCGACGTATGGAGTTTCCAATATTTTTGGTAGGTCTGTAAGCTGAGGGTGATGAATAATATAATTCAATGCTTTAAACCCGATATGTCCGAAGCCGATATTTTCGTGCCGGTCCTTTCCTGCACCTTTTACATTTTTACTATCATTAATATGGAGAACTTTTAAACGGTCAAGCCCAATGATTTTATCAAATTCGTTCAATACATCATCAAAGTTATTTACGATATCATATCCGGCATCATGGGTATGGCATGTATCAAAACAGATCGATAAATGTTGATTATGGGTCACACCTTCAATGATTTTGGCCAGTTCTTCAAAATTCCGTCCACATTCAGACCCTTTACCTGCCATTGTTTCTAAAGCAATTTGGACATTTTCCTTTTGATCCAAAACCTCATTAAGGCCCTCAATAATTCTGGGAATCCCTATTTCAGCACCTGCTCCTACGTGTGCCCCTGGATGCAGAACAATTTGCTTTGCCCCAAGAGCATCTGTCCGTTCAATTTCGGACCGTAAAAATTCTACAGCTAATTCAAATGTTGCCGGGTTCGTCGTATTTCCAATATTAATAATATATGGAGCATGGACGATTATTTCTTCAATACCATGTTCCTTCATGTGAGCTCTTCCTGCTTCAATATTTAACTCTTCTATTTTTTTTCGTCTTGTATTTTGCGGGGCTCCTGTGTAAATCATAAAGGTGTTTGCTCCATATGATGCAGCTTCCTCACTTGATGCAAGCAGCATCTTTTTCCCACTCATAGATACATGTGAACCGATCTTAACCATTACTTTCTCCTCCTATTTTCCTCTCCGGTTTAAACGACGCTGTCTCTTTTTTATCTGATCCATCTCTTGGGTCATTTTCTTTTTATAGCCGGGTTTAACTGTTTTAGGTTTTCTTACAAGGCTTTTTGCCATTTTATCAGTTTCATTTGCTGATTTTTTTCTTTTTCTGCGTTTGTGGCGATCGTCCAACTCCTTCCATTCTCCATCGATAAGATCTTTATATTGGAAGGTAATGCCCATTTTTTCAAGTTTATTTAATGCATCTTCATCAGCCAATTCGTAAATTGTCGTTGCAATCCCTGAGTAGCCTGCACGAGCAGTTCTTCCTACACGATGAATATAAAATTCAAGATCTGAAGGCAGCTCATAGTTAATGACATGACTAACCCCCTCAATGTCAATACCTCTTGCAGCAAGATCGGTAGCAACAACAAATTGGAAGTCCAAATCATTAATTTGCTTCATCATTTTTTTTCGTTCGCGCGGGGAGAGGTCGCCATGAATGCGGCCTACCTTTAAGCCTTTTTCTGCTAAACCTTGCGCGACATATTCAGCCTGTTTCTTTGTATTTGTAAAAACGATGGCCAAATATGGGTTGTAAGCTTTCAACATATCATAGAGAACCTTTCCTTTATCGCGATGACGAGAAGGAATTAACACGTGGCTTATATTAACGGCAGTTGCTTGTTTTGGCGCTACATGTGTATATTTTGGATTTTCCATATATTTTTTCAAAAACGGCTTTAGTTTTTCTGGTATCGTTGCTGAAAAAACCAGCATTTGAATTTCCTCAGCCATACTGGATGCGATACGGTCAACATCTTCAATGAATCCCATATCAAGAATCATATCAGCTTCGTCTATTACTAGAGTGGAAGCATTGTGGACAAGGAGAGCATTCTCCTTAATTAAATCATTAATTCTCCCTGGTGTTCCAACAACTAAATGGGGTTGTATTTTCAGTTTATCTATCGTTTTTTGTTTATCTGTCCCGCCAACCATTTTTTTTGTGCGAATTTCTTCTCCATCTGGAGAAAACATTGTCATTTTACCTATTTCTTGATAAATTTGATCTGCTAATTCGCGTGTCGGTGCAGCAATGATTGCTTGTACTTTGTCTTTTTTTGGATTGATTTGATTCAATAGGGGGATTAAGTATGCGTGTGTCTTTCCTGTCCCAGTTTGTGACTGGCCAATCACACTTTCACCCTTCAATGCAGAAGGAATAATTCGTGTTTGGACTTCTGTAGGTTCATAAAATCCTCTATCCGTAATCGCTTCTATTATAAACGGCTTAAGATTAAAAACCTTAAACTTTGATGCTTCCATTAATGACAACTCCTTTTTATATGAACAAAATCGTCTTTTTTAAAATTGCTCTTTTCTGAAAACCAATTGACATTGTTTCAGGGTTGTCCAGCTCCAGCGCCTAGCCCCTCGAGGTCACAAGCCAATCCTCCCCAAAAGGCAAAGACAGCCTTTTCGTGAGGCTTGTCTTGTGCTTGTCGGGGCTGGTCAAGGCGCTTCTGCTTTTCCTTGTTGTCCAGCTCCAGCGCCTAGCCCGCCTGAGGTCACAAGCCAACTTCTTAGAGAGGCATAAGCCCTTTTTCAAGCTCGTCTTGGTACTCGTCCTAGACTTAAGAAAGATGCTGTCTCTTTTCTTTGCAACAACAAAGTTTGCGAAAACAGCTTCAAAATTAACGATGTTCATCCATCAAAACATTATAACTGAAACTTAGTGAAAACTCCAATTTTCATAAGTGTTTAAAAACCTTTTTTACATTTTCGCATAGTTTATAGATAGGATGATTAGATTGTTTGAAAGGAGAAAAATCTATGTTTGGGCAACAACGACAGATGCCGCCTTCCAATTCAAGAGGCTTTTTTCCGCCACGGCAAATGCCTCCCGGGCCTCCTAGCAGAAACGTATTTGGCGGAATGGGCGGCCGGATCCGAAATCAAGGATTTAATATGGGAAATAACGGGTTTAGAAGTTTTCCTGGTCAGCCATTTGGGCAAGGTGCTATGCAAGCTGCTGGAAGAGGTGGAGGACTAAAAGGACTTCTATCCCGCTTTATGCCTGGAGCACAAGGCGCTGCTAATATTCAGGCGGGCTCTGCTGGTGCTTCAGGGGGACTCCAGGGGCTTATGAATCCTTCTAATATAACGGGCATGCTTGGGAATGTACAAAAAGTGCTTGGTATAGCTCAGCAAGTAACCCCAGTAGTTCAACAATATGGTCCCTTAGTAAAAAATTTGCCGGCCATGATTAAAATTTATAGTCAATTAAAAAACAGCGACTCAGGCGATGAGGAAGAATCCACAACGGAAAATAAAGAACCTATTGAAGCAAAAAATCAAAAGGAACCACCTTCTCAAGAAGAAAATGTAGAGAAGCCGTTGAAACAGAAACCTGCCAAACAACCCGCAGCGTCAACCTCATCAAAAAAGAAAAAAAGCAGTGGTGCTTCCATACCTCGTTTATATGTATAACTTTCTTTGTAATCTCCTGTATCTTCAGCTATAATATTAAGAGATTATGAGAGTTTTAAGCCGTGTTTAACGGCTTTTTCTATTATGTGCTCTCCTTTATACCTTTTTAGGAGGAAGATGTATGGAAATTATTAAAATTTCACCGCGTGGATACTGTTATGGCGTCGTAGACGCTATGGTTATAGCAAAAAATGCGGCATTAGATAAAACATTACCGAGGCCAATCTACATTTTAGGAATGATTGTTCATAATAAACATGTAACAGATGCATTTGAAGAAGATGGAATTATTACATTAGACGGAAGCAATAGGCTTGAAATTTTAAAGCAAGTGGACAAGGGTACAGTTATTTTCACTGCTCACGGTGTATCCCCTGAGGTTCGTAAGCTTGCCGAAGAAAAAGGTCTTGTTACATTAGATGCTACTTGTCCTGACGTCACAAAGACACATGACTTAATTAAGGAAAAAGAGTCCGAGGGCTATGATGTTATTTACATTGGTAAAAAAGGCCATCCAGAGCCAGAAGGCGCGATCGGAGTTGCCCCTCACATTGTCCATTTAGTTGAAAATGAAGCAGACGTGGAGAATTTAACACTTGAAAATGACAAAATTATAGTCACAAATCAAACAACAATGAGCCAATGGGATGTTTATGACATCATGGAAAAAGTAAAGCAAAGATTTCCTCACGTAGAGTATCATGAAGAAATATGCTTAGCTACCCAGGTTAGACAGGAGGCTGTAGCAGAGCAAGCAAACGAAGCAGATTTAACTCTTGTTGTCGGAGACCCAAAAAGCAATAACTCCAACCGGTTAGCTCAAGTTTCAGAGCAAATTGCCGGCACAACTGCATACCGAATTGGGGATGTAACTGAAATTCAATTAGACTGGTTAAAAGGCGTTAAGAAAGTGGCTGTAACCGCAGGGGCTTCTACTCCAACCCCAATTACAAAAGAAGTTATCAACTTCTTAAATCAATTTGATGAGAACGATGAAAGTACTTGGGTGCGCGAAAGAAAGGTTCCATTACAAAAAATCTTACCGAAAATTAAATCGAAAAAACAAGCCTAATAAAAAGGAAAGCCCGGTTCACTTTTTAAAGTGGAACCGGGTTTTACTTATAGTTTCCAAAATTAAAATATAAAGGTCATGATAAAGAATGGTACCTTCGCCCTAGCTCTAACGCCTAACGTGGCTGAGATTCCAGAGCCTATCCTCCTAAAACTAGAGTTGCCTTATCAAGAGAGTCTTATAGCGTTTGTACCCTAAGCTTTGAAACGGGTCCACTCCCTAGTTATATAAACTTAAATGGATTAGTATCTACTTCAGAAGGAAAAATACTGACTTCATATTCTTTTTCATTACACATCGATAGGAGAACATTTGTAACTCCTTGCATCATGACCTTTTCAACATGATGCCCGGGATCAATCACATTTAATCCCATCATCATAGCGTCATGAGCAACGTGGAAATATAAATCACCTGTTACAAACACATCTGCACCTTTAAATTTTGCCGTGTGAATATATTTATTACCGTCACCTCCAAGGACGGCTGCTTTTTTCACGATACTGTGTGGAGAACCAACCATACGAACTCCTTCTACCTGAAGTGATTTTTTAATCATCTCTGCAAATTGCTGCAAAGTCATTTCCTCAGGAAGGTTTCCGATTCTGCCAAGTCCTTTTTCCTCCCCCTTATTATCTAAGGGATAGATGTCATAAGCTACTTCTTCATATGGATGAGCCTTTTCCATTGCCTTTATTATTTTTTTCTGAAGGAATGCAGGGAAAATAGTTTCTAAACGTACTTCTTCTACAAATTCCATACTCCCTTTATTTCCAATATAAGGAATACTTTCCTCTAATGGAAGAAAAGTTCCAGTTCCATTAGATTTGAATGTACAATGACTGTAATTTCCAATGTGCCCTGCTCCTGCATTTCCAATCGCTTCACGAACGACGTTCTCTTTTTCTTTTGGAACAAAAACAACAAGTTTCTTTAATGGTTCAGTGAATGTTGGAGCTAACACCTCTGTATCCGTTAAACCAAGTGCTTCTGCTAAAAGGTCATTTACCCCTCCATCGGCAACATCAAGGTTTGTATGGGCTGCATAGACAGCAATGTCGTTTTTCAAGCATTTTTCGATGATTTTTCCAGCAGGCTTGTCTGTTACGATATTTTTTAACGGCCTGAAAATTGGCGGATGATGAGCAATAATTAAATCAACTTTTTTTTCAATCGCTTCATTTGCTACTTCTTCTAGTAAATCTAAAGTAATCATGACATTATGAATCGGTTTATTTAGTGTTCCTATCTGCAAGCCAATTTTATCACCCTCTACAGCGAATCTTTGAGGTGAATAGCTTTCAAATAGTTGGATAATTTCGTACCCGTTTGCTACTTTACTCATGGCATAATCCCCCCTTAACTAAAGCTAATAAATTTTCAAGTTCTTTTCTCTTTGTTTTATTTTCCGGATTATCACTATTTAAACTTAACTTTTCAATAATTTTTTCCCAATGCTCTGCTTCATTGTGCCATTTTTTCTTAAACACTTCATTCTTCTTTTTTAATAAAATAGGTCCCATTAAGAGTCCTGCTTCCAGGTTGATTCCCTCATAAGGCTCATTAGGATTCCCTTTTTCTGCGACAAGCACCTCATAGAGTTTTTGGTCCTCCTCTAAGATTTCCTCCTCTATCAGCCTCCACCCATTGGCAAGGAGCCACTTGCGAATATGAACGGCATGAATATTTGGTTGCAGGATTAGCCTCTTTGCAGAATTCAGCTTGTCTTTTCCCTCCTCGAGAATTTTTGCGATTAGTGAGCCGCCCATACCCGCAATCGTAATACATTGTGCTTCACCAGGGTTAATTACTTCCAGGCCATCTCCCTTTCGAACAACAATTTTCTCCTCGAGCTGATTTTTTTTCACCTGATTCATGGCAGATTGGTAAGGTCCGTTTGTTATTTCTCCTGCAACAGCTCCTTTAGCCAATCCGTTTAAAATCGCATAACAAGGCAAATAGGCATGGTCTGAGCCGATATCTGCAAAAATTGAATCTTTTACTATGTATTTTGCAACAGTTTGTAAACGTTTCGATAGGTTTAATTCGTTCATTCTTTCACCACAACTTTTAAGGTTCTTTTTTATAAGAAAAGCGCATGGCTCTCTGGACATTGATAATTTATTCTTACTGAATAGCGCTTTAATCACATAAGGGGGTCTTAAATTAATAAAAAGTCCTTTACATAAGCAAAGGACCTTCTCATTTTACCACTTTATTGTTCGGTAATCCATTTAGCCAATTCGGCAATCTTATCATCAGGAATGGTGCCCTGGAATGCCGGCATCCCTGAACCTTTACCGTTTGTTACGGTTTCTTTAATTTTATCTTCACCTAAGCTGGTACCCGCAAGAGCAGGACCTACTCCCCCTTCCAGGTTTTGACCATGACAGCTTGTACAGTTTTGCTTAAAGATTTCTTCAGGTGAAGCGTTTGCAACATCTTCCGTTTTTTCCTCTTCTTTTCCCTCTCCCGTTAACTCCTTCATATCGCCAAGACCTTTAAATGATAAAAGGAACATAAGGCCAATGCCGAGTACTGCGACTAAAGCAAAAGGTATGAGCGGATTGCGATTCATCATGTAACCTCCCTTATGTACAGTGTTTCCTAAGTTAGAAATATATAAAAAGATTCAAACAAACTCTATTTTACTTTAATTTTACATGAAGTGAAAGTACAATTAAAAGTTTCTGTAATAAAGTTCACGAATTAGACAAAAAACTTCATCACAAAGGATGAAGTTCCAGGATTGGTATTCTTCAACAGCCGATTTGACGGGCAATGACCATTCTCTGAATTTCGCTTGTACCTTCACCTATTTCACAAAGCTTTGCATCTCTTAATAATCTTTCAACATGGTAATCCTTCATATATCCATATCCACCATGAATCTGAATGGCTTGATTACAGATTTCAGTTGCCGCTTCAGATGCATATAATTTGCACATAGAGGCCTCTTTTGTAAAAGGTTTGCCTAGATCTTTTAACCATGCTGCTTTATAAACTTGATTTCTGGCAAGCTCAAGCTTCATCGCCATATCTGCCAATTTAAATTGAGTAGCTTGGAAGCTGCTAAGAGTATGACCGAACTGCTTTCTTTCCTTTGCATATGCTAATGCACGATCAAATGCAGCCTGAGCAATTCCTAAGGCCATGGCACCTATTCCAATTCTCCCGCCATCAAGTGTGATAAGAAATTGTTTGAACCCTTTTCCTCGTTCGCCCAGCATGTTTCCTTTCGGGACTCTGACATTCTCTAATACTAATTCTGTTGTATTGGATGAATTAAGGCCCATTTTTTCATAATTGTCCACTATTTTAAATCCAGCTGTATCTGTTGGTACGATAATCGCACTGATTTCTTTCTTGTCCCCCGTTTTTCCTGTTATTGCTGTAAGCGCGAGAAATTTTGCATAGCTAGCATTTGTTATAAAGCATTTATTACCGGTGATGACAAACTCATCGTTTTCTTCATTTGCTACTGTCATTGTACCTCCAGCATCTGAACCAGCGTTCGGTTCTGTTAAACCAAAGGCCCCCAATGATTCACCGCTGCAAATCGAAGGTAAGTAATTTGCCTTTTGTTCAGGTGTTCCGAACAAATAAATCGGTGCTCCCCCAAGTGATATATGGGCAGAATAAGTAATTCCGGTTGACCCGCAAGCCCTGCTGAGTTCCTCTGTTACAATCGCAAAACTGACTGTATCTGCTCCGGCTCCACCATATTCTTCAGGAAACGGTAAACCAAGCATCCCTATCTTTCCAAGTTTTTTAAATATTTCCTTCGGAAACGCCTTTGTCTTATCTCGTTCCTCGGCTCCTGGTGCAACCTCACCGTCGGCAAATTCTTTAATCACTTTTTTAATTAGCTGCTGCTCTTGAGTTAACGCAAAATTCATCCTATCTCCCCACCCCTGTATGCGCTTTCAAATTAATTATACGGTTAGAGGTAAATTTTCTCAACTTTTATAATCTTCAATAAAATTTATTCTAATAAAAGCGAGGTAATCTCCAATCGCATTTGCAAAACAAAAGACAATTCAGTAAAATATATGACAAGAAGAATAAATGGAGAAGGTAATGATGTTATTTCCGTAAACTTTATGTGGGCAGACATCACAGAGATTCGGGTACATACCTGTTAGCTAGTAAATAAGCCTTTTTATTTTAATTAGATTAGAAAGCGTTAACATACAATAATTGTTAATATTTTTTATCTTTTCCTTCAGGATTTGGACGTCAAAACAGCAAAAAAGACGGACAATGTCCGTCTTTTGAGTCTATTCCAAGAAATCTTTTAATCGTTTGCTTCGGCTTGGATGGCGGAGCTTTCGCAAAGCTTTTGCCTCAATTTGACGAATACGTTCCCGTGTTACACCGAACACTTTTCCAACTTCTTCAAGTGTTCTTGTACGCCCATCGTCCAGTCCAAAGCGAAGTCTCAATACGTTTTCTTCACGGTCTGTCAAAGTATCTAATACATCTTCAAGCTGCTCTTTTAATAATTCATAGGCAGCGTGTTCAGATGGGGAGGTAGCTTCTTGGTCTTCAATAAAATCACCTAAGTGGGAATCATCTTCTTCACCGATAGGTGTCTCAAGAGATACGGGTTCTTGTGCAATCTTTAAGATTTCCCTTACTTTATCAGGTGTAAGATCCATATCCTCAGCTATTTCTTCAGGTGTGGGTTCACGGCCAAGATCTTGTAATAATTGTCGTTGAACCCGAATTAATTTATTGATCGTCTCGACCATATGGACAGGAATACGAATTGTTCTTGCCTGGTCAGCAATTGCGCGTGTAATCGCCTGTCTGATCCACCATGTTGCATACGTACTAAATTTAAAGCCCTTTTCGAAATCAAATTTCTCAACGGCTTTCATTAATCCCATGTTACCTTCCTGGATCAAATCAAGAAATAGCATTCCGCGTCCTACATAACGCTTTGCAATACTAACAACAAGACGAAGGTTTGCTTCAGCCAATCTGCGTTTGGCATCCTCGTCACCTTTTTCTATACGTTTAGCAAGCTCAATCTCTTCATTTGCAGAAAGAAGGTCTACTCGCCCAATTTCCTTTAAGTACATTCGGACCGGATCATTAATCTTTACTCCGGGTGGTACACTTAAGTCATTTAAATCAAACTCTTCTTCTTCTTTTGCCAGCTGCTGAATATTTGGGTCTGCTGTTTCTTCCTCGTTTTCACCTAGAAGTTCAACACCTTGCTCACCCAAGTGTTCATAGTACTCATCCATTTGGTCTGATTCAATTTCAAAATTAGACATACGTTCTGCAATTTCCTCATATGTTAAAACTCCACGTTTTTTGCCTAATTCAGTTAACTGATCTTTTACTTGTTCTAAGGTTAATTCAGATTCATGGGTTTGTTTATCAGCCATTGCTGAATCCCCTCCTTCCAAAAACTACATCGGTTCAGATAAAAATATTCATCTAAACCTTACGGACATGAACGATTTTGTTATCGTTAATGAACTGTAAAAATCTAAATCCAACTCTTTCTTTTCTCTCCCTGAGCTTGCAAGGGAAGCGACTAGAAAATATTTTGAACTCAGGTTATGATTTTAAAGCTCTTTTAAGGTGCACAATTTCCATTGCAATTTTTGCTGCTTGAACAAATTCCCGTTGTCTTTCTGCTTCAAGCTTTTCTGTTTCTTTTTCTTTTATCATTAACAGTTTTTGATAATTCAACACCTGTTTTACATAATCAGCTATTTCTTGGTCTGTAACTTCTTCATTTATTTGCAGCATTGCAATATTCGAAACGACTTCCGAAAGCTGGTTATTGGGCAATTTCCCAAGAAACAAGCTTACATTAGGCGGGTTCCCTTCTTCATAATAAGCATATAGATAAGTTGCAATTGCCCGATGTTCCTCAATATTAAACATAAGGCCGATTTGATCAAGAATTTTCTGTGCTATATCGCTATTCTTTAGCATATGAGCAATTATCATACGCTCTGCATTGTGAAAAGCAGGAAGCAGTCCATTTTTAGGTCTACTAGAGGTCGCTTTTCTCGATTGCTGTTGTTTATTTTCATATTTACTGAATTGCTGCTGCTGACTTTTTCGTTCAGTTCGGGACAGCTGATCTTTCAATACTTCTATTGAAAGCGAAAATTCTGCTGACAATTGCTTGACATACATTTCTTGCTCAACAGGACTTTCAAGCACTGCAATTTCCTTAAGTATCTCTTCGATATACTTTAGGCGATCTCCTTCATCTTGAAGATTTTTGCCTTTACGGTAGTATTGCATTTTGAAAGACATCAACGTAACACTTGCCCCTATTACATCCTGTTTGAATTTCTCAGATCCATATTTCTTAATGTAGTCATCAGGGTCAAGACCATCAGGTATTACCGCAACTTTTACTTTACTGCCTGCTTTTGTCAGAATTTTAGCTGCACGCATAGTCGCTTCTCTTCCTGCTTGGTCAGAATCGTAACAAATAATAACATCTGATACATTTCGCTTTAAAACTTTGACTTGTTCTTCTGTTAAAGAAGTCCCCATCGTTGCGATAGAATTGGGAACTCCTGACTCTACAGCCGAAATGACATCAGCAAACCCTTCGAACAGAACAGCTTCCTGGTATTTTCTTATATGTACCCTTGCTTGGTGAAAATTGTACAGAAGCTTGCTTTTATTAAATAACTTTGTTTCAGGGCTATTTAAATATTTTGGCTGTTCATTCCCGAGCACTCTTCCTGAGAAAGCAACCACATGTCCATGATGATCATGGATAGGGAACATGATACGGTTTCGAAATCGGTCAAAGTATTCATTTGTCTCATTCTTTTTTACTAATAAACCTGCTTGATCCATTATTTCTGGATGAAAGCCGCGCTTTGCAAGAAACTTTTTGACAAACTCCCAAGAATTCAATGAATAACCGATTTCAAATTTATCAATTACTTCTTTTGAAAAGCCTCTATTGAGTAAATAATCATACGCTTCCTGACCTTCTTTTGTGTTTACTAATAAATGATGATAAAATTTCTTTAGAAGGTCATGAGCATCAATCATAGGCTGCAGCTCAAGATTATTCTGCCCGGTTGTCTCCGGTATTTGGGTTGTAGCAGGAAGTTCAATATTCGTTCTTTCAGCAACCTGGCTTACAGCTTGGAGAAATTGAACGCCCTCTATTTGCATTAAGAAAGAAAAAACATTTCCGCCTGCTCCGCAGCCAAAACAATGAAAGATTTGCTTGTCAGGTGAGACAGAAAATGATGGCGTACTTTCTCCATGGAATGGGCATAAACCAAAATAATTTCGGCCTTGCTTTTTTAATTGAACATATTCACTGACTATATCAACAATGTCAACCGATTGATGAACTTTTTCAATTAATTCCTCGGGAAGCCGATTCCCCATATTTAACCTCTCCGTGATACATTATTCGCGCATTAGCGTTTATCTCCTGCATTTTTCGACAAAATTTTTTTAAATGCCGATAAAAAATGGAGCCTATCTTCCTTCGTGTATGGTTTAGGCCCTTTGAGATAGTTTCCGCTTCTTCGTTCTTGTGCTGATAAATATCTAAATTGCAGCGCTGTATCAATGTTCTCCTCATTATATACTTTCCCTCTTGGCGTAATCACATTAACCTGCTTTTGCAGAAGCAGTCCAGCTAAACCTATGTCTTGTGAAATGACAAAGTCACCAGAAGAGACGTGGTTTACAATATATAGATCTGCTGCTTCCTTGCCGGCATCAACGTAAACCCAATGTTCAGCTTGATCTCGACTTGTTTTGTGATTATATGATGCAACAAAAGTTACTTTAAGCTGAAAATCCTGCGCGCACTTTACTATTTCGTCCTTAACGGGACATGCGTCTGCGTCGACAAAGATTTTCATCTCTTTTTCGTCATATTTCTCTATTCTACATCACTTCCATTGAATCCTTCTAGCACCTTTTTAAAAAAGGTCGAGATTTTAAAAGGACTTTTTATTATTTACATTTAATGACAAATGTCGAATTATATTTTCTAAAAATACTTGACAGATTTACAATAAATAGTTTATTCGTTCTAAGCCAACTCTAAACCTAAAATATGCAATTTTATCACAATTTTTTATTATAATACAAACCTATTCGTTTGGCTATGATTTTGAACAGTTTTTTTAGAAAAGCTATATGCTCCTTAAACAACCTTGGACAAACACTCGGGCCACTCAGAAATGCCGATCTTGCTTTTTTGAGAGTATTGGCTTATGACCATAGGCGAGCTGGGTATTCGAGCTTTAAATTTCCTTAGTACTTTATCAATAATAAGCCTAATTTCTAACAGGTTAATAGATGGACTCAAAACAAAATGCCAAGCATCATCCACTACTCGTGTTAATGCCGGCACTTTTCATTAAATCCTTTATTTTGAATGGTTTTGTCCGCTCATTATATTATGAATCAAGTTCGCCGTTTCTTCTACTGCTTTGTTTGAAACATCAATTACATCGCAGCCTATTTTGTTAACAACTCGATCAAAGTAGGCGAGCTCTTCCTTAATACGGTCGATGTTAGCGTAGATTGCTTTATCGTTCAAACCTAAAGATTTAAGCCGTTCTCTTCTAATATGATTCAATTTATCCGGACTAATTTTTAACCCAATGCATTTTTTAGGAGATACTTTAAATAATTCTTCAGGCGGCTCTACTTCAGGAACAATTGGTACATTCGCCACTTTATAGCGTTTATGGGCTAAATACTGAGAAAGCGGAGTTTTGGACGTTCTTGATACTCCTACGAGGACAATGTCCGCTAGTAAAATGCCTCTCGGGTCCCGGCCATCATCATATTTGACAGCAAACTCAATCGCTTCTACCTTCTTGAAATAGTCATCATCTAATTGTCTGACTCTTCCAGGTTCGTACTTGGGTTGAAGCTGATAAGATGTTTCCATTTTATCTATTAAAGGTCCGATAATATCATAATACACCACATTATTTTCAACTGCTTCTTTGATTAAAAAAGCTCTAAGCTCTGGAACCACTATGGTAAAACAAAGAATGGCATTATCCGATTTTGCCAGAGACACTACTTCACTGATCGTTCCTTTGTCTTCTACATATGGTATGCGTTTAACAGTTTTTGAAGAGGCAGACCCGTTAAACTGACTTAGAGCTGCTTTTACGACAAGTTCTGCTGTTTCCCCAACAGAATCTGATACGACATATATTACGCGCTTAATCAATCCCCACTCCTCCAATTCAATTCGTTATAAAATTTCGTTCTCAGCGAGCTGAACTAATATCTTTGTTATGTTTGTTTTTGTAATCCTTCCAATTACTTCATACCCTTTCTCAGTATCTTTAATTATAGGCAAGGCATCTATTTGCTTTTCAATTAGCATACTAGCCACGTCTATAATGAAATCATCTCGTCTGCAAACGGTTATATTCGGCATTCTTGTCATGATAATATTGACAGGGATAGAAGTTAATTCTTGTTTACCGATACTCGCCCTCAGTAAATCTTTCCGAGATAGGACACCTACCAGGGTGGATTGCTGGTCAACTACAAACAAAGTTCCGACATCTTCAAGAAACATTGTACAAATTGCATCATATACTGAAACATTTTCATGGACAACAACAGGTATGGATTGGAAATCTCCAACTTTGAGTTTTTGCAAAATATCTGAGAGAAGCTGTGAACCCGTTTTTCCCGTATAAAAATAACCGACTCTTGGTCTCGCTTCTAAATAACCGGCCATTGTTAGAATGGCTAAATCAGGCCGTAATGTTGCCCTTGTTAAGTCCAGCTTATCGGCTATTTGCTCACCTGTAATCGGTCCGTTATCCTTCACAATTTGTAATATTCGATCTTGGCGTTTATTAAGCTCTATCTTACTCACCACCATTTCTTAACCGTACAATTATGTATGAATCACCTTAGTAAACAAAAAGGTTATACTATATAAAATTATTATATACTAATTGTAAGAAAAGAAAAGAGTTTTGCACTCATAACTACAAGTGTCTCTTATCATAAAGTGTAACTTCCACAGTCGCAACTTTATACTGAAATTGCAAGCAAAATGCCGAGCATCCGAGATAGGAGCCATGGCACTTTGCTTTATTTGTTAATTACCTTTTTCTCTAGAGATAAAACATCTCTGATGAAGATTCACATTATTTTAAAATAATTGTATTTATGTTAGCAAAAGATTTAATCAGATCGGCCAGCATGACCATCTGTGCTAAACGATTTTCTTTTACTAACTCATTTTCACTCATGACCATCGTATGATCAAAGTACTCGTTAATTTCATTTTTTAAGGAAGAAAGAACAAGAAATGCATTTTGATAGTGTCCAGAACTCATGTGAAGCTGAAAGTCTTTTTCAACACCAATAGCTTTATCATAAAGCTTATGTTCGTATTCATTTTCAAATAGCTCTTGGCGGACAGACTGCTTCTCACCTTTTTTCGCTATATTTAATACACGGCTTAGTGATTCTGCTGATTCTTTGAAATCAGCGGCTTGAACTCCATTTTCCAATACATTTGCACGCTGAACTAATGAATTAACCTCTTTCTCCGTAGAATCTAAAACAGCATCAATGATGTCATATCTGATACCTTGTGCTTGTAATACAAACTTAAGACGCATAACGAAGAAATTTGAAAGCTCTTTAACTACATGATCTTTGTCCTCTACATGCAATTGACTTAAAGCCATTTCAAATAATTCTTGAAGTGGGATTGACCATTTTTTCACTAAAAGAATTTGAACGATCCCGCTTGCTTGTCTTCTTAATGCATATGGATCCTGGGAACCTGTCGGAATAAGACCAATTGAAAAGAAAGCTGCTATTGTATCCAATTTATCCGCAATGGCTACGATTGCACCTACATTCGATTCAGGGACACTATCCTCCGCATGTCTTGGCATGTAATGTTCATTAACAGCCTTTGCAACAGCTTCATTCTCTCCAAGAATTTGAGCATATTTTTCACCCATGAATCCCTGCAGCTCAGGAAATTCATAGACCATATGTGTGACAAGGTCGAACTTGCTAATACTTGCAGCACGAAGTACATCCTGCTTCGCTTGTGGATCCAAGTTCAGTTTTTTAGAAAGATGTTCAGATATGGAGGTTATTCGCTTCACCTTTTCTCCTAAGGTCCCTAACTCTTCATGAAAAACAATTTTATCAAGCTTTTGCAAATTATCTTCAAGCTTTAATTTCTGATCTTCTTTATAAAAGAAAGCAGCATCTGAAAGTCTTGCTCTCAATACCTTTTCGTTTCCTCTAGCCACATTCTCTAAGTTCTTATGATCACCATTTCGAACTGTGACAAAATACGGAATTAATTTTCCGTTGTTGTCTTTTACAGGGAAATACCGTTGATGTTCCTTCATCGATGTTATCAGTACTTCCTCTGGAATTGATAAAAATTCTTTCTCGAACATACCAAATAAAACAGTAGGATATTCAACTAAATTATTGACTTCCTCAAGTAAATCCTCATCAATTGGGATCACCCAGTTTTGTTCTTCTTCAAGATGTTTTAGTTGATTGCGAATAGCTTCTTTACGTTTAATTGGATCTGCTATAACAAAATGACTAAATAACTCCTGTTCATAAGCTTTTGGCGAGGAGATTACTTGTTCATTCCCAAGGAAACGGTGACCGAGCGTCTTAGTTCCTGTTTGTACGTTTGTAATGGAAAAGGAGATGACTTCTTCACCATAAAGAGCAATCAGCCACTGAATTGGGCGTACAAATCTCATATCAAAGCTTCCCCATCTCATATTTTTCGGAAAGGTAAGGTTTGCTACAATTTTTTGCAGTTCCACCAACAAATCTTTTGTTTTTTGTCCTTTTATATACTTTTGGACATGAACATACTCTATACCATTTAATTCTTTAAAATAAATATCCTCAAGGCTCGCTCCCTGTCCTTTGGTGAATCCGATTGCTGCTTTTGTCCAATTCCCATCCTGGTCTAAAGCAATTTTTTTCGTCGGGCCCTTTGCTTCTTCCTCAATATCTGGCTGCTTTTCAGCAAGATTTGAGACCACAATTGCCAGTCTTCTTGGAGTTGAATAGAGTTTAATATCTTGAAAGGAGAGATTTTGTTCTTTTAACCATGTTTGTACCCTTTCTCCTAGTTGGTTCATGGAATCTGTTATATAACGAGCAGGCATCTCCTCAAGGCCAATCTCTAAGAGTAAGTCTCTATTATTCATTTTCATGTACCTCCTTCTCTTTTAACATCGGGAAGCCAAGTTTTTCACGTTCATCATAAAAGGTCCTTGCTACTTTTCTTGCCAGGTTCCGTACACGCCCTATGTAACCGGTTCTTTCTGTAACGGATATTGCTCCTTTTGCATCAAGAAGGTTAAATGTATGGGAACATTTTAATACGTAGTCATAAGCTGGATGGACAAGACCTTCATCCATTTGACGATGTGCTTCTTTTTCATAAACGGTAAACAAGTGAAAAAGCATCTCAGTATCAGACGTCTCAAATGTATATTTTGAATGCTCATACTCAGGCATTAAAAAGATATCGCGAACAGTAAAGCCGTCAGTCCACTCTAAATCAAATACACTTTCCTTATCTTGAATGTAAGAAGCTAGGCGTTCAATCCCATAGGTAATTTCCGCTGAGACTGGTTTACATTCAATCCCGCCAACTTGCTGAAAGTACGTAAATTGGGTGATTTCCATCCCATCAAGCCATACTTCCCAGCCAAGACCTGCACAGCCTAAGGTAGGATTTTCCCAGTTATCCTCAACAAAACGAATGTCATGTTCAAGCGGGTCTATGCCTAGTGCCTTCAATGACTCTAAATAGAGTTCTTGGATATGATCAGGTGAGGGCTTCATAATCACTTGAAATTGATGATGCTGATAAAGACGATTCGGGTTTTCTCCATATCTGCCATCTGCAGGACGGCGGGATGGCTCGACATAAGCAACATTCCACGGCTCAGGTCCGATTGCTTTTAAAAACGTATAAGGGCTCATTGTACCTGCACCCTTTTCAGTATCATAGGCTTGTAATAAAACACAGCCATGATCTGACCAATGTTTTTGTAATGTAATGATCATTTCTTGAATATTCAACTTCCTTACACCTCCGGTTTATTAGCGAGAACGAAAGCAAAAGCGCCTAGCATAGCCCTCAAGGACCATAAGAATCGGACCTGGCGCTAAGCCGGGCAAAGTCTCCCATTTAACACATTCGTACTTTCATTAACTTATACTCTTTATCAAATGAAAAATATAAAAACTCCCGTCTCTATGCCACACCACATGACATAGGGACGAGAGTTTTCCCGCGGTTCCACCCTATTTGCCAACAAATTATTTATTGGCCGCTTTATTTTATTTGCTCCGGAATGCCCTTCCTAACGGTCCATACCTTAGCTCACACTATCCTAAGGTCGCTTTTTATGGCTGCCGCAAGTACTATTTTCCTTCACCGCAAAAGTATTTTTACTTGCATAATATCCGAAAAATCTAGTTATGTCAACTTTTCTTCTCATCCGAGAATTGTTTTTTAAATGAATCCATCTGTTCTAAAAATCTTTTCGATTTTAACGACAGTCCTGAATACTCATTATAATAGTAATCAATGACTTTTCTTAATTCAGATTTCGTCTCCTGTTTAACAGAAATTTCACCAAGACGATTTAAATCAAAATAATAAAAAAGCCTTAAAAGCTTCCCTGCAGCCGGGCTGATTGGAATTCGATAAGGGTCTGTCTCGAAACACCGGTGACAAATAAAGCCTCCTTCACGTATGGAAAAATGAAAAGTCCCATCGGTGCTTTTGCAATTTACACAATGATCAAGCTGGGGGTGTAATCCGATGACAACGAGCATTTTTATCTCAAAAATATTAAGTAAAATATCAGGATCATATCCCTCATTCAAGTAATCTAATGTCTGTTTCAAAAGCTCAAATAAAAAGGGATTCCGTTCATTGTCGTCTGTTCCCTTATCCAATAATTCTGCGAGATAGGAAGCATAAGCTGTAAGAAATATATCCTCGCGAATTGAGCGCATTGTGTCAATTGTTTCACCTTGCTGCAGCAGCCCGAGCCCAGAAGATTTTTGAAATAAAAAAGACCCATAAGTAAAAAGCTGGGTAATAGCTGAGAGGCGGCTGTTCGGTTTCTTTGCGCCTCTGGCCATTACTCCAACTTTTCCAAGCTCTCTTGTATAAATCGTAATAATTTTATTAGTTTCACTATAGTTTGTTGATCGTATGACAATACCTTCGCATTTTTGCAGCAATATACTCACCACCCGGGAGGGCCTGGCAAAAAACTTACGAAATTGGAAAATCGACTTCAGCTAGCTCATCCTCATTGAAATCGGGCCCTTGGCTTCCATTATCCTTCTCAAGCTCTTTAAAAAGAAGATACGTGTCAATGCTACCTGTCTGGGAGAAAATCTTCCAGGTAAAGTCTAACATTAAATAACCCACCTCTCTGTCATTTAAGACTAGCTTTTACTATCCAATTTCTTATCGTTATTTTGCCAAAAATCCTTCGATTCATGTTACACAATTTTTGCTAATATCCAGGAAAACTCTTTACAGTATAAACGAAAAGCGGAAGCGCCTTGATCAGCCCCTGCAACCACAAGACAAGCTTAAACAGAAAAGCGTTTTTCCTTTCTTTGAAGATTGGCTTGTGACCTCGAGGGCCTTTAAGCTAGACAACAACAGCTCTCTTTAACACGCTAACACTTTAATTAACATAAACTTCTTATCCTACGAAACAAAAGCCTCAATTTCTACTCTGTCATATAACAATAAAAGTCACACCGAATGAGCAAATTTTAGTATTCATCTTGATTGAAGCCATAATCACGTAAATGAGTCATTTTATTACGCCAGTCCTTTTGTACCTTAACCCAAAGCTCCAAAAACACTTTTGTTCCCAGCAATGCCTCAATATCTACTCTTGCACGCTGCCCTATTTCTTTCAGCATTTTTCCTTGCTTTCCAATAATAATTCCTTTTTGTGAATCACGTTCAATGACAATTGTGGCACTAACATAGACTGCCTGATTGTTTTCTCGCCTTTCGATCGCATCAATCACTACAGCTACAGAATGAGGAATTTCTTCCCTTGTAAGGTGTAACACCTTTTCCCGAATTAATTCAGCCATTATAAACCGTTCTGGATGATCTGTAACCTGGTCAGCAGGGTAATATTGCGGTCCTTGGGGCAAATAGCTTTTAATCTGTTCTAATAATGTTTCAACATTATTTCCTTGTAAGGCTGAAATAGGAACAATCTCCTTAAAAGGATATAAAGAACGATATTGTTCTATAAGAGGAAGCAATTGATCTGGATGAAGCTGATCAATTTTATTTATCACTAAGAAAACCGGTGTATTTGAGTCTTTTAGACGTTCGATAATATATTCATCTCCGCGCCCGAATCCTTCTTCTGCATTAATCATAAAAAGGATTAAATCCACTTCTTTAAGTGTATTTTGCGCAATCTTCATCATAAAATCGCCAAGCTTGTGCTTAGGCTTATGGATACCTGGTGTATCTATGAAAACCGTTTGTGAATCATTTGTTGTATAAACACCTTGGATCTTATTACGTGTTGTTTGAGGTTTGTCACTCATAATGGCAATTTTCTGTCCAATGACTCTATTCAAAAACGTAGATTTCCCTACATTCGGTCTTCCTATGATCGATACAAAACCTGATTTATAATTATTATTATTCATGTAAATCCTCCGGAGAAAATGCTCCTGGTAATAATTTTGCAACTGTAAGCTCTTCTATATTCCCATTTAAGTTAGTGAGGATTACTTTCATATCGCTAGGGCAAAGTTCTGAAATCACTTGTCTGCAAGCACCGCAAGGAGGAACAGGGCGCTTCGTATCGGCTACAACAGCAATCGCTTCGTATTGTTTATCGCCTTCTGAATATGCTTTAAATAATGCTGTTCGTTCTGCACAATTACACATACTATACGCTGCATTTTCAATGTTGCAGCCGCGGTATACTTTTCCTTCTTTTGTTAAGAGTGCAGCACCGACCTTGAATTTTGAATATGGGACATAAGCCAATTCTCGTGCTGCTTTTGCTTCTTTGATGAGTTGGTCTGTATTCACTTATAAATCTCCCTTTCTCCTTACTCTCATTTTACATAAATTATAAACTTAATTCACGTAAATTCAAAATTTGTAACTAAATTGTAAGAATTTTCTCAATTTATCAACTTCGGTAAAAAAATGATAAACCCAACAATAATTGACAATACAGCATATAATAAAACGGCTGCTGCCGCTGTATCTTTTGCATATTTAGCAAGTGGTTTATACTCCTTTGTTACTAGATCTACTACACGTTCGACAGCCGTGTTCATGAGTTCTAAGGAAAGCATGCCAGTAATTAAAAATAAGATGATTATCCACTCATACCTAGTTAACTCAAACCAAAAGGCTGCAAATAGAACAACTACAGCAACAATCAAATGGATTTGGAAATTTCTTTCCTCCCTCAATGCTGTCTTTATCCCGTCCCATGCAAACGAGAAGCTTTTTAGAAGCCTAGTCCATTCAGATCGTTTACGCCCTTTTAAGTCCATAACTATCCAAAATTTCTCTTTGCTTTTTATACATGAGTTCTTCGTCCTCCTCATTTGTCTCATGATCATAGCCTAATAAGTGTAAAAAGCCATGGACGGCTAAAAAGCCAAGTTCTCTCATAAACGAATGGCCATATTCTTCAGCTTGTTCTGCAGCTTTTTCAATTGAAATGATAATGTCTCCAAGCATCGGGGGCATGTCCACCCCTTGAACCTCTATTTCCCCTTCTCCTTGTTCTTCCATCGCAAATGAGATAACATCTGTCGGCCGGTCTTTTCCTCTGTATTCTTTATTGATTTCTTGAATCCTCGAAAGAGTAACAAACGTAACTGACAATTCAGCATCTTGAGGGACATTTTCAACTTCTGCTGCATGCTGGAGGAGCTCCTCAATTGTGTGAAATTGTGTTTCCTTTAACTCATTCGTTTCATCATTTAAATCAACTATTAACCTCATGCTTGTTTCACCTTCTGTTTTGTAATCTCCGGATATTCAATTCTCGAATGGAATATCCCTTTTAATGTTTCACATAATGTAGTCGCTACAATATCCAGTTCCTTCAATGTCAAATCGCATTGATCAAGCTGTCCATCTTGAAGTCGATCTGAAATGATGCTTTTCACCAGCTTTACTATTTTTTCGGGACTCGGATTTGCCATTGATCTTACTGCAGCTTCCACACTGTCAGCAATTGATATAACAGCAATCTCCTTCGTTTGCGGTTTTGGGCCAGGATAACGGAATTCTTCTTCTGTTAGCTGATCCCCTTTTTCTTTTGCCTTATAGTAGAAAAACTTAAGAAGAGATGTACCGTGATGTTGCTCTGCAATATCAATAAATTCTTTTGGCATTTTGTGCTTTCTAAGCATTTCAGCTCCATCTGTTGCATGATTAATAATAATATTTTTACTTAGCTGAGGTGATAATTTATCGTGCGGATTATCAATATGCATTTGATTTTCTATAAAATAACGTGGTCTTTTTGTTTTTCCTATATCATGATAATAAGCCCCTACTCTTGCAAGGAGACCATTTGCACCGATTGCTTCACAAGCAGCCTCAGATAAATTTGCCACCATAACACTATGGTGATAAGTCCCGGGAGCCTCTGTTAAGATTTTTCTTAAAAGCGGGTGATTGGGATTCGATAATTCAATAAGTTTCATCGTGGAAAG
Source organism: Metabacillus arenae (assembly GCF_014773385.1). Lineage (GTDB taxonomy): Bacteria > Bacillota > Bacilli > Bacillales > Bacillaceae > Metabacillus_D > Metabacillus_D arenae. The sequence goes on along the minus strand of NZ_JACXAI010000025.1, from coordinate 62,531 downwards.
AATGTTAAAGCCCGTTTCAAAAAACGGCATAAATCCGATCGTTAATACAGAGGCGGATAAACCTGAAACTCCAGCCATAACAAAATACGATCCTATTTCAAAATTGGTGGCAGTAGAATTTTGAATTAATAATAAAGATGTAATAACGATGATGTTTATTAATGCCACAAACAATCCAGCTTGTAAAATTTTTGAGCGAAGGTTATGTTTCCCTAAAAATAGGATACCCGCCAAACAGCCGATTAAATAATAAATTCCAACTGGGAAATTAAAGGTTCCTGTAATTCCTTCATTGAAGATAACGCTCCCGCAAATAGCAAAAATAATAGAGGTTAAAATCGCTAATCTTTCATTCAATAAGAGCTTGACGAGTATTGCCCCCATTGATGCTGGGACGATATAGCCAGTATGCGTATAGTCAATTTGCTGAAACAAACTGATGATTTTCATTAAAGCAATTGTAATCGCAAATATTAAACAATATAGAAGAAGTGATTTATTTTTCCCCTCAAAAGGGCGATCCTGTCTTTCAAAATAAGAAACAAGCGCTCCCAAAATAAGAAGAATCATAATCGCTAAGCCAACAAAAGGCTTGTAAGGCTCTTTATCTTTCAAAAGTCCCACTAATTCTAATTTGCGGTAAACTTCCCTGCTGATCAGTTCATTCTCTTCAACAATAATGGTTCCTTGTTTAATTTGGACAGGCTGAACACTGTCAGCTGCCTGTTTGCGTTTTTCTAAAGTAGCTTCCCTATCATAGATATAGTTAGGAATAATAGCAAATCTTCCGATTTCAGTAGCTGCATTCAATACGGCTGTTGGAAGGGATGACACTTGCAGGTCTTCTGCCATATTATCCTTAGCTTTATTTAGCTGTTCTACTGGAATTTCTTCATTCATTACTTTATTGACTGCAGTTACGACAGCATCTTTGGAAAGCTCAACATCTTCCACGCTTGCAGTAAGCAAGTTTTTAAGGGCTTCCTCAGAAATCTTTTCTGCTATTTCTGGTGTAAGGTTCTCTTTAAGCACTTCCACCTGTTCATCCAATGAAAGTGATTCTGAAGCTTCCTTTTCCCCTTCATCACCTTCTTCATCAGATTTTGTTATTTTTCCTTCTTTAACATCAAGGATGGAGTCAAAAATGGATGTAACAAGCTTTACCTGATTATCAGAATACTCTTTGCGCAATGTATAAACATCCTGGACATTATCATAGGCTTCTTCTCTTTTAGAAACTGTGGCCACTTCATCTTCATATGTATTCGGGGCATAGATCGTTTGATCGGAAATTTCCAATAATTTCACATCAAGGGTCTCAGGTCTCACATTTGTATATAACGTAAAGAAGATGACGATAGAAAGCAGGGTGTATAAAATGATATGTAAAAACCGATAGCTTTTCATGCTATCTATTGTTTTAGCGAATGATTTCTTTGTGTTTTTCTTGTTCCCTGATTTTTTCAAAGAGGGACACCTCCTTTGTTAAACAGGCTAAAAGGTTGATATAGCAACCCATTCCAATCAAGAGAAAATAATTTCAAAGGATAAAATGATATGTAAAAATGACCCGATGCCGGGCTGTCGGGTCATTTTTGCAGTGCTATAAAGAAATAGGGGTGGAGCCTGAAATACTGAAGCAAATATAATGATACCTCCCATCAGGAGGCTTCTTGATCCCCGCTGATAGTTAAAGAGGTCATACACTAGTGCATACAGGGTGCTGTGTCATGCTTTATGTTGTTCATAAGCACCAATTATTTTTGCCACTAGAGGATGCCTTACCACATCTGATTGCTCAAGAGTGATGAAAGCGATGCCGTTAATTTTATTTAAATAGTCCCTGGCACCGGCAAGTCCCGAACTGACTCCTTTTGGTAAATCCACTTGGGAAATATCCCCAGTAATAACCATTTTAGAACCAAATCCTAATCTAGTCAAAAACATTTTCATTTGTGCGGTCGTTGTATTCTGAGCCTCGTCTAAAATAACAAAAGCATCATCAAGTGTTCGCCCGCGCATATATGCAAGGGGAGCAATCTCGATTGTTCCCCTCTCAATCAGTCTTTGTGTGTGCTCTGCTCCAAAAACGTCATGCAAGGCATCATATAAGGGTCTTAGATAAGGATCGACTTTTTCCTTAAGATCCCCAGGTAAAAAACCTAAACTTTCTCCTGCTTCAACAGCAGGTCTCGTAAGAATAATCTTTTTTACAGATCCGTTTTTTAATGCATTCACTGCCATCACTACAGCAAGATATGTTTTACCTGTTCCTGCAGGACCAATTCCAAATACTAGATCATTTTGCTTGATCGCAGCAATATATTGCCGTTGCCCAAGCGTTTTGACTCGAATTGATTTTCCCTTTACGTTTTTAGTGATTTCCTCCAGGTACAATTGTTCAAATAGCTCAAGTGTACCCTTTTTTGCCATTTTGGTCGCGTAAAGCACATCTCTTTCACTAATTGTAATACCTTTTCTGATAATAAATAAAAGAGATTTTAAAATCTCGTCTACAAGTTGAATCGTGTTTGTATCACCTGAGACATAAACACTCTCACCTCTAGTGATAATGGACACGTTCAGCTCTTCTTCCAAACGCTTTAAGTGTACATCGTTGTTCCCAAACAAGGCAATCGCTTCATTTGGATTTTCTAATTGTTGATCCATTGTAACTAAGTGTTCTGGCATTCTTTAGTCTCCCTGAACAATAGGTGTAGTTTTAACAATATTTTCATTTGTTTTATAAAGTATTTCCAACTTTACTTTACCATTCTCCTTTGAATGGTGCAAAACTTTTTGACTAATTATTTCTCCATCCTCGCCAATTTTCTGCTTAACATCAATCTTTCCCATTTCAATGCCTTTATCAATTGCTTGATCTACAGAATACGACCTTGTTATTTCTTCATTTTCCCTAAAAATTTCTTTTACATACGCAATAGGAAGGGACCAATTTAGAAATTTAACATATCTCGTATCTTCTTCTAATTCAAAAGAGTCCAATTTTTCCTGATTAAATCCCCAAATTGGAATTTGTAGGCTACCTAATCGTATATAGTGCTTACGGTTATCTTTCCCTGAATATACTTGAAAACCCGTATTAAGTGGAACTGTAACAGTTGATTTATACCAGGTTTCCCCGAAAATCTCACCTCTGGCAGGAACCTTCTTTTGGTTTTTCTCAGATCCAATTAGTCCTGAAACTAGAATTTGACCTTTTTTAACATGTTCATTCACCATTACCATTGGTTTGCCCTCTTCTACAAACATTTTAGAAATAACAGCTTTCTTTTTGGCGACTATATGCTGCGGGCTAAATAATTTTTCTTTATTAGGGCTTGTTTTTTCTACAACATTTAAATGATAGGTTGTACCTGTCAATTCGACCCCGACCCAGGTGATTTCATCTATTCCATCCGTCAATTTTTTTTGAATAATGTCAGGTTTTTCAACAAAAAATTGAATTTTTCCTATCTTAACTCCTATTCGATCAAGCTCTTTTTTAATTAAATGCTCTGTTTGTGGTGTTGCACCTTTAATTTCGATACCCCAAACCATGTTTGACAATAAGAGAATACTAAATAAAAATATGCCTAACCCAATTATAAAGCCGCTGTTCCGAAGTGATTTTTTATAAAGAAAAGGGAGGCCAATTCTTTTTTGGAAATAGCATTTACACTCGTTTTTACGTACGATATGTCTAATGGCCTGTACATCTTTAAAACGAATAAAAAAGGAGATAGCTTGGTTATTATCTTTTCTTACATTCCAAACCACGATTTGGTTTCTTGAACAATCATTCAAAAATCTTTCAGTGCCGGCTCCCTTTATTGTTACTTTGATTACGCCTTGAAAGTAGTTTGTCCAAAAATTTTTCATTCTTCTTATTCCTCCTCCGCCAAATAGCCGCAGTCGGCTATTCATCTAAATAGAAAACTTGTTTAATTTTGCCTTCAAGCAAAATTTCTTCCGGGAGAATTGTTTTTATGACAAATTCTTCTCCTTTTATTAACAGTTGTCCCTGTTTTAGTAAAAGGCGAAGCTCTTGATCACTGAACGTTAACAACCCACGGTGATTTTCTATGTAAATATGGATTTGTCCTATCATCGTAATTCGAGGAAGATCCATCATGACATCAGGAGGCATATCCAATGTTTTTGTCAGCCAGTTCGAGATGCGATTGTGCCATTTTTGAGCCATAAAAAGAACCCCCTTTCATCTCATATGTATGAGAGAAAGCAGGGTTCTAATACTTAATTTTAAACATCTTAACTTGTGAACGATGATTTTTCAATTCATAAAAATCTCTTACCTAAAATATGAAAGAGCTTTAGGTGTGTCATTTATATTAAGAAATTTGCTTAATCGCCGATTTCATCAATTCTCGCTTTACGCCATTAACGCCTAGAATGCCGTGAAGTGTTTTTCTTAGCCTTTGGTTCACCTAAAATTTCACTCCAGATAACACCCTGAATCGCTGAGTTTCTCTGAAAGGAAAGAAGCTCTGTAGAAGAAGTGTTCACCCGTTTCTTTTTCGGTTTACTCATTGCTTTTTTATTTTTACTGTACTCTTCTATTTTTGGGAATAAATCTTGTCCAGCCCTCTCCTTTGCAGCCGTATAAATATCCTGAACGTTCTGATTTGTCTCAGATACCGTTTGTTTGACATCTTTTCGCCTTTTTTCAAGCTGCCTGTCTGGACTTGATTGCTTCTGTGGTTTTGGCTGCCTCTGCTTTTCTTGCTCTTCCTTTTGCTTTTTACTTATTTTTGAAAAAATCGCCGAAATGACCCAAATGATGGCAGCAACAATTAAAGGATTTTCTAAAAGAATGTCCATATGGTTCCCTCCTCTTTAAAGGGTTACCCTTTTATTATTCCTCATCATTTGTTTGATCTTTAGATAACTTGCCGATTGAGTCACGCATTAAAGTATCAGCATCAATATTCTTAAAGTTCATGTAATCCATAACCCCAATATTTCCAGAACGGAACGCTTCTGCCATTGCAAGCGGTACTTCCGCCTCTGCTTCAACAACTTTTGCACGCATTTCTTCAACTCGCGCACGCATTTCCTGCTCGTGAGCCACAGCCATTGCACGTCTTTCCTCTGCTTTTGCCTGTGCAATGTTTTTATCAGCTTCCGCTTGGTCTGTTTGAAGAATGGCTCCAATGTTTTTACCGATATCCACATCTGCGATATCAATGGATAAGATTTCAAAGGCTGTTCCTGAATCAAGACCTTTACCTAAAACGGTTTGAGAAATCATATCAGGATTTTCTAATACTTTTTTGTGGTTATCAGAAGATCCAATTGTACTGACAATCCCCTCGCCAACACGAGCAATTATCGTTTCCTCACCTGCACCCCCGACAAGGCGGTCAATGTTTGCTCTCACCGTGATTCGAGCCTTTGCCTTTACTTCGATTCCATCCATGGCAACACCTGCAATAAACGGCGTTTCAATGACTTTTGGATTAACGCTCATTTGAACAGCTTCCAGTACGTCACGGCCTGCTAAATCGATGGCAGCACCACGCTCAAAGCTTAATTCAATATTAGCTCGTTCAGCTGCAATTAGGGCATTAATTACCCTGTCAACATTCCCTCCAGCTAAGTAATGGCTCTCCAGCTGATTCGTCTGGACGCCAAGCCCTGCTTTATGAGCTTTAATTAAAGGATTGACGACTCGACTCGGAATAACGCGGCGAAGCCTCATTCCAATTAACGTGAATATACTGATTTTAACACCTGCAGCAAGTGCTGAGATCCAGAGTGCTATTGGTACAAATGTAAAGAAAATAGCCAATACAATGATACCTACAACAATAAGACCTAAAACTAACATAGTTGATGGATCCATTTCTATTTCTCCTCCTCAGTTGATTTTTGATTTATGATTTCTCTCACAACAATGCGAGAACCATCCACTTTGACAATCTTAACGTGCTCACCTTTTGCAATATAAGTGCCCTCTGTGACAACATCCAGCCGTTCGTCCTCAACTAGAGCCGTACCAGACGGCCGCATGCTAGTTAAAGCAACTCCCGTTTTCCCTAACAATTCTGAGCGGGTTTTATTTGAAATATAGCCGCTCTCAGTATTTGTGGAGTCTCTTAAAATTAATCTTTTAAATATGTTCATACGTTTCCCCAACACCTTCGTTAATAGAATAGATGCTGTTATTGAGACAGCAGCTGCAATCAATAAAGAGATAGCCATACCAATAATGCTGCCAGATGCAAGAAATAGACTTACAATTATTGCTATAAATCCAATAATGCCTAGTATTCCCCCTGGAACAAACAGCTCTGCAATGACTAAAATGAGTCCAATCACGAAGAGGATAATCGTCTCCATTCCAGCAAGTCCAGCTACAAGATGTCCATAAAAGAATAAAAATAGAGAAGTGAGTCCCATAGCTCCAGGTATACCAAAGCCAGGTGAATACAACTCAACAATTAAACCAAGACTGCCGATAGAAAGTAAAATGGGTACTACTACAGGATGTGTAACAAAGCGCGCTACCTTCTCTGCCAAACTTAAATCGACAGAGTGAACTTCAGCATTTGCTAAATTTAAATGCTGCAAAAGTGAATTAAGATCTTCAGCTTCCCCTTCTGCATAACCTACATCTAATGCCTGGCTCGTGGTTAGAGTTAATAATTCACCTTTAGGTGCACCTACATCAGCTGCATCCACGTCAACATCAGCCATTGCCAATGCATACTTAGGATCACGGTTATTCTTTTCTGCTGCATCTTTCATTTCTGCAAGCCAAAGTGATTCAGATTTCTTATCAGCAGCATTACCTTCTAAATCAATAATAGCAGCTGCCCCCATTTTCGCCCCTTCTGTCATATAAATTTGGTCGGCATTAAGGGCTAAATACGCACCCGCTGATAAAGCCCTGCGGTTCACGAAAGCAGTTACTGGAATATCTGAATCATTGATCGTATCCGATATTTTTAATGCAGCGTCTACAGCACCTCCTGGTGTATTAATATCAAGGATAATATGATCCGCATTCGCTTGTTTTGCTTCATTAAATCCCCTTTTAATAAATTCAGAAAGCCCTTTCTCAACTGTTTCTTCAATCGGAATAACATAGACGCTTTCATCAGCATTCGCTTTCAGGTTCATCTGAACTCCTAATATCAAGCATAGACCAAACAAGCATAGGATGACAACCTTTGATATACTTTTTTTCAATTATTTAACACCCCCATTGCTTTGTTGCCCTAATCTTCATACGTATTTAGTTAAGTATAGGTTTCATTTTTATTAATAATGTATGTATAAAACTATATAAGTAATTCCAATAGCTGTTTACAAGCGAGGTAAGGATGAATTCTCGCAGGATATTTTTTAATATTTTGAAATTTAAAGATGCCCAATTCAAATTAAAACAGGAGCTGTTATGAAAACAGCTCCTGCTAGCACTTATGAAAGTTGTTGTTGGACAAGCTTATTGACTAAACCACCGTCAGCTTTACCTTTTACCTTTGGCATTAGGGCGCCCATTACTTTACCCATGTCAGCCTTAGATGTAGCATTCACTTCCGCAATGGTCTGTTTAACAACTTGAAGAAGTTCCTCTTCAGAAAACTGTGCAGGCAAGTAGTCATTAAGAATAACAATTTCACCTTGCACTTTATCTACTAAATCTAAACGATTAGCGTTCTTAAATTCTTGGAGGGAGTCTTTACGTTGCTTTAATTCTCGAGAAAGAACAGTCAATTCCTCATCATTAGATAACTCACCGTGACCTTTTTTGATGGCTTCATTCTGGAGCGAAGCTTTCACCATTCGGATTACACTGAGTTTATCTTTTTCTTTGTTTCTCATCGCTTGTTTCATATCTTGATTTAAACGCTCAAGAAGACTCATAAAAAACACCCTCTTTTAGAACTTGCGTTTTCTAGCAGCTTCAGACTTTTTCTTACGCTTTACGCTAGGTTTTTCGTAGAATTCGCGCTTTCTAGCTTCCTGTATAGTACCTGATTTAGATACTGAACGTTTGAAACGACGAAGAGCATCTTCAAGCGACTCGTTTTTACGAACAGTCGTTTTTGACATTCTCTTTCCCTCCCTCCGAATACACCAATCGACTTGCATCTCAATTAAAACATGCTGTAAGTAAACATGTACTTTGCAATTATAATATAATGCATGAAACAGGTCAACTCAAAGAATTAAAACAAAAGCACTCAATTATTTGAAGAATTTCGTCATGAGAATGTTTGCTTGTCCGTATGATTAATGAAGGAGGAGTAAACATGATGACCATTTATTTAATTTGCGGATTTATTTTTTTACTTTTCATTTTTTTAGCCGGCATGATGTTATTAAGAAACGGTTTAGTACGGCTTTCTGAAGAAAAGATCAGGACATGGCTGGTTTTTTGGACTGATCATCCAATTAAGGGTTTTTTGGCGGGGATTTTATTTACCGGAATTTTGCAAAGCAGCTCCGCCTTTATGGTCATTGTGATCGGTTTTGTAACAGCGGGGCTCTTAACCTTTAAACAAACGATTGGGTTAATCCTTGGAACAAATATTGGTTCTACGTTTACTACAGAAATGATCACATTGGATTTAGACTATCTTATTTTACCTTTATTTATTATTGGTTTGCTAGGCATGTTGTCTAAAAATCCTCTTTTTTACGGGCTCGGTAGTACATTTGTGGGTTTGGGTTCCATTTTCGGAACGATGTGGGGGTTTTCTCATTTTGCTGAGCCTTTAACATCATTAAACTTTGTTCATTCTTTTCTCTTGTCTGCAAATGAACATTCACTCTTTGGAATAGCAGGAGGAACGGTCGTAACAGCAATTATTCATTCTAGTGCAGCGACTACAGGAATTGTCATGAGCTTTATGAACGAACATATTCTAAATTTGTCTGCCGGAATCGCTTTTGTATTAGGTGCAAATATCGGTACTTGCATTACAGCTGTATTGGCTTCAGTAGGGGCTAATAAGGAAGCAAGACTCACTGCACTTGCTCATGTTTGGGTTAATTTAATAGGAGTGGCCCTTTTTCTTCCCTTCATTGAAGCCATGTCTCCGTTCGTACAGGATTTAGCTGAGTCTCCAGATCTGCAACTTGCGCATTTCAGTTTGCTTTTCAATGTAATAAGTTCGCTTGCAATTCTTCCATTTGCTGACGTATTTTCAAAATTTGTTTTATTTACAGCTAGGTTAAAATAAGAAAAGCGGTAGGCAAGAGTTCTTACGGCAATAATCACTCGTACGAGCCGGCATGAAGGTTGTTCTTACACCTATTTGATTGTAACCTAAGGAGGGCTAGGGGCTTCAGCTGGACAACGAGAACTTCCTTAAACACATTAATACTTTATTTAACTTACACTTCTTAACATATAAAATAAGAGGACCTTAAAGAGGGTCCCCCTTAATAAAAATTAATAATCTGTATTTCCTTGCTCGCCCTTAACGATTGAAACACCAGCACTTGCACCGATTCGGGTAGCACCAGCTTCAATCATTGCTTTTGCACCCTCAAGGTCACGCACACCGCCTGATGCCTTCACACCTAGGTCAGGGCCGACAGTTTTTCTCATCAATTCAATATCTGAAACAGTTGCCCCGCCACTTGAAAATCCAGTCGAAGTTTTCACAAAATCAGATCCTGCTTTAACGGATAATTCACATGCTTTTACCTTCTCTTCATTTGTCAACAGACTTGTTTCAATAATAACTTTTGTCAACGCTTTTCCTTTAGCTGCATCTACAACCGCTCGAATATCACGCTCTACTAAATCATAATTCTTATCTTTTAACGCTCCGATATTTATAACCATGTCGACTTCAGAAGCACCTTTATTGATCGCATCTTTCGTTTCAAAAGCTTTTGTTTCCGGTGTATTAGCCCCAAGAGGGAAGCCAATAACCGTACAAACATCCACACCGCTGTCTTTTAATAATGACGCAGCTGTTTCTACCCAAGTTGGATTTACACAAACGGAAGCAAATCGAAATTCCTTCGCTTCAGCACAAAGTGTTTCGATTTGAGATTTCGTTGTATCCGCTTTTAATGCTGTATGATCAATCGTTTTAGCCAAATTTGTCATATGTAAGCCCCTTTCAAGTTAAGTCGTCCGACCTCTTACATCTTACCATTTCCTAAAATCATTGAGTAGTACAAAGTTAATTTGCTCACTATCCTGCACATTATTATTTCTTAATACCCTATTCGATAAGATTTTTGTTATATGCTTCAAAATGTCCTTGTGAAGACTCCTATTGATTCAATTCAGTCCATACAACTCAAAAGAGGCATTAAAGTTTTCAATACAAAAGTGGCTGATCCTTTAATGAATCAGCCTCTTACATATTATGAAGATAACCTTATTTGTTCTTGAATATCATCTACAACCCGTACAAATTGACCTTCACTATAAGGGTATCCTGCTTTATTGATTTTAACTTTGACAAGCTTGCCGATCATATCTTCTTTTCCAGGAAAGACTACTTTTAAATAGTTGTCAGTATAGCCAACGTACAAACCGCTGTTTGGTTTATCTTTAAAAGCCTCTTCAGGAATTACCTCTAATACTTCCCCTTCATAATGAGAAGCATATTCTTTTGCCAATTGGTCAGAAAGTGCGATCAAGCGATGAACTCGTTCATTCTTAACATCCTCGTTTACTTGATCATCCATCCTCGCTGCAGGGGTTCCAGTTCGTTTTGAGTATGGAAATACATGAAGCTCAGAAAATTGATGCTCTTTTACAAAATTGTATGTTTCCATAAATTCTTCTTCCGTTTCACCCGGAAATCCGACAATGACATCAGAGGTTACTGCAAGACCCGGCAATGCCTTTTTGAGACGGTCTAAACGTTCTGCAAAAAATTCCATTGTGTACTTGCGGCGCATTCTTTTTAATACGGTATTTGATCCAGACTGAAGCGGAATATGAAGATGCCGGACAATTTTTTCTGACCGATCTAACACATCAATTACTTCATCTGTAATTTGACTAGCTTCTATTGAAGAAATTCGGATCCTTTTTAATCCTTTTACTTGTTCGTCCAAATCGCGAAGAAGCATCGCAAAATTATAATCTTTCATATCTTCGCCATATCCGCCGGTATGAATACCGGTTAAGACAATTTCTTTATACCCTGCTTCTACAAGCTGTTGAGCTTGTTTAACAACTTCTTGAGGGTCGCGGGATCTCATAAGTCCACGAGCCCATGGAATGATACAAAAAGTACAAAAATTATTACAGCCCTCTTGTATTTTTAAAGATGCCCGGGTTCGGTCTGTAAATGCCGGAACGTCTAATTCTTCATATACACGAGCCTTCATAATATTGCTGACACCATTAATCGGCTGGCGTTCCTCTTGATATTGGGTAATATAATCAAGCATTTTCACACGATCAGATGTTCCAACAACGATATCTACCCCAGGGATTGCCATTACTTCAGCAGGAGAAGTTTGGGCATAACACCCAGTGACACAGATGACACCGTCTGGATTTTTACGAATTGCCCGACGAATGACTTGTCTGCTCTTTTTATCTCCAGTATTTGTTACTGTACATGTGTTGATCACATATACATCTGCTGTATGTTCAAATTCAGACCGATCATAGCCCGCTTCTTTAAAGAGCTGCCAGATCGCTTCTGTCTCATAATGATTTACCTTACAACCAAGTGTATGAAAAGCCACTGTCGGCACTTTAATCACCTCAAAAGTTCAAAATAGTATGAAACAGCTGATAAAGCATACAATGGAGCTGTTTCTGTCCGCAAAATTCTAGGTCCTAAGCCGCATGCAATAAATCCTGCATTCTCTAAATTTGTTACTTCCTGTTTTGCAATGCCGCCTTCGGGTCCAAAAACAATTAGTAAAGACTGACCTGCTCTCATCCCTTCAAGCGCACTCACTAAACGGTTCTTTTCACCTTGCTTTGCAGAATTCTCATATGCAATTAACCTTACATCGTAATGCTCTCCCTCACGTAATAATTCATTAAAAGACTTAATAGAAACTACCTCAGGTAAAACATTACGATGGGATTGCTCTGCTGCTTCCTTTGCAATTTTTTGCCAGCGAGCCATTTTTTTCTTTTCCTTTTTCTGATCGACCTTTACAACTGAACGAGCTGCATTAAAAGGGATAAACTTATATGCTCCAAGTTCGGTCCCTTTTTGAATGACTATTTCCAGCTTATCCCCTTTAGGCAGCCCGCTCGCAATCGTGACTTTAATAGGCAATTCATTCGTTGTACCTAACCATTCTATTATCTGACATGAAACCTGGCTATTAGAAATTTCCGTAATTTCACAAATCGCAGAATGTTCATCTTTTGAGCAGCAAATAATTGTATCACCCGGACTCATCCGCATAACTGTAGAAATATGATGGACATCTTCTCCAGTAATCGTCATCTTATCTACCGTATCACTTTTCACCTGATTTACAAAGTATCGTTGCATTGGCAACACTTCCCTTTTTTCTTTATCTAAAATGGAGAATAGGGACAATAATTGAATTGTCCCGCTTTCTTGTTGTTAGATTGTTTAAAGAACGAATAGCGCAAGGAAGCTAGTCCTTCGGCGACAAGCATTCGGGCAAGCCGGGAGAAAGGTTGTTCTTTACCCTTTTTGAAGGAATCGGCTTGTGACCTAAGGGCCGATGGCGCCTGCAGCTGGATAACTAAAACTAACTTTAATCTAATTTCTGAAACCACAACAAAAAGCTTTAATTCCCTCTGCTTTTCTTGCAAAGATTCTTTATTTTTTTGCAATAAATGCTACCCAATCCTCCATGACCATTGTTTCTAATACTTCAAAACCAGTGTTCGTTAAGGCGTCTTTTACTTGATTCTTCTTTGTATGAATAATCCCAGAAGTAATAAAGTAACCGTCTTTTCGGACAAGCTGGTAAGCATCATCAGTGAACCGTAAAATCACTTCAGCAAGAATGTTAGCTACAACCACGTCAACCGGCGCTTTCATTCCATCAAGCAGGTTGTTTTGGGAAACTGTTATATTTTCATGTACCCTATTCAGTTTCGTATTTAAACGGGCGCTTTCCACTGCAACTGGATCCAAATCCAAAGCTTTGATCGTTTTTGCGCCTAATAAAGCTGAAGCAATGCTTAAAACACCTGATCCTGTTCCTACGTCCACAACTGTATCTCCAAATTGGACTGTCCTCTCTAAAGCTTGTATGCAAAGAACAGTTGTCGGGTGTGTCCCTGTACCAAATGCCATTCCGGGATCCAGCTCGATAATCAGCTCATCAGAATGAACCGGCTCATACTCTTCCCATGTGGGTACAATTGTAAACCGTTCTGAGATTTTAACAGGATGATAATACTTTTTCCATGCTGTCGCCCACTCTTCCTCATTCACTTCACTGATCGATATTTTATTACGCCCTAAATCAATATCATAAATTAATAAATTATTGATTGTTTCTTTTATTTCCTCTACAGTCTCCCCGAGGAAACTATTAACAGGCAGATATGCTTTTACAATAACACCTTCATCAGGATAATCATCCGGGTTGAGTTGGTAGATCTCCCCATAAACACTTTCTCTTTCTTTTACTAAATCCATTGGATCTTCAATCACAACCCCGCTCGCACCTGCTTCATGCAATATATTTGAGATGGGTTCGACAGCTTCCTGTGTTGTATGAATACTTATCTCAGACCATTTCATTCTACCAACTCCACTCCCTCTATCTTGAAAACCTCCATCAGCTGGCCTAAAGCCATGCAAATGATTATTCCATTTATTCTCCTTTAAAGGCCTTTTTTACTTTATCGAAGAAACTTTCTTCGTGTTCATCTGGCCGATTTCCGCTGATTTCAGCAAAGCTACGGAACAGTTCCTTTTGCTTTTCGGTTAGGTTGGTTGGCGTGACGACACGAACAACAATGTGCTGATCTCCTTGCCCATACCCTCGGACATTCGGAACTCCCTTGCCTCGCATGCGGAATTTTGTACCAGTTTGAGTTCCAGCTGGAATTTTAAGTTTTACTTTCCCGTGTAAAGTTGGAACTTCAATTTCATCACCGAGGGCAGCCTGAGCAAAGGTTAACGGCATTTCACAATAAATGTCATCACCATCACGTTCAAAAAATTCATGGTTTTGAACACGGAAAACAACATATAAATCTCCTTGAGGGCCCCCGTTTACCCCTGGCTCTCCTTGGCCTGAAACGCGAAGCTGCTGTCCGTCGTCAACCCCAGCGGGAATGTTGACCTTAATCTTGTTTCGTTTTTTTACAGTTCCTGATCCGCCGCAAGTTGAGCATTTTTGTTTAATATTTTTGCCTGTTCCATTACAGTAATGGCATACTCTGCGGTTAACAATACGTCCAAAAGGAGTGTTTTGTTCTACATTGAGTTGCCCTGCCCCGCCGCAATGTGAACATGTTTCTGGTTTTGTTCCAGGCTTTGCCCCAGATCCGTCACATGTAGAGCATGTTTCTTCACGAGGGATTTCAATTGTCGTTTCTTTTCCAAATACTGCGTCTTCAAACTTTAATGTCATTGTATATTGAAGATCTGCACCTTGACGTGGAGCATTGGGATCGCGCCGTCTGCCTCCCCCACCGAAGATCGAGCTGAAAATATCCTCAAATCCGAAGCCGCCAAAGTCTCCATCACCACCGCCAAATCCTGCTTGGTTTGGACCAGCATGACCAAATTGGTCATATTGTGCTCGTTTGGTATCATCGTTAAGGACTTCATATGCTTCGGTAATTTCTTTAAATTTTTGTTCAGCATCAGGTGCTTTATTTACATCTGGGTGGTATTTACCAGCCAGTTTACGGTAAGCCTTTTTTATGTCCGTTTTAGCGGCGCCTTTGCTTACTCCCAGTACCTCGTAGTAATCGCGCTTACTCATATCCTCTCACTCCCGATTTTCTCACATAAAGTAAATTGTATCACTGTCTTGAAACGGAAAGCAACATTTATCTTCCATTCATTTGGATATCTCATTTAAATGCAACATTCCAATTAACTTTCCCTTCTAAAAATAAAGCCTTTTTTCTAATGGATTGTGGCTATAACGATTTGGAAACCTTTAAATAAAGGTAAGCGAAAAGTCGCAGATTGGTGCTAGTCTCATATCAAACCTCTCACCCTAGAGTAGATCCTAAACTCCGAAGTAATAATTTCCTGCAAACCGGAAAAGGTATACGAGCACAGCCAAATTAAAAAGCCAAAGTCAAGACAAGCCTGACTTTGACTTATAAAGGAAAGGGTTATTATTTGGATTCTTTATCGTCTTTTACTTCTTCATACTCTGCATCAACAACGTTGTCATCTTTTTTCTCGCCGCCGGCTTCTGCCCCTTCTTGACTGGCTTGAGCTTGTTTTGCAGCTTCTTCATACAGTTTCATAGAAAGTTCTTGAACAATATTTTGAAGCTCTTCTTTTTTCGCTTTAATTTCTTCGAGTTCGTTTTTCTCAATTGCTGCTTTAAGGGCTTCTTTAGCTTCGTTAGCCTTTGTTACTTGCTCTTCTTCAACCTTGCCTTCAACATCTTTTAACGTTTTTTCAGTTTGGAAGATAAGCTGGTCGGCTTCGTTGCGAAGTTCTACTTCCTCTTTCCGTTTTTTATCCTCTTCAGAGTTTTCCTCTGCTTCTTTTACCATACGTTCGATTTCGTCATCAGAGAGCCCTGAAGAAGATTTGATTGTGATGTTTTGCTGTTTGCCCGTACCAAGATCTTTAGCACTTACATTAACAATACCGTTTTTATCAATATCAAATGATACTTCTATTTGCGGAACACCACGCGGTGCCGGCGGGATATCTGTTAATTGGAAGCGCCCCAATGTTTTGTTGTCTGAAGCCATTGGGCGTTCACCTTGCAGTACATGGATATCAGTAGCTGTTTGATTATCAGCAGCTGTTGAGAATACTTGTGATTTACTAGTTGGGATTGTCGTATTGCGATCAATCAATTTAGTAAATACTCCTCCCATCGTTTCAATACCTAAAGAAAGTGGTGTTACGTCTAATAATACAACGTCTTTCACATCTCCAGTTAAGACTCCGCCTTGAATACCAGCTCCCAGCGCTACTACTTCATCAGGATTCACGCCTTTATGCGGCTCTTTGCCAGTTTCTTTTTTAATTGCTTCCTGTACGGCAGGGATACGTGTTGATCCACCTACAAGGATGATTTTGTCAATTTCATTTGCTTCTAGATCTGCATCTTTTAAGGCTTGACGAACTGGCCCCATTGTACGTTCAACAAGATCTGAAGTAAGCTCGTCGAATTTAGCACGAGAAAGATTTACTTCTAAATGGAGCGGTCCTGCTTCTCCTGCAGTAATGAACGGCAGGGAAATTTGAGTAGAAGTTACACCTGATAAATCTTTTTTCGCTTTTTCAGCCGCATCTTTTAAACGCTGCAAAGCCATTTTATCCTTTGATAGGTCAATTCCGTTTTCTTTTTTGAACTCTGCTACTAAGTAGTCAATGATAACCTGGTCAAAGTCGTCTCCTCCTAAACGGTTATCACCAGCTGTTGAAATAACTTGAGTAACGTTGCGATCATCTGTTTTTCCAATAGACAAGACAGAAACATCAAATGTTCCTCCGCCAAGGTCATATACTAGAATGGTTTGATCTTCATCTGTTTTATCTAAACCGTAAGCTAGGGCCGCTGCAGTCGGCTCATTGATGATACGCTCTACTTCTAAGCCTGCAATTTTACCAGCATCTTTCGTTGCTTGGCGCTCAGCATCGTTAAAGTAGGCTGGAACTGTGATAACAGCTTTTTCAACCTTTTCGCCAAGATAGTCCTCTGCATATGATTTCAAGTATTGTAAGATAATAGCTGAAATTTCTTGAGGTGTGTACTCTTTTCCTTCAGCATCAATTTTATGGTCTGTCCCCATATGACGCTTTACTGAGATAATCGTATTAGGGTTTGTGATCGCTTGACGCTTTGCCACTTCCCCTACTTGGCGCTCACCATTCTTAAAAGAAACAACTGATGGAGTCGTACGGTTTCCTTCAGGATTTGGAATAACCTTTGGTTCTCCGCCTTCTAAAACGGCAACACATGAATTTGTTGTACCTAAGTCAATACCGATAATTTTACTCATTTCAAAGTAACCTCCTATATATATGTATTGTTATTGATTTACTTTAACCATAGTTGGTCGGATGACGCGGTCTTTAAGCTTATACCCTTTTTGAAATTCTTCAATAACTGTATTTGATTCAAAGTTTTCATCTTCCACCTGCATAACTGCTTGGTGAAGATGGGGATCAAATTGTTGTCCCACTGCTTCAATCGCTTCAACACCTTCATTCTGAATGGCTTGAAGAAGCTGACGATATACCATCTCAACACCTTGTAGAACAGATTGTGTTTTATCATCATCTGTCTCTATTTGTAACGCTCTCTCAAAATTATCAAGAGCTGGTAATAGTTCAGTAATTAAGCTTTGTGCACGGTATTTTTGCGATGCTTCTTGGTCAAGACGAGTTCGGCGTTTAAAATTCTCATAGTCTGCTTGTAATCTGACCATTCGGTTATCACTTTCTTCAAGCTTACTTTCAAGTTCTGCAATTTTAGCTTGAGCTTCTTCTAATTCATTTTCGGATACCTCTTGGACGTCAGCAGCTTCAGGTTCTTCATTTAATGATGTATCCTTTTCTCTTTCTTCCTCTGCCTCTTGGGTTTCAACCTGTTGTTTTTCATCTGCCATTTCCTTCACCTCCTTAAAATCTCCCTAGTCGATTTATGACAAGGGAAAGGGGATGGAATATAGATCCCATCCATTCTCAATATGACCAACATCCCTATTCATGATACAAATTAGAGATTGCTTTTGACAAGTCTGATGTTAAAACTTGTAACAAACTTACCACCCTTGAATATTCCATTCTTGTTGGCCCTAGAATGGCAATCTTCCCAATCTGTTCATCCGCAAATGAATAAGTAGCGGTAATTAAGCTGCAATTTTCCATTGCCGTTACTTCATTTTCTTTGCCGATTTTAATAGAAATGTCTCCGCCGTTTTGGATTGAAATATTCGCATCCTTTCCGCGGAGCAGTGAAAGTATCTTTTCTTCCTCCTCAATTAACGATAGGAGCATTTTCACTTTGCTAATATCACTAAATTCAGGTTGGTTTAACATTTTCATTTTTCCGCCAAAAAAGATTTTCTCATGATCTTCAGATGTTAAAGAACTGGCGAATACATGCATAACAGAATCATAATTATGAATATGTGCCTTTAAAAGTTTAACTACTTCTTTGAACATTCTGTCACGGAGTTCTAAAAGCGGAATACCAACTAATTTATCGTTTAAAATATTCACCATTTTCTCAATATCAGCCGGGGAAACAGTTGCTGGAAAAGAAATCGTTTTATTCTCAACATGTCCAGTATTCGTCACAATAATCGCGACAGCTGTATCCTCATTTATGGGAACAATTTGAATCCTTTTCAAACGATGCTCATTCACTTTCGGACCAAGAACGATCGTTGTGTAATTTGTTAAATCTGATAAAATTTGAGCCGATTTTTGCACAACCTTTTCGAGTTCAAAAATATGGTCCGCAAATAAAGAGCGAATAGTTGTTATATCAGACTTTTTTAACCGCTGAGGCGCCAACAAGTGGTCTACATAGTATCGATATCCCTTTTCTGAAGGAACTCTCCCTGAAGAAGAGTGCGTTTTTTCAATGTAGCCAAGCTCTTCTAAATCAGCCATTTCATTTCGAATGGTTGCGGAGCTGAATGTAATATCTTCTTTTTTAGATAACGTACGAGAGCCCACAGGTTGTGCTGAAAAGATAAAATCGTCAATGATTACCTGTAATATCAGCAGTTGACGATCAGTAAGCATGATTCATCACCTCTGTTAGCACTCTGCATGAACGAGTGCTAAATCTATATTAAAAAGTATCAAAATGAATGCTTATTGTCAATCATTTAAATTACTCTATAAAAAGCGAAAGGCGCTAGTCCTTCAGCGGCAAGCATACGAGCAGGAAAAAAATGATATTTATTAACCTTTTTGGCGGATTTGCACCCTAAGGGCACAAGGCGATGAAGCAGGATCAAACTATGGGAACTCAAGGCAAACAGCACTGAAATCTGCAGTGCCATACGGACTTAATAATCGGGCTGGATATGAAACCTCGCTTTACCACGCAAACCTTTTAATCCACGCTTTCTAAAACTCCGATAAAAGTTTGGAAAACTTCATTCCCCAATAGCTTTCCTTGATGAGTTAAACACAATTGTTCCCCTTTATTAACTAATAACCCTCGTTCTATTTGTTCCTGTATTTGCTCTGCAAATACATCTTCTATATTCACACCGAATTTTTTCTTAAAAATAGCTTTGCTGATTCCATTTGTTTTCCTTAATCCTAGGAAAATTTCTTCTTCCATTCTTTCATGCTTAGTAACATGATGAACATTAATATAAGGAACACCTTTATCATTGATTTCTTGAAAGTACTTCTTGAGCGGCCCTGCATTCGCACATCTCCTGCCATTCATATAACTATGGGCGCCAGCACCGAATCCAAAATAATCTTCATTATTCCAGTATGTCAAGTTGTGTTTGCTTTCAAAACCTTGTAAAGAAAAGTTACTGATTTCATATTGGTGAAATCCATGCTCCTCCATTGACTCCATTAAATATTCATACATCAACGCCTCTTCTTCCTGTGGCGGCAAAGATAATTTTCCTTTTCTCATCAGATTATAGAAAACGGTTTTAGGCTCTACAATTAACGAATATGCAGAATAATGCTGGACATTATGGCTAAATGCCTCGTCCAAGGTTTCCTTAAATTCTTCGAGCGTTTGTCCTGGTAAGGCGTACATGAGATCGATACTAATGTTTTCAAACCCTATTTCTTTTGCTAACTGAATCGAACGGATGACATCTGATTTTCGATGTGTTCTTCCAATCATCTTTAAGCGTTCATTATGAAAGCTTTGAACACCAAAGCTAAGGCGATTTACACCAGCCTTTTTTAGAATCAGAAATTTTTCCTTCGTTAAATCTCCGGGGTTAGCTTCAACTGCAAATTCAATTAACTCCTTCGTGAGCGGAAGCTCGGAATGGATTATTTCCATCAAAGTGCCAAGCTCTCTTTCATTTAGTGCGGTAGGAGTTCCACCGCCGATAAAAATTGTCTTTAAGCTGTCAATAGGATTGATTTCAATTGTATTTCTCATTTCCTTTTGCAAGTAGCTTAAATATTGGTCAACAGGCTGATTTTGGATAAAGATTTTATTAAAGTCACAATAGTGACAAATATGTTCACAAAAGGGGATGTGGATATAGGCACTCTTAATCAATTTACTCACCTTCTTTATTAGAAAAGCTCAGGGGCTCTAGCCCTTCGGCGACAAGCATTCAGGCGAGCCTGCTGGAAGGTTGTTCTTTAACCTTTTCGGGCGGATTGGGCCTGAGGCCTAAGGGCCGATTGCGCCTGGCGCTTTTATTATTCAAGTTTTCTGAAAACAATGAAATATGAGGCTGACTCATTGTTGTACTTAAGACCCTTCAAACTGAACATTCCATCATTTGAAAGCGTCGTGTACGATTTATTTGAGTCAGCCTCATACAGGTTTCTAGCCAAAATTATTTTGGGTTATTGTTGGTATCATCCATTTTAAGGACAGCCATAAAGGCCTCCTGCGGGACTTCCACAGATCCTACTTGCTTCATTCGTTTTTTACCTTCTTTTTGCTTTTCAAGCAGTTTACGTTTACGGGAGATGTCTCCTCCATAACATTTAGCTAATACATTCTTTCGCATTGCTTTTATAGATGATCTTGCAACAATTTTTTGTCCGATTGCTGCTTGAATTGGCACCTCAAATTGCTGGCGCGGTATCAATTCTTTTAATTTCTCTACAATTACTTTACCGCGTTCATACGCTGAATCCCGGTGAACAATAAACGAAAGGGCATCAATTTTTTCTGCATTTAAAAGAATATCCATTTTCACTAATTTTGAAGCTTTATATCCTATTAATTCATAGTCAAAAGAAGCATATCCTTTTGTATTTGATTTTAGTTGGTCGAAGAAATCATAGACAATTTCAGAAAGTGGAATTTCATAAACGATACTTACACGATTTTCGTCTAAGTATTGCATATCAACAAATATACCCCGTTTTCCTTGGCAAAGCTCCATTACTGCTCCAACAAAATCATTAGGAACCATCACAGTCGCTTTAACATACGGCTCTTCAATTCGGTCAATTTTTTGCGGATCTGGCATATTTGATGGATTGTCTACTCTAATTTCCTCGCCATCTGTCATATAAACATGATAGATAACACTTGGTGCTGTGGTAATTAGATCAATTTTAAATTCGCGTTCAATTCGTTCTTGAATGATTTCCATATGCAATAACCCTAGAAATCCGCAGCGGAAACCAAACCCTAATGCTTGGGATGTCTCTGGTTCATATTGAAGAGCGCTGTCGTTAAGCTCCAGCTTTTCCAACGCTTCTCGTAAATCATTATATTTGGATGTATCAATTGGATAAAGACCGCAAAAAACCATTGGATTTAATTTTCGATAGCCTGGAAGAGCTTCTGCTGCTCCGTTTTTAGCACTCGTAATCGTATCTCCAACCCGCGTATCTCCGACATTTTTAATAGAAGCAGATAAAAAACCAACATCTCCCACAGTCAGCTCGTCACAAGAAACAGCCTTTGGCGTAAATACGCCAACCTCTGATACTTCGAATTCTTTGCCTGTTGCCATCATTTTAATTTTCTGACCAACTTTTACAGTTCCTTCAACTATCCGAATATATGCCACTACCCCACGGTAGGCATCATACAAGGAGTCAAAGATCAGCGCTTTAAGCGGGCCATCTGGATCCCCTTGTGGTGCAGGGACTTTTTCAACAACTTGCTCGAGGATATCTTCGATTCCTATTCCGGCTTTAGCAGAAGCAAGTACCGCATCTGTTGCGTCCAAACCAATGACATCTTCAATTTCCTGCCTTACCCGTTCAGGTTCAGCACTCGGCAAATCAATTTTATTTATAACAGGCAGGATTTCTAAGTCATTATCTAAAGCCAAATAGACATTGGCTAGTGTCTGCGCTTCTATACCTTGGGCAGCATCAACGACAAGAACTGCTCCTTCACATGCTGCAAGGCTTCGTGAAACCTCATAAGTGAAATCGACATGCCCAGGTGTATCAATTAGATGAAAAATATATTCTTCTCCATCCTTTGCTTTATATTTGAGCTGTACAGCATTTAATTTAATCGTGATTCCCCGCTCACGTTCAAGATCCATTGAATCAAGAAGCTGCTCTTTCATTTCACGCTGCGTAATGGCAGAAGTCTTTTCTAAAATCCGATCAGCCAATGTTGATTTTCCGTGATCAATATGTGCAATGATCGAAAAATTCCGGATCCGCTGCTGCCTGTTTAATTTATCTTCTCTTTTCATTACCTTAATCACTCCTACTAAATGACGCAATGCACTAGGTTAGATTATATCAATAGGGTTATCAAGATTCAATATAAAGTAATACTAATGAACGGTGTCATAATGAACGGTGCCTGGCACCGCTTTGGGAAGCTATCGAAAAGTGCCAGGCACTGAAGGGTGCCTGGCACTAGATTTTGGAGAGTAAGTTGGATATAAGTTCACCTAAGAAACTTGCTATTGTGGAGGCTAGAGACGAAACGCCGTTTGCGATCCATTTTCCGGCTTGGGAGAATAAATTGAATGCTTCGATTTTTTCGAGCTTTTCTTGCTTTTGTTCTAAATTGTGGCTCGTTACTTCCTCTCCCAGCACAGTTGCCTCAACTTCTCCAGATGGCTCATTTGGTATATAAAAAGCTCCTTTTAAATCCGGATCCTCATAGCCTCTCATATTCAGCAAGCCAACGTTTGCCTGCTGCATGCCAATCAGAACGCCAAATAGCAAGATTGTACTGATTATAAAGCATTTTAGCATGAACTTTACCATTTTCCTCACATCCGATTACTGTTTTTGCGTTTCTCCTTCAGCATTTACTTTTTCAGCCTGCCAATAATGTTCGCTAAACACATCCGCTACCGCAGCAGCTGTTCGATTAAGCTCTTCTAAGCTGTTGTCAACACCGCCAAATTCGATAAGCATGGCGTTTTCGCTTAAGTCTTGGTTAAAAACTCCATTGGTACGGGAGCCTTTGTTTACTATAATTCCTCTGCTAAGACCAGGGTACTTTTCTTCAAGCTTGTCATGAAGCTCATTCGCGATTTTTACGTTATTTTCATTATTTGCATAATTACCTCCAATGACGAAGGCTACTTTGGCATAAGCTTTTCCATTTATTTTTTTAGTTGTTGTGTCATATCTTTGACTGTCCCTGTGAATATCAATAATATATTGAATATCCTTATTAGAAGCCATTGCGCTTTCAACAATCGGTCTTGAAGCAGCGTACGACTTACTATAACTCCATTTATTTTCAGCTAATATGTTGTAGAAGTTTTCATCTTCAACGACAGCCCCCACGCCCTGCGCTTCTAACTCTTTTTTTAATTTTTCTCCAACCAATGTAATATTTGCTTCAGAATGCATCGCTAAATTCGCATTTGAAGTATTTTCAATATTTAGCATAGGAAAGAAAGATTCTCGATTGTGCGTGTGGTAAATATAAACAACATTTCGGTCACCGGTTGTTTGAGATGGTGGTGCTTTTGGTTTTTCTTTATCTGGCTCAGTTAAATCGTCTAAATTTTTTGCAGCAGCCTCTCTTTCGTTCTCTAACACTTCCATTGGAGGAGCAGATTCTATTGGCAACGTCGTATAATTCGTCCCCTCTCCAGCCACCAATATCTCGCTATCAAACAAGGAAAACCCTGGAAGCTCTCTTCCCAATAAACTTCTCGGGTCATCTGGATTAACACTGGTTACCACATTAAATAAAAGAGATGAGAGTTTCGGCGGGTTGCTCTCTTTGGGCAAGGCACTTTTAAAATAATGATTCTCCATACTTATGAGATGAACAAAGGCCTCGCCTGCAATGTTATTTGCAAATCCATTAATAGACGAGGATGCGATCCTGTATTCCGGTTTTAAAGACGTTAGAATACCTGTTAATAGGAAAATCATCACTAATGAAATAATAGTGACCATCAATGATTTTAGTAGACTTGTTCCATTGACTGTGACAACCATTCCTTGATTAGGGCGCAATCGTTTCATGGTCAACCTCCTTCAGAGCTTGTCTAGTAAATATCTATGAACAAGCTAGAAGAAGTAGACCGATTAATGTGTATAAGTTCCCTTATTTTCCTGATCCACTTGATTATGCAACGCTGTATTAAGTCCTTCTGCTAATACATTTGCCATGTCTTCAATAAATGTATCCACTTCTTTTGGAGTTACCATTAAATTATGTCCAAGCGGTGTGAGTACTTCATGGATGAGTCTTCGCTTTTCTTCCTCCTCTAACGTTCCAATCATCCCTAAAAACTGATTTCGGTGCCCTTCTTCAGGTAAATCCTCATCTGAAAGAGTTCTTTTCTCCCCAAAGCTTAAACCAGCAGGTGCCAGTGACCTTGAGGGACGGTCTCCTTCTCTTAACTCTCGGCCAAAATGTTTTAAAATAAAATCAATCGTATCACTCGTTATTGAAACAGCATCAACTACAGTTGGGATCCCAATTGCGATTACCGGAATACCTAATGTGTCATAGCTCAACTCTTTTCGCTTATTTCCAACTCCTGAGCCTGGATGAATCCCGCTATCTGAAATTTGAATAGTTGAATTCACTCTCTCAATTGATCTGGCAGCAAGAGCATCGATTGCGATAACAAAATCGGGATTTGCCTTTTCAATTACTCCCATAATAATATCGCTTGTTTCTATTCCTGTAATCCCCATCACTCCTGGAGCAATCGCGCTGACAGGACGGAATCCATCTTGTACATTTTCCGGCTGTAATCTAAATAAATGGTTTGTAATTAATAAATTTTCCACGACATTGGGACCTAACGCATCTGGCGTTACGTTCCAGTTTCCTAGCCCAACAATTAAACAGCTTGCTTCCTGAGAAATATTTAAATTTTTTAAAAAGGCACTAAATTCTTTTGCAAATATTTGGACTACTTTCTCTTGGAGATCTGAATCCTGCTGGCGAATACCTTGGACTTCAAGGGTTAAATAGGTACCTTTTTTCTTTCCAGTTACCTCTGCACCCTCTTCTGTGATTTCTAAAGATGTAATTTTAACGCCATCACCTTCACGTTCATTCACAATGACGCCCTTCATCTCACCAGATTGATCTGCCTGATTTTGGTTTGTTTGCCGCTCGGCGGCCATGTCCTTCGCTTCAATTGCCAAAT
This sequence comes from Metabacillus arenae, assembly GCF_014773385.1. Lineage (GTDB taxonomy): Bacteria > Bacillota > Bacilli > Bacillales > Bacillaceae > Metabacillus_D > Metabacillus_D arenae. Next base: position 37,168 of record NZ_JACXAI010000025.1, on the reverse strand, counting down.
CTGTTCTCACTTGATATTTGCTTAAATCTAAAGGCTCTTTCATTAGAAAACCTCCTGCGCACTTTTTTCTCACCATAAAGTTTCTCCAAACCTGGATAAATTCATTCTTTTTGAATTGCTTCAATGAAAAATCCTTTACAAGAGTATTGCATTATACAGAGGCGTTTGGTAGAATATCTCTTGTTCTTATTAATCAATGAAAATGTAAAATCGAGTTAAATAGATCTCGAATGCTTTTATAGGAGGTGAAAGAAATGCCTAACATTAAATCAGCTATTAAACGTACAAAAACTAGTGAAGAGCGCCGTGCTCAAAATGCTACTTTGAAATCTTCAATGCGTACAGCAGTAAAAAAAGTTGAAGCTTTAGTTGTGAACAAAGATGCTGATAACGCTAAAGCTGCCTTAGTTGACGCTACTAAAAAAATTGACAAAGCGGCTCAAAGCGGAATTATCCACAAAAACACAGCAGCTCGCTCTAAATCTCGTTTAACAAAATCTGTTAACGGAATCAATGCATAAGAACGAAAAGCGCAGGGCGCCCGCATATCGGCGACAAGCATAAGTAAATCCGGCAGAAAGGTTGTTTTTTAACCTTTTTGACGGATTTGCTTATGACCTCGAGCCGATGGCGCCTGGAGCTGGACAATGATACACTCTTTATCACGTTAATACTTTAATAAACTTAAACTTTCTGAAACAATAAAAAAACGATCCTTTAGTGAGAGGATCGTTTTTTTATTTAAATAATTTCAATAAGAATAGCTCGATGATCAGCTTCTTGTCTTTTTTTCCTGTTTTTAGCTCGTAATCAGCATCTGCTAGTTGCTTTATTATATCTTTTAGTTCTTCCTCATCAAATAATCTGGCTTGTTCCAAAGCAAGCTTTACTCTATATGGATGGATCTTTATATTTCCAGCTATTTGCTTCTGACCATATCCGGCACTAGAAAGTTGTTTCGTTTGAAGTATAAGTCGAAATTGAGTGGTAATGAGAGATAAAATTTTTATTGGCTCTTCATTTGTTTTTAATAAATCATAAAATATCTGCAGGGCTTTCTCACCTTTTTTGTTAACGACCTTATCGATCAATTCAAAGATATTTTGCTCAAGGCTTCTGGCTACAAGCTGGCTTGTCAGTTCTTGAGTAATATCATTACCAAAACCTGCGTATGTACAAAGCTTATTCATTTCCTGGCTGATCGCTGTAAGGTTACCATTCGTCAAGAACATAATTTCCAAAACTGCAGCAGATTCAATCGTATTCCCTTCTTGCTTTGCCAATGAATGGATAAAAAGCTCGGTTTCGTTATTTGATAAGTTTTTTGCTTCGACGATTTGTGCTTGTTTTTTGATTAGCTTTGTTATTTTTTTTCGCTCATCCAGTTTTTCATAAGGTGCTGAAAAAACCATTGTTGTAAATGGCGCAGGCTCCTGAATATATTGGATTAGCCTATCAAGATTATGATCTATTTTTTCCTTTTTCTTTTCAGCTGTCAAAAAAACTGGATTTTGAATGATAACGATCCGCTTTTCCCCCAAAAAGGGAAGTGTCTCAGCGTCCTCTATGGCAACATCTACGCTCGTTTCTTCCATATCATGAACAGATAAATTAAAATCTTTTTCTTCCTCATTCAGGCCGGCTTGAACAATCTTTTTCGTTGTTTCCTGAAGAAGAAAATTTTCTGTACCGGTGACTAAAAAGAGGGGATGTAATTTCCCTTTCTCTATATCCTGCCAAATTTTTAAAACCATTTTGAACTCCTTGAAATGTTTAAAGTCTGCTCTAATGGTAAAAGACATATTCTGATTTGGCAAGTATTTATCAATTTTCAATTATTTATTTTATATAGTGGCTATCGCTTCTATTAGAAAACAAAGGGTGAAGCAGTCAGCTCCATGCCAGGATTCAAAAAAGGAAAAGAGGATAAACCAAAAGGCTTACCCTCCATCTATATTAAACGTCGCTTTATAAGCCCCGGGCAACTTACAAAGTTACGATTAATCATATTTTATTCTTCACCTAATAATGTTAAAGTATTTGTACAACCAATTAGCAGTTCTTACTATTTCCTTCATGAAAGCGGTATAGATTTTTTTTTTCGATTGGCTTATACTAAGTATGAAATAGGAGGGGTAAGCTGTGAACGAATTTGAAAAGAATGTACAAAGTAAACGGAATGACGTGGTTGATTCTGGCGTTGGATTCGTAGTTACTTTTGGCTTTTTCGCTTTAATTTTTGCGATAGCAACAGCGATTAAGTTAATAGGATCTTGATCCCTCTACATAGAGGCTGCTATCATGCAGTCTCTTATTGGTTCAGTCTGTTTTCTGCAAACTCCTAGCTAAACCTCAAAAAATAGAGCGGTTGGATTTTTACATCTACAAACGATGAATTCTATTTAAAAGAGGATACTTCATCGTATGGGGGATAGATTGAAAAGGTTCCACTTTCCCCTTTATAAATATATTGAAATGCTCCTTGCTGGTCTGTTCGGAAGATCCGCACTTTTTCTTCCTCTAGTATTTCCATAACCTCCTTTGACGGATGACCGTACCTGTTGTTCTCCCCGGCTTAAATTAACCCGGCCATCGGCCTAAGCTGCTGAACGAATTCCTTGCTTGTGGACCCCCTGCTTCCATGATGACCGACCTTGAGAACATCCGCCCTTAAATCGGGAAACCTTCTCATAATCTCTTCCTCCCCGTTTTTCTCTAAATCTCCTGTGAATAGCCACCTTAAGCCGCCAATCTTTGTATATAATACGATCGAGTCATCATTCTTACTTTCAGTCAGCTTACTTGGACTTACTACAAAAAAGGACACCTGATCACCCTTTATAACACTGCCGGCCTGTACTTCAGTTATCTTAACCCCCTCCTGTTTCGCTTTTGTTAAAATTTCTGTTTCAAAGCTCCCACGGTTAAATCCTATAGGGATAACTAATTCCTTAATCTTTACAAAGTCCATCATATTAACTGCTTCTCCTGCGTGATCTAAATCCCCATGGGTCAAAAACAATTTATCGATACTTGTTATACCTTTAGAGTGCAAAAACGGGATGATCGTCGTTTTGCTTAAAGGTTTTGTTTTTCTTCGCTCTTCCCATTTCTCTTCCTGAAATTCGATTTTGCCCCCTGTATCAATAAGATAAACTCCCTGCCTGAAAGGCGCCTCTATAAATAGACTGTCGCCTTGCCCCACATCAAGCATCGTCACTTCACCTGAGGGATCGAAAATTGGAGTAACCATAGTTATACACAACGAACCAATTAATCCAGCCAAAGGCCATATCGCAGCTCGAAATGGATGCTCCTTTTCTAAAGAAATAAAAATCCAGCAGCTAAAAAGGACGATAACAAGAATAATAATTGTCGGGGGTTGACCGGTTACGACTATTCCAAATGGAAGCTCTGCTGCAAACTGAACCGCTTCATGACTAATAGCGAGCATTTTATTGAAAAAAAAGATAATTGAGGAACCAATTGTAGGGAAAAAATACGTAAAAACAGTAACAATGATTGAGGAAGGCAGGACAATAACTGTATAAAATGGTACAAAAATAATATTTAACGGAAGGCTCAAAATTGAGATTTTGTAAAAATGGTAAAGAATGATCGGCAAAGAGCTTACCTGCGCAATCGCAGAAACGGTAAATAATTGTTTCCATGAGTTTGTTTGTTTTTGTAGGATTCCAGCCGATGCGATTATAGAAATACTGCACAAATAGGAAAGCTGAAAACCGATATGAAATAAATAATAGGGGTTTACCAGGAGCAAACAAATACATGTGAGGCTAATAACATCTAAAACGGAAACCCTTAGTTTCAACCTTTTAGAAAGTAAAAACAACCCTGCCATTAAAACAGATCTTAGAACGGAAGGTTCCCCTCCTGTTAGTACAGCATAAACCGGCAGCAAGATAATGAGAATGAGCTGTGTTTTTTCATGTGATACACCACATCTAATAAACAGATAATACAAGCCGCCAACTAAAATGCCGACATGCAGACCTGACACTGCTAAAAGATGAATGAGACCTAATTCCTGATAGACCCCTTCAACTTCTGTGTCTATTAAAGATCGTTCTCCATATAATAACGCTTGGACGATCCCTGCTGATTCCTCCGGGAAATACTTCTCAATAAACCGGAGTCCTTGTTGCCTGATCTGTTTAATTTTCGAAAGAATATCATGGTCTTGCTGACAGCCTTCTAGCTGGTTAATCTTTGCTGTCCAATGAATGCTTTGCTGATAGAGATAGTCATGATAATCAAATGCTAATGGATTTGTTTCATGTTTCGGTGTAGTTAAATCTGCTTGAAAGCTGCATATTGAGCCCGTTAAGAGGTTTTTTAAAGCAATTTGCTCTTTTTCTGAGGAGATTGAGTAGATAGCAGCCAATTTTTCATTTTGGTCTGTTTCAATAACGGTACGGAATAAATGACCATCGATAACTGGCTGTTCAATGATTCTTCCTTGGAAGGTAAGAGGTCCTTCTTTATATATCGTTTGATTTTGAAGATCAATATAAGAAGAAAGGAGATAGAAAACTGGAAAAACAATGAGGATGATCAGAGATAGAAGCTTTTGCTTTTTAAGGTAAAGACAGACAAGAAATAATAGAAAAATAAGCAAAAATAAGATCGACCGGTTAAGTGAATAGGCAACCGCCAAACAAACAGCGGTTGCTATATAAATAAGTTTTCCTTTCAAAATATCCTCCAATGCTAGATCTTTATTAGAAAGTGCAAGACGCTAGTCCGTCGGCGACAAGTATTCGGAGTGGCTGGGAGGTTGTTCTTAACCTTTTAGACGGATTGGCTTATGACCTAAGGGCTGATGGCGCCTGGCCGGCAAAGACGTCACGTCCTGTGACATTGCCGGCACTAGGACGTCCTGTCCGTCGGAGCTAGACAAACGAAAAGCGGAAGCGCCTTGCTCAGCCTAGGGCGAGCAATCGGGCGAGCTTCACAGAAAGGAGCTTTTTCCTTTCTCTGAAGATTGGTCCTGAGACCTCAGGAGGGCTAGGCGCTGCAGCTAGAAACGATAACATTCTTTAACCCGATAATACTTTAATTAACTTGAACTTTCTGAACTGACAAGAAATAATTGATCAACCTTTTTATAATATTCATCCATTTCAGCTTGACTTGCTCCAGAATCAGCAAGTTTATTAAGCATAGTGTGGATGAAATCAATTCTCATCTTATCGTCTGGTCCTATTTCTATTCGCGCTTGTTCAACTTGTTCTGTCACGATTCCTGCCTGTTCAAAAAGGTCAATTGCATACGGATGATTTTTATAGTCTGCAGCATAGAAAACCTTCTTGATGCCCGCTTGGACAATTGCTTTGCAGCATTGCAAACAAGGAAAATGAGTGACATAGATTTCTGCCCCCTCAGTTGGGACACCGAATTTAGCACATTGCAATAATGCATTCATTTCAGCATGAATGGTTCTGACACAATGATTGTCAATAACATAGCAGCCGTCATCAATACAATGCACTCCACCTGCTATTGACCCATTATACCCTCCAGCTATAATTCTTTTATCTCTGACAATTGTAGCCCCCACAGCTAAACGTGTACATGTGCTTCTTAATGCCAATAGTGAACTTTGCGCCATAAAGTATTGATTCCATGAGATTCTTTCCACTCTTGCTCCCCCTAAAAATGACGATAATATTTAATAATGGTTCTTTTAATAGACAATTAGATAAAGGCAATCGGTCTGTAGCCGATTCCTTCAAATCTCACAGCCCACCTCTCACCTATAGGGAGAGAAATAAATTCTAGAAAGTGATGAATTTTATTCATTCGCAGGCCACGTGTACGAAAACATCCACAATAATAGTTTACAAACAATAGACAATTTTCGTCAAACCTTCATTGAACGACTATTGAATCCTTTATCCTTTCCAATGATTTTTCCCCAATCCCGGTAACATTTAATAAATCTTCAACTTTTTTAAAATTTCCGTTTTCTTCTCGATATGTCAAGATAGCTTCTGCCTTAGCTGGTCCGATCCCGGTTATTGTTTGCAGCTCATTTAAATCAGCTTGATTAATATTTACCTTTGCTTCTCCATTTGAGCTGCTGACTGTATTCTCTCCAGCTCCATTTCCCATTAAATTCCCACCAGCTAATTCACCCTCTTCTCCTTTTAAAGGGACGTAAACAACCATCCCATCGACTAGCTGGGTAGCTAAGTTAATTTTCTTTTCGTCAGCCTCTTTTAATAAACCGCCCGCCTTATCAATTACTTGATAAATACGTTCCCCTGTCTCCATTTCATAGACACCAGGCTTTGACACAGCCCCTTTCAGATCAACAACAATGGTTGTAGAAATATTTTCCTCAGGCTGTTTATGATCTTCCGACTCTTTTTCAGCAAATTCAAATTCATTCTCAAGGCTGGCAGTTGCAGACTCCGTGGTGGATTCACTCGCTCTTAAATAGAAAAAAAGAGCTGCCAAACAAACGAGAAGAATAATCAACCCAGTTTTGTATTTTTTTAGAAAAGTCACATGCTCACCTTACTTCCATTCATATTTATTCATTTTGGATCATATTGTGTAGGAGTAGAAAGTTGTAAAGGAGGGGAATGGCCATTGAATACAGGCTTTATTGGAACAGGAAATATGGGGAGGATACTAATTGAAGCTTTCCTTGAAGCCGAAATTTTGAAACCCTCATCAATGTTTATAACCAACAGAACGATCGATAAGGCGATAAAGATAAAAAAAACCTATCCATCCATAAATATAGTGGAAAACCATGAGGAGCTAGCTGGACAATCCAAGATTCTTTTTATTTGTGTAAAACCATTAGACATACACCCCCTTTTAGATAGACTCCGGCCACAATTAACAAAAGAACATTGTATCGTATCTATTACAAGTCCATTCAGTGTGACTCAGCTTGAAAGATTGGTAAATTGCCAAGTCGCAAGAGTGATTCCTAGTATTACAAATCGAGCTTTAGCTGGTGTCTCGTTAATAACCTATGGAAATCGGTGCAGTCAATCAATAAGAAAAGATATTGAGGGATTATTTGAAGCAATCTCTACACCGATCAAAATTGAAGAAGATGTGACAAGGATTTCATCAGATATTGTCAGCTGCGGACCAGCATTTTTAAGTTACATCCTGCAGCAATTTATTGATGCAGCTGTTAAAGAAACAAGAATTTCAAGAGGCCAGGCCATACAGTTAACAAGTGAAATGGTCATAGGGCTGGGAAAATTGTTAGAAAAAGAAATTTATACATTACCAACATTACAAGATAAGGTATGTGTCAAGGGCGGGGTAACAGGAGAAGGAATAAAGGTGTTAGAATCAGAAATAGGAGACATGTTTGAAAAATTGTTCCAGAGCACACATGCAAAATATTATGAAGACATTAAGGAAATAAATGAACAATTTGAGAGCCACAAATAATTATTCTATGCCTGCAACAATAATCCTTCTTTAAATGATAAAAAAACAAACAAAATTTTTTCTAAATTGTTTTCACAATAAAGGAGCTTGTCTGCCGCAAGCTCCTTGGTTATTTATCAAATGATTGATGCTAATAACATATATTAGGCATTTTACTATGGGCAATCGGTGAGTAGCCGATTGCTACAAGTCTCACCTCTTGCCACAGGATTGCCTCGAAGTAATAGAATGTGGTTCATTAGTAACAAAGTTTGTGAAAACAGAAATACTATTGGTGAATCTTCCCTATGACGGTTTTTTAGCAACAAAAAAGGCTCGTTCAGTGAAATCTTCAGGTTTATTTTCAGTGAAATCAGCTGTAACCTCAAGTAACTGAAACTGTGCGTCCATTAACCACTTTTTATACCGTTCAAGCGGGTATGTCCTTTGTTGATGAAGCTCATCATACCGTTCATAACAATCATTCTGCCTAATAAAAAAAGAAATTTCATGGTCCACACTGCCTGCTTCTTTCCCGTGAAAACTGTTCCAAATATAGCTAACGTCCTTGCCATTATCAGCAAATGTATGGCCTGCAAAGCGTTCATTCACTTTATAAAGAGTATGAATATCAAAAAGGAGTATACCGCCTGGCTTTAACTGTCGATAAACGGATTTTAAGGCTTTGAAAACATCTTCTTCTGCTAATAGATAATTCAATGAATCACAGCAAATTATGACACTGTCAAATTGATCCTCAAACCCGCTTAATTCCCGCATATCCATTTGAAAAAATGAAATCTGAAGTCCTGCTTCAAAAGCTTTTTGCTGCGCCACTGTTAGCATGTCTTCACTAAGGTCAATCCCTGTTACTTCAAAGCCTTCTCTTGCAAGACGTACAGATATTTCACCAGTCCCGCAAGCAAGATCGAGAATTTTTTGGCCGCTGGAATATTCAGTCATTTTTGTTATAATCCATTTTTTCCATTGCTCATAAGGAGCCTCGTCCATTAAATAATCATAAACATAGGCAAAGCTCTCATACATCATTGAAGCACGCCTGACAAATCTTCCTGAGGGGCATCTCCCCATAAACGTTCTAAGTTGTAATAGCCTCTTTCATCCTTATGAAAAATATGCGCCACAACACTACCTAAATCAACCAAAATCCATCTTGCTTCATCAAAGCCTTCCATCCGTTTAACTAGAAGGTCATTTTCTTCTGCCTGATCTTTAATTTCCCGCGCGATTGCTTGGACCTGTTTGTCTGAATTACCATGGCAAATTAAAAAATAGTCAGCTATCAGTGAGATGCCTTCCATTTTGAGGGCCACAAGGTCCATCGCTTTTTTATCGTCTGCTGCTTTAACAGCAATTGACAAAATTTCTTTTTCTGTCATGTAAAGGTTAATCCTCCTTTTTTAATGCTCTTTCTAAGAGATTTCAAATCAAGGCAATCTGAGAATCGCTGATTGCTTATAGTTTCAAAATTGATCTGTTACCCTAACTCTAAAGTGATACCTTTGCCGAAGCTAAAAAAGCATTAATTTAACACAAGTGAGTTGTACGTTTCGATTGTCACCGGGTAAACGGCTTGATTTTTTTTCATCAAAAAGATAATTGTATTTTGCAGGGCTTTGACCATCGCTTGATCTAAGCTTTTCTCTGCCAATTCCCGTACTTGCTCCACCCCGGGAAATTGGCGGTTTGGTTCAATATAATCTGCAACATAAATAACCTTTTCCAGAAGAGTCATACCTGGTCTTCCTGACGTATGATATCGGATGGCATCCAATACTTCCTCATCAGACACCCCTGCCTCTAGCTGAACCAGATAAGCTCCTACGGGCGCATGCCACAGCTCTGAGTGATGAATCAGCAAATCCTTACTCATATTTTGTGTCAAGATAACCTGTTTCATTTCCTCTTTCGGCCTAAATTTTGCATAATCATGAAAGATGGCTGCCAGTTCTGCTTTTGCAGCATCTGCCCCGTAAACCTTTGCTAAGTGGACAGCAGTTTCCATCACACCGAGAGTATGCTGGTATCTATGTTCAGTCAGCTGCTTTTTTACAAGAAATAAGGCCTCTTCACGTTTCATATAGCTTGTTCTCCTTAATATAGCTTATCACACTGTCAGGAAGTAAATAATTCGTTTGCATCCGATTTATAATACGTTCACGTATCATAGTCGATGAGACATCAAATTGGGGAACCTTCACCATAAAAACCGGATAATTCGTCTCTGATTTATAACCTGGCCTTAATACGCCCACAAATGTAACGATGTTTAATAGTTGATTGATTTTATGCCACTTTGGCAAATATTCTATCATATCTGCGCCAATGATAAAATAAAAGGAAGTATCAGGATAGCTTTCTTTCAATAGCATCATTGTGTCATATGTATAGGAACGGCCCTCACGTTCAAGTTCAATCGTCTGTACCTTAAAAGATTGATTTCCTTCGATTGCCTTTTCAATCATCTTCACCCTGTGAGCACTAGCAGAGTGAGCTCCATTCAGCTTATGAGGGGGTGTATGATTCGGCATGAACCAAATTTGATCAAGCTTGAGAGATGAAAGAACCTCACTTGCAATTAGTAAATGACCATAATGAGGAGGATCAAATGTCCCCCCAAGTATCCCAATTTTATTCATTCTCCTCCCCCTCGTGCTCTAATTTGATTTTGGCAGCTCTATTTCTTTGTTTTCTTTTGATTCCTTATATAGGACGATCATGTTCCCAATTACTTGAACAAGTTCAGCTTTTGCACCTTTAGCCAATTGCTCTGATACAGTATTTTTGTCTTCATCACAATTCTGCAAAACACTGACTTTGATTAGCTCTCGCGCTTCAAGAGCGTCATCAACCTGTTTAATCATATTATCATTTACCCCGCCCTTTCCTACTTGAAAAATAGGTGTTAAATGATGGGCTTTAGAACGCAAAAAGCGTTTTTGCTTTCCAGTTAACATGATGTACCTCCTAGTTTGTTGATCACTATTTTTTCCATACGGGCAACATTTGGTTCGATTCCAGTCCAAATTATAAAGGCATGAGCTGCTTGATGAACAAACATTCCTACACCTGTTAGAGTTTGCATTCCTTCAGCCTCTGCTTCCTTTAACAATTGTGTCTGAATAGGGTTATAAATGATATCACTTACTAAACATTCTTTCTTAGCGCCCGTAAGCTCGATTGGCTTTTCTGAAGTGTTAGGATGCATTCCGATAGATGTTGTTTGTATGATAATATCATAGTCATAAATCAAGTTTTCAGCACCGTGTATTGAATAGGCGTCTCCTTTTACTTTAATGGGACATTCACTTATAAGGTCCTTCGCTTTTTCAATAGTTCTGTTACAAATGTCAATCTGAAGGCAGCCTTCTTTTGCAAGTGTAAAATAGATGCCTCTTGCCGCTCCCCCAGCACCAATTAGAAGTACTTTACTTTCACTTAACGGTTTTTTAATCCTCCTTTTTAAAGAAGTCAAATAACCGATTCCATCTGTATTATAACCGATCAACTTTCCATCTTTATTTTTCACTGTATTAACTGCTCCGATGCGGCTGGCCGACTCATCAATTTCATCCAGCAATGGCATAATTGCTACTTTATGCGGGACAGTTACGTTAAAACCAAGCACTCCCAAAGTTCTTAGACTTGAGACAGCATCTGCTAACTTTTCCTTCTCAACATGAAAAGCGTGATAATACGCTGAAAGGTGTAAATGTGAAAATGCATCATTATGAATATCGGGCGACATCGAATGTCCCACAGGGCATCCAATGAGGCCATATAGCTTTCCCATAGTTCACTCTCCCTTTATCTATCTCCCTCTTAACGGGGAATAAACCCCACCCATATGTCTTCAGTTGGAACTAAGAAGTTTTGTGGGATAACATGCCTGTATAGATTTAGAATGGAACACAGATTATGTTCGACAACTTCCAATAAAGCCTTAGAATAACTGCGGATGAAAGTTTCACTTTATCCCTCTTCTAACGGGCAGTAGATGAACCAACTGCCCGTTAGAGTCCTGGAAAAGGAACACAGACTAAGAACGCCACATCTTGTGGCAACGTCTGTGTGACCCACATCCTGCGGGCCTCACCTAACCATCAGAAAACCACTGATGGAAGTTTCACTTTATATAAGCGAGCGTCTTAATGTAATATTAACGCCCCTTGGTGCGTAGGCAACAATTTTTTTGTTTGCATCATTTGCTGTTACCCAGCCGAGGCCGGAAAAAACGATATCTGTTTTACCGTCTTTTATCATAAATTCATGACGTACAAGCTCTGGAAAATCGTCTACTTGGTCCCTTCTCGGAGGCTGCAGGAGATCTCCTGCATGCTTTTTATATAATTCATCTGCATTTTCCAGCTTTGTTCGATGTATATCTAGTTCGGCTGGAATATAACATACAAATGAGGTTCTGCCACCTGAAACGTAATCAAACCGTGCTAATCCACCGAAAAATAACGTTTGTTTTTCATTTAACTGGAATACACGCGGCTTTATTTCTTTTTTTGGCGAAAGCAATTTTAAATCTTTTTTCTCAATATAATGGGCCATTTGATGATGATTAATAATCCCTGGTGTATCAAAAAGCGAGGAACCATCATCAAGTGGAATCTCGATTAAATCTAGAGTTGTCCCTGGATAATGGGAAGTTGTAATGACATCTTCTTCTCCAGATACTTCTTTTAGAATTCGATTGATAAATGTCGATTTTCCTACATTTGTACAACCTACTACATAGACATCTTGTCCATTCCGCAGATGATCTATTGCCTCTGTTACTTCTTTAATACCTGTACCTCTTGCAGAACTTACAAGCATGACATCTACTGGCTTTAATCCAAGTTCTTTCGCTTCCCTTTTCATCCAATTACTTAACCGTTCTTTGTTGACTGACTTGGGCAGGATATCTACTTTATTTCCAACTAACAAAATCGGATTGTTACCGACAAATCGATTGAGCCCTGTAAGCCAGCTCCCATTAAAATCAAAGATATCAACTATTTTTACAATTAAAGCCTTTGTATCACCAATACCGTGCAGAATTTTAATAAAATCATCATCTGTTAATGAAACATCTTGAATTTCATTATAGTTTTTTAAGCGAAAACATCTTTGGCACACTATTTCCTCTTTATTTAAAGAGCTTGGCGGAGCATAACCGATTTTTTTCGGTTCATCTGTTTGAATCTTTACACCGCAGCCAATGCATATTAGCTCATTCATTATCCCGATCCTCCCACTGCAGCATTCCTTTTCTTTTAAAGACTTGCATAATTCTGCGTTCCACTTGGCGATTAAATCTTGTTACAACACCATCTGTAGCAGCAACAGGAACTACTAAGATTGTTTGAAAGCCGTTCCGGTTCCCACCGAGCACATCTGTTAATAGCTGATCTCCAATAACTACTACTTCTTCTTTCTTTAATCCCATATTTTTCACTGCTCTCCGAAAAGCTTTTCCCATCGGTTTTCTTGCCTTATAAATAAAGGGAATCTTAAGCGGCTGTGAAAAAGAACTAACTCTTTTTTCATTGTTATTAGAAACGATTGTAACTTTTATTCCGTGCTCTTTCATTTCAGCAAACCATTTGATCAGCTTTGGTGTCGCATTTGGGCGATCCCACTCCACCAATGTATTATCAAGGTCTGTAATAACCCCCTTTATATTTTGCTCTTTAAGTTTTTGCGGTGTGATTTCAAATATATTTTTAACAAATTCACCAGGTAAAAATAGTTTAAGCAAACGCTAACACCTCTATGTTCATTTTTTCCAAGTTCATCTTATCGAATTTTAACATTTCTTTCAAAAGAAAGCAGGAGAAGTAGTAAAAATCACAAAAATTTTTCGACAAAAAATGCGGTACTTCAACAGCTGTGGATAAAATTATACACATTATCCAAGCTGATACTGCATATTTTTAACATTTTTATAAACAAGATACCCACAAGTTATCCACTAAAGTCTGTGGATAACAGAACGGTTGTTCCAATATTTTAATCATGTTACATTAGGAACTAGCAGAAAATAACATATTAGTATATGAAATGAATTTTCCTTTCAGAACTCTTTTTAAAGGAGGTGCGGGTCAATTTTAGACCTGGCATAATGAAAAAACTTTCGGATGAATTACTAATTGAATCGTACTACAAAGCAACAGAGCTCGAATTAAGTCAAGATTTCATTGATTTAATTAAATCGGAAATAAAACGTCGTTCTTTGGGACATGTTCTTAAAGCAACATCCTGAAAGCTGCTCTTTAAAGTAGCTTTTTTTCATTTCCTAATCGGGATTTACTTAATCTCAAGTAATATGTATAAACACAGATGTAGCATATTATATCATTTGAAATGAAATTTACATACTATAATTTAAGGGCTTTTTTCTCTGCTCTCATTTCCACCGGATTTCACAAAAAAAGCTGTTATAAAAGCAATCGGAGTGCCCTGAGTGCCATTAGGTTGATATCATTCCTCCGCCGTCTAAAAATGCATAAGCTTTTAGCAGCTAATCCTCATACGATTTCCACCTATACACTTTTATTATTTTGAACACAGCTTCATAAAATAGAAAATGAGCTGACTTTTTTCGGACGGTTCTCTCCTTGTTAAAGTCAGCCCCTTCTCTTATTTAAAGTATCCTTTTTGGTAACACCAGAATCCGCCGCCTACCACAAGTAGCAAAACTAATAATACTATAATAAACGCATAATAGAATCCAAAGCCGCTATATTGTGGGTAATAAGGGTATGGGTAAGGGGCAGGACCGTAATTATAACAAGACATGTCAATGACCTCCTTTACCTGATTAAATGGGTCACACAGGGCAGGATCTTTTCTAATAGGTTGCAGCTGCTTTCATGTAAATATAGTTTACTCATGAATCGCTGATATGCCTTAAGTCTCACATCTGACTACTCGCTTCAAGAATAACTCAAGAGATGAAGGTACTTGCTTATAGGCAGCAACAAATTTTCCGAATACAGCTTTAAATTTAAAACCCTGTTATCCATTGGTGTTCATTCAGTCCTTATTGTAATAGACATTTACACTATCAGCATATGTACAGGTGCCTTAAATTGTATAGGCATCTATTCAGATTGATTTTTTATATTGACTATATTTTCAGCGATTATTCCTTCAAAAATGAGTTTTGCTCCAATAGGTGTCATATGATTTCCTGACGGATCAATTAAACCAGAGTTTAATAAAGCAGCATCTGTAGGTTCCCCTGCAGCTTGAATCATATTATGAAAATTGTCTATTAAAGGGACTCCCTTTCTTTCTGCAATTTCTCTTGTAAGATTGTTATAATGGTTATGCCATACTCTAGCCCCGCCATAGGATTCATAATCCGTTTTTTTATATCTAGAATAATACAGCAAATCCTGTCCATTCCCTTCTACAATTGGCAAACAGGTCATAAGTATAGGCTGGCTGTCAATTTTTCTTACTTCTTCTACAAAGTACTCAAGATTTTCTTTGAAACGGTGTTTAGAAACTCTGGGCTCACCACTTGGAAGAATAGCGGCATCATTCGTACCAAACATGATAAAAACATATTTGGGCTTTCGTTTTAATACGTCTTTTTCAAAACGCAGCCTGGCAGCTTCAGTCGTCTCCCCGCCGATACCGGCATTATATATCGTATAACTTCCTCGATAGGATGAAGCAATTTGCTCAGCCCACTTCTGATTTTCAGGATAATGCCTTATTTGCCAATTGGATCCTTTCGTATTACTGTCTCCAAATAAAACAATGTTTTGTGCTTCTGCTGAAGTACAAGCTTGAAGAAGAGGGAGTACTAAAAGGATGATACCAATAAAAATCTTTTTCAATCTTTCTTACACCTCCAAAACATTAGATTTATCTTAATACAGCAAATAGGTCAATTCAACCATATTCTCTTATTATAATGTGCTGATTTCGTGAATTTTCTTCACTTGTACAGACACAGACAACTTTTTGCAGACATACACTTTACTAATAGGCGCTCGCCTACATAATAATGTGGAGGTGAAGGTATGTCAGGGTTATTGGCAGCAATCGGTTATATCCTTAAAGAGGTAGCGTTCTTAGTATCATACGTGAAAAATAATGCCTTTCCACAACCTCTTTCTGCAAAAGATGAAAAAAAATATTTAGAAAAAATGGCAGAAGGAGACGAAGATGCCCGCAATATTTTGATTGAGCACAATCTTCGTCTTGTTGCTCATATCGTCAAAAAGTTTGAAAACACTGGTGAAGATTCTGAGGATCTTATTTCAATAGGCACAATCGGGCTTATTAAAGCGATTGAAAGCTATTCTCAGGGAAAGGGAACAAAGCTTGCCACATACGCAGCGCGATGTATAGAAAATGAGATATTAATGCATTTAAGAGCCCTTAAGAAAACGAAGAAGGATGTTTCTCTCCATGATCCGATCGGGCAAGACAAAGAAGGGAATGAAATTTCACTTATCGATGTATTAAAATCAGAAAATGAGGATGTTATTGATACGATTCAGCTTAATATGGAGCTTGAAAAAGTAAAAGAATTTATTGATATTCTCGATGATCGTGAGAAAGAGGTCATTGTAGGAAGATTTGGGCTGGATATGAAAAAAGAGAAAACACAGCGTGAAATTGCAAAGGAGCTTGGAATTTCACGAAGCTATGTATCAAGAATTGAAAAAAGAGCACTTATGAAAATGTTTCACGAGTTTTACCGAGCCGAGAAGGAAAAACGAAATCAGGCAAGGGAACAGTCATAAGAACGAAAAGCTCAGAGTGCTGATCCTTCGGCAACAAATACTCTGGCAGCCTGCATGCGGTTGTTTTTTATTCTTCTTGCAGGATTTGATTTGCTTGTGACCTAGGGACTGATGGCACCTAGTGTGGACAAAGATAGCATTAACTCAAATATTATCGTTAACTAACAAGATTGAGACTGCCCTTCATCAGCGGCAGTCTCTGTGTATATATACATGCTATTTGATAAATGCCTAGCTAAACAGAATCCTTCTCCACAATTAAATACATAAGCAATTCCAATTTAAGCATATTATACTCCTCCTTTTTCATTTCAATTTTTTCAACCTAAATCTGATGAAACATTGTATACTGCTTATCTTTCATTTCTTCCATACGTTGTTTAACCTGTTGTTCTTTTAATACCTTTTCTATTGATTTTTGTTGTTTCTTTATTATGATCGTCACAAAAAATAAATGAATTGTCATGTTTTTCACCACCTTTACGATTAGAGTCCCCAGTCATCATCACTTTCTATTTTTTTATACATTGGTATCATCCTTACATCCCTCCATTATTTTAAATATCCCATCTATAATTTTTGTAAAACATCCGAAAAAGCTTCATACACTTCATTCATTTTGATCTCTTGTTTCAATTCCTATAGTGTTGACTTGCTCTTGTCACTGTTATGGTTAAAAAGAATTGGCGTAACGTCGGTTTACACACCTCCTAAAAAATGCACGCAAAAAGCCGCAGGATGATTCGCCTGCAGCTGTTTATAAAAATATAAAAGCCGCAGGCTAAATTTCAACCTGCGGCGTTAATACGCTATGGATACTCACATAACTGCTTCATATTATGAACAATTATGTGAAGTGATGAGAATACAATACGTCATGTAAAGGTTAGGAGCACCGTTTTGTAAACTCTTCCTTCAGGCCGAATTTCAATATTCGATTCGAAATGTTGTAAGAATAAGACATGGAATTCATCGCTATAAACATTTGATTCGACCTCCTTTACATAATTTTTGATTACATGGTAATTATATCCACAATCCCCTTTATTGTAAACCTTATTTTAAAAATTTTTAAAATAAAAAAATCCCCTAACTAAATTAGGAGATTATTCTTCGGACTCTTCGATTCTCTTTTTTATTTTTATTGATTTGCTAAAGAAGTAAAATGCACTTGCTAAAAATAAAGCAGTTGTTCCCATCAAAACTATTTTTGCTGTTTCTTCAGTTTGTCCAGGAATTAGAACACCTATATATAAAAACACGCTTACAGCAAGCAGCACATAAGCATAGCTTTTGAAATCAATCATTCGTTCCCTTAAATGCTTATTACTCAAGTAAAATCACCTGCCAGATATTTGATTACATGACCATCGTATCATAAACTAGCAGGCTATGAATCAAGCAATTATAACCAATATAGGAACAACGAAACGTGCAGAGCATCTGTCAATCAGTGAGAGCATACTGCATGACCGTAAAGAAGGATGTTCGTAACTCTGCTTAACAGATTAGGTTGTTTCTCTGTATCGGAGGTACCTGGAGCTGACAACAATACCTCACTATTATTATATTTTAATTTCCGAAACACTAAGCTAGAGCTTGCTTTAAATCTTCAATAAGATCTTCAGCATCTTCTATCCCTACAGAAATCCTGATCAAGCCTTCTGTAATCCCGAGCTCTTGACGGCGTTCTTTCGGGATTGACGCATGTGTCATTTTAGCAGGCAAAGATATTAAGCTTTCGACAGCCCCGAGACTTTCAGCAAGAGTAAAATACTTCGTTTTTGCTAAAACCTCTTCTGCCTTTTCTCCGCTTCCTACATCAAACGAAACCATCCCGCCAAAACCACCTGCTTGAACTTTAGCAACCTTATGGTTAGGATGTGTTTCGAGACCGGGGTAATAAACCGAATTAACTCCAGGGTGTCCCGTTAAAAATTGAACAATTTGCAATGTATTCTTTTCATGAGCTTCCATTCTTAAGCCAAGCGTCTTGATCCCGCGCATTAGAAGCCACGAATCTTGAGGTCCTAAGACTCCACCTGTGGAATTTTGAACAAAATGAAGGTCTTCTCCGAGCTGCACTGAGTTTACGACGACAAGACCTCCTACAACATCACTATGGCCGCCAATATATTTAGTAGCACTATGAAGCACAATATCTGCTCCAAGTGTAATCGGGGTCTGCCAGTATGGTGTACTGAATGTATTATCTACTATCGTTAACAATCCATTTTGCTTAGCCAATTCAGTTACTTTTCTTACATCTGTAATTTTTAACAGCGGGTTTGTTGGTGTTTCAATATAAATAGCTTTTGTGTTTTCTTTTACAGCCGATTCAATTTTTTCGAGACTGCTTGTATCTACAAAGGTAGATTCAATTCCCAAGCGGCTTAGTACCTTTGCCATAACGCGGTAAGTCCCGCCGTAAACATCATCAGTCATCACAATATGATCACCGCTGTTGAACAACATCATGACAGCTGTTATTGCAGCCATCCCAGAGCCAAATGCAAAGCCTCGGTGCCCCTCCTCTAGATCCTTAATTAGCTCTTCAAGAGCATGGCGGGTTGGATTTCCAGTTCTTGAATATTCAAATCCTTTAAAATTTCCGACACCTTCTTGCTTATATGTGCTCACTTGATAAATTGGAGTATTGACAGCACCAGTTTGAGGATCTCCTACAATTCCGCCATGAACCATCTTCGTTTTCTTGTTCAACTAGATTCCCCCTTCAAAAATCTTTTTGCTTAAATATCGTTCACTGCTGTCAGCAAAAATTGTCACAATGTTCGTCCCTGACACGGCTTGATCTGCCTCTAGCAGGGAGGCATGCAGCACTGCTCCTGAAGAACTTCCAACTAAAAGTCCTTCTAAAAGGGCGAGGTCCTTAACTCTCTGAAAAGCATCTTTATCAACAATAGTATAAATGGAGTCAAAATAAGCCTTTTCCATATATTCTGGGAGAAACTCCATACCAATTCCTTCTGTTTTATGAGGGCCGGGCTTACCGCCATTTAAAATCGAGCCTTCTGGTTCCACAATGACCGTTTTAATTGAAGAATCTTGATCTTTCAAATATTTTGCAATTCCCATAAACGTTCCACCGGTCCCTGCACCAGCAACGAACACATTTACATTTCCGTCAAGCTGTTCCCATATTTCTGGTCCCAATGTTTTGTAATAGGTTTCTGGATTAGCTGGATTTCCAAACTGCTGAAGACAATAGGAATTTGGGATCTTCTTTAGAAGTTCCTCTGCTTTCTTAATAGCACCTCTCATGCCTTCATTCGCAGGTGTTTGAACAACAGTTGCTCCTAGAGCTTTAATAATAGCCTGCTTTTCTATGCTGAACTTCTCTGGTACACATACAATGACATTTACGTTTCGATGCTGCGCTGCAAGAGCTAATCCGATTCCAGTATTACCAGCTGTTGGCTCAATTATCGTACCGCCCTTTGTAATTCTTCCCTTTTCAAAAGCATCATTTATTAGATGGACAGCCAAACGATCTTTAATGCTCCCGCCTGGATTGTAATATTCTAATTTAGCAAAAAGTCTTACACCAACTGGTAATGGAAAATGAGTCAATTCGAACATCGGAGTTTTTCCGATTAATTGTTGAATACCTTTTACCACATTCATGTTGTTTTCCACTCTTTCAGTCAAGTATCACCTGAAATCAAAGCTTGGCTGCCAAATCTGTGTTAAACGTGCTGTTTCCTGTTACAAACTAGGTTTAGTTATTCAATTGTTCTACGATCTTTAAGACAAGCTGGGAGGAATTTACTGCTGCCGTTTCCAAAAATTGTTCAAAAGATATATCTGATTCCTTCCCAGCAATATCTGATAATGCTCGAATAATAACGAATGGTACCTTAAACTGATGACAGACTTGGCTAATTGCCGCCGCTTCCATCTCAACGGCATGCAGCTCTGAAAATTTCGTTCTTACAAATTCCACTCGAACAGGGTCATTCATAAAAGAATCTCCTGTTGCAATAATCCCTTTTACAACTTGGCTGGAAGATACAGTTTTTGCAGCTGCAACAGCATTTTCCACTAACATTGGATCCGGGAGGAACGCAGCAGGAAGGCCTGGAACTTGGCCATATTCGTATCCAAAGGCGGTTACGTCTACATCATGATGGCGAACTTCAGTGGAGATGATAACATCCCCCACATTTAAAGAATGATGAAATCCACCAGCTGATCCTGTATTAATCACATAATCAGGCTGATATCGATCTAATAAAATTGCCGTACTTAACGCCGCATTCACCTTTCCAATTCCTGATTTTAAAAGGATCACTTCTTTTCCATTGAAGCTTCCAGTCGTAAACTCACATCCAGCAATGATTTTTTGCTCTTTGTTTTCCAATTTGTTTCTTAGAATTGTCACTTCTTCTTCCATTGCACCAATTATAGCAATCTTCATTATTTCAAATCCTTTCAAATTCATTCCATTTTTTCTGCTTCTATTAACCATACAAACCGATTCATTTGTGTGAATGTTATCTGAAATCCATTTTGCCCAAAAATATTGCTGAGATCAATATGAGTCGAATAATATTCAGTCTCTAAATCAGCAGCTAGCTTTAGGAAATGTTTGCTTTTTGATTCTTTAACCATTTCTTCAAATATTTCTTGGTTGATAAAAGCAGTATCAGCAAACACTATTTTACCACCTTTGTGAAGAATCCTTCCATATATGCCTATCGCTTTTGCCTTTTCTTCTTTTGTTAAATGATGAAAGGCATATGTGCTGACGATTGTATCTACCTGCATATTCGGAAGAGGAAATGTTAAAAAATCACCGTCTAGGAGAGAAACTGATGTCCCTAACTTTTTCCTCGCAATATCCCTCATTGCTTTAGATGGTTCAATTCCAAACACTATTTTATTATTTTGACTTAATTTCTTTGTTAAATTCCCAGTCCCCACGCCAAACTCTAATACAACAGCTCCACTCTTTTTAACTACCTCATTTAAAATGGCTTCATAATTTGCAAACACATCTTTATATTCTATATTCTCGCCTTTTACAGTTGTATCATAACTTTCAGCCCATTTTTCAAATAGGTCTACAAATTCTCTTCCCACCCTGAATGTCACACTCCAAAGATTTAATTTTAACAATTCCTATGAGTATACTATGAATTAAATATGATAACAGTTCTAAATTTATCACATCAATTTAAAGATAGGACAAAGGTTTTCATCTATTAGCGATTTTTTTGCTATACTTAGGTACAGTAATAAGGAAAGATGGGGGAACAATAATGAATTTTCAGCTTGATTTTATTAAAGATAAAGTAGAATTTTTTGAAGCAGAGACTTTAAAAGATCTTGAAAGAAAAATAAATGAACAAATTGAGAATAATAAAGCGATTCTATTAGAAGTCCATTCAGTATCTCACCAAATGCATGTCAGTGTAGAAGGCAGAAGATTTTATAGTGCAGTTGTTCATTTTAAGGCGAAGTAATAAGAAAAGTGGAAGTGCTTTGAAAAGTTTAAAGCAAAATACTTTTAACCGTTTAAAGCATTCAAGAGCAAGAAAAAAACTGCTGCGATAGTTACTATCGTCAGCAGTTTTTTCTCTTTATTAATGCAATAAAACCTTATGCTTCAGTTTTCTGAGAAGCAAAAAGAAAAGGTGAGGGGAAAAGTACCCCCCTCACCAATTTAGTTATTGAATCGAGTTTAAAACTTCCACTTTAGTCGGCTTCCAGCCTTCGCCCTCAACCCAATGGAGGGAAACTCTATACTTTTCAGATTTATCTTTTGTTGAAATGGTTCCTTTTGCATCTTGAGGGCTTCCCCCATTTCCAAGGAACCAGATAATCATGTCGTCTTCTGATATTCCTGTTGCATAGCTCATTGCTTGCGTCATCTCTGCCCAATCTTGTGAACTTTTATCATATGTGGCGCTATGCTCACCTGATTGTTCTGTACCAATGGGGTCCCAGTTCGGATTTTCAATCGTTTGCTTTACATTGCCATCTGCTCCGCCTTCTTTTACATTCGCATTTGCGAACGGATCATCTGGATTTATTTCTTCTTTATTTTCTTCTTTTTCTTTTGCTGCTTTCTCTTCTTCCTCAGCTTTATCTTTTAAATTTTCCTCTGCACTTGACTCATTTGTATCATTTGAGGTTTCATCGTCTACTTCCTGATCATCGCTTGCCCTGTTCTTGTTTGTATTTTCATTGGCAATTTGTTCACTGTTTTTCTTTTCATTACTTTCTGTCGAAGCCTGCCTTTGATCATCTCCGCCAAGAAGAAGCTGGGAGCCGATTACTAAAATTAGCACCGTTACTATCCCGATTAATATATTTAGAACTAAATTTGCTTTTCTTCTTTTGTCACGTTTTTGATAACGCGTATCCCCAAAGTTTTTACTCATTCATGTCACTCCTCTTACTCTTCTAATAGGCAATTCATTTTGCAATAAGCCCATTAAATACTTAAACCCTTGCTTTTCTGTACCATACCATTCTACCATTAGCACAAAAATCTATCTAGGTCTCTTTTTGTCGAAAGCATGGAGCTCTTTTACCATATCTTCATACAATCCATTGGTTGCTGCCTCTTCACTTTTTGTATCCATATGAACAACGGCTAGTGCATATTTTGGATTTTCCACAGGAAAGTAACCCGCAAACCATTTATGATACAGTTTTTCTCCTTGTTGATTCTTTTTTCCGGTTTCTGCTGTACCGGATTTTCCAGCTACTGAGTATAGAGAGGTTTGAAATCTTCTGCCTGTTCCCTTCCCATCTGTCACTACATGACGTAATAGCTTTTGGAGCTGCTCGGCTGTGTATTTATCAATTTTTTCACCATCTAATTGATTAGACGAAAAAGAGTGCATTGTAGTTTCATTCTTATACAATATAGAGTCTACGAGTTTTACCTGCATTTTTTGTCCGCCCCGTGAAATTGTCGCCATCATGTTTGCGATCGCAAGCGGTGAAACTCTTACATCTTTTTGGCCGATAGCCGTTTGAGCTACTGCTTTAGGAACTCTTTTTTCTTTTTCATCTAACCAAATAATGCCTTTTCTCTCTTTAGGAATTTGCCTGAAGTTCTCATAATGATAAATTTCTCCTTGCCATCCAACAGGTTCAATTAATCCAAGCTTATCAGCATATACCTCAATGGCATTCTTATCTTTCTCCAGTAATTCATTAGCCAGGGTAGTAAACGTGTAGTTGCAGCTCTCGGCAAAGCTTTCTTGAAAAGTTAAAGCTCCTGCTTCTTTTTCATCATCTGCTTCTCCATACAAATTCAAATCACAATTAAACGTTCGTGATGGGTGATCGAGATTGTTTTCTATTGCAGCTGCTGCAATAACCGTTTTAAATACTGAGCCTGGAAATGAAGGCTGGATCATATGGTTTAATTGAGAGTTCTTGTTTTTTAAATCTAGGTCCGGTTTACTTACAAGTGCAAGCAACTCACTCGTTTTTGCATCTAATAATACTAATCCGCCGCTTTCAATCGAATGCGAGTTCAATAAAGATTCAGCAGTTTTTTGGATGTCTGCATCAATCGTCGTTTTAATGCTGACTGGATAGAACGGATTTGAGTCGGCCAAGTACTTTACATTTACCCCAAAAAGGGGGTGACCATTTCCGTCTACATGATATAGAAGCTTCGTTTCTGTATCAGGAAGGAGAAATTCATCATATGCCTCTTCCAATCCAGTAACTCCTACTTTTGTTTTCCCTGGTATTAAGTCTTTATCAGGATATTTCTTCCTGAAATATTCTTCATTTTCTGAGGTCAGTCCAATTGTATGATCTGCTATACTGTCCTTTAACGGTATTTGTTTGTATATCCCAAAAACACCGGGTACTTTCATATCATTAATTTTTTTTATATCTTGTTCTGACAGCTTTACGCCTTGTTTTTCCCCGAGGATAAGAGGTTCTTTTGCTTCTTCAAGCCAGTCATTTATTTTTGTGACCGGAACATTTATCATACTTGATAATTGTTCCATTGGCCAAGATGTTTCCAATACGAATGGAAACAAAACTAAAGTAGGCTCTCGTTTATCTGAAAGCGGTTTAAGATTGCGATCAACAAATCTGCCCCTTCCATCATCAATAAGCACTTCCTGGGTGCGTTGATTCACACTTTCTTCTACTAAATTCACATGATTTTCCGAAAAGCTTTCACTGGTGAACAATTGAATTTCTGCCAGCCTTCCTATAAGTATAAAAAACACGGCTAATATAACAAAGCCCATCCATTTTAATCGTTTAGAAGAAATCATAATAAAAACACCTCGTCAACATTCTCGACGAGGCGTCCTAATAATAAACCTATTGGTTATCGTAAATGTTGTGCTGGAAGCAACAACATCATCCTAAGGTGAGAGATGGGAAGTGAAACCCGGTGGCAATCAGTGAATGAACGATTGCTTAATTAAGTATCACTAATATTTAATAACAACATTTTCTTTTTATTTAATGTTTACAATCTTTACAAGCATTTCTCCGCCAGGCGTTTGTACACTGACTTCGTCCCCAACAGAACGGCTCATTAAGCTTTTTGCGATTGGCGAATCATTGGAAATCTTCCCTTCGAAAGGATCCGCCTCTGCACTTCCAACAATTGTATATGACTCTTCTTCGCCATTAGGAAGTTCCACAAAAGTTACCGTTTTACCTAAAGAAACGGAATTTGAGTTTCCATCCGTTTCTTCAATAATTTTTGCATTGCGAATCATATTTTCTAACGTAGTAATTCGGCCTTCCACAAATGCTTGTTCTTCTTTAGCAGAATCATACTCAGAGTTCTCAGAGAGATCTCCAAAGCTGCGAGCTATTTTTATTCTTTCTACAACCTCTTTACGTTTAACCGTTTTCAAGTATTCAAGCTCTTGCTCTAATTTTTCTTTTCCTTCTTTCGTCATTGGGAAAACTTTTTCCTTCGCCATTGATCCATCACTCCTTCTAGAATTGCTGTCCCCCATAAAAGGTCAGGTATGTATATGAGTACTATAACTACAAGAACGAGGACAAAATATTGTCCCCTTGCTTGTATATCCTGTCTAGCAGGCGATATGAGCCCGCTGTCAGTGGGTTTCATTTTATTGTTATACTTCATCATATTATTGATTAAGTGAATTTGCAAAAACTTAGACTTAGACGCTTGAATAGGAAAAGGCCTTCTATTCAAGCGATCCAGCTTAATACATAATATGATCTCTGTACTCTTTATCTATGCTATGTTATTACAAAATAGCATTCAGTTCAAGAATTGTTTGAATTTTTGTGACCATTAAATCTACTGCCACATGATTTTGTCCGCCTTCAGGTATGATAATGTCTGCATAGCGTTTTGTAGGTTCAACAAATTGATTATGCATAGGGCGAACTACAGAAATATATTGTTCAATGACAGAATCTATCGAACGGCCTCGTTCTTTAATATCTCGCAGCATTCTTCTAATTATCCTTAGGTCTGCATCTGTATCGACAAACAATTTTATGTCCATCAGATTACGCATTCTCTCATCTTCAAGGACCAATATTCCTTCAAGGATGATTACATCCCTTGGTTCAACCATAATGACTTCATTTGAGCGGGTATGCATTTTATAGTCATAAACAGGTTTTGCAACTTGTTCATAATTTAATAGCTGTTTGATGTGGTCAATAAGCAAATCATTGTCAAAAGCCAAAGGGTGATCATAGTTGGTTTTAAGTCTTTCTTCAAAAGGAAGATGGGCTTGATCCTTGTAGTAAAAATCCTGCTCAAGCATAAGAATGGAATGACCTTTAAAATGTTCATATATCGCTTTTGTTACGCTTGTTTTACCAGAACCCGATCCTCCAGCTACTCCAATTACTATGGGCCTTTTTCCCATTGCGGATTATTTCCCCTTTCTCATCATATTGTTTGGGAAGACAGGTCTGTCAACTTTAAATTTAACAATTTGCAGAGGATGGCGGGCTGCATCAAGCTCTTCTCCATCTTCATCCCAAAGCTTATCAATAACATGAGTAAAGTTTTCAATTTCAGGTCCGAAAAATTCTAATTCGTCCCCTGGTTTGAAGAAATTGCGTTGTTGCAGTGTAACCATTTTGGTTTTCTCATCATACTCCAGAACAAGACCAACAAAGTCAAATGTTGTTTTCTTTCCATGAACTCCGAACATTTGCTCCTGCATGCCAGGTACACCTTCAAAAAAGGCTGGAGCAGTATCACGGTTCGCGCATTTGTCTAATTCTTCAAGCCATTCTTTTTGAATCGTAAAGTTTTCAGGATCAGCACAGTATGCATCAATAACCTTTCGATAAACACTTACTACTGTAGCAACATAATGGATTGATTTCATACGGCCTTCAATTTTCAAGCTGTCAATTCCTAGTTCTATCATTCTAGGGATAGACTCAATAAGCTTTAAATCTTTCGGGCTCATGGCAAATGCGGCATCCTTTTCATCGAAAAGAGGTGTTTCCTGATTATTCTCTAATTTAAAGAGATCATAGTCCCAGCGACAGGATTGACAGCACCCTCCTCGATTGGAATCACGAGCTGTCATATGGTTACTTAATGTACATCGTCCTGAATAAGCAATACACATCGCTCCGTGGATAAATGTTTCAATTTCAATATCCACTTTTTCTTTCATTTCTTGGATTTCTTCAGCACTTGTTTCACGCGCTAACACGACTCTTTCAAGCCCTTCTTCCTTCCAAAACTGAACCGCTTTCCAGTTTGATAAAGATTGTTGGGTGCTTAAATGGACTTCAAGCGCTGGTGCTACGCGGCGGCAGGTTTCAATGATAAGAGGATCTGCGACAATAATTCCGGAAACCCCCGCAGATTCTAAACCTTTCAAATAATCTTCCAAACCGTCCATGTTTTCGTTATGAGCAAAAATATTTGTTGTAACATAAATTCTTGCTCCGTATTTGTTTGCAAATTGAACGCCCTCTGCCATTTCTTCTATTGAAAAATTATCTGCATTTGAACGAAGTCCAAATTCTTTTCCTCCAATAAATACAGCATCAGCTCCATAGTGGACAGCAATCTTTAATTTCTCGAGGTTGCCTGCCGGTGCTAACAGCTCAGGTTTTTTAGTTATGGTACGCTTTCCACCAACAATAGATGAGATTCTATCTTTCACAGCAGCCATGTTCATTCCTCCTTTTTTAATAGGCTGTTTTTACGAACTTTACTAGCAGCCTTCTACAAAGTCCTTCGCTTCAAAAATTGATTATCTCTTGAGATTAGAGGTATACGGTGAGACCAGCTGCAATCGGCAATTCACCGATTGCTTCTATTTATAGGACTCTTCATTTGAAAATAGTAACAATCTCTTAGAAAAAACTTATTAGTAAACCGTTTCTTTAAAGAAAAATCCTGTATCTAAAGGGCGGTTAGTTGGTTGTATTTCTTCAATTTCATTTAAAAGCTGATCTTTTATTTCTTCATATTCTTCTCTATTGTCTACACACAGATCAATCGCTTTGCGGTATTTTTTTGTTACTTCAATTAAATATTCAGGTGTCTTCAATACTCCATCGATTTTAAAAGAATCAACTTCCGCATCGATCATATCTTCCAATTCATCAATGATGCATATATCGTTTGGACTCATAATATGAGTCCCATTCTCATCCTCATAGATTGGGTATTTATTATTTCTCTCTTTATCATGTAAAAAAAGACCTGTGTCCCTTTTTCTATTTTCAATTTCCATTACTTTTCCTTGATATTCAAAATAGTTGCCGATAAGTGAACGTTTTGATTGGAACATGCATGTCATTCCATGAACCTGTACTTCCACTTCAACCTCTGCATGCTCTTTAATTTCAACGACTGCATCCATATTTAACTCTCTGGCTAATACAGCTCTCTTCGCACCTTTTCTTCCCCAGTAATTACAAGAGTACCAGTTGGTAGCCGTTGTTTCTGTGTTCCAATGAAGCTTCATATTCGGGGCGGCTTCTCTTGCTGCCATTAATACAGCAGGATCTCCAAATACAATTCCATCAACCTTGATTTGATCTAAAAACTGGATATATTCAGTTAGTTCTTCAACTTTTTCATTATGAAAAAGGGCATTCATCGCTACATATAGTTTTGTTTGCATGTTATGGGCAATTTCTACCGCTTCTTGAACAGCCCCGCGGTTAAACTCACCAGCTAAACGGAGGCCATACCGCTCTTGTCCAACGATAAATGCATTTGCGCCTGCATGTGCAAGCTTTTCTATATCTTCAACCTGTGTAGGTGTAACAAGTAATTCCGGTTTCTTCATCTTTCTTCACCTCTTTTTAAACTTACAGCAATTCCATCTCCAATCGGCAGAATTGTTGTTTGGTAATCAGGATGTGCATTCAGCCATTCATTATAGTGTCTAATCTTTTTGATCAGGCTTCGAACCCGTCTGCTTTCAATATGGTCAATGCTTCCTGCTACTAACCCCTTAAATAGTACGTTGTCAGTCACAATCATTCCTGATTGAGACAACAATGGCTCATATAACTCAAAAAATCGTTTATATTGCCCTTTTGCCGCATCTATAAATAAAACATCGTATGGTGCATTCATTTTAACGATCTCATATAATTCTAATGCATCTCCTTTAATAAGGGAGATTCTGCCTTCTAAGTTCAGTTTTTGTATATTCGACATTGCTTCTTCATAACGCTGCTCGTCCCTTTCAATCGTTATGATAGAAGTATAAGGTAATGTCTG
Source organism: Metabacillus arenae (assembly GCF_014773385.1). Classification (GTDB taxonomy): domain Bacteria; phylum Bacillota; class Bacilli; order Bacillales; family Bacillaceae; genus Metabacillus_D; species Metabacillus_D arenae. The sequence goes on along the minus strand of NZ_JACXAI010000025.1, from coordinate 8,239 downwards.
AGCCATACGAATGGATGAGTATCCAATAGCAGCTCCAATTTCTAAGATTTTTCCAGGCTTTTTTAAAGTGAGGAGTTGAAGAAGAACAGCAATGGCAGATGGCTCCATAATCGGTACATCATGATCCTTCGCAAATTGTTCGATTTCAGAAACTTCGTCCGAACGCTTAGGCAGCAGACTTTCTAAATACTCGTTTGTCTCATTCATTCCAGCTTCTTCCTCCGATCACAAAGCCAATCTCGCAAATCTCCGCAAAAAAGAGAGCTCTAATAAGAACTCCTCTGGCCGTTTTTATCTTTATGCTTCTGCTTTTCTTCATTGTCCAGCTCCAGGCGCAATCGGTCCTTAGGTCATAAGCCAATCCTCTCAAAAAGGCAAAAGCGGCCTTTCTGTGAGGCTCGTCTTATGCTTGTCGGGGCTGTTCAAGGCGCTTCTGCTTTTCTTTATTGTCTAGCTGCAGCGCCTAGCCCCTCGAGGTCATAAGCCAATCCTCTCAAAAAGGCAAAAGCGGCCTTTCTGTGAGGCTCGTCTTATGCTTGTCGGGGCTGTTCAAGGCGCTTCCGCTTTTCTAGTAACAACTCGATATATTTTACCACAAACAAAAGGGGAATGCGAATATGATTCACTTCCCCAATAATTGTCATTTATTCTGTTTTGTAATATGCTTTGCTTTTTCTTTATTGTGCTCTTTTAAGGTTTTGGTGAAGATAACTTCTCCTTTTCTTGTTGCGAGGAAATATAGAAAGTCCGTATTTTCAGGTTCGAGTGCAGCAGCAAAGGAGCTTTCGCCTGCATTTGCAATCGGACCTGGCGGCAGTCCTGTATTTTTGTATGTGTTATAAAGTGAATCCACCTCTAAATCATCATATAAAACTCGATCCTTATGTTCCCCTAACGCATATAAAACGGTTGGATCTGTTTGAAGGGGCATCCCCTCTTCTATCCGGTTATAAAACACGCTAGATATTTTGTCTCGATCTGCTTTTTCAGTTGCTTCTTCCTCAATTAAAGAAGCCATTGTTAAAAATTGATGGACATTCATTTTCTTTTCTTCAATTTTCGGCAAATAGTTTAAGACCATTTTATTTGTCTGCTGCACCATTGGTTCTATGATGTCTTCTAAAGAAGGTTTCTTTTCATAAAAAGGATAAGTGGCTGGATATAGATACCCTTCTAAAGCATATTTAATGTGTTTCTTATCAATTTCATTTGTTAGCGTATCAGGATATTTCTTTTTTAAGTAATCAATAAATTTCTTATCCTGAAGCTTGTTTAAAACTTCTTTTTCTGAATAAGGAGCACTTTTAGCTATAAGAGCTGCTATTTCAGATAGTTGTCTGCCTTCTGGTATGGTGATTTGAAAGGTAACATTTTCTGATACTTTACCTGTTTTCATTAAATCAATCATTTCTTGAAAGTCCATAGCTTGATTTAACTGGTACTCTCCTGCTTGGAAACCAGATTCACTTTTAAACTTTACATAGTATTTAAAAATATGCTTATTCTTAATTAATCCGTTATCTTCAAGAATACCAGCAATAGAACTAACAGAGGATCCGATTGGAATTTCTACCATCACCGGATCAGTATTCTTTGGATTAACAGGCTTCAGTGCAGATTTAATATAAAGATAGCCCCCGCCAATCACTCCCGAAAATATAATAATTAAGGAGATGAAAACGGTAAGTACTATTTTTCTGACTACCTTTGCTTCAGTATGTTGCTGAAGGAGCTTAGTATGTATCGAATCCTTCTTTGAATCACTCATGTTGGAGTCCTCCTCTCGCCTGTTTAACTCATTCTTAACGGGAAGTAAGATCCCCATCTTTATATTCTGGGGAGCAAAATATTAGGTGGAGACAACTTGCCCGCATAGGTCCTGAAAATTGAACACAGACTATGAGCGCCGCTTTTTGATGTTTTCGTCTGTGTGACCTGCTTCCTGCAGGCCTCAGGCTTTCTAACAGTGGGATAAAAAATCCCCACTGCCTGAAAGTTTCCCTTTATTATACTACAAAATTTGATGAGATTCGGCAATTTGTTACTATTTTCCCTTGTGTGTGATGGTTGCTATTAGAAAAATGCTCTTCCATTAAAGAACATGGTTCAAATCCCTCAGATGAGAGATTATCCATTTTCGGCTGAAATTAATCTTTAAACAAGGAAATTATCCTAGAAAAGCCTCGTAACTCGGGTAGTTAAAAAAGGGCAAGGGCGCCCTAGAACAACCTAGAGCACCAAGAACAAAAAAGAAGTCTTCGGTGAGAAGACTTCTTTTTTGTATTGTCAGAAAGTTTACGTTAATTGAAATATTAACGTGGCAAAGAGAGTAGTCGTTGTCCAGCTCCGAGTGTCAGGGACAATCCGTCTAGAAAGTTAAAGAACAACCTTCCAGACGGCTCGTATTTTGCTTGTCGCCGAAGGACTAACGCCCCTGAGCTTTTCTAAATTATTCATCCTCATTATCGAGAAAAGTGTTAAGCATTTCCTCAATCATATCCCACTCTTCTTCGGATTCAATCGGCTGAAGCTCTCCATCGATTCCATCTTCAGAAGGGACAAAGCTTGATGCGTGTATCTCTATGTCATCCTCATCTTCGTGCTCTCCGCCTACTGGGTAGTACAATACATAAGATTTGCTGAATTCATCAGATTCAAAAGTAAACAGAACCTCACATAATTGTTCGTTTCCATTTTCATCGACTACTGTAATTTGCTTATCTCCATGTTCCATATTTCATTCCACCTTATTCTTAGTTTCGGCTGTCTAGAAAGCCTTGTAAGATAACAACAGCAGCCATCTTATCAATAACTTTTTTTCTTTTTTTTCTGCTGACATCTGCCGATATGAGCATTTTTTCAGCAGCCATGGTCGATAATCGTTCATCCCATAAAATAACAGGAAGGTTGAATGTGTCCTCAAGTAATCCAGCAAACGCTTTGCTCGCCTCTCCTCTTGGACCAATGGAACCGTTCATATTCTTAGGCAAACCTAGAACAATCTTTTCGACAGCTTCCTGTTCAATGATTTCTCTTAAACGTTCCAATCCATAGTTTTGGCCTTCTTCGTCAATTTTAACCGTCTCAATCCCTTGTGCAGTCCAGCCCATTTCATCACTCAATGCTACACCAAGGGTCTTGGATCCATAATCCAACCCTAATATTCTCATTTAGATTTAAGCCTTTCGCTGATTTTGTTTAAGGTATGCTTTCACTAGCTCCTCGATAAGTTCGTCCCGCTCTAGCTTTCGGATTAAATTGCGCGCATCACGATGACGAGGAATGTAGGCAGGGTCTCCTGAGAGTAAATATCCTACAATTTGATTAATTGGATTATACCCTTTTTCCTGTAGGGCATCATAAACGGTGAATAGGACTTCGTTTACATTCGTCTCCATTGAGTCATCAGAGAAATTAAATTTCATCGTTTTATCAAACGAACCCACGAATAAGCACCTCTTTCTCAGATTCACTGAACCTGCTAGTCCAATCTCTTAGTTTCATTCTACACTATGAACCACAATTATAAAACGGATTTAACCCATTCTTCTACATAATTAAGTGCACTCTTAAGCTGCCCGGGATCCTTTCCTCCCGCTTGCGCCATATCAGGACGGCCTCCGCCTCCTCCACCACAGCGCTCGGCCACTTCTTTAATTAATTTTCCGGCATGAAGCCCCTTACCCATTAAATCCTTTGTTACCCCAGCTACAAGGTTCACTTTCTCGCCTTGAGCTGCTCCTAAAACGACCACTCCAGAACCGAGCGTATTCTTTAACTCATCTACCATTGACCTGATGCTGTTCATGTCTTTAGCATTAACTTTGCTTGCTAGCACCTTTACTCCATTTACGTCTTTGACCTTATTTACAAGCGTTGCTGCTTCTACATTTCCTAGTTTTGATGTTAGTGATTCGTTTTCTCTTTGCAGGCTTCGATTTTCAGCTAATAGGGTCTCAACGCGGTTTGCTGCATCTTTTGGATTTGTTTTTAATTTAGCAGCCACATCCTCAAGAACAGATAGCTGATCATTAATGATTTGATAAGCACCTTGACCTGTAACAGCCTCGATTCGTCGTGTACCAGCTCCTATACCTGTCTCGGATATTATTTTAAATAATCCGATCGAAGAGGTATTATCCACATGACAACCGCCGCAAAGCTCTAAACTGTAATCCCCCACCTGTACTACGCGGACAATGTCACCATATTTTTCACCAAACAAGGCCATTGCGCCCATTTTCTTTGCTTCATCAAGTGATTTGTAATCGCTTTGAACTGGAATAGTTTGCCACACTTTTTCATTTACAATTTGCTCAATTTTAGTTAACTCTTCGGAAGTAACTTGACCAAAATGCGAGAAATCAAAACGGAGTCTTTCCGCTGTTACGAGGGAACCTGCTTGATTAACATGTGTTCCCAATACATCCTTTAGAGCCTGATGAAGCAAATGTGTGGCTGTATGATTTTTAACTATGGCACCTCTTGTCTCTTTATTCACTTTCGCTGCAAGAGACATATTCTCCTTTAGAGTCCCAGATTCTACAAACACAGTGTGCAAATTTTGTCCGTTTGGAGCTTTTTGAACATTTTTTACTTTTACAACAACTTCCTCATTTTGCATGGTTCCTTCATCCGCTATTTGACCGCCGCTTTCAGCATAGAAAGGAGTTTGATTTGTAATCAGCTGAATTTCGTCCCCTTCATGGGCTTCCTGGATAAACTGACCATTTGAGATTAAATATAGCGTTTTAACTTCTGCTTCTAATGTCTCATATCCCAAAAATTTACTTTCTGCTGAAATATCACCAAGAACCCCGCCTTGAATCTGCATAGAACCGACATGCCCTCTGGCAGTTCTTGCACGTTCACGCTGAATGTCCATCTCCTTTTCAAAGCCTTCATGGTCCATTTCCATATTTTCATCTTCTGCATATTCCTCTGTTAATTCAACAGGGAATCCGTACGTATCGTATAGTCTGAAAATCGCTTTTCCAGGAATTACATTGCTGTTATTTTCTTTTTCCTGCCTGATAACATCCGCTAAAATAGCTAATCCTTCGTTAAGAGTTTCATGAAACCTTTCTTCCTCATTTTTAATAACTCTAGCTATAAATTCAGACTTTTCTTTTACTTCTGGATAAAAGTCAATCATAATTTCGGACACAACAGGGACTAATTCGTACATAAATGGACGATTGATTCCTAATTTTTTTGCATATCTCACGGCTCTGCGCAATAAACGGCGCAATACATATCCCCGGCCTTCATTTGAAGGAAGAGCCCCGTCTCCTACTGCAAAGGTTACGGTTCGGATATGATCTGCAATAACTTTGAAAGCGACATCCTTTTCATAGTCCTGTAAATACTTTTCACCTGAAATTGTTTCAGTTGATTCAATGATTGGCATAAACAAATCGGTGTCATAGTTTGTGCGCACATTTTGAATAACAGATACCATACGTTCAAGGCCCATTCCCGTATCGATGTTTTTCTTAGGCAGAGGAGTATATGTATGATCAGGGTTGTGGTTGAATTGTGAAAAAACGAGATTCCAAATTTCCAAATAACGTTCATTTTCCCCGCCTGGATACAGTTCAGGATCATTTAAATCATTGCCATACTCTTTCCCGCGGTCATAGAAAATTTCTGTATTCGGACCGCTCGGTCCTTCTCCAATATCCCAGAAGTTCCCCTCTAAACGGATTATTCTTTCCTCAGGAATACCGACCTTATCCACCCAAATATCGTAAGCTTCATGATCTTCAGGATGAATCGTAACTGAAAGCTTTTCAGGATTAAAACCAATCCACTTGTCACTCGTTAAAAATTCCCACGCCCACTCAATCGCTTCTACTTTAAAATATTCCCCTATTGAGAAATTGCCGAGCATTTCAAAGAACGTATGATGACGAGCAGTTTTGCCGACATTCTCAATATCATTCGTTCTAATCGATTTTTGAGCATTGCAAATTCTTGGGTTTGCTGGTATTACACGTCCATCGAAATACTTTTTTAACGTTGCTACCCCACTGTTAATCCATAGCAAGGAAGGGTCCTCATAAGGTACAAGTGGCGCACTAGGCTCCACAGAATGACCTTTTTCTTTGAAAAAATCTAGAAACAATTGACGTACTTGTGCTGAAGTTAATGACTTCATTGCTCTTCCTCCTTTTTAAATTTGGTAAAACCAAAATCTTACTCGGGTAAACAGATAGGATACGAGTCTTCCAGTAATAATATAGTTACTGCTCTTCTAAAGAATGAAAAGCTGGATAGTGTCTTGTTCCCTCTTGACCAGCATAATACAAGCTTTTTTAAAGAGATTAGCATGTGGCCCATAGGTTAACACTTTATCGAGCTTTAAACTTTTGAAACCTCAAAAAGCTCCCTCCCTATGTAAAATCAATTACACAGGGACGAGAGCTTACTCGCGGTACCACCCTGATTATGGACAAATTTAGGTCCATCACCTTTATGAGCATAACGTTGCTCTAACGGCAGGTTTTTGCCTGCACTCAGGACTAGCTTTCTGTTACCCTCAATTTAGAATTTCTTTCAGCCTTGGAAATCCCTCTCTGAAAAATCGGACTGTAACATACTTATGTCCATCAAAGTATTTGATATGTATTATAAGGTGAATTATAGAACAAGCATTTGTCCTCTGTCAATGCTGCCATTTAAGCTGAGCCAGATGTACAATCAATACCTTCATAATCACGACGACTGGTACGGCCAAAATCATTCCGAGTATACCAGCTAATTTTCCTCCCGCCAGTAAAGCCAGCATAATAACAATTGGATGCATATGCAAGCTTTTTCCAACAATCAATGGCCCAAGGATGTTCCCTTCAATAAACTGCAAAGTTAAAATAATGATAACCACCATCAACACGATTCTCGGCGACATTGTCGATGCAATGATGAGAGCAGGAACAGCGCCAATCAGCGGACCAAAATAAGGGATAATGTTTGTAATCCCAATAATCAGGCCTAATATTAAAGGGTATCTGACTTGAAAAATCCATAGTGAGATAAACGCTAAAAAACCAATCAAAACACAAACAAAAAACTGCCCCCTAATATAGCTTCCAAGAGAGTGATCTAAATCCTTCATAAATTGTTGGCCTTGTTTTCTCCACTTTTTCGGTGTTAAATACCATGCAGATTTTTTCAGTACTTCAAAATCCTTTAACATATAGAAAACAAGGAATGGGATGATAGCAAGGACAAGGATGTAATCCACTAACTTTCCTATACTCCTTAATACCTTATCAATCGCATGATTCATCCATATCTCTATATCATGAAAGAAGCCGTCTATTCTTTCATGAATTCCATCAGGCCAATGGTCTGTTTGATTATGAATGAATGAAAGCCAGCTGTTATACGTTTTTGCGATATATGGAATATTGTTAGACAAATCCTTCAATTGTTCTATAAGTACCGGAATCCCCCGATAAAATCCATAGCCTATTGCACCAAAAAATAAAAGATAAATAATAAAGATAGCTAAAGGGCGCTGCACACCTGATTCATGAAGCTTTTCAATTAGCGGGTGAAGTAAATAAGTAATAAAGGCAGCAATCAAAAACGGTCCAAAAATTGCTTTAACAACTGTAATTAAAGGATTCCATAGAACATTAAGCTTTAAAAACATATAAATCGTTAGAAACGTTAACAGCAGAAGTGCAATACTCAACAACCACTTGATTTGCTTATCCCTCATTAATTACCACCTCCATTCTTAATGTGATGACAATTGATGGATTTTATACCGATCCTGTTTTAATGTGCACCAGAATGAAGAGTGAATTTTAAGAAACAGTTAAAAATTTTATGAGCAAATCTATTCCCGTGATTCCTTTTTTTAAGCCAGTTCTATCAATTTGGTTTCCAGTTCTCGGTTTTTTCTGTCCTGTTAAAATGATGACTAAGCCAAAATAGTTCAATATGAGCAAATTTTCGGTGTGAATGACCACATGAGCATTTTTATTTTCGAAAGTCATATTTATGGACCAGACGGAATCTTTTTTATCGGCTTTCTCTAGATTCTGGTCTTTTTATTTATTAGCGGTTGGGCTTCACGTGCTTCAAGCCTTCCTCCTATTTACTGGCTACACTTCCTTTTTACTGTCTACAACGGTTTAGACCCCTTATTTTAGACACAAACTTTTATTTTCTTTGTTTATCGCAATATTTCATTTTCTTCTTCACCTTTGAGATTGTAGATGATGTC
>NZ_JACXAI010000024.1 GCF_014773385.1 Metabacillus arenae | reverse complement strand
AAAATAAGCGGAGATTTTCCGGTTAAACTGTAGAATAGAGCTCAGTTAGGTGTATATAAGCGGAAGTTTTCCGATTAAGCAAAGCAAATGTACCCATTTTCACTTTTTTCGAGTCAATAGTCGGAATCTTTCCGTCTATTTTGGCTATTTTCAGTGCTATTAGATAAATAAGAGAAATTTCTCCGCTTATTTATCAAACTCGCTTTAGCGGTTAATTAACTTGTACAACTTAAAAAAGTGAAAATTTAAAAAAGGCTTAGAGATATTTGCATCTCTAAGCTTTTTTATTGTGTTGTAAAATTTATGAGTTTTGCTATGTGATTAGGTTTGTGATTTGCCGTTTTGCACCTCACAAGTAAACCCGTTATCTATCACACTGGTGGTTTTGATTATCCATATTGTAGAAAAGGTCCAGATTATCGAAGATAGTTTTGAAGGTATTTAGGAGGATTTATCAGCATCCGCAACTAGGTTTTTGTCGATTCATTCGACAATTTTCGGCTAGTGACAGGTCTCTCATGCTAATGTTAAAATGGGTTATACATGGAAATCGTTTATAACATGGGGACAAAGGGGGCATGGATCATGAAAAAGAATAAATTTAGAATTTGGGACACAAATGGAATGTACAGTGGCACTCCAGGAATGCTGGAGGATGCAGCAAGTATGGAGATTGGACAAGCAGTCTGGAATGATCATAATTACATAAAAATGCAATTTATCGGGATAACAGACCAAAAGGGGAACGAAATTTACGAGGGAGATATTTTAAAAGGTTTTAAACAAATGTATATTCCAAGTTGGGACGGGTTCCAATCCGATTCGAATAATTATCACGTCGAACTGGATGAAGAGGAAATCGGAATCGTCGTTCACCAAACAAAAGGATTCAAATCAGAGTTTGTCATTCAAAGCCTTCATGAAGATAAGCATTTCACTTTCCACGAAATAAGCCGAATGGAAGTAATCGGAACCGTCCATAAAAATCCTGAGCTGCTTAATGGACAAGCTGCTTCTTTCCTTAAAGAACAAACAGTGATGTAATCTTAACACTCTCAATAATAGGAGCTCATTGTCGACTCTTTTGACGGAACATTTCAATTTTTCAAACTATATTCAAATACGATTGTTCTGAACCACTCATAAACATGAACTTTATAAAAAAGGACCGTCACGGAACCCTTAATTTTACTGGATTTTCATGACAGGTCCTTTCAGGGGATGAATCAAAACGGTGTTTTTTACCCTGTTGATTCATCCTCTACTTTTTAATCTGTTAGAGCGAAACAAGGATCATTAAAGTAAACAACTTCGGTAATAATCCTGCATCCTTGAATATTCTCAAAAGCTTCTCTTGCTTCTGTTTCTGTGTCAAATTCAAACATCGTAGTGTTTCCCTTTGAATAGGTAGTGATGATCCACAAAAAAATCTCCTCCTTTTCCATATATTTATAGATAATTTTTTAGAAACAATATAACATTTTTTATATGCTTTCAGGGACAAGTAAGGGAATGGAGTATACTAATAAAATTTACTTTTCAGGCGCATTAATATTGAACAATTTTCACATATAATCTTTTGCTATTTTCAATGTAATTTTACTCATATCTTATCTCCTCTCTAAAAATTTTTTAGTAGATTCCACATTTATAATTATGATTCAATCAATTGTGTTCGCCAACCCATGTGTAATATTTATTAACAGAAAATTTAAAATTTTTAGAAATAAATAATGGTTTCTTATTTTTGATGAATCAAAGGGATAGTACCAGCGAAGCTAAAATTACTCGCTAATTATATGGATATATATGTAAATTCTGGTATCTAAATATTCAAACTAAAAAACTTGCAATAGTCTGAATTTTCATTTATATTAATTATTGTAAGCGATATCAGAAACGTTACCGGTAACGTTTCCGAAAAAGTTAATGTTAAGGAGGGAAGTAATGAAAACAATAAAAGATATAGCAAAAGAACTGGGATTGTCCGTCTCAACCGTATCAAGAGCATTAAATGATAAACCTGATATTAAAAAAGAAACAAAAGAAAAAATATTAGAGGAGATGAAACGATTAAATTATTCGCCGAATGCAAATGCGAGAAGTTTAATTCAAAAGAAGTCAAATATAATAGGACTTATGCTTTCTGATATTACAGACCCTTTCTTTTCTGAAGTAGCTTTGGGTGTAGAAGAAGTTTCTTCAAAAAGCGGCTACCAAGTTATCTATGGAAATACATTTTTAAATCTTGAAAAGGAGAAACGGTTTTTATCTAGTTTATTAGAAAGAAAAATAGATGGGTTAATTATGAAGCCTGGTAAATTGGATGAAGAACTTTTAAGGCTAATTGAACAATTAGAAATTCCAATTGTATTCTTAAGGAAATTAAGGGAAAATGAACAACATTTAAATGTATCTTCAATCGACGTGAATCACTATAAAGCTGCTTATAGAGCAGTTGAATATCTTATAAAACTAGGTCATGTGAATATTGGTTTTATAGGTATGTCAAAGGATGTATCAGAAGAAGAAGATAGGTTAAAAGGTTTTTTAGATTGTTTGGAAAACCACAACATTAACTATACAGATGACAACATTATCATTTCTGGAACTGGAATAGAACATGGTGGAACGGGTGTTAAGCAACTATTAAATAAAAAGTCGAATATTACTGCAATTTTTACAGCAAATGATCTATTAGCTATTGGCGCCTTAGAGTGGTTGGTGAAAAACAACTATAAAGTTCCAGAGAATATTTCAGTCGTAGGTTTTGAAAATCTAGAGATTTCTAGTTTGCATTGGATCAATTTAACGACTGTTGATTTACCGAGAAAGAAAATTGGTATTCAGGCTGCAGAAATGCTAATGAACATGGTGTCTTCTGATCATGTTAAAAAAGAAGAGGTTGAACTGGATACGAAATTAATTATTAGAAAGTCTACTGGCGGCAATCAACTACATTCTTAAATATAGGAGGAGCAAATGAAATATGCTAATTTCTCCAAAAACTTGTTGTTGGGTGTAACAATGATCTTCATGATAATTTTGACTGCGGGGTGCTCAAGTGATGCGGAAACTGGAGGTGAGAACGGAAAAACAAAGATTAAAGTTTGGCTTTTACCATTTATTGAGCCAGAAGAATTTGAATCGCTAGTATCAGAATTTAATGCGTCACATCACTCAGTTGAAGTCGAACTAACCATGTTAGGATGGTCGGATGGTCGGGAACAAATAAAGACTGCGATTACCTCAGGTACTGGACCAGATGTTTTTTATTTAGGATCATTGGATGAAGAATATACTCAAGCAAATGTATTAGTGCCCGCAGAAGTCTTAGGATTCTCCCAAAAAGAGATCGAAACTTTTAATCCACTAATTGAAGGATATAAAGAAAACGGCCAAATCATGGCATTTCCTCTAGGGTATGAAATGAATATGTTATTTTACAGAAAAGATATATTAAGTAAATATGGCTTTGAAGGACCGCCTGCAACTTGGGATGAGTTGTATCATACCGCTAAAACTATTTCAGAAGCAACTATGGATAATGGAAAACCTGGGGTTATGGGACTACAGATCAATGGCATGGATGAACATCGAAATGCGATGAATCTTTCATGGGGATCCATGTTTGCAGCTGCAGGGGGACAGTATATTAAAGACGGAGAATCTGTGTTGAATTCTCCAGAAGGTCAGGAAGCATTATCTTTTATGAAAAGATTTTATGAGGAAAACCTTGCAATTCCGGGGCTTAGCGCTGTAAACGGTTTCGCTAATGGCGAAGTGGCGATGTTCTACTTTACACAGCCTACAGCTGACCAGCAAGATTGGTATAACGATTCCAATATGGCAGATAAATGGGGGATGGCACCTATGCCGAAAGGGCCTGAATCAGCTGCAGGTCACTTTGGTGGACATGGGGTTGCTGTAAACTCAAGATCTGACAAGATTGAAGCTGCTGGAGAATTTGTAAGGTGGCTTGCATCACCGGAAAGAACAAGAGTATTTATGGAAAGTGCACATTATATCTCTCCATTTAACCTTGAAAAAGTAGATTCAGAAGTAAAAGCAGAAATTGAGGAATTTACGAGTAAGCAGCCTGAAGTATGGGAAGCTCTTAACCAGCAGCTTGATAATAATATAAATGCTGATTCTGCGGAATTATTCATTCAATCTAGACAAGGATACACAGAGAGGTGGGCTGCTCAGCCTTCTCACCTCATTCCTGCTATAACCGGTGAAACATCTATTGAAGAATCTTTAGAAAATATTGATGTTCAAGTTAATCATGCCATCAACTATTAATCTTGCAGATATGATGGGTTATCCTATCATATCTACAAAATTCTCATAAAAAAGGGGGAAGGAAGATTCTTGTTAACAAACAAAAATCATAATTTACTAGGTTGGACCCTCTCATTACCAGGAATTATTTTTTTAGGCGGTTTTTTCATTTTTCCAATGTTCTATGCTTTTGTAATAAGTTTTTTTAATTGGAATCTACTAGGGGATAAAACGTTTATTGGATTATCTAATTATAAGTTTTTATTACTTGAAGACAGCGTTTTTAAAACAACTTTGTGGAATACACTGTACTTCTCACTTTTTTATGTCTTTGGCAGCTTAATTTTGTCATTAGGAACAGCTTTAATTGTTCATAAACCTTTAAGAGGTGTTCGTGTAATTCGAACCATACTGCTTACACCTCTTGTTATCCCAATGGCTATAACCGGAATTATATGGACTTTGCTTTATTCACCTCATGGTTTCATCAACGCATTTCTGAATACATTTGGGATTCAAGGTCAACAATGGCTTTTTGACTCCGATTTAGCGATGCCAGCAATTATTTTGGTTAGTATTTGGCAAAGCTTCGGTTTGTACGCAATTATCTATGTGACAGGGCTGCAACAAATACCTCAAGAATTATATGAAGGAATGGAAATAGATGGAGCAGGAACTTGGCAAAAATTTATACATCTTACTCTTCCTTTGCTTCGTCCAACTACATTTTTTGTTGTAGTATTACTACTTATCAATTCATTTAAAATTTTCGATCAGATATGGGTCATGACTAAGGGGGGACCAGGAAACGCAACAATGACTTTAGTTGTCTACATGTATCAAAAAATCTTTACATCTTATGGTCTCGCAACAGCAGCATCCGGTATTCTGTTTATCATAGTCTTTGGTCTTGTATATGGCCAGTATTACTTTATGGGAAGGGAGGATAAAAGATAGTGAATAGGTATAAAAACTCATCGGGTTTTATTTCATATGTAATATTAATCCCAATCGCGCTTTTTGCGTTATTTCCTTTTTACATTATGTTTAAAAGTTCATTTGAGCCGCTTAGTCAAATTATATCTAGCTTTCATTTCTTCCCTGAAAGTTGGTTATATCTAGAAAACTTTAAGGAGGTATTTGAAAAATATCCAATATCTCGTTGGTTTATTAATAGTTTTATAATCGCAATAATTGCAGTAATAGGCAATTTAGTCTTTTGTCCATTAATAGCTTACGCATTAGCACGACTCGAATTTAAGGGTAAAAAACTCTTATTTTTTGTAGTGATTGCTACGCTTATTATTCCTGTCCAAGTATTGGTTGTTCCATTGTACTTGATGTTGGCACCTCTAGGATTACAGAATAATTTCATTGCAGTAATATTACCTGATTTAGTTAGTCCTTTTGGTGTTTTCTTACTAAGGCAAGCTTTTTTAGCGTTACCGTATGAACTTGAGGAAGCTGCGTTTATGGACGGATGTGGAAGAATTCGTTCCTTGTTTAAAATTATTATTCCGAACGCATTACCGACGCTTTGTACGATTGCTGTTCTTAAGTTCATGTGGGTTTGGGGTGATTTCATGTGGCCATCTCTTATTTTAACAAAGGAACATATGAAAACGCTACCAATAGGGATAGCATCTTTCCAAACCACTTCCTCATTAGTTCCTTGGGGATTAGTCATTAGTGCATCTGTGATTGCTGTTGTTCCAATTATTTTACTCTTCTTTATGTTACAAAAGTATTTTGTGAGAGGTTTAACAGATGGTGCCGTAAAAGGGTAATTAACTAAAATTTAAATGAGGTGTATGTTTTGAAAACGAGAAACGAAACATTTGATGTTGTTGTATGTGGTGGAGGATTAGCAGGATTTTGTGCAGCTGTATCAGCAGCGAGAAATGGAGCGAAGACGGCAATTATTCAGGACCGCCCTGTGTTTGGTGGTAATAGTTCTTCCGAGGTTAGAGTGACAACACATGGTTCAGCAGCCTTTCATGCGTACGCAAGAGAAACAGGGATTATTTCTGAGTTGCTAATTGAAGAAAGAGCGAGAAACCACGAGGAAATAAATGAAAACGGTTGGACCAATAGTGTATGGGATATGACGATGTATGATATGGCTATTAGAACTTCAAATTTGGAAGTTTTTTTGAATACTACTGTGCAAGGAGTGAATAAAGCAGACAATCGTACAATCGAGAGTGTTGTCTGCCATGTTCTTAACGCTGAAGTCGAACTAACTATTAAAGGAAAAGTTTTTATCGATTGTACAGGTGACGGTATCGTGGCAGACAGATCGGGTTGTGAATGGCGGTTTGGAGAGGAAGCTCATGAAGAGTTTAATGAACCTCACGCTCCTGAAAAAGCAAGTGAAAATGTAATGGGAAGCTCTATACATTTTAAAGCAGTTGATATGGGCCGGCCTGTTCCATATAAAGCCCCGAGCTGGATAAAAAATTACGAAGATGCTAGTTTTTTCTATAAACAGGGAAGGCCATTAGAACATACTGGTCATAAAGAAAACGACCGCTATCGTGGCGGATACTGGTGGCTGGAAATTGGCATTCCGTGGGACACAATCTATGAAAATGAAGATATCCGACATGAATTAACACGACACACTCTGGGGGTTTGGGATTGGATTAAAAATAAAGATCCCGAATTAAAGGAAATTGCAAAAAACTATGCTCTTGAATGGATCGGTCAAGTACCAGGAAAAAGAGAGAGTCGTAGAATTATGGGCAGGTACCTAATGACTGAGCACGATCCTCTTAATAAAAAAGTATTTGAAGATGAGGTCGCATTTGGAGGATGGAATGTTGACTTACACGCACCTGGAGGTTTGCTTGCATCTTCAAGTGAACCTGCTGCAATGGAAGGATACAAAGTGGTAAGTGAATTCCAAAGAGCGACACTTTGCGGCCCATACGGTATCCCTTTGAATATGATGATCTCAAAAGACATTGACAATTTAATGATGGCAGGAAGAAACGTAAGTGCCACACATGCAGCTTTAGGAACTGTAAGGGTTATGGGTACAACTGCAATAATGGGTCAAGGTGTAGGGACGGCAGCTGCAGTGTCAGTTAATCTAGATTTAAAATTACCTGAAGTAGCTGACAACTATATCGATACAGTAAAACAAAAATTACTTAGAGACGGCTGTTTTTTACTAAACAATAAGAATGAAGACGAAAACGACATAGCAAGAAAAGCAAAAGTGACCGCAAGTAGTGAAGCAAAATGTGTTGGTGTTGGTCCGAACACACAAGGAGTACACGAAGGACTGAGGTTTTGGAAAACACAACATCAAACGTCAAAAACAGATAAACTAATGCAACGTCGAGGCCAGTGGATTGCTGTAGGTAATGATAAAATCAAAACTTTATCGGTTTGCTTAACGAACCATTCTGATGAAATACAACATGTTCAAGCAAAGGTTGTTACGGTAGAAGATATTTGGGATTATTCAGTAGATGGTAGTGAAGAATTAGCTGACACAACTTTAGAGGTGACGCCTGGTGAAAATAAATGGATCTCTTGGTCAGTACAACTCAATACCTCAAATGGGTTACCTAAAAGTGGATATATTCGACTAGATCTTTTGGAGAATGAAAATGTAGAGTGGCATAGAGCAGGAAAAATTGAACCTGGTCATGTGTGTGCTTTCGATATTGGGAATCGGATGAGACGATATGATCATGGTATTTCGATGAGTTATAAAGTAGAGCCTGCACAAAGATGCTTTTCAGCAGAAAATATTCTTAGTGGCTTTACAAGGCCATATCGTTCTACAAATTTATGGAGATCAGATGAAAAGTCTCCAGATGCTCCTTGGATAGAATTGTCCTGGGATGAGGTCATGTCTATTTCGCAAGTTGAATTAACGTTCCCAGGTAATATCTTGCGTGAGTATCACGCCTACGAGTCATTTTATCGCGACCCGCAATGTGCAAAGGATTATAGTATAAGTGCATGGGTCAACGGAGAGTGGAAAGAGATTCTCCAAGTGAACGATAACTATCAACGTCAACGCAAACATAAATTGAATTCGACCGTTCATACAGATCGTTTAAGATTAACGATTCATGCCACAAATGGAGATCCTTCGGCGGCAGTATATGAAATTAGATGCTATTGAATGTAGTAGGTATCTTGCTAATTTAATGTGGGGGATAGTTTCTATCAAAGGACTATTTCTAACATCTCCTTGATACAGATAGATTTCTTTATAGGGGGGTCTGACCTCGCTCCCCTTAAGGCAGGAATAAACCCTTATTCGGGCAAAATTGCTTTAAGGGGTGATTTTGATGGCAACAAAAAGACAAGTATTCAAAACTTATTCAGTAGAACTTAAATTAGAAGTGATAAAGATGAAAGAAGATGGATATACCATTCAACAATTGGAATGTCTAATGGATATGTTTATATGAGTCGAACATGGAAAAAAATGAATCCTTTATTTGTAGGGTGAACTAAATTCAAACTATTTTGTTAAAGAAATAAGTGAAATTGAAAAACATTCTTTTCAAATTAGTGATTTAGCAAAATAAAAATCTGAATATCAAAAATATCCGCGGTTTAAATTTGGTTCGACTATTAGAGGTATATCAATAAGTGATATAGACATAGCATATTTATCAGACTCTTTAAAAGTTTATAATGTTTATACCTTAAAATTTTATAGATTCCAGAAGGTACGATCTTATCTAAACTTAAAATTAAATGAAAAACAGAGGAAAAAGGCGTAATATTGAGGAAATACAATATTTTATACGCTTTCAAGTTCTTTGTTTTCGCTTTTATAGGAGTTGTTTCCGTTTTCAGTAACTTTGCTTAAGTAATACCAAACATGACATAATTAGAGCAACAATTCACAAGGGGGGAAAGCGGAATGAGAAAAATAGTTGAATTCATCGCTAATACAATGAGAGCGTATGAGAAAGCAATGGATAACTACGGAACTGCAATTTTAAAAACAAAAATGAAGTAAGGTGTACACTAGTATTGAGAACGATTTGGTCTACCATGTCAAGATTTTGTTTTATAATAGTTCTACTGAGAAAAATTAAAAACAGGAATTTAGAATTAAAGCATAAAGAAAGTATCTTGGATAGTGGTGCGAAAAGAAAGGCAACTGATTCTTTTTGCCCAAAAAGCTGTTTCTGCTTCTCTTTCCTTTAATGACATGGTTGTTCTGAAATTTGAGGGTAGAATAAGAGCGGTTACAGCTAGTATAGCGTGGAAAGTTATTTTTTCTAGTTTCAGAAATTTTCGCCACATATTAAGATCACTCCATACATTCTCTGGACCAGGGCTCCATCCTTCAGGAAGACGGCGGTAGGTATCTAGGCGGTGTCCAGCAATCGTAGGACCAAAAATATTATATCGCTCCTTCAGCATTCGATCCCGAATCTCGGTGTCCTCCAGCGATTCGTGAATGGCCACCATCTTCTCCTTTTGCAAAACGGCAACATAGCGGCTGTGTACAAAATCAGCTTTTAATAAAGCTTCCTCCATGTGTTGTAAATGATCTGGAAACCACAAATCATCATCAGACAGATAACATACAAACTTTCCTTTTGCAGTTTGCAATGCCTCATGTCGATAAGCCTCTCCGTGGCGTGTACCTTTAGGTCGATCTAATACACGGAATCGCGGGTCTTTTCGAGCATATTGCCAGGCGATTTCAACACCCTCGTCCATAGCGCCGTCACAGATGATAAAGACCTCAAAATTCTGACAGGATTGTTGAAGTATGCTGGCAAGCGCATAACGAAGCAGGCTGCCATGGTTATATGTTGGCACCAGAATTGTAAACATTGGATCCATCATACCTTTCCCCCATAAAGTTCATTTCGCACCGCAGTTATACGTCGGAGAATCAGTAGTTCGTCCTCAAGGGAACTCAGTGGAGGGAGATCGCCACATAGATAATCTAAAAAGGATCGGAGTTGCTGCAGCAAGGGCATCTCCTTTGAAATCAAACGGGTTTCAGGTGGATTTTTTGTACCATATTGGCAAACAGTGATCCCCTCAGCGTAGCTGTCGGTTAAGGCTGCCACACCTTTCTCAAATCCCACCGCTACAGAACGTACATTTCCGGGAGCGATGTTATTGACATCATAAGTACTATAAATGTCTCTATCTCGATCAAACAGAGTTGCAAAAAAGCCAAAGTGGTTATTTCCCAACGGATTCCGGATAACAGTTTCTACAGGGGGCAGGTATCCTAAAATATGCAAGGTTATGGACAGATCATGGGGGAGAAGATGGAGACAACAATCGACATCCTCATGCTGTCTTCCCCAATTTGTTCGTTGAAGACGCAGGCCCTTTATTTTACCAAATTCCTCTGATTGAACTAATTTTGCAAGTGCATCAATACCTGGATGATAACGCCACTTATGCATGACAAAAACCAACCCTTTCGATTCTAACGCGAGCATTTCTGCTTCATCTAATTTCGTCCCTAAGGGTTTTTCTACAAATATGGGGCGCTGACGCGGCAGTAAGGCACGGATATTCTCTATATGGGCACTGGCAATGCTCGCAATTACGTAACCGCTAATGGTCTCATCCAAAGCTTCGATGGTGTCTACAAGATGATCAGCCCCGTAAGAGAGCGCATTGGCCCGACTTGTTTCAGAGCGTGCAACTACACTTGTTTTGACTCCTAATTGCTTCAGATCGTGCAAAATGTGCCGTCCCCAGTTTCCACACCCTACTAACCCGAGGTGCAGGCTGGAATAAGAATACTTATTCATTAATGTTCCTCCCTGATTTGTAAATAATTTAACTTACTTATTCTATCGGAGGTAAAAGATGCTTTAGTAAACTAGCCTGCATTTGGTCGAATGTCCCTGCTTTTTGATCCTTTTCAGACAGTAATTTAGGCTCTCTACAAGGCCAAGGAACTTTGATATTCCTATCATCCCAGCGACAGGCTAACTCGTCATGAGTATTCCAGTAATGAGTGACACCATATATATGTGTTGTTTCTTTATCAAACCAGAATCCATGCCCAACTCCTGGTGGGATATATACGAGTGCAGGTTCACCAGCATCAAGGATTGTCAAAGCTGCCAATTCATAAGTGGGAGACCAAGGACGCATATCTTGCAATCCAATGTGAAGCCTTCCTGATAAGGCGCAAAGAAAATCATGATGTTTCCAATGAACATGGAAGCCACGAAGTGTACCTGGATAGCTAATATTCACATTCCACTGTACAACTGGTGGAGCATAGGCCAACCATTCAGCACGGTAAGTCTCCATTAATGATCCTCGAGTATCCTTTATTCTCTTTAGGGGCAACCTTTGTACACCATGAGGCAGGCTTTCTGCATTTGTTTCGTCCATAAATACATCCTTTCTCTTTTTTATTGTTGAATAGATGATTTTGATTTAGTTTGGAGATAACTTATTTCATAAGTAGAACTATAAAATTTCTTGATTTTATGGGTACATCCTATTCAATCTCTGTTATTCCTACAATTGGCCCTTATATATAGTATCCGTTTCAAATCATTGATATGGTGCACCTTTTATCATTGTTTACATGTAACCATAGAAAAGCGTTTAAGGACTTGACTTGGAGCCTCTGTGGGCATGATTGGTCTTGAAAGGATGAAGCCGTTGTTTCATCTGGCATGCAGCCTATCATACCCACCCCTCCAAGTAAAGTCCTATCGTTGTTTACGTTGAAAACTATAATTACTTACTCAATATAATGGGTAAACAAAGTTAGAAAATAGGCTGTTTTTGTTTCGTTATTTACGATGAATACGGTCAAAAATCATACTACATATAATATATTTATTGTAGAACAAGCATTTTTCATTACTTAATTTTAATCTGACTTATATAAATATATTGAAAAATTTTATTTATCTATTGCTTTGCATACCGTTTTAGGGAGGGAATCTAAGGTGTTTTGTGAATTTTTGATAAACCGTATATTTCCATTTTAGTGTGTGGAAAAACATCATAAATATATACTAATTAACCGACCAAATTACATATAGATTTGGTCTTTTTGTTACCTTTATATCAACGCTTATTCACTTTTGATGTATAAAATAACATAGCAAATAGTGTGGCATATAGGGAGCAAAAGCTACTCCATATCTGACCTCACTTTCATCCCTCGCTTAAAGGCGGTCTAAAGCCCTCTTACAAAATTAAGCAATAATAAGGAAAAATAACACCAGCCCTTCTCTTGTACTTCGAGTTTAGGGCTATTTTTTATTAACTAGTTATAAAGGGTGGAAAAAACTAAGAAATATGAACATTAGGAGTACTAAATCATGTGTCTTTCAATAGATTGATATTAAAAATTTTTTATAAGAGAATGGCCAACAGGAATTTATACATAAGTTAAATGGCTAGAATTAATAAAAAAATAACATAACCTAAACTACTTTTTTACATAAAAGAAATAGTGGCTACTAAATCATTTGATAACATTTTATAGAAATAAATGATAGGAGGAGAAACTTGTAATGGAAAATAAAAAGAGAATAGGAAGAAAAGTAGGGATAAGAAAGGTTTTATTCGTATTAACGATTACATTTTTGATTATGTCGCTCTCAGGTTTAGGAAACAGCTCCTTTGCCAAAGAAAGCAATGTTGGTAGAGGTAAATCGGTTAACGTAAAGGTCATGTCTTTTAACATTCATCACGCTGAAGGAGTCGACGGTGTTTTAGATCTTGAACGAATTGCCAAAATTATTGAAGATTCGAATACGGCTATTGTCGGTTTGCAGGAGGTGGACAACCATTGGTCTGAACGCAGCGATTTTCAAGATCAGGCAAAATGGCTGGCAAAACGTCTTGGAATGTTTTATACATATGCGGCAAACCTTGACCGTGAACCAGTGAATGATGGAGAACCCCGTCGTCAATATGGCACAGCCATTTTAAGCAAATATCCAATCATAGCTTCTGAAAATCATTTTCTAACGAAAATTGGAAATACTGAGCAGCGCGGACTACTCGAAGCAACAATCAATGTAAAAGGAAATCACCTGCATTTTTATAACACTCATCTTGCGTTGACTTCTGCTGAACGAGAAATCCAAATCAACGAGGTTATTGATATAGCAAGCCAATCAAAAGGACCAAAAGTGATTGTAGGAGATTTAAACGCTACTCCGGAAAGCAACGAAATGAAGCCTATGAACTCTCATTATCTTGATGTATTTGCAGGACAAACGTCAAATAGCAACACGTATCCTGCAGAAAACCCTGCAAAGAGAATCGATTACATTTTCACATCTGATGATATTGAAACAGTAAATACCGAAGTGATTGACACTTTAGCTTCCGATCATCTTCCGATCACTGCAAAGATCGTATTGGATCGTAAAAAGAAATAAGTAAAGCGTGGTTGTGATTTAGATCTTATCGGAAAAATCGGTAAGGTCTTTTTTATGATTATAATAGTTGAATTGTAAACAAGGATTGTTTATTTTTGAACACATTAGCGTGAGCATTCATATATCTTCACATGGCAACTCCTATCATTTTTACCAACTTGTAATCTAGCATGTTAGCAGTCTTTACCTTTGTGTAAAAGGAAATTAATAATCTACTGATATTCTTGAAACGTAAATTATTTAGAGATGGGAGATGTGCAAAGTGAAAAGAAAATGGTTGTCAGTGATTGCGGCTCTTGTAATTGGAGCTAGTATTTCGGCAGGCGGCGGAGCAACTGCAATGGCAAAGGAAAAACATAAGGATATTGTCAATGTTTCACACCGCGGCGCTTCTGGTCATGCTCCAGAACATACAATTAAAGCCTACAAAATGGGTGAGAAGATGCATGGTGACTATATTGAAATCGATTTGCAGATGACAAAGGACGGCAAATTAATCGCTATGCACGATGAAAAAGTTGATCGGACGACAAACGGTACAGGCCTAGTAAAAGATTATACTCTAGAAGAAATCAAGCAGTTGGACGCAGGCAGCTGGTTTAATGAAGCATACCCGGAATATGCAAAACCTAAATATGAAGGGTTAAAAGTGCCAACTCTTGAAGAGGTTTTTAAAAAGTTTGGAAAGAATAAAAGATATTATATTGAAACAAAATCACCAGAAGTTTATCCAGGTATGGAAAAAGAACTTTTGCGTCTAGTGAATAAATACGATATTAACAAAAAAACCCTCCTTGTTCAGTCTTTCAGTTCTCTCAGCCTAAAAACGATGCACGAACTAGATCCATCTATTAACCTAGTACAATTGCTTTCTTATAAATCCAATGCAGTTATTACTGATGCTGAAATTGCAGCGATAAAAGAATATGCCATTGGAGTTGGCCCAAACCATACATATTTGAACAAAGAGTATGTACAAAAAGTAGTAAACAGCGGGCTCGAAATACACCCATATACAGTTAACGAAAAGGAAAGAATGAATCAGCTGATTGACTGGGGCGTGACAGGAATGTTTACGAACTTTCCAGACAGGCTTCATGAGGTCAAGAAAGGAAAGTAGGCTTTAAGATAAGGAAGAGGAAACCAAGCAAGGAATAAGAATGAGTGGGATATTTATTTCAAAAAGTCCCCCAGTAAATCTACCTCATCTAAATGTTCAGATGAGGTAGAGATGTTTAAAATTAAGTTGATCAAATTGATACTAATAAATTAATAACTGGACATAAGAAAAGAACGTGTTTGAAAAAAGATTGTTATTTTTATTGGGCCTTAACAATTGATTTATTCGCGTTACCTTTATCAAATTGTGTCCGAAAATGCTCTTCCAATTCTTCCAGTGTACGGCCATTTGTTTCTGGCATAAACGTGTAAACGAAACCAACGAAAACAAAAAAGGGTTTTTTGGATCATCAACGCCCCAGCAACAAGGGGATCCTGAAATTTTAATCTCATTTTGAAACACCTCCAAATCTTATACTTTCATTATAAATTCCTCTAAAATTAAACGCTTTCACAAAATTGTTTAATTTAAGCAGCTTTTTCATATATTAAAATAAAAACTTTCACAATCTTGTTTTTGCTATGGATTACCAGTAACTATTAGCGGTGTTTGCATGGGTAGTGGGACTAAATCCCATTTTCGTAATAGACTCAACAGTGTATTTGATTATTGAATGTACTATAATTACCATAAGGCATACTCTTTATGATGAAAGGGTGAGAATATTGAGTCTACCAGAGAAAAGAAACCTGTCAGTGGACGAATTTTATAAGCTAAGAGAGAATTCTGATCAAATAATTGAATATATAGATGGAGTAATTTTTATGTCTCCTTCTCCATCTACAAAGCATCAAAGAATTTCTGGACGTCTACATGCCCAGCTTTTTCAATTGTTAGATGGTTCTGAATGTGAAGTGTTTCATGCACCTTTTGATGTTGAATTGACACATGAGAAAATGGATGGCACAAAGATTGTGATACCTGATTTGTCAGTGATATGTGACAAAAGTGGGTTAAATGAGGAAAAATATGTTGGGGTTCCTACTATAATTATTGAGATTGTCAGCCCTTCAAATCAATCCCATGACTTGGTTTTTAAACTCAATCTGTACATGCAATATGGCGTAAAAGAGTATTGGATTGTAAATCCTATACTAAATACAGTCCAAGTGTATACCCTTGATGACCATAAAAAATACCGACTACATGATATTGCAAAAGATAAAGGATGCATTCATTCAACAATACTAACAAAATTTATAGTTGATGTTGAAAAAATTTTCGCTTAATGCATAGTTTGAGAATACAGTACATTAGGAAAGTTAATTAAAGGCCGATACTTAAATCGGCTTTCATCTTTTTTCAGGCGGTTACGTAAAGAGTACTAATTTTTAATCCACAACTGTCGATATTTATTTGGAGACATTCCGACTGTTTTAGAAAAAAGTTTCGTAAAATAGCTAGTATTATCATAACCAACCATACCAGCAATCTTTGTAATACTATCGTTTGTATTAATAAGTAATGACTGTGCTTCCCCAATTCGACGCCGAATCATATATTGAATGGGTGAAAAGCCAGTAGATTTCTTGAAAACATGGACTAAATAATATGAACTAATGTGAAATCGTTGAGAAAGGAAATTTAAAGTAATATCTTCCTGATAATGCTCATCAATGTGAAATTTAATATCATTTACTAATACTGATTCTTCAGATTTCGATAATACGAAGTTCTCCTTTGGAATTTGTAAAATAAGCGTAATAAGTGCGCGGAGCAGATAGCTGCAAACTTCCTCTGCACCAGGCTTTTCCTCCAAAACTTGTGAATACATCATTTCTAGCAATGATTCAATATTTGGAGCATACTCTCCACATAACCGTAAATAAAAATATTTAATCGTGTTATCCAACAATACACGATTGGAGTTTTAAAACTTCAACAAGCGCAAAAAAGAAAAATCCTGATTAAATGAATACAGGATTTTGATCAAACTTTATTTTATAGACACAGATGATTAAAGGATGTTATCTGCCTATATTGATATACTTGTTTACCCGTCATTTGTATAGCCTCTTAATTTTCTCTCTGAATCCTTTAGTTTCTTAAGAATCTCGCTCATGGTGATGTTTACTATGCTTTTTATCCAATTTTGGAACAAAGCCGTTCTGCTTTAACTTGTTATAGTGCTTTTCTAAATGAGAAATAATTTTTTGGCCTTTTTCCTCTGTGAATACTCCATATTCAATATATTTGTTGATAATTTCTTTTTTCTGCTCCATGACTTCTTTTTGTAAAGCGGACATTTCTTTTTTCTGCTCTTCGGTTAATTTTACATCTGTAAAACTTTCAGCTCCTGCGGCTGATGGGATGAAGCCGAGGACACCTATTGACAATGTGATCGATGCGATCAAACCTAACCAAAATTCTCTCAAAAACATCAACTCCATTATACATAGTTAGGTATATTGTGTGTGAGATGATGAATTTAATACATTAAGATTTAAATTGAAAAAGTGTTTTAAGTAGGTATTGCAGCTTTTCAATCTTTCTATCGGTTGACTTAAAAGGGAAGCGATGTATAATGAAGGAAACTAACTATTTTTTTGGTGCGAAAATTTTTTTTTAGAATGGTGTGGTTTGGTTGGAAAATGTGAAAGACGAATTTGGATTATTGGGCTCATTAATAAAAGGGATTGCTGCTCAATTTGGTGATAAATGTGAAGTTGTTTTGCACGATTTAACCGGAAGCTATGAAAGTACAATAGTTGCCATTGAAAACGGGCATATAACAGGCAGGAAAATAGGGGACCCCGGCAGCAACTTAGGACTGGAAGTACTAAGAGGAACAGTCAAAGACGGTGATAGGTACAACTATATCACCCAAACAAAAGATGGCAAAATATTAAGATCTACATCCGTTTATTTGAAGAATAGTAAAGAAGAGACAATTGGAGCCTTATGCATAAACTTGGATATTTCCGACTTTATTGTAGCCGAAAATACAATTAAATCCATTACAATGCACAGCATGAATCAGGATATCAAAGAAGTGTTTGTTAATGATGTGAATGATCTTTTAGATTATTTACTTAAAGAGTGCCAAAAGGATATTGGCAAGCCTGTGTCCCATATGTCAAAGGAAGAAAAGATAAAAGCGATAGAGTTTTTAGATAAAAGAGGAGCATTCCTTATTAAAAAAGCTGGAGATAGGGTTTGTACCTTTTTTGATATTTCTAAATTTACGTTATACAACTACTTAGATGATATTCGATCACAAAATAAGAAAACAACTTTTTAAATATCTTTGACAAAGCCAATATTCACTGAATATTGGCTTTTTTGTTATCTCAATTATTTTCAGATTCTCTATTTATAAATGACGATTTTATATAAAAACCTAATTTTTTAACTTTTTAGAAAATTATTGACAATGAAAAGAAATGACCTATAATAAACATTAATAAGAATATTTTTTTTTATACAAAAAAATTTTTTAGAATGATCATGATTAACTATTCTATTTTGCAACATATGAAAAAGCAAGGAGTGATAGTATGAACAGTACCCCTTATGTATTAGTAGATTTAGAAAAGGTTGATAAGAACATTCAAGCAATGGCCAACCGATTGAAATTGGCTGGAATTGACCACTGGCCGCATATAAAAACACATAAAAGTGTGGAACTTGCTAAAAAACAGTTACAGGCAGGGGCAAAAGGAATTACATGTGCAAAATTATCAGAGGCGGAAATTATGGCCGAGGCCGGCATTAATAAGATTTTAATTGCTTATCCAATACTAGGCTCAGAGAATTTGCAACGACTTAGCAGATTAGCGGAGGAAGTTCAAGTTCGTGTGACAGTTGACAGTTATATTACAGCTGAAGGTATATCAAAGGTTGGTGAAGCATTAGGAAGAAAGATTGAAGTGTTAATTGAGATTGATGGCGGAAGTCATAGAGGCGGTGTTCAGCCTGGTGAAGCTGCAGTGAAGTTTGCGTTAGATATTTCTAAATTACCGGGGATTGAAACGATTGGTGTGTTTACATACGTTGGCCAAATATATGGGTTCAATGGAGAAGAAGAAGTAAAAAGAGAAACATTACGAGAGGCCAATATTCTACTTGATACTAAAGAGATGCTTCGGAAGAGGGGAATCGATGTGTCTGTCACATCGGGAGGGTCAACTTTATCTTCCTTTTATGCTGAACAACTGAAAGGAATAAGTGAAAGCAGGGCAGGTAATTACATTTTTGGAGATATGAATTCCATCTATCATGGAGTTCATTCCAGTGATGATTGTGCTTTAAAGGTATGTTCAACTGTTGTAAGCGTACCATTGCCTGGTTATGCAACGATTGATGCAGGCAGTAAAACATTAACTAGTGATCTCTCTGTTGAAGGGAGTAATTATGGTTATGTTGTCGGTAAACCAGATGTAAAGATTACAAAGCTGAATGAAGAACATGGTTACCTGCGCTATAATCCTGAGAAGGACTCCTTTAATGTAGGGGATCGAATCGAAATTATTCCAAATCATAGCTGTGTGATCCCTAATTTAAATGATTTCATTTACACACATAGGAGCGGTAAATATATAGGGGAATTAACGATCGATGCACGAGGTAAAAATTATTAAAAGGGTGTGCCAAATGACAAATACTAAAATCACGTATTCTTACTTTGATTCTGATGAATTAATTGAAATACTATGCGGTTTGATAGCTAAAAACAGTGAAAATCCACTAAGAACGGAAGAAGCTGCGGCATTATATATTCATCAGATCCTTGAGGAAAATGAAATTGAAACTGAGCTATCATGGGCTGGAGAGGGAAGACCAAATGTTATTGCTAGATTAAAAGGGAATCAACCTGGTCCAACCCTATTGTATAACGGCCATTTAGATGTTGTTCCTGCAGGTGCTGGATGGAGTGTCGACCCATTCGAAGGTGTTATTCGTGAAAATAAGGTATTTGGACGAGGAGCAGCTGATATGAAATCCGGGGTAGCTGCAATGATCTATGCAATGATTGTACTAAAACGAATGGGTACCCCATTTACAGGAGAACTAATTCTTTTTCTAAATGTTGATGAAGAAAGAGAAAATCTAGGTATGAAGAAATTCCTAAAAGAGAACATTACCGCTGATTACGCGATAATCGGCGAGCCGACGGAGTTAAATATTTGTATTGCACATAAAGGGGTTGCCCGCTACCGCCTTCATACAAAAGGGACTTCCCAACATGCAGCGAATGTAAAAGATGCGGATAATGCTATAACTAAAATGGCTGAGATCATTCATGTATTAGCTGAGTTAGATAAGAAAATTAGTGCAAAAGAGGATCCGCTGCTGGGAAATAGTTCTTTAACAATTACTGAAATTAAAGGTGGAACAGCACCTAATATCGTTCCGAAGCAATGTGTCATCGAGATAGACCGCCGATTATTACCAGGCGATACAAAAGAATCTGTAGAGAGTGAAATTAAACATGCTTTGAGAACTAATTCGAGTTTGAACGAATTGGACTTTGAGCTGGAAGAATATTTATTTCTCCCCGCAAGTTCCATATCGAAAGACCATTTGCTTGTCGGGAATCTAGTAAAGGTAAATAAAGAGTTACGAAAGGAAGAAGCGAAAGTTAAGGTATTCGAAGCAACATGTGAGGCGCCTTTTTTATCTGTTTATAAAGGTATACCCACAGTCATTTTTGGTCCAGGTTCCTTATCACAAGCCCACGTTGTTGATGAATATGTCGAGCTAAAGGAAGTCACACAGGCCTCGATTGTTTATGCTGAATTAGCTTTACAATTACTTAAATCAAATAATCGACTTGTGAAAAACTAATATGGTCTATTGGGGAGGATACTATGTCGATTGAAGCAAGAATAAAAGAATTAAACATCGTTTTACAAGAAGTTAATACTCCTAAATTTTCATATATTCCAGTAAATCAAACAGGTAACTTAGTTTATACATCAGGACAGGATTGCAGGGTAAACGGAGAACTTATTTTAAAAGGCAAACTCGGTAAGGATTTAACTATTGAGGAAGGCCAAAAAGCAGCTCGTCAATGTGTAATCAATTGCTTATCAGTGCTTAAATGGCATTTAGGAAGTTTGGATAGAGTAAAGAAAATTGTGAAGTTATTAGGATTTGTACAAAGTGAGGAAGGGTTTAAGGATCAACCTTATGTGATGAATGGAGCTTCAGATTTATTAATCGATGTTTTCGGTGAAAAAGGAAAACATGCACGTTCAGCGATTGGAACAAATGAATTACCTTTTGATACCCCCGTAGAAATTGAGATTATTGTAGAAGTAGAAGAATGAGGGGCTGCTCAACCTAATGAATTTCGATCTTTCATTCATTAGGTTGAGAAAGGAATCATTTGAATTAAAATATCTGATTATTCTGACTTTATAACGTAATAAAGGGAGAGATAGTATATGGGTAATTCAGAAAAGGGCAAAAAAATAGTCTTATTGCTAATTATTTTTTCACTATTGATGACAGCTACTCCCATTGTCATATTGGCGAATAAAATCCAACCATTTGTACTTGGTATCCCTTTTTTCGCCTTTTGGAATATTTTTTGGCCATTTATGTTATTTGTTTTAGTTGTTGTCTACTCAAAAATTGTAGACAGTAAGCCGGATGAACAATAATTTAATCTCGAAAAAAGCTGAGGTGTAAGTAATGACCGTAATCATTATCATCTTCTCCTGTTTAATACTAACGTTAGGTATTGGGCTGCTTCCTGCAATTGGTGCAAAAAAGGTCAATGAAAAATTATCTGTAGACGAGTTTTTCCTTGGAAAAAGAGGTTTAGGGGTTGTGTTAATATTTTTCACAACGATGGCAACATGGTATAGCTCTTCTCTCTTTTTAGGGGCAGTTGCAGAGGTTTATACAAAAGGTTTGCAATGGATGTTTGGTTTTACAAGCAGTGCGATAGCAGGGCTCGTCTTTTTCTTTCTTGGACCTAAAATAAAAGAAATTAGTGATCGGAAACAATATATTACCCAGGCTGATATGTTTATTGATAGATTTAAAAGTAATACAATGGGCTATTTAGCAAGTCTTATAGGAATTATTTTTATGATTCCCTATATTGTCGTTCAAATGGTTGGGACCGGGTACATTTTAGAAGTGTTTACGGATGGAAAAATCCCATACTGGTTGGGAGTATTAATAGGATTACTCATTTGTCTGACCTTCATTTATTTTGGCGGGGTAAGAAGCGTTGCTTGGACAGATGTGTTTTTAGGGATCCTTTTCTTAATTAGTATTTGGGGAGTTGTAGCTTTAATTACAATAAAAGGATTCGGTACAGTTCCGAATTTATTTAGGCAAGCCGAATTAAAAGTTCCTGAATTACTGACAATGCCTGGGCCTGAAGGTGTGACATGGACATACTTTTTATCCATGACATGGGTAATTGGACTAGGCGGATACATGTGGCCGCATCTCTTTATGAGAATATATGCATCAGATTCAGTGAAATCAGTAAGGAAAGTAGGCTCTTTCATTATATTTGCAAGTCTTTTTGCACAGCTTCCAATTGTTTTTGGAGCACTAGTTGCTGCCGTATTATTACCGAATTTAGATGCCCCTGATACAGCACTATTAGTTTTGGCAAATCAATTTGCACCGCCATGGGTGATTGGAATATTGGGTGCAGGAGGCATCGCAGCATCTTTATCAACTGTCAATAGCCTCATCCATGCAGAGGGCGTTTTAATATCGAAAGATTTATACTCTAAGATTGCAAAAAAAGACGCACAAGATGACAGTGTATTGAAAGTATCAAGGTTATGTATTGTGTTAATTTGTATCCTTTCTTACTTTTTGTCTTTAACAAAACCCGCTTTCTTATGGACAATTTTAGCACAAGCATACGGAGGAGTCTGCCAATTCTTCCCGTTAACTATCGCAGCACTGTATTGGAAAAAGGTCACCAAGGAAGGAGCAATCACCGGATTCATCGTGGGTATAGCCACATCATTATTCTTCACTTTTGGGCCGATTCCAGCTCCATTTGGTATTGTCCCGCAAATGTGGGGAATGCTTGCTAATACTGTTTGCTTAGTAGCTGTAAGCTTGTTGACTCAAAGTGCCCAAAATCAAAAAATCACCAATCAATTCTTCTTGCAGCAATAAAAATTTTATTCAAACTCTATAGGAGTGCTTGGGGCTGTGTTTTTTATAACGCAGTCTTTTTTGTTCTATTAAATTTTTAAAAAAACCGCACAAAAGCGAAGTTCCGAAATTTATTGCCTAAGCATAAGAGCTTCGTTAGTTAAAGGAGTTAGGTCGTATTTTACTCCTACTATTGGGTATATTTATAAAAGTTGATATATTAGGATTTATAAAGAGCTGTAATCACAAATGCGACATAGGAAAACACTGCAATTTTGTTGGCTTAGATGTTTAATTAGCTCCTTTTTTCTGCATTGTTATAAAAATATTTGTAATGAGTTTTGAAAAAAGAAATACTAAACAATACGCTATGAAGAAATGATAATAATGAACCCACTTATGCAACACGAATAGATTGTGCATCACTAATATTGGTTTTAAAACAAAAGATAAAATGAGGGATAAGCCTATCGAGTATAAATAGTAATTTTTTCTATGATGATGTGTCCACTGGTAGACCAGCATAAATAGGATAGGAATTAATGCTGCATCTAGAGATAGACTACCTGGAATTAACGGAATAAGTTCATAAGGATAGCCCCATAAACCTTTGTTATTTCCCCATGAGTCTATATATCCAAACCAAACATGAATGTTAAATCCATAAAATCCAATAAGAAATATCTTCTTTCTATCAATAAAAAAGTACAATACAACTAACGGTACAATAAACATGAATAGTAAAATAACCCAAAATTGCCAGGTGCTTAAATTTGAATAATCATACCAATAATCTGTTCGTAATTGTGTGGTTTCCTCTGTGAAGGATCTTACTTTTTCATAAAATTCTAACTGTTCTTTTTCAATTGTTTCTTTCAAAACGAACACTCCACAATTGTTTTTTATTAGTATCTGTAAAATTTAGAATTAAATGTATGGAGATTTTTAAAAGCACTCATTTTTGAGTGCTTCTTTCGTATTTCTCCCAACGTTTTTTTAATTCTTTCATAGATAGATTGATCCAAGTTGAAATGTTATTTCTTTTTTCAGACATAGTTTGGTTATATTGGCCAAAATTCACAATTATTTATCAATACAAAAGTGTTGATAGAAAATCCTATTACGGAAATGTAGGATTTTTCAAGTTATAACTTTAAAATGACAAAAAATGAAATTTGTCATTTGATATTTGTTATGCTATTATGATTTCAAGGAGGTGACACATACGACGAATTTAGTTGGTCGTAGTATTATGAAGAAATCTTCAGAAGTGTTAACCAAAGAGCAAATACTTTTAGCAACGGAAGAAACTCTCAGACGATTTGGGGTAGCCAAAACCTCTGTAACGGATGTAGCTAAAGTATTGAACGTAAGTCACGGAACGATTTATCGTCATTTCAAGAACAAGAAAGAGATTTTGGAAGCAGCTACTGAAATGTGGCTGGATGAAAGGATTCTTAAACCTTTGACGGATGTGTATGAGAAATCTTCCATGAAAGGTGCTGAACGTGTAAGAGCTTATGTACAGAAATTAATTGAGCTTAAGAGGTACTATGCTCGAGAAGATGAAGAACTGTTTAACATGTATGCCAAAGTAACAAATGAAGCTACCGAGCTAATTAACAGACATATTGGTCACATTTTAGAGCAAATACGTGACATGATTATCGGCGGCGGCATCGATTCGGGTGACCCTGCACAATTGGCACGCAGCATCTTTTACGCGACAGCACGATATCATCATCCTGCTCATGCGTATGAATGGAAAAGAGATACGATTGATCAAGAATTTAATGACGTTTGGGAACTGTTAGAAAAAGGCTTTTTATAAAAAAGTGAAAAGCGGAGAAAATAAAAAGTTTAATAATTTTTGTAACAGACACTCCAAAAGGTGTTGAGAATCGATCGGAAAAAGCACTTGTAGAAAAAGGACATACCGTTTATGCAGGTATACGAAATATAAATTCTGGCAATAAATTCTGCCATTGATACCTGAAGATGCTCATAATCCGCAGGCTGTTGCTCTTTTTTTCCAACTTCGGGGTATCAAGTGCCTCTTATGATGCCCGATTTGCACTTTTTTTCGACTTAGGGGCATCAAGAACCTAAAGGGAAACGACCCTCCAGGTCGGTAATCGATTTTGTCGGCAAGGGTGCTGAACAAGTAACCAAACTTTCTGAATAATTTCGCATCGATTTTTTGAAGCGTATCGGTTTCGACTCAAATAACAGAACGGAAAGAAGGTAAATAAAAATGAAACACTTAAAAGGAAAGGTAGCCATCATAACAGGGTCTTCGAGAGGAATTGGCCGTTCCATTGCCGAACAACTAGCCGATCTGGGTGCTAAAGTGGTGATCAATTATTCAAGCAGTTCGGGAAAAGCAGAAGACGTAGTGGAAGGCATTCATCAAAAGGGCGGAGAAGCCGTGGCAATTCGTGCTGATCTTAGTATGGTCAGCGGCGTGGAATCCTTGTTCACAAAAACCATCGAAGCATTCGGTAAAGTAGATATTCTGATTAACAACGCAGGGCTGATGATCACGAAGCCGCTTGCAGAAGTAACAGAAGCCGACTTCGACAAACAATTTGCCGTTAATGTAAAAGGCACTTTCTTTGCTTGCCAGCAAGCGATGAAATACATGGAAGATCAAGGCAGAATTGTGAACTTTTCTACGTCCGTCGTCGGGCAAATGTTTCCGGCATACAGCGTATATACGGGCACAAAAGGTGCTATCGAACAATTCACCCGTCAGCTTGCAAAGGAATTCGGTCCAAAACAAATTACGATTAATGCAGTTGCTCCGGGACCGGTTAACACCGAGCTATTCAATGTAGGAAAAACAGAACAGCAAATCGAAGGAATCAAAAAGATGAATGCATTCGGCCGCCTCGGTGAAACGGAAGATATTGCGAACGTTATCGAATTCTTAGTAAGTGAGAAATCGCAATGGGTAACCGGTCAGACTTTGCGAGTAAATGGCGGATTTATTTAAATGATTCCACCAAAAAAGGCCTGTTCGATCTACTTTCAGACAAGCAGGCCTTATGATTTGGACAAGAAGAAGCAGGTCATGCTGGATTTAATTGCTTGAACACAAGAACTGTTGGTTAAACGATAACCTGATAATATATAGAAAAATATCTTTTGGCTGATAACATTAAGAAAAGTTTAATCTACCGATTAATCCAAACCACGGCTAAGTCTAAATATCATTTGTTTCCTGTGACTCTTCTTTTATCTGTCCAATGACTGAAAGGACAGAGCCGATCGCTTGAATCCAGCTTCCATTCGTAATTAATACTTGACCGTTTTTATCTTGATAACGGTCAATATACCGGCTATAATTCTCTTTTAATTCATACCCTCCGCCTATAGCCTGCATTGAATTCCCAATTGATTGTAATAAATTTCCGATTATGCTGTATGACCGGCCTGCACTTGAATCATCGTCCCCAATCTCGTCCGCCATTGAAACAAGTCCACCTAAAGCTTGTAATAAATTCCCGCTAATCACCAATTTCTGTTGTGATTCTTTTTCAAAGTCAATAACTGTCCCTGCAATGACTGTAATATTTCCAATTGATTGAACCTCATTCCCAATCTTTTCAAGAGAAATTTCTTCTTGTCCGTCCGCTTGTAGAGCATTCCCAGCTGCCTGAAGGACATTTCCCCACAAATCAAGGCTGTTTTGCAAATCACTTGGTATGGATATTGAAGGCGTATTTCCAATTGCAGACATAATTGTTCCTACTGCAGCTATCTCCGAACCAAGGATTTCTTTGAATTGGGTATTCATGTTTAAACTCCCACTGTTAAATACTTATCTAAAAATTATATTCAAGTGGGTATTCCAACGTCAGAAAAAAGTTTTAGAGTGAAATACACTGCACCAAGTGTATGATGTAGATTGATGAAAAGGGGGATTGGGAAGATTCCCATGATTATAAATGAAAAAACACTAGAAAATGTGAAGCCTAAGAAAGAAAATTTTTTAGATCAAGATTCTGTTTTAACGAGCTTTTTTGAAAGTAATCTTAATAAAAATGGAAAGAAGAATTTAAAGAAGAAGAAATAAACAGGTATCCCATACCATGTTTTCCAATTAATATTTTCCATGTAGCCAACTATAACTAACAGCCATTCTAAAACAAAACACACTAGGGTAAAAGTAATTGCAAAGAACCATCCTTTTTGAGGGTTATAAAAATTAACATAAATAGTAGCGATACATGGGGGAACAAAGGTAAGTAAACTAGCATCACTAAACTCAGTAGTCTTTTTTTGAGCTAGATCGAATAAATCAATTGAGCTTCCAATAACAGAATTAGAAAACCAAGCCAAGTATCCTCCTACACTCAAAGTAATAAAGACACCTGCCCAAGTTAAATTTTTTTTAGGCATCATCAAAATGGTCAATATGGAAATCAACACTAAGGTCCAAACATACCATTCACCATCATTCATCAAAAATTCCATTCAATCACCTTTTTTTAATATTTTTACGATCATAAATTTTATAGTAGGTTTATCTTGAGTTAATGAGTTCAAAAATATACCAATCCCTACTATTGCTGCCGGAAGTTATGACAGAATGAGTTGAAAAAAGCCCACTGCTCTGAGCTATGGGGATAAATTTGATAATTAAAAAAATGAAATATAGTGTCAATTCTTGTCTCTTCCTTCTCAGGATAGTATAATAAATAAAACATGTGTTCGATTTGGGGGGAAACTGCGATGGGAAAATGATGAGTATATTAGTGAAGATGAGTAAAGCAAAAGGTTGTTCACAAAAATAAAAATTATTTCATAAAAAGGAACAATAAGGTAGTTATTTATCTTTGGTCATGTTAATATAATGAAAAGAATAGAGTCATTGACAAAGAGAATGTTGATGCTTCAAATCTTGTTAGATAAGCCCCTCCGCTTTAATCCAATTGAAAAACTTCGTCAGACTTAGCTTAGGATTTAAAAGTGGAAAATATTCCAATCCAACATACCCTTTAAATCCAGTTTCCTGAATAGCTTTTAATATATTTATATAATAGAGTTCTCCGGTATAGGGTTCGTGTCTTCCTGGAACGCCAGCAATATGGAAGGAACCAATATGGTCGATATTATTAACAATAGTAGAGATAATATTGCCCTCCATAATTTGCATATGGTAAATATCGTAAAGAACCTTGATATAAGGACTGGCTACCTGTTCAACAATTTGAAATCCTTCCTTTGAACTGTCCAAGTAGTATCCCGGATGGTCAACGATTGTATTGAGAGGTTCAATAACAAGCATCATTCCTGCTTCTTCTAAGAAAGGAACACATGCTTTTAGCCCTGCTACAATGCTTTGGTGCTGTTCTCTTCTTGGAACACCGGCTATTTCTTGGCCAACCTGGGATATAATTGTTTTGCACCTAAGCATCTTTGCAATTTCAATCGTTTGCCTAAGCCCCTCTACGTATTCTTGTCTCTTAGAAGGGTCAGTTAAACTGATAAATTGGGTAACAACTCCTGTTATTCTTAGTTGAAGCCTCTGACTTGCAACAAAAATCTCCTGTAAATTTTTGTCCCACCAAACTCCTATCTCAATAGCATGAAAGCCTATCCGTTTTACTTCTACCATTCCTCTAATATAATCATGGTTTGAATAAACCGTTTCAATATTAACCGAAAATTCCATTCCCTTTCCCCCTAAAATTTTTGAACAAACACTATTAATTAAAAGTGTTTCATTATTTTATCGGCAGTCCGCGTTGCCAAAGCAACAGTTGTTAATGTATTGTTTGCTGCTCCGCTCGTCGGTATTACACTATTGTCCGCTACATAAAGTCCTTGGATACCATGAATTTGGCCATCTGGATTGGTTGCAGAAGTAGCAGGGTCAATCCCCATCCGGCAAGTACCCATATCATGATAGACAAGGCCGGGATCACCTAAACAAAGTGATCTTAACAAGCCTTGCGCAGCAACCGACGCGCTTTTTATTCCTTCAATCATCTGCTGGATTACTTCCTTGTCCTTCAAACTATATGAGAATTGAATTTCAAGTTCAGGGATTCCATAATCATCTACTTTGTCTGGATTTAGTGATACGTAATTTTCATATCGTGATTCAATTACCCCAGAAGCACCAAACCAGACATCCTCTTGCATGGCTCTAGGGATTAATTCGTATAAATAGGCATTGTAACCGATTTGAATTTGATACTCTCTTTCTGTTGTTCGAGGAATTAACACCCCCGCAGTCCCTAGAATTTCAGGGAAGTCGGCTGTTAGAAAGTTGACCATTCCTTCTACACGAGAATGAGTTGTAAAATAATGCCCAATTGCTTTGCCGGGAATACCAGAGTAAAGTAATATTCGCGGAGTTTCAAACGTACTTGCGGATAAGACAACATTCTTCCCTTTTATGTGATACTTCTTTTTATCGCGGGACATGACTTCAACACCTACAGTCTTTCCTTGGTCGGTAAGCACTTTCGCCACACGTGCTCTTACAGCAAGATCAAAGCTCGACAAACTTAAGGCCCAGGCAAAAAACTCCAAAGAACTAAAAAATACATTAGAATGAACATTTCCAAATTGTGTTGGCTGTGTGTCAGCTGCAATAGGTAATAAAGATGTTTCTGGAAATCCATTATTAAGCAAGCGGTTAAGAAGGATTTCTGAAAATGTAGAGTTTTTAACGTATTCAGTAGAAACATTCATCATTTGCTCGGAAATCGTGTAATATCGGTTCATCTCCTTCAAAGAGACAGGCCATTGCGCTATATCAATTGGGTGCATTCGAGGGGTAACAGCGCCCCAAAACAAACTTCTTCCTCCTAATCCAAAGAATTCATTGAAATAGTAGGGGGACGATTTTAGAGGAGTCGATTCGTCTAAACTAATTGAATTTACAGTAGAAATGGTTCTCCAACGCTTAGGATTTGTAAAAAAACGCATATTGCGATCACCGTTTAGTGTAGGAATATTATTCATGTTCGTTGGCAAGACCAAATCACCTGCTTCGATGACAGCAATACGTTTACCGGTATTTCTCCATTTTTCACATAGCCTCCAAAGCACAGCTCCACCACCGAATCCTGTACCTGCAATGATGAAGTCGTATTCTTTGCTGGCCATCTCTTCAATTGAGGTCAAAGGGATCCACTGATCCAAATAATATTCAAAAGGATATAGAAACGGATTAGCGCAATTCGGAATATCTGAAAAAGGAGGTGAACGATGAGAATCAGGTGGCAAACAAATTTGTACACCTGCTACTTCATGATCGGGGTTGGTTATGTTTGGGTTTAATGAAAGCAGCGTCTCTATAGAGAAGTTGAATTTTTTTGCAATCGTTCGCAAAGTATCATTAATGTCTGCAATATAGATTCTCAACTCTATCACCTAACCTTTTGTTTTTTAGGGCTTTTCTACAAAAATTTGTAATCCAACTTCAATGTATTCAATGATTTGGTGGTTTATGACTTTATGTTTTTTTTTGAAAATTGCCCATCAATACAGATTTATCAATTCGAAACAGGCAGCAGGTTACATGATATTAAAAAGGGTCATAACATGGTGACTCATTGACCATTTATAACCCTTTTTGTGCTCCGTTTTATATAATTTGTAGATTATAAAGAGACAGCTTGCAGCAGCATTGTCTCCTTGTTAATGATTATTTTGTTAATACATAAAAAATCGTAAGACAGCCATTAAGACGACACCGCTAATTACAGTTATTGACAAACTTTTTGTTTTAATAGCAATTAGAAGAGTAGGGATTAAGACTACAATGACGGACCAATCAATTCTTAACGACTGATTGGTTTGGATAATAAAATTTTCTGCCACAAGTGCTGTAAGTATACACACGGGTACATAAGACAGCCACTTTAATGCTGGTTCTGGCAGGGCTATATTCCGAACAACTAAAAAAGGAATAATTCGCGGAATAATGGTGACTAATGCACAGCAAATTATCACTATAAGGGTGGTTAATCCAACAGTCATTTATCTGTCACCACCCCAATAGTAGCTACGATAATGGTTGCTATAATAACAGCTAGATGAGATTCTATAAAAAGAGATAAAAGAATCATAGCTATTGTCATATAAACTATTAAACATAAATACTGCTTTAATTTTGAATGTATAACACTTTCTAATTGCAAAACAAGTAAAGCTAAAAACATGGCAATTAGGGCAAAGTCCAAGCCGAACACTTCTGGATTGGAGATCCAATTACCGCAAATGGCACCTGCCACACAAGATAGTATCCAAAAAATATAAGCTGTAACATTTAATCCATTCATCCAACGGTCATTAATCGGTTCACCCTTTATGATTTTGTTTGAGGCCACACCAAACGACTCATCTGTAACGAGAATTCCAATACCTAAATTCTTCATTAAAGAATACTTAGTAAAATGAGGAGCAAGAGTTGCGCTTAAAAGAAAGTTACGTAAATTTACAATGAAGGTTGTTATGATAATTGCTGACATAGGACTATTCACCACTAACAAAGCACATATAATGAATTGAGCTGCTCCAGCATATACTAACGCTGATAATAGGGCGATTTCCATTACACTCAGATTTGAGGCCACACCAACGATCCCAAATGCAAAACCAATACTCATATATCCCAACAATGTTGGTACACAATCCTTCATCCCTTGAGTAAACGTTGGGCTTTTCTCTTCTTGATTAACTACTGTTGTTTCTGTAATCATTATTCCTCCTCCTTGTTTATCATATTATACAAATTTACGTTATAACAAACAAGGGTGTGTTATAATCATTTCAAAAGAATTTAAGGAGAGCATTCATGGATAATATACAGGCTATTATTGCGAGAAACCTGTCCAATCTCAGGAAAAGCAGAAATCTTACTCTTGATCAAGTTTCTGAATTTACAGGAGTTAGTAAAGCTATGCTTGCCCAAATTGAAAAAGGTAAATCCAATCCCACTGTCACCACTCTGTGGAAAATTGCGAATGGACTTCAGGTATCATTTTCTCTATTTATGAAGGAAGACGTTCCTAAAGTAAAAAAAATAAATATAAAGGAATTAGATCCTGTCTCAGATAATGAAGGTAATTACCTCGTCTATTCTTTCTTTCCTTATCATCCTGAGAAAAAGTTTGAAATTTACATAGTTGAACTTAAACCAGGGTGTTCACATGAAGCGAAATCCCATTTAGGGGAGGAGTATCTATTAATAAAAGAAGGTAAATTAACAGTAAATCTTCAAGGGAAGGAACATGTAATGGAATCTGGAGATGCCCTGCAATTTACAGGAATGACACCTCATAGTTATATAAATTCTACCGATGAATTAGCAAGTTTTTTTCTACTTATGTATTACCCAGAACCAGAAGCATGAACAATTTTATTTGCGAAGGATAAACGGATATGGCTTATTTTGATACAAATTATGTAATAAAAAAAGAGCAGCTCATTATTTTAAGCAGCTCTTTTTCCGTAATTTATTTTTGACCTTCAGTATAAATTTGAAAGGTTACGCCGAATTTGTCCGTTACATCACCAAAAGCAGGGCTAAAGGAAGTTTTTTCAAGTGGCATATTAACCTGACCATTTTGTCGCAAGGCTTCAAAAATTTGTTTGGATTTCTCTACATCGTTAGTTGAAATACAAATCGTAACTTGATTACCCTTTTTAATAGGCGAACCTGGTGAATCGGAAAACATGAGTTCTGCTTCATCAACTTTTATCATTGCGTGTGCCACAAGGTTTTTCAGATCGTCAGAGGGAGAATCAGGCATTTCTCCGTATGTAATGATCGAGAGGACTTCAGCACCCAATGCTTTTTCATAAAACTGAATAGCTTCCTTTGCGTTTCCTTCCAGAGTGATATAAGGGGTGAGACTTACTGTCATGGTTATTCCTCCTTGAGTTTTGATTAAGAACTATTTCAATTATATCAATTCACTTTATATTGATTTCTTTTCGATTGCTATTTTTGAGATTTTTTTGAAAACATTGTTTAATGACAGAGTGAGTTGAAGAAAAACCGCTGCTTTAGCTGTGGGAGAAACAGTGTTATTACTTTGGGTAGAAAAAGCGGTAGAATTATATCACGATGGACTAGACTATCGACAGAAGGTATAGTTGGCAAAGAAAGTTGTATTAGAATCATCTTTATTTTGTAGCATGAGGATAGTTGTCATCTGTATTATTCCAAACAAACGATTAGGAAAAGCCTCATATTACCAAGGGTGAACACGTTATGTGAAATAAAATAAGTATTAAGGCAACCCGTTTTAAAATTTGCTATTTTCGTAAAATTTAAAAATCCCAATAGGGTTTACCCTATTGGGATTGAAGAAGACTTCATGATTATAATGCTTTATTTACAAGGTTAGGACTCTCTTTCTCTGCTAAAGGTTGTTCTTGTTCAATTTTTAAGAATTGCGCAAGGACAAACCCTAATAGATAGAATCCTGCTAATGACCAAACTAATCCCTCTGTTCCGAATAATGAAAATAGTAGACCTGCTAATGCTGGCCCTATAAATTGACTTAATCCAGCAGATAGATTGTGAATTGACATTGCTGCTCCTCTGTTCTCTGGATCAATTGCTGCAAAAATTGCAGACATTTGAGCGAATGCTCCAAGAACGGCTCCAAAGAAACCTGATACACATAGCATTAACCAATAATTGGGGCCAAAAGTGATTGGAACGTAATAGAATAATAAACAAGCAATCGCTAATCCAATACAACCGAAATACTGAACCACTTTGTTCCATGCCATTTTATTTGCGACAAATCCCCAAAATAAATTAAAGAAAATATTTACTAAGTACATAGCAGCCCATATTTGCAGCCATTGAGAAGTCGTAAAACCAACTTCCTCACTTGTTAAAAATAATGGCATTGCTACAACAAAACCATAGACAGCTAACTGATTTATAATCCTTACTGCTGACGCAATAGCTATCTTATTATTAGTAAAAAGGATTGTAATCCCTTTCTTTATTGTTTCAGCAGGGTTTTCATTTTTAGGTTTTTCATAGTTTCCTTTTGTCATAAGTACGCCTACTAATCCACCAATAATGACAAAAATTAACCCTAACCAAAGCGAACCATTATAGCCGATAGCGGGAATAGTAAAGCTAGGCATGTAAGAACCGAATACACCAAGCCCTAGTGAGTGAGCAAACCAGAACCATCCCATCGCTGTAGGGAGTTTTTTGTGCGGTGTAGCATAAGCAATCCAAACAACAAACGAATAGGCAAATAGCGGAAACCCAAAGCCGCGTAAACCATACATAATCAACATCATATTTAAATCTTCCGGCACTGTTCCAAGAGAGATAAAACCAACATGAAAAACGATCCATATCATTAGTCCGATTAACATAGTCCGTCTTGGACCCCAAATATCAGCAAATAAAGCTGCTAACCATGAACCAAGTGCAACAGTAACCCCGTATACTGTAAAAACCATAGCTGAATCTGCAGGAGAAAACCCCATTTCTACGATTTGTTTTGAAAGAAATGCTTGTTCAACCCCGTCTCCTGTCATAAAGATTAATATTGCAACAAATCCCCAAAATAGAGATTTAGGCATTCCAAGGATTGTTTTTTGACCTATATTAGTAATAGCGTTTACATTTTTCAACTGTAACCCTCCTAAATATGTAGATTAGTATAACCCGACTATTAAATAGATTTATTTAGTACATGATCAGGAATTAAGAACAACGGCGTAATTTATAAGAAATCTAAAGGACCAATAGCGCTTACACTATCAGCACTATTTTTTTCTGTTTCTTTTTTATTTTCACGTCACATCTTAAGTAACCTCCGCCACTTTTTGAAACTACTTTTGCTGCACTCT
Source organism: Metabacillus arenae (assembly GCF_014773385.1). Lineage (GTDB taxonomy): Bacteria > Bacillota > Bacilli > Bacillales > Bacillaceae > Metabacillus_D > Metabacillus_D arenae. Next base: position 58,259 of record NZ_JACXAI010000024.1, on the reverse strand, counting down.
CACATAGTTCTTGTGGTAAATCTAATTACAGAATTTCCTGTTGTTAATAATGTTTAGCCATTTCCTCATGTTTCCTCAATTTAATCCCCCTAAAACTGTTTACTATTATTAATAAATTCAGGTAACCGGTTACGTAAAAAGTAATACACTTTTTTACTAGGTGTAGCACTTATTTCTGTATATTATCACAACCCTTTTATACATGCAAGCGGTTACGGATGGTTATTTATTTTTAGATTTTTATTAAAATCCTGTATTTAACTTAAAATAATAACCTCTTTATATTATATATCATGAAAAAAATTTCTGTTTGACAAAATCAAACCATAAGTGATACGATTTTTCGTAACCGGTTACGTAATGTTCTTGATAGTTTTTTGTTATGGTTTTTGTAACAAATGTAACAAATTAAGTTTTTCACAAAAACGCAAAGAACTAAATTTTTACTAAGTATCTATAACAGTCACTATTCTACTAAAGTGGAACTTTGAAGGTAGAACAATTCTACATAAAAAGTTTTATACAAAATTAGGAGGCTTTGAAACTATGACTTTAATTGGTCCATCTTTAATGTGTGCGGATATGGGAGTACTAAAAGAATCAGTAATTATATTAGATCAAGCTGGTGTAGACTTTTTTCATTTGGATGTAATGGATGGCAGCTTCGTTCCTAATTTCACAATGGGACCTGACATGATTAAAAGTATAAGACCTTATACAAAAAAACCTTTTGATGTTCATTTAATGGTTAAAAATCCTGAAAACCACTTATCTACTTTTATTGAAGCAGGTGCTGACATGATTTCCGTTCATACTGAAGCAACAGAGCATTTACAAAGAACATTGCAAACAATTCGTGATAATGGATTGAGAGCAGGAGTTGCTCTTAACCCATCTACTCCAATCGAGGAACTTAAATACGTCTTAGATGTAGTAGATTATATAACTGTCATGACAGTTAACCCAGGATTCGCTGGTCAAAAATTCATCCCTTTAATGTATCAAAAATTAAGTGATTTAAAAGATATGCTCTTTAAAGAAGGCTATAACATAAATATTCAGGTTGACGGAAACATTGGATATGAAACGATTCCTGGAGTCTTAGAAAATGGAGCAAATATGCTGGTATGTGGTACGTCTTCATTATTTAAACCAGATATCACATTTGAAGAAGCTGTAACAAACTTAAGACAGTTTATAGAACATAACAATACAAGTAATTTTGAACCTAATCTCATTTAAAGATCGGAGGTGTAGTAATGGGGGAGATAACCGTAGTTGGAAGTATTAATGTTGATATCGTATCCTTTACGAACCAATATCCCAATCGTGGGGAAACCATTTTTGGGAGGAAAATGGTAACGCTTCCTGGCGGGAAAGGTGCTAATCAGGCTGTTGCAAGTGCACGATTAGGAAAAACAGTGAATATGATTGGTTCGATTGGTTGTGATTTATATGGTGATACCATGATTCGTGCTTTAAAAGAGAATCATGTTAACACTTCTTTTGTAAAACAGGTAAATAATACTTCCACTGGTTGTGCAATTATTACTGTAGACCATACAGCTGAAAATACAATGCTAGTTGTTAAAGGGGCAAACGATGATTTAACCTCAAAGGATATTCGAGATGCTTTCTCAAAAATCAATAATAGTAAAGTTTTATTAGTACAGATGGAAATTCCTGAGGAAGCAGTTATTGAGTCAATGATTCAAGCAAAAAATAAAGGAATGTTAGTTGTTCTAGATCCTGCTCCAGCAGATGGCATTACAGAACGTGCATTGCACTATGCGGATCTAATTGTTCCTAATAAACAAGAAACGAAACAAATAACAGGCATAGATATCTCGGATTTAGATTCCGCCTTCCAAGCTGCTGAATATTTCAATCAAATTGGTGTAAAGAACTCCATCATTAAAATGGGAGAGAAAGGATCTCTAGTCTATCAAAGTGGAAATACAGAATATATCGAAGCTATTCAAGTGAAAGCAATGGATACTGTTGGTGCGGGAGATTCATTTGCTGGAGCTCTTGCTTTTGCTTTATCAGATGGAACTGATATTGCTGCAGCAGCCAAATTTGCAAACATTGTAGCTGCATTAAAGGTAACAAAACAAGGTGCACAAGCAGGGGTGCCAACAATTGAAGAAGTCAATAAATTTTGTGAAGAGAGAGGGATTTCACATTATTTATTTGAAACTTTGCAAGCATAAATTTATTAAGTAACTATTGATTTAGAGCAACACTGTTTACTAATTATCATATAAAAAGAGAAACCAAAAATCGATTCAAATCTTCCCTTTGGTTTCTCTTTTTTATTATCGCATAGATGATTCTCGTAACATGAGTTCAACATCGAGTTCTCTTTTATTATAATCAAGCTTTGGGTCTTTAATTAACCTTAATAGATCCTCCATTGCCATTTTTCCCATTTCATAGATGGGTTGTTTAATGGTAGAGAGCGGAGGGTAAGTATATTGCGACATATCAATCCCATCAAAACCTATAATTGCTAATTCATCTGGCACCTTTCGTCCCCATTCATGAGCAGCTTTTAATAAACCAATCGCCATTAAATCATTAGATGCAAAGACTCCATCTATATCCGGATGACGCTGGAAAAGTTCTTTCATACAATAATAACCACTTTGTACACTAAAATCTCCAAGAGCAATCCAACTTTGGTCAAACCAATCAAAATCTTTTACATAATCTCTATATCCCCACATTCTTTGAACAGCAGTAATATCATCTTCTGGTCCACGAATCATTCCAATTCGCCTGCAACCAATGTCAATTAGATGCTTTGTAGCAAGTTGGGCACCTTCTCTATGTTTAACGGTGATAGAAGAGAAATTATGAGTGGAGATGGATCGGTCTAATGTAACAGAGGGAATTCCATTAGAATGAAGCTCATCTAAGTCTTCATTGTTTAAGGTAAGAGAATTAATAATAATCCCATCTACATATCTTTCTTGTAGGGAAACAAGGTAGTTCTTTAATTTTACTCTCTCATCATCTGTATTACATAGAAAGATGTTCATTCCATTAGAATTCGCAACATCTTCTATCCCTCGAGCTAACTCTGGGAAGAAAGGGTTTTTTATTGTTGGAACAAGTAAAGCAATTGTATTTGACTTTTTACTTGTTAAGCTTTGTGCAACAACGTTAGGTTTATAACCCAATTCTTTAATAATTGCATGTACTCTAGCAATCGTCTCAGGTGTTGCTTGGCCTTTATTATTAATAATTCTTGATACAGTTGCTGTAGACACTCCTGCTTTCTCAGCAACATCTCTAATTGTAGCCAACTGAACTACCTCCACTAACGTTACATATGTTACGTAAAAAGTAAAACGAAATTATAAATCCTTACACGTAACCGATTCCCAAAATCTTATCACTCTTTAATTTAATCTGTCAATCTTAGTGGTATCAAGGAAGCCTGATCTGATACTCCCGCAGCTAAAGAATACAATCACCTATTGGGAGTGCTTCATTCTTAAGTTAGCGGGTGAGGAATAGAACATGTTCTTCCGTTTTTGGAAATACGGTAGATGATTATTGCAGCTGCTTGTCTGTTTTTCTCAGGTCTAAACATATAAATATAGCAATTTAGAAGAAACGACGTCTTGTTTTTTATGTAATAGTAGGATTAGAAATATTTTATGAGATAGAAAGGAGCCTTTACACAAATCATAACGCTTACATAACGGTGATTTAACAAACACCCGAAAACGAGGAGGAGAAAATGGTGGAAAACAAAATCGAAAAAATTACACCTAATTTGTGGTTTGATATGCAAGCTGAGGAGGCAGTGAATTTTTACGTTTCTATCTTCAATAATTCCAAGATCGGCAGGATTACTCGATATGGGAAAGAAACGTATGAGATCAACAGGATACCAGAGGGAACAGTCATGACCTTGGAATTCCAGCTGGAAGGACAGCCTTTCGTAGCATTAAATGGCGGTCCGCACTTCCAATTCAATGAGGCCATATCCTTTATCGTCAATTGCGAGGGACAAGAAGAAGTAGATTATTATTGGGAAAATCTCTCAGAAGGTGGAGATGAAAAGGCGCAAGTGTGCGGTTGGCTGAAAGATAAATACGGGGTATCATGGCAAATTGTGCCTACAATCCTATACGAGATGATAAGCGGCCCCGATCCTGAAAAGTCGGGAAGAGTTATGAATGCAATGCTCAAAATGAAGAAAATGGATGTAAAAACTTTAAGGCAAGCGTATGAAGGATAACGATACTAAAAAAAGTGCAGCCGACCTGCCTGAACTTTTAGAATTAAATCGTGCACATCATTGAATCAAAGAGTTAAATCCCAATTTCTCAATTTAAACTGAGAGATTGGGATTTTTTTTTCAGAATATCCTTAAAGTTGTATACCGCATGTTTACATATGCTGCTACTATAATAAATGTTGATTTATCGGGTAACTGTACAGTCAATGAGTTCATAGAGAAAGGAGCCCGCCAGACACTTGCTAATGAGGCTCCTTTCCCATGTTAGGAGTTAGAGAATATGAAATATTTATTCTTTTAGGCAGTGATCAAAGTATTTTATAGTATTTATCAAAATGTAAGACTTATTTAATACTTTGTTTATTTTGAAGCAAGATTTACTTAGTACGATAAATAGCGAATCGAATGATAGAACAAAGGAGAGAGTGAAAATGAAAAATTGGAAGTTTTTATTTATGACGATGACGATGGCAGGTGTATTATTTCTAGCTGCTTGTGGAAATGCAAACGAAGATACCTCAAACACAGGTGATATGAAAGAAGAAGAAATGAGCGACGATATGGAAAAAGAAGAAAATGGGGACATGAGTAACGGAGAAGAGATGGAAAAAAACGATGAGATGAAAGAAAACGGGGATATGGAAGAGAAAAGTGATATGGAAGAAAAAGACATGATGGAAAAAGAGGAGAAAATGGAAGATGAAGAAATGATGGAAGATGGCATGGAGAGCGAAGAAAAGAAGGATGGGATGTAATCTGGCAATTATTTATTTAGAAGAAGTTAGTGTTAATATAAAGGTAAAATGTATAAAGGAATGAAAAGTACTTGAATAAACGCATCTTACTTGTAGATGATGAACCTGCGATTCTAGATGTATGCAGGCGGTATTTGGAACGGGAAGGCTATTTGGTTGTAACTGCTGTTAATGGAGAAGAGGCTCTCCAGCTTTGGCGAGAAAATGAGTTTCACGTGATAATCTTAGATTTAATGATGCCTTATGTAGATGGTTGGAAGGTGTGTGAAGAAATTCGCCAAAGTGATGATATCCCCGTTGTGATTTTAACAGCTAAAGGTGAGGAATATGATCGGTTAGTGGGCTTAACGATCGGTGCGAATGATTATATAACAAAACCTTTTAACCCAAGAGAATTAGTGTTAAGAATAAATGCCATTTGTCGATTATTAGATTACAGCAAACGTTCTATACATGAGAAGGATGAAGAACATATCCTTAAAGCAGATTCGTTAACCATTCACACTGCAAATAGAGAAGTGTTTCTTCTTGGGAAAAAAATCGAATTAACTATGAAAGAATTTGATTTACTCAATCTACTTGCTTCACATCCGAAGCAAGTATTCTCTCGTTCTCAGCTTTTATATAAAGTATGGCAAACAGAATTTGATGATGATACGACAACTGTTACGGTGCATGTACGGCGGCTGCGTGAAAAAATTGAGGAAAATCCTTCAAAGCCAAAATATATTCAAACAGTATGGGGAATTGGATATAAATTCTCGCCTGGTGAAATCGAATGAAAATAAAATGGATTTTTTTGATTGCCAATAGTGTAAGTGTTTTAATCATGTTTACCTTCTTATTTGTAAGTTATATGTACATGGTATTACCAAATCACATCATTATTTGGTTATCAATCATCACGATTTTTTCATCCCTTTTGTCTAGTTTTGTTCATTATCTTCTTACAAAACCAGTGGAACGATCTATTCAATTACTCGTAAAACAGTCTCACCAAATGGAAAAAGGTAAGTTTGATCACTCCCTTCCTGTTGAAGGTCCAGCTGAAATTAAAGAATTAACAATCCGTTTCAATCATATGAATGTCAGGTTAAATGACGCTTTTAACCAAATTAAACAGGCAGAGACAAGGCGGAGGGAATTGGTAGCCAATATCTCTCATGATTTAAGAACACCGATGTCATCTATAAAAGCATTTGTTGCTGCAATTCAAGATGGAGTTGTAGAAGATGATGCTACCTTTCATCGGTATTTACGTACAATTGGGCTGGAAACAGAACGCCTTGATCAACTTATTCAACAGTTGTTCCAGCTATCCTTACTGGATTCGGGCGGGATCAGGCTCTCATACGAACCAATTCGAGTTGATGAATTGTTACTCGCAGTCCTTGAGCATGAGCAAATCCATTTAGAACAAAAAAATATTGAAATCGATGTGAAGCTTCCCAATCAAATTCCATCCATTCATGTTGACCGGCTTTATTTTCAAAAAGTCTTATTTAATTTATTGGACAATGCCATTCGGTTTTCAGAAGAAGGTGGATTAATTACACTATCCGTTGTTACTTTGCCAAATCAAAAAATTAAAGTCTCTATTCGAGATAGGGGTGAAGGAATTAGTAAGGAAGAGCTTCCTCATATTTTTGAAAGAACATATCGAATTGAAAAATCCCGTAATAAAAAATTTGGTGGTGCTGGACTTGGGCTGGCCATAGCGAAAACAATTGTAGAAAAACATAACGGCGTCATTACAGCCGGAAGTGAAGTGGGAAAAGGGAGCGAATTTATGATTGTCTTGCCAATTAATAGAAATGAGGTGGAAGAAAAGAGTGAATTTGAGGATTTTATTTCAAGGTAACATAAATTTCGGTAAGAAGCTTATTCAATTGCATCATTATAATGCAATCTCGTTTTTCTTATTAAGCTTGACCGGTTTGCTTTTGTTTTCTTCTACTTTTCGCTCTGCTTTTCCATCTATCCGTGTCTTGATGAAAGATCTTCATATTTGGGTAGGTGTTATTAGCTGTATTCCCTTGTTCTTTTATTTTCCTAAAATGAAAAAGCATGTTAGAACTTTGAGTAAAAAGAAGAATAATCGGCTGAATCTTAGGCTAGTATTAACGATTTTAATTATCCTCATTATTTCTGGTATTTTATTAACTTTTCATAGGATCACTCCACCCATCGTTAGTTCATGGGCTTTAATCATCCATGATGCTGCAACTTGGGTAGGGTTGCCATATGTCATTTATCATAGTATGACGAGAAGTAAATGGTTTAAAAAACTGGAAAAACGCTTTAATAAAGTAGAAATTAAAGAAGAGCCGATGCTTATTGAAAATGGAAATCCAATCTATAAGCGAAGAACGTTTTTGCGTATGTTAAGTGGAAGCGTTATTGCCCTTATGTTCTTTCCAGTGGTTGGTAGATGGTTTCAGCTGAATTTCGCATCAGTTACCGAGAAGGCTTCTGTTTCAAATGGGAATCAATTTTCTCCAATTCCAAAAGCAAATGCAAAGTCTGCCCCGCCAATTGGGGGTGGAAGGAAGGGGCAATTTCGTTACTACACAGTAACTGAAATTCCAAAATTAAACGATAAGAATTGGAGTTTTACAATTGATGGTCTAGTAGAAAAACTGAGTACCTATAATTGGGATCAATTTGTTCAGCTTAAAAGAGATGTCCAAGTAAGTGATTTCCATTGTGTGACTGGCTGGAGTGTTTATTCAGTAACATGGGAAGGCATACCTTTAAGAACTCTGTTACAGCAAGCAGGTGTCAAAGAGTCAGCAAAATACGTAAAGTTTTATTCAGCAGATGGTGTTTACACAGATACATTATCGCTGGATCAAGCCATGCTTGATGATGTAATGGCAGCCGTTTTAATAGATGGAGAATTAATCACAGAAAAGAATGGTGGACCGGTCAGATTGATCGTTCCGAAAATGTATGCCTACAAGTCTGTCAAGTGGTTGAACCGAGTTGAGTTAATTGAGAATGAACATATCGGATATTGGGAAAAACGAGGATACTCCCAAGATGCGTGGGTGAACTAGCAAATTAAATATTAGTAGGAATAATGACCATCCGTTGGTATCCTTAATATAAGGAGGATGGTCATTTTATGAATCCAAGAATCACTGTCATTACATTGGGTGTAGATGATTTGGAAAGAGCGTTGGAATTTTATCGGGACGGAATAGGGCTGCCGACAGAAGGCATAGTTGGCAAAGAATTTGAGCATGGTGCTGTTGCCTTTTTCGACTTACAGGCAGGCTTAAAGCTTGCCATTTGGAATCGCAAAGATATCGCTCATGAGGCAAAGGTTTCTCAAACCCCAGCAAGTCCTACAGAGTTTACGATTGGTCACAATGTAGGAAGTAAAGAAGAAGTGGATAGCGTATTGGAACAAGCAAAAAAAGCTGGTGCTTTTATAACTGACCCGGCACACGACACATTTTGGGGTGGATACTCTGGGCACTTCCAAGACCCAGATGGCCATTTGTGGGAAGTAGTCTGGAATCCACATTGGGAAATCAACGAATAACTTTAGCTTGTAGTTGCTGACCTTGAAGGTATTTTGATCAATAAGCTGTTAAAGAGTCTTCATTGTTTACGCATTTATCAGATGGACTGAGTATGTGTCCCTGAGTAATTGGAATACGGTAATGCCAGTTTTTCGTTACCCGGTCTTCAAAACTACATCTATCTTTTCCAACAATAGGGGAAAGTGCTTTACTTACTATTTTCCTGAAAATTTTTCTTGGAGAAAGATTATGTCAATCACTTATGCTGGTATTTAATATTCTAAACTGGCGCTATCTGCCCCCAGTCAAACTTCGTTTAATAGTTAGTACCTTTATCACTATTTGAAAATAGCGTGGTAATGAAGTAACTAAAGCCTAATTTCTTAGCTTTGTAAGTGAGAAATTAGGCTTTATAATACTGGGGCTTCCTTAACATTGTATATCCGCCTTTCCTAAAGGTACCCCCATTTTATCTTTTACTAATAAGAAAAGTAATTTTTCTCTGAACAAGGCGTGATTCCACATGCTTATATGTGTGTCGATTGATTTCAATCAGGTGTTACCTCATCTCCATTATCTTAAGTTGGCCATACTTTTTTGCTCCTTTCTGTATCTAAGCGATAATCGGAATATTTACGACTGAAAAATTCCCGACCAAGCTGTTCAGCTAATAACACGGGTGAGCCTGGATCGACACTGACTTCTCCTCGGCTGTTGCCTATCCCATGGACGACGCCAACAAATTCAGAATGGGTATAGCGTGAAAACTCCTGAAGCTGGTGAATAATTCCGAGCGATGCACCTGGGTACGTCTCTTCGGAAGCTAGCACTAAGCCAGTGCGCTTGCTGGACATAGTCTTTAAGACTTGATCTGAATTGGGATAAGATGCAGCATAATAACAGAACGTGCGGTCAAAAAAAGATTTGATCTGAGCGGACAAGCCGTACCAATATACTGGAGAACAAATTACCACCCCATCAGCAGCAAGAAAATCATCGAAAAACAGCGTTCGGAAATTATCCTTAATTGAACATTCTCCGTCAGATAAGCGGCAGGTTCGGCAGTCACGGAGAAAGCTCGAAATGTAATCATCAATGAAGCGTAGTGAAACCTGTGTACCGACTTCCTCTGCTCCACGCTGAACTGCTTTAGCCAGTGTGGCAGAATTCCCCTTACGTCTTGGGCTACCGACAAGAACTAGCATTTTTTGTGTATTTGTTATAGAATCCAACTCGAATCAGCTCCTCTTTTATTTGTAATTTACCCTCGTATCAAACCTTGTTATGTTGCCTGAAAGTCATCAAAACTAATTGCAGCTAGCCTTACTGATTATCAGTATTATCTTTTATTAGTTCATTAAGAATCCTCGTTCCTATTAGCGTTACCAATAGAAATCGATTCCTTTTTAAATTGCGTTTCCTCCTTTTGTTCTTTGTTCTATAAGTCGAGTATAAATGTGTATTTATATCATGTATAATGATTATTCAAGATATGGATATCATAAAAAGTGATGGGGGTTACTATGGAACTAAGTGATTTGAGACTGTTTCAGGCAATTGCTGAAGAAGGAAGCATTTCACGCGCTGCAGTAAAATTGGATTATGTACAATCAAATGTGACAACTCGTTTACGAAGACTTGAGGAGGAGCTAGGTGTTCTTCTTTTTTATAGAAGACCAAAAGGTGTTCAAATAACTGAGAAAGGGATGCTTTTTCGTCAATATGCTGATTCCATTTTGCAAATGGCGGATGAATCTATAAAAATATTACAAGATCACGGTAAACCAGCTGGATCATTACGAATAGGAGTGGTTGAAACGGTCACATGCGGTAATTTTATGAATCTTATTGCCGAGTATCAATCACAGTATGAACAGGTGTCGCTTCGTTTAGATACTGGAAATTCTCTTGAGTTGATGGAGAAGGTGAAGAACTATGAACTAGACGCAGCTTTTGTGACGGGAGATCTGACCTCAACAAACTTTGTTATCGATTACTTGTTATCCGATGAAATTGTTCTTTTGTCTGGCAAGGAATTAAGTTTGTCTTCACTATCAGACCAGAAGTGGGCCGTATCTCTAAGAGGTTGTCCATTTAGAGGAATTTTGGAGCAATGGTTCAGGGACGAAGGGCTGACTTTGAGAAATTACATTGAAATTAGCTCGCTTGAAACACTCTTAAGCAGCGTGAGAGCGAAACTAACGTCTACACTTCTGCCAAAGTCTGTGTTAAATGGCTCTTATAAAGATTTACATGTACATCCAATTCCTGAGTCTTACCAGTTTATTGAGACCGGACTAATCAGAAGGAAAGAGAAACACTTAGGCTATTCATACAAGGCTTTTGTAGAGATGGTCAAGATGCAAGGGTTATAAATCGTATATTTAGAATTGCCTGAGTTTTTATGGATCATTTGTTGGAGAAAAGGTATACAAAACACCCTTTTTTTTGATGTACCTTTAAAAGGGTGCTCATTTGATAAATAACAATTTAGACAAGCAAAAACAATAGATTATTTAATCCAAAGTGTTTGTCCGTTATCAATGATAAATACTTGACCTGTAATAGATTGAACGAAGTTCGTAACCTTCCAATAAACTGATAAGCCTATTAACCATGACTCGAACGTCTATATCGGTACGGATTTGTTCTAGCTCTTGTCCCCTTAGAATAATCTTTGTCATCAAATCAACCCAAGCATGATACTGTTAGCCATCGACGGGACAGGATTGTGTCTATCTGATGGTAATCAGCTGGTTAAAGAGAAAGTAACGATTGTCTATAGTTATGCAGAAGATTTAGGTAAGAAAAAAATTAATAAAATCCCGTCTTTCAATTAAGACGGGAAAATAATTTAAATCTCTTTTTTTGACACATACTGCAGAATGCCTTCGAAGAACAATGCTCCTACCGTTGCTCCTGGATCTTGCTTTCCTATAGAATCTTCTAGATAACGAGCTGCTCTGCCTTTTCGTGATTTTAAATTAATTGTATTTTTCATCCCTTTTTCAGCAGAATTATGTGCCTTTTGGATTGATTGTAAAATATTTTCTTTCTTTTCTGCAGAGTTTTTTAGAGATTCCAATGCTGGTATGAAAGAATCAAGTATTGTCTTATCCCCAAATTGTGCTTTACCCCGCTCTTTTATTCCTTGAATCATGGTTTCAATAAAGATAACAAAGTCATTAAAAGATAATTGTTGTTTTCCTTTAAACTGATTTCCAGCCTTTAAGAATGCCGAGGCTAATAAAGTACCCATTGTAGAAGGTGCCTTTTCTGCCATTATCATGCCATATGAAAATACTAAAGAGCCAATGTCTTGCTCTTTATCTTTTAAACTAGCTTCTTTAATTGCTGAAAACCCCTTTGACATTGTTATTCCAATATCTCCATCACCAAGAGTGCCATCTAGTTGACACAAAAACTCTTTATTGGAATCCATTAAGCGGCTGATTTCTTTGAAAATATTTTTGATATCTTGGACATTGAACAAAATAAGAGCCTCCTATTTTTATTGTTGAACATGAAAAGGAGTTTCAAAGGGCATATCAAGAAGGTCTTTTAGTTCTTCATCTAGATTTAACAGTGAAACGGAAAGACCAGTCATTTCTAAAGATGTTGCATACTCTCCAATAAAAACTTTGTAAACTTTAATACCTTTATTTTCTAAATGATGATGGATCTTTCTGTATACAACATAAAGCTCTTCTAATGGGGTAGAACCAAGACCGTTTACTAGGACAGATACTTCTTTAATTTCTTGGTTGGTATATAAATCTTCTAATATAGCAACTACCAAAGATTCAGCTATTTTATCAGCTGAATCAATTTTTCCCCTCTTTATTCCCGGTTCTCCATGGATCCCCATGCCAATTTCCATTTCGTCTTCTCCAAGCTTGAAGTTAGGTTTACCTACCGATGGTAAAATGCAAGGAGAAAGTGCAACGCCAATGGAACGAACTGAATTGTTTACTTTTTCTGTAACAGCCTTAACCTCATCTAAACTGGCACCAGTTGCTGCTTTTGCAGAAGCAATTTTATATAAATAAAAGATCCCGGCAACGCCTCTTCTTTGATCTTCAAATTCTTTTGGCATTGATCCTACATCATCTCTTGCAACAACACTTTCAACACGAATTCCTTCGGTTTCGGCTAACTCAGCAGCCATCTCAAAATTCATTACATCCCCACTGTAGTTTCCATAAACATAGAGGACTCCTTCACCACCATCTACAGCTCTTGTAACATCAAGCATTTGTTGGACACTTGAGGCAGCAAAAACTTCTCCCACTGACGCCCCATCTAACATTCCTTTACCAACATATCCCAGAAAGAGAGGGAGATGTCCTGAGCCTCCACCAGTAACAATAGCGACCTTATTTTTCACTGGAGCATCAATTCTTACAAGTCCTCGATTATCGTCCCGAATACTTCTAAGGTGATTAGGGTTGGCAAGCAGTATACCCTCTAACATTTCATCTACGAAATCATCTGGATCGTTTATGAATTTTTTCAATATTTATCCTCCTTTGTTGAAAATTTAACCACATCAACTTAAGCTTTTTGCAAGTAATCCGGCATTCTTTAAGGCCTCATAAATTTTTTCTGATTCCTCTTTTGTCACAGGCTGAATTGGTTTTCGGGCTTTACCAACATTTCTTCCTTGTAAACGAAGTGCTTCCTTAAGTTTTGAAGGCATGTTAGGCTCTTTTATCGCATTCCAAATAGGAAGGATCGTCTCGTGTAATTTCAATGCTTTTTCATAGTTTCCGTTTTGTACTTCTTTCCACAGTTGGACAGTAAGATGAGGAGTAACTGTTGGAATTGCTGCTAAAGTCCCATCTACTCCCATAACGAATGCTGGGTAGTGGAGGTCATCAATTGCAGCTAAAATGGTAATTTTTCCTTTAACTTTTATTAGAAGATCTGCTAACAAATGCATTTCTCCTGCACTTTGTTTTATTCCGATTACGTGAGGCAGTTCTGCTAAGTCTTCAATGACTTCAATCGGAATAAGGGCCCATGGAACGACATTGTAGATAATAATTGGCATATCAAGCACTTCACCAAGCTCTTTGAAATAATTGATTGTTCCCTCGATTCCAGGATCAAAGAGGTAATGAACTGGGGTAATCTGTAGGGCATCTACTCCCACATCCTTAAGAGCCTTACCGTATTTAATTACTTGATGGGTGGAATTTTGAATGATTCCCCCAACCACTGGAATTTTCCCTTTTACCTCTTCAACAACAATTTCACAAATCCGGGCACTTTCTTCGATTGTTAACGTATGACCCTCACCAGTCGAACCACAAGCGCATATTCCATCTACTTCTGAATCAAGAATATAACGAACTTCATTCCTAAGCATTTCTTCATTCACCGAATCGTCCGCATTGAAAGGGGTTACAATTGTAGAGATGACACCATCAATTTTTACATTTTTCATTAACAAAACCTCCTAAAAATATTTTGACTATTTTGAATAAGGTGTGTTATTCTAAAACTGGAATTCCAGATTTCAGATTCCAGATCATTATAAAATGAATTTTTAGAAAAATCAAACACTATTTTTAAAAAAGGAGAGTTGATAAAAATGTAAATAAGATGTTTTAATAAGTTTTAGTGAGTTAAAGGTGGGGATTATCCAATGATTAATAAAGAGAAATTTTCCGAACAAATCTATAGAATTCTAAAAGAACAAATTATAAATAATGAAATTCCACCGGGAAGTAAAATTAATGTTGAAGAAGTTCAAAACCAGTATCAAATTAGTAAAACTCCTTTAAAAGAAGCATTAAATAAGCTTCAGTTTGAAGGTCTAGTTACAGTTAAACCACGTTCTGGGACATATGTGTCAAAGCCAAGTAAAGAGGAGATTATCCAAGTATATGACTTAAGACAAGCGATTGAATGGAAGGCAATTCAGCTGGCAATACCTCATATTCCGGAAAAAAATATTATTGACTTGAAAAACAAAGTAATTTCAGCTGAAAAACAAATATTTGAAGGAAACTACCAACCTTTCTTTGCAACGGATATCGAAATACACAAGATCATTTTTGATTATTCGAAAAATAGATATATTCAAAGAGTAAAGGATACAATAGACAGTCATATTCATTGGTTTCGAATTCTTGGTGCAACGGGACAACAAAGACCATACAAATCAAGCATTAGGCATCGCGAGATTTTAGATGCTATGCATAATTATGATATAAGTTTAGCTGCTGATCTAATAAAGACACATATAGAAGAAGTTAAAGTAGCAGTTATTGAAGATATTACATCTGATTAACATAAAACGGGGGGAAGAATTGTGAAAAAAATATTTAAAACGTTCCTTTGTGTATTATCTGTTATTTTTGTAAGCGCTTTTATTTCTGGATGTTCAGAAATGAGCTCTAATAATCAAAACGGAAAAAATTCCTCGAAAGATTACTCTTTGCCAAATGGTGATATAACGGATATTGTGCCAGTAGCTGCAGGGGGCGGGACCGATTTAACGCATAGAGCTATTGCAGAAGCTGCTCAAGAATATTTGGATAAAAATATTAATGTTGTTAATGTAACTGGTGCAGGCGGGAGTGTTGGATTTTCACAAACGGCAACTAAAAAGGCGAACGGGCTGACTATTCACTCCTATACATCGGAAATTTTTACTTTACCAATCTTTCAAAAAGCTTCTTTCTCCCCAGATGATTTTAAGCCATTCATCCTTATGAACGAAGATCCAGCGGCAATTGTAGTACCGGCGAACTCAGAATTCGAAACAATAGAAGATTTTATTAAAGCGGCAAAAGACAAACCAGGAAAAATCAGCATTGGTAATTCAGGATTTGGGAACATATGGCATTTATCTGCGGCAGCTTTTGCCAATAAAGCTGAGGTTGAATTAAAACATGTTCCCTTTGATGGTGCTGCCCCTACTTTACAAGCTGCTTTAGGCGGACATATCGATGCATTTGTAGCAAGTCCGCCGGAAGTATCATCCCAGGTCGAAACAGGTACATTAAGAATTCTTGCTGTTATGGCTGAAGAGAGATCTGAAAAATTTTCTGATGTTCCGACACTGAAAGAAAAGGGAATCGATTTAAGCATTGGAACTTGGAGAGGTTTAGGAGTTCCAGCTGATACCCCAGATGAAGCCGTTCAGATTCTACATGATGCATTTGCTAAGGCTGTAAAAGAAGAAGATTTTCAAAGTTTTATGAAAGAGAGAGGACTTACTATCAGATATATGAACACGGAGGAATTTACCCAATTTGTGGAAGGACAACGACCGTTTTTTGAGGAATTAGCAAAAGAAGTTAGTAAAACAAAAGAATAAAAAATATAATTTTTTTTCCTCAGTTTAGAAAATTTAAGTTAATTAAAGTATTAACGTGATAAAGAGTGGTATCTTTGTCCAGCTCCAGCGCCTAGCCCCTCGAGGTCAAAAGCCAATCCTCCCAAAAAGGCAAAAGCAGCCTTTTCGGGAGGCTCGTCTTGTGCTTGTCGGGGCTGTTCAAGACGCTTCCGCTTTTCCTTATTGTCCAGCTCGAGCGCCATCAGCCCCTAGGTCTCAGGGTCAATCCGTCAAGAAGGTTAAAGAACAACTTTCATGCCGGCTCCTTGTGCTTGTCGCCGAAGGACTAGCGCTCTGGGCTTTTCGTTCTTTGTTTTAGTGTCTAGCTCCCGGCGCCATCGGCCCTTAGGTCATAAGCCAAACCGGCAAGAAGGTTAAAGAACAACCTTTTTGCCGGCTCGCCCGAATGCTTGTCGACGATAAACGGGCGCCTTACGCTTTTCTCATTATACTATTTGGAGGTATGGAGGATGAAATATTCATTCTTTAATCGTGAAGCTGTAATAGGGTGGGCTCTGTTCCTCCTTTCAATAATATATGGATTCTTAGCCATAGGGTTTCCAAAAGGAGGAAATGAACCAGGTCCTTCTTTTCTTCCTTTAGTTTTATCAGGAGGAATGCTGGTTTGCAGCTTAATTATAGTCTTTAAACATAGAAAGGTAGAGGAAGCTAAAGAGGAAAATCCGGCTTTTCGCATTGGAAGAAAACATCTTTTTTTAGTAATCTATTTAGCTATATATTTAATATTATTACCAGTGATCGGATTCATTGGTATGAGTCTAATTTTCCTATTTTTAACCTTTCGTTTATATGATAATAAGGGAATTTTTCGCCCAATTATTTATTCTGTCATTTTGACGTTTTCAATGTATGGTTTGTTTAAGTTATTTTTGAATGTACCTTTAGATTTAATGTAAAGGGGCTAAATATATGGAACTCTTTCAAGGATTTCTTACTGTTTTTAGTGGTTGGACTTTTTTTGCAGTATTAATAGGAACTTTGTTTGGGATGATTTTAGGGGCAATTCCAGGGTTAACATCGACTATGGCATTAGCGATATTAGCTCCTTTAACTTTCGGGTTTGACCCAATAGTAGCTATTTGTATGCTAATGGGGATATACATTGGCGGAATAGCTGGCGGTTCAATATCAGCAATATGTTTAAATATTCCTGGAACACCAGCATCAGCAGCAACAGCTATTGATGGTTATTGTTTATCCCGGCAAGGAGAAAGTCAAAAGGCGTTAAATGTTAGTTTCTTAGCTTCAGCCGTAGGAGGGTTATTTAGTGGTGCGATATTGATTACACTAGCACCCTATATAGCAAAGGTTGGGTTGAAATTTAGTTCCCCGGAATATTTTGCTTTAGGTATTCTAGGGATTTCTATCATCCTATCAATATCAGGAAAGCAACTAGTCAAAGGATTGGCTGTTGCCTTACTTGGTTTTATGATTGCCACAATTGGAATTGATCCAATAAGCGGTTTTTCTAGATACACATTTGAAAACTCAAACTTAACAAATGGGATTTCATATATTCCAGCGTTGATTGGTCTTTTTGGTTTATCAGAAGTTTTTTCATTTGTAAATGATTCCTATCAAAGCAAAAGTAAGAATTTTAAGTATCGAATAAAATTGAAATCTTTTGAATGGAAAAGAATTATGGGAACTTTATTCCGTTCCTCTTCTATAGGTACATTTATAGGAGCAATTCCAGGAGCAGGTGCCGATATTGCCTCATGGGCAAGCTATGATGTTGCCACTCGTTTTGCAAAAAAAGATGACAAATATGGAAAAGGAGAACTGAAAGGTGTAGTAGCATCTGAAGCTGCTAACAATGCCAATGTAGGTGGAGCTTTAATTCCGATGATGACCTTTGGAATTCCAGGTGATGGTCAAACAGCCATGTTAATCGCTTTTTTGCTTATACAGGGTTTAGAACCAGGTCCTTTACTTTTTCAAAATAATCCTGACTTTGTTTGGGCAATGTTCGCCAGCGTTTTAATTGCAAATGTATTAGTGTTTTTATATGGAATATCTCTAACTAATTCAATAGTTAAGATTATTTCACAGCCAACTAAAATAATTTATCCATGTGTGATTATGTTTTGTTTAATAGGATCATTCGCTGTTAATAACAATATCTTTGACATCGGTATGATGTGTTTATTTGGGGTGATAGGGTTTTTACTGAAGAAATTTGATTATCCTATTGCTCCTTTAATGCTAGCCCTGATTTTAGCTCCGATGATTGAATCAAATTTAAGAAGGGGCCTAGTCATGTATGAAAATAATTTTCTTATGTTTTTTCAACGTCCGATCTTTCTTGGAATTCTTGCACTAGGGATTATTTTAATCATAAGTACGCTTTGGCTGAGAAAAAGCACCAATAATATTGGCTAGAAACTAAAGATTTTTTATAGAGGAAGGATGGAATACATGCAAAGCACAGGAACTAACGTTAAGACATATCTTAATTATATTGACGGTGAATGGGCATCTGGTATCTTTAATAAAACAGATAAAAGCATTAATCCTGCAAATAAAAATGAGATTGTTGGCTATATTCAACATTCTGCAATAGAAGATTTAGATCAAGCGGTAATCTCAGCAAAAAAAGCCCAATTATCTTGGAGTCAACAATCTGGGGCTATTCGCGGGGAGTACCTTTATAAAGCAGCTGATATCCTTGAGAAAAGGTTGAATGACATTGCAGAAACAATGACTAGAGAAATGGGTAAGACATTAAATGAAGCAAAAGCAGAAACAGCTAGAGGAGTATCAATTCTCCGATATTATGGAGGCGAAGGGGTACGGAAGGTAGGCGATGTTATTCCATCAACTGATTCTGAAGCACTAATGTTTACAACTCGTGTCCCGCTTGGAGTAGTAGGTGTTATCACTCCATGGAACTTTCCAGTAGCCATACCGATATGGAAAATCGCACCTGCTCTAATATATGGAAACTCTGTTATCTTTAAGCCGGCCCAAGAGACAGCTGTAACTGCTTCTAAAGTTGTGGAATGCTTTCATGAAGCAAAAATTCCAAAAGGGGTTATCAATATGGTTACCGGTTCTGGTTCTATAATTGGCCAGGGGATTGTTGACAACCGTTCTATTAATGGGATTACATTTACTGGATCAGGCGAGGTTGGTAAACAAGTAGGCCTAGGAGCGTTTAAACGCGGTGCAAAATACCAACTTGAAATGGGTGGAAAAAACCCTTTAATTGTAGTTAATGATGCTGATCTGGATCAAGCTGTCGATGCTGCTATCAGTGGAGGACTACGGTCAACAGGGCAGAAATGTACAGCTACTAGCCGGGTTATTGTACAAAGCGGTATATATGAAACGTTCAAAGAAAAGCTTATCAAAAAGGTAAAAGAAATAAGGGTTGGTAACGGTTTAAATGAAGAAACATGGATGGGACCTTGTGCCAGTGAAAACCAACTAAACACTGTTCTTTCTTATATTGATAAAGGTGTCGAAGAAGGAGCTAAATTAATTTATGGTGGTAAGAGAGTGGAATCCGGAGAATGTAAGGAGGGATTCTATATTGAACCAAGTGTATTTGAAAACATTCATAGCAAGATGACCATTGCTCAAGAGGAAATCTTTGGGCCTGTCCTAGCCCTTATGAAATTTGAAACGATTGAAGAGGCATTACAAATTGCCAATGATGTTCAATATGGCTTAAGTGCATCGATTTTCACTAAAGATATCAGTAAAATGTTATCCTTTATCAATGAAATGGACGCAGGGCTTATCCGTATTAATTCTGAGTCAGCTGGAGTTGAACTTCAAGCACCATTTGGTGGAATGAAGCAATCAAGTTCCCATTCGCGAGAGCAAGGGCAAGCTGCAATAGAATTTTTCACATCAATTAAAACGGTATTTGTAAAAAGTTAATGAGTTTCTAAATGTACTCAATTAAGCGAGTTGACAAAATTATGGATATCATGGCTATAATCATTATGTCTGATATGAGATGCTTAGAACTATACCACTAACGAAACCCTTTATTTGGGTATCTGTAGTAAGTAGTTTTCAACTGCAGCCGCGGTGGATGATCAGCTTTAAGGAGTTCTTCTCGGTTGAACGATAATAGGTCCTCAGAAAAATGCATTGTTATCAACCGAAAAATACCTGTCATTAATAAGGAGAATTTACTATGTATACCAGTATTCACCATGTTTCATTAATCGTAACAGATCTGGAACGTTCAAAACACTTTTATGGAAATGTTCTTGGTTTTGAAGAAATCGAGAGGCCGAATTTTGATACAAAAGGTGCATGGTATCAATTAGGAAACACCCAATTGCACTTGATTGTTTATGACGAAGGAAAAACATTAAGAGGAACAATTGAACTGGACAGCCAAGACGGACACTTTGCAGTTCGTGTTACAGATATCGATGCCTTTATCAAGCGGATGGAAGAGCAAAACATTTCGATGCTGACCATTCCGAGCAACGCCGCAGGATGGCATCAGGTTTACGTCAGTGATCCAGACGGCAATTTGATTGAGTTTAACTATTATGCTGAAAAGTGAGGATGTGTAGGTTTTACACATTTATCATTTAATAATTGGTTACGGTTCGGGTTTAGAAAAAGACGCGATCATATGTTCTCTTAGTGCAGTAGTTATGGTAAGATAATAGATGCAACTACATAAAGCAGGTAAGGCGGTTAGCCACTTCCCTGAAGAAGGGAGGTGGAAAAATGACGGCATATGAAGCAATATCTATTGCACTAAATTCAAATTTAGTTTTGATAGGTGTACTGACAGTTGTGGTTATGTTTAGTCAACACAAAAAGAAGTAACCGCCCTCCTCACCACAGGTTAATGGGTAGTTACTTCTTTTCCTAATTACAAGCTGGTTAGCCGCTAACTTTGCGGCATGTAGTTGCCATGGTCAGGTGTTACAGCACCTGATCTTTTTTATTCTTATCTTGATTATAAATAAATTATACATATATATCAAGAATCTTGATGTCGTATTCCTTTCAATAAACCTGATGTCCTGCCTATTCTGTTTAGAACGCTTTAGACTAAATGCCTAAGAATTGCCCCTCTAGAATTACTTAATGTTATTCACATATAATTTATTCATATGAGATTTTTCAATAGGGTCTTGAAATTATCATTATATTAAATGGTAATTGCATAGGGGAAAAAGACAACTAGTTCTTCTCAATAAAGTGCCGCCTTTTTGTGGTAGGTTTTCGGAGTCTTGTCTACTAGGATTATTTTCTATTAAAAATATTTCTGAAAACGATTCCATAAAATTATTGACAGTATAGAAAAATAGGTGATAAATTTATTGTGTAAGCGATACCATTTATTAGAATATGAAAACGATATCATAATTGTCAAAAGTATTTTCGAATTTTAATATAATTATTGGCTCAATAATAGAAAAGCATTATGTCAATATGGTTTAGTTAAGTTAAGGAAAAGACAATGATCTATCAGTTTATTAAACATCAAAACTCAGGTGGAGTCGGCGGAGGGATATGAGTGAGTGTAGCTATCGAAGTAGAACTGATTGTAAATTATGCTAAATTAGAAGATAGAGTGTTGATAGAAATGGCTCATAGGGGAGATAGCGAGTCATTGGCTTTTTTAATAAACAAATATCAGAATTTAGTCCGCAAGAAAGCAAGGCCGTACTTTTTAATTGGTGCAGATAAAGAAGATCTCATCCAAGAGGGAATGATTGGTTTATATAATGCTATTCGGGATTTTAGAGAGGACAAGAGGGCCTCTTTTAAAGCTTTTGCTGAACTTTGTATCACTAGACAGATGATCACGGCGATCAAATCGGCTGCTTGTCAAAAACACAGCCCTCTAAATTCGTATTTTCCCCTGGACAAGCCTCTTTATGATGAAGATTCAAATTTTACGCTTATGGATATGATAACCGGAGAAAAAATAACGAATCCGGAAGCATTAATGATTCATCAAGAAAAAGCTGACCATATCGAACTAAAAATTCGAGAATTGCTAAGTAATTTGGAAAAAATAGTGTTGACCTTATATATGGATGGAAAATCCTATATGGAAATTTCCGCAGAACTAAACATTCATGTTAAGTCAATTGATAATGCTCTCCAACGAGTAAAAAGAAAACTGAGACGGCATCTGGATTTATGAATGGTAATCATCAATTAATAATCTTAGAATACCTTTTCAGTCTGTCAACCTATTACTCTTTTTAGTTCTGAAAGGCATAGTAATTTAGATTTCGCAATATAATTGACACATACAAGCATCCTTTATTTCGAGTTGAACTTAAGGAGGGATGTTTTTTAAGCCGATGCTTTGTGAAGGTATTGTGAGCGCAAAAGTTGAAACACTTGAATAAAACTTTATGAAGCATCGCTACCAATTTATCAACATTAGGAGGCAAATTTTCGATGATGACACAATCAATGACAACTGCCCCGATTCCAAAACAAGAAAGAGTTCGTGAACTCGATATCATTCGGGGATTTGCGTTGCTGGGGATTTTGGCGGCGAACATGAGCTTTTTCTCCACACCAGGTGTTTATTTACTTATGACGGAGGTAGAGTGGTGGAATAGTCCCTGGGATCAACTTGCTGATAAGCTTATTCACTTCTTTGCTACGTCCAAGTTTTTTACAATGTTTTCCTTCTTGTTTGGTCTGGGATTTGTTCTTTTTTTGCAACGTGCTGAGCAGAAAGTGAAGCGACCAAAGACCTTATTTCTTAAAAGACTGTTCATCTTACTCATTATCGGTCTTATCCATGCATTCGGGATTTGGTATGGTGACATTCTGATTATTTATTCTATAACAGGTTTGTTTTTATTATTATTTTATCATTTGAAGCCAAAAACGCTATTAACATGGGGTTTTATGAGCTTATTTCTTCCCGCTTTGTTAATGTTCCTTGCATCTATTGGGGTTTTAATGGCAGGAGGTGGTAGTCCTGAGGATACAACAGGGGCAGCCTTTGCTGATCAAATGATAGAGCAATCAGTCACTGCCTATGGATCCGGAACGTTCGCGGAAATAATGAGTCAGCGTGCACAAGATTATGCTTTCGCATTGACCGGATATATCTTTATGGTCCCGACTATTTTTAGCATGTTTTTGTTTGGTGCCTATGCAGCAAAAACAGAACGGTATAAAAACATCCAGGCGCAGCTTCCTTTTTATAGAAAATGCTGGCTGGCGGGTCTGATTATTGGTCTTCCATTTAACAGTTTAGCTGTCTATAGCATTACGCAAGTCGATTCCTCTTCTTCCATCTATTTACTGACGTATTTCATTGGAACGGCTATCGGCGGACCAGCTCTTTGTTTCTTTTATATGACTTCCGTTGTATTGCTTTGTCAGAAAAAATTATGGCTGAAGATTCTCACACCTCTGCAGGCAGTCGGCAGGCTTGCATTAAGCAATTACCTGCTTCAGTCATTGGTTTGTACGACCATATTTTACAGTTATGGATTTGGGCTGTTTGGTCAAGTCGGACCAGCCATGTGGCTCCTGATTGTAGTTTTGTTATACTCTTTACAAATAGGGATCAGCCACCTTTGGTTAAAAAAGTTTCGATTTGGTCCAGCAGAATGGCTATGGCGGAGTTTAACCTATGGCAAACGACAGCCCTTTATTGAGAAGAATGTAACAGTTAGTAGAAACACGGATGGAAACACCAAACAGTTTTGATGAATAGCAAGCCGCCATCTAGTTTTAGATGGTTGTAATTTTTGGATACGTCAGTAATTGGCTGGTTTAATTGGAGCAACCCCGAAATGGAAGACATTCTAGCTTTAGATAGAATATTAAAATGATTACGTATATTCAGTGTATAAATCATAATAAATGCATTAAAATACGAATGGCCTCAAATCCACTGTTTTAAGTGGGATTGAGGCCATTGATACTCTTTTAGAGTCTCGTCAGCAAAACACAGATTAAAACAACGTTAAGGGGATCTTGATGTCGCATTCCTGTTAATAAGCCTGATGACTTGCATATTTCGATAATGAAAATCTCGTTTAGTGATTCTTAATCCGCGTTCATTTTTAGTGTTATTTCAAAGCTTTTTCCATTTGAATTCTTAGAATCAATTTTAATTAAAGCTTTTTTGCGAGATACTGAGGCTTTTACACCTTCACTAGCCGCTACTAATTCAGGATCTGGAATTACTATTTCCAGCTTCATTTTATCTAAACTTAAAGTAGGATCAGAAACTGCTATCGTGACCGTGCCATTATGATTATTCTTAATCATAATTGAGGCTTTATTAAAGGATGTGACATTGCTGACTGTATTTTTTTTATCGCTAAAGAAATTGAATCCTTTCATTCCCAGCTTCGTATTTTCCACAGCATGAACATTTTCGGTATTTGATAAAATTTTAACACTAGGGTTATTGGAATACTCGTTTGTTTTCGCTTCATCAAAATTAGGTAAAATCACGTATGCATATTTTTCGTTTTCTGGATCCTTTCCATGGTCAATTCCCAATGTAAAGAAATTCTTCGTTACATTTGTATCTGGATTTGATGTGCGAATTCTATTTATGCTTTCAGTAACGGTATCTTTCGTAACATTTATTTTAGAATTCTCTGGGAAGTAATAACCTACTTGTGTTCCCTCAGCATCTGTTTTAAAGTTCATCCACTTTAGATCGTATTCTCCATTAATCGGATCATTTAATCTGCGATCATCATATGTCTCTCCCGTTATCGTACCTGTTTCATTTTCAGCAAACATTCTATTATCAATTGTAGTAATTACGTCCCTGCCCATTTCATCTTTGATGCCAGATCCCATTAATACAAGCTCATCGTCAAACAAAAAGACGGATTTATTTGCCTCA
Source organism: Metabacillus arenae (assembly GCF_014773385.1). Classification (GTDB taxonomy): domain Bacteria; phylum Bacillota; class Bacilli; order Bacillales; family Bacillaceae; genus Metabacillus_D; species Metabacillus_D arenae. Next base: position 33,517 of record NZ_JACXAI010000024.1, on the reverse strand, counting down.
GCGTTTTTATACATAACAAGGTCTTCAGGCAATAGCCCTGCCTGTTTGTCTCTATATCCTACCTCATCCCCAAGCTGGATACCAGATACTCCGTATTCTCCAAGCTTAACTCCGCCAGAATAATCATTGGTACCTACAGGAAAATAAACATATTTATTTTGTGATTCAGATGATGAATGAAAATTAAGTGGGTGTTCGGTATTTAAATAGAAAAGCATTCCATCATATAATTGGGGAACCGTTTTTCTTTCTTCCACGGGAACCGTTGTTCCAGGCAGCTTATAAGGATCTATTGTCGCAAAATAATGACTGCCAAAAGATTTTGTTTGATCTCTGCCTGATAGATATAAGTAATATGCTCCATCTCCATGGAACCATGGCATTAAATTTTCTCCGCTCATATATTCATACTTACTAATTCGATTTGAACTTCTTGAAAAAGCAAAAGCATATGAATTTCTTAAATGCACAGTTTTATCCATTAAGTTAAAGGCATAGTGACTATTTTCATCAATCCCCTTGTTAGCTTCAATAGCAGGATCCGTCAAGATGTCATTAAATTTTATAATCGTTTCAAAAGAAGTAAATAATCCTGTAGAGAAACTGCTTTTATTAGAATTAGCAATATATTTTAAATGTGATTTTAAAATTTCACTTTCCTCATCACTTAAGTAATTACTTACTTCAACCATCGCTTCAATTATAGTAAACACATCTTGATAACCTGTTCCAGTTCTTGATATCGATCTTCCTTTTACTATTTCCATCATATAGCCTTCAAAAATAACTGGCGAGAACCCATTGTATATCCAATCCTTTACAGTAGGCACCAATATTTCTTTTTTATCATATTTACTATTATTTAATATTCTTATGGTTTGGATAACTCGATTTAATAGTACCTTTCCATAAGACCCTGTATATGCCACACTTTGATGCTGTATAAAGGATCCGTCTTCATAAAATCCGGCAGTATTACCATTAACGATATTATGGGGATCAATGGTTTTAAAAACAGTTAGAATATGATCAATTGCAGTAGTAATTCTTTCCTCGTTCCCAAGAAGTGCCCCTTGTATAATTCTATTCGTCGCAATATCTGCCAGGTTTGCCCCTCTATGAAAACGAGAATCTAAATCGATATCTCCATTTTTTCCATTCCGAAGATACTGATCCATTGATGCCACATAGGAATCTATTAAATGAGGTTTATACCTTTTAATCTCATCCTCTAAAAGTAGCATCGTTTTCGTTATATTCATTGGGATACCGATTTCCCAAAAATACCAATTTCCATAGTAACCCTTTTCTTGGTCTTCAAAGAAATTCGTGTACAGCCAATCTAATCCATCAATTACTTTATGAATTGTCTCTTCATTTTGATAGTAATTTACACCACTTAAATCCGTTCTTTTATATGTTTTAGCAGCAAGTGCCATTTGGTATAAATATAAATAGGAGCTGTTTAAATTGTTAACGTTTTCACCGAGGGGTAAATTCTTAAATAGGGATTTTTCTTCTCCTTTAACTCTGTCCTCAATAGGGAGAAAAGAAGTAAGCCTTGCCTTTGCTGTGTTATGGACAGAATTAATTTTACTATCTAATAAATGATTACTATTAATACTCTCATTTCCTGCAAGATACTCTCGATAGTTTAACTTTAAAATATCCATTTCATTTGAAACATTAGCATTACTAGTATTGTTCACAACAATGGAATTTGATTTTTCAGAGGCTTTAACATAACTTGTAGAATCTGGAATAGGAATTGTTAAAAAGGTTGTTAATGTGAGTGAAGAAGCCAAAAATATTTTTATTTTTTTTCTCATTATACCCACCCTCTATTAAATTGTGTTTCACATTTGCAAATAGTAACCTCCCCAAATACAGCTTTCATCAACACCACATCTCGTTTTCTCTAATCACCCCTCTTTTGGACTATTAATAAAGTTTTTTCCTGTTTAGTATAGTGTATAAGGATTCAAATAACGAAATAAGGCGAAAGTTTTATACCCCTTTTTTCTGACTTTTCAGAATATAAATATATTTTTCTCAAAGAGTTTTATTTATGGTGAAAATAAAATTCGAAAACGAGATCATACGTTCCCTTTGTGTGGGTTTTTGTGGTAAGATAATAGCAGCAGCTGCATAAAGCAGGTAGGCGGTTAACCACTTCCCTTAAAGAAGGGAGGTGGAAAAATGACGATATATGAAGCAATCTCTATGGCACTATATTCAAATTTAGTTTTGATAGGTGCACTGACAGTTGTAATTATGTTTAGTCAAAACAAAAAGAAGTAACCGCCCGCCTCACCAAGGTAATGGGTAGTTACTTCATTTTGTTATCCCTGTAAAATTGGTTAGCCGCTAACTTTGCGGCATGTAGCATGCGCTGGTCAGGTGTTAACGCACCTGATCTTTTTTAGTCTTATTTAGATTATAAATAAATTATACATAGATATCAAGAACCTTGATATCCCATTCCTATAATAAGTCTGATGACCGGTCTATATCATGAATGAAAATCTGGTTTTACTGGCGAATTTTAAATTGTTCTTGACAAGTGGTGATAAACTCGTGCATAGAACTAGAAAAGCCCCGGATCACTGCTTCCCATAAACTCTGTCTGTAGGAGTAACCCTAAATAAAAAACTCCGCCCCTATCAATAATTAGAGACGGAATTTCCTTTATTTATTGAGCTACTGTCGATTTAAGAAAGGTTTCATCCTGCAGCTGTCTAAGGTTCCATAAAGTCGAATCCACAGGAGTCTCAACCATTCCATAAGTGATAATTGTTCCTTTTTTAATGTCCACCTTTGCTTTGTTTCCATCCAGCATATGACCTGGGATCGGGTTGTTATCGTCCTGTATAGAAGCAGGCATGATCATGGCGGTTATGTTATAGTCGTGGTCATTGCCGAATATTTCTCCTGCTTTGATATCTCTGGCCGCTTTTTTAACAAGGTCGAAGCGCGGCTTGTATTCAAGGGATCCAGTATCAAGTCCGAGTAAGCCGGCAACCAGCAGGGAACTGGATGTTTCAGCACCGCAAAGATGGTATGGGCGATAGATGACAGCTGTTGATTTATCGTAGTTCGGAATTTGCCCCTTGGTTGTTAGGATGTAGTTTGAGTAGGCGTTATCGCAACGAACGACCATATATACACCTCCGCCCATACCAGGCTCATCAGATCTGCGGAAGCACGTTATTAAATCAATGATACCCTCATCCTTGAAAATACCTCCGTCCTTTTTACTGCAATATGCTACAGGGAGCTCTGTAATTCTAAGTGTTGCCTCAATCATCTCTGCGCAATCAGGAGTGAGTCCCGTTGAGTTAGCCATGATGGTCAGCTCACATAAGTCAAATGCACCTGCACCGGGAAGTGTGCTTAAAATTTCTGATCTTTTTTGAATGTATTCTTCTGATTTCCCTTCTGGAATCATTTCAAAATATTTTGTTTCCTCTTCTGATATTTTCACTGAAGCAGCTTCATGTACCGTTATGCCATCCGCTTCGATTGAGATGCTCCGGTTCTTTTCATCATAGACGAATTCCCCGTCACGAGCTTTACCGGCAGAAATAACAGTGAGGCCCACAATTTTAGCCCATTCCACCATTGAGATAAGCAAGCCGTGTTGATCGCCGTCAACTGGTGTATAAACGACCCCTTTTTCTTGTGCCAGCTTTTTAAGGATCGGACCGATAACTGAATCCGCTTCCTTATTTATCATGGCAACATGCTTTCCTTTTTCAATCGCAAGCTTTGCAAAATAAGCACCCGCTTCTGGAACTCCTGTCCCTTCCCCAACAATATCAATGATTTGAACATCCATGATCATTTCAGCCTTATCCGTATATATGAATTTCCCTGCTTCAATTGCTTTTTGAGCATCCGCCGCATTATCCGTGTATACAATAAGTTCATCAGGGATCTCAGCCTTTATAAAGGAAGACTTTGCTGCGTCCAGGTTGGTGTCTGCAACAATACATACCTTTAAATATTGATTATAGTTCTGTTGGGTCACCACTGCTGTACCAAAATGGCCTGCTCCGATAATTGCTGCATGAACAACTTCCTGTTTTCTCATTTTGTCAAAAAGATGATGATAAATCATAGTAAAACCTCCTCCTAAGTTTTCAATAAGTTATTATGCAAGATTAGTGCCAACTACTGAAGGAATATCAAAGCAGATTTTATTTAAATTTTTTATAGAAAACTTATCAAATCATCTTCTCTTTGATTAGAAAGCTATTGCAGGAAGTGTTGCATCGTTGTATAGTTGCAACAAATAAGAAGGAGGTGATCACCTTTATGATTAATGTTACTTATATTGTTCCATATCCTGAGCTTGAAGATCTGGTTTACAAAATTTTTAATGCACATCCGCAAAAAGATATTGTAAACCGCCAAATATCTGTCATCTCAGCAGATAAACTAGAAGGTGTTAGATTTAACTGTGACGTGCTGGTTGCCAGAGGATATACAGCTAAAAAGCTGAAAAGACTGAAGCCGCATATTCCGCAAATTGAAATACCTATAACAGGATACGACATCATTAAAACAATAGAGAAATGCCGAAAGCAATTTACTCCTCGAAAAATTGGATTCGTGGGCACTCAATCTACAATTGAAGGCGTCAATCAGCTTTGCGGATTATTTGATTGTGAAATTGAGATTTATAATCCCGAAAAGCTGAACAACATCGAAAAAACAATTGAAAATGCTGTCCAAAATGGATGCGATGTCCTCGTTGGCGGATATTATGTCAATATGTGTGCGAAAAGGATGGATGTCCATTCTATTCTTATAGAAACAGGTGAGGAAGCGATTACACAAGCATTAAATGAGGCCATTAGAACGGTGGAGGTGATGCGGCAGGAGCGAGCGAAAGCCGATATATTTCAAACCATTGCCCAATGTTCCCAAGACGGCATTATATATGTTACCTGTAACGGACGAATAGAAGTCATTAATAAAAGTGCAATCAGCATGTACCAAGAGAAAGGTACAGATTTCTATCATAAGGACCTTAAAGATGTCTTCCCAATCATGGAAAATAGTTTTAAAGATATTATGAAATCCGGAAAAGAAAAAAACAATGTTCTCCATAAGACAAACAATAAGGTTTTATCTGCTAGTTATATTCCTGTTATGTCTGATGGGAAAATAGCCGGGATCGTGATAAATTTTCAAGATAGTACAAAAATACAACAGGTTGAAATCCAAATCCGAAAAAAGATGAGTGCAAAAGGGTTATTCGCGAAATATCATTTTGACAACATCATTCATAAAAGTGAGCTCATGGCCCAGACGATTGAAACGGCGAAAAAGTTTTCGCGTGTATCATCTAATATTTTAATAGTTGGTGAAACAGGTACGGGTAAGGAGCTTATGGCCCAAAGCATTCACAATGCCAGCAGTAGAAGCAGCGGGCCGTTTGTAGCTGTAAACTGTGCTGCATTGCCGGAGGCTTTATTAGAAAGCGAGCTTTTCGGATATGTAGATGGCGCATTTACAGGAGCCTCTAAAGGTGGAAAGATTGGACTTTTTGAGCTTGCCCACAGTGGTACCCTTTTTCTCGATGAAGTATCAGAGATTCCCATATCTTTTCAAAGTAAGCTGCTGAGAGTTCTTCAGGAAAAAGAAATTAGAAGAGTAGGGGGAGATAAGGTTGTGCCGATTGATGTACGAATCATCGCGGCTGCAAACAAGAATCTGAAGAATCTTGTTCAGAAGGATGAATTTAGACAAGACTTATTATACCGGCTCGACATTTTAAAGCTATATATACCGCCGCTTAGAATGCGAAAAGAAGACATATCAGAACTGTTTTTGCACTATTTAGAAAAATATAACCGGAAATTTAATAACCATCTACAAACCCTTTCATCAGATGCGCTGGAAATGTTGATGAATTATGATTTTAAAGGGAATGTTCGTGAATTAAAGAATGTAGTGGAACGATTATGTGTATTAAACACATCAGCCATAATCGACAAAGCTTCAATGAGAATGACTCTTTATCCTCAAGACATAGGTGAAGAGATTGAGATAGCTGAAACAGAAAATATCATTCAAGCGTTTCAAGTAAAAGGTGAGAAAGATCTGATAGAAAAGGCCCTGCATGAGGCAAACTATAATAAAAGCAAAGCTGCCAAGGCATTGGGAATAGACCGAAGTACATTGTGGAGAAAGCTGAAAAAATATGAGATAAAAATTTAATAGTTTTTGAGTTGCAACAAAATGTTGTAAAGTACTGCAGGAAAAGAGGTTAATCAATGATAACCATAAAGGAAGGAAATCGATTTTTATAAACGCAAACATAGAAATAATTTTTTGTTTCTAAAGATAAACCAGCATGACATCAAATATGGTGTCATGCTGGGCAATATGTCGAGATTTTAATAGACTGTTTTACAGAATGAGTCGAAGAAAGCCTACTGCTTTAGTTGTGGGAGTATCAGAATAGCACCACAAATATAAGCCAGGCTAATCCAGGTCCGGCAGCAACGAAGATGCCTGCAATGATCAAGAGTCTTTTATAAAAGACGTTTTCCTTGATCCCTTGAGCGTTAGCAAGCAGGACGGCACCTGTAGTAGAGAAGGGGCTGATATCGACGACGCTTGCGGCAATTGATATTGCTGAGATAACCCCTACGGATGACATGCTTGGATCCTGCAGGATAGGAACGGACAAGGGTATGACTGCTGCCAGGAACCCTGTCGTGGAGGCAAAGGCAGAGATGATCCCTCCAATATATGAGGTTATGAGTGCAGCGAGCACCGGGCTTTTCACATTTGCTATTTGTTCAGTTAAATAATCCATAACACCAATTGATTCCATTACCCCTACGTATGTGACGATACCGCTAACCATGAATATGATTGACCATGGTATGCTGCCCATGATTTCAGCTTGCTTTTTAGGAGCCATCAAGGCTAGGGCGAGGCCGACCATAAGTGCTGCAAAGCCCATGTTTATATCAAGCCAAATGGCACATATAATAAGGATGCCTATGCCAGCAAGAGTAGCGCCTTTATACGGTGTCAGCCGCTCATTTTGACCAATATTACTTTCAGTTGGTAATTCAGTTTCATCTTCTACATCAGCATCTGCTGCCGCAGCTACATAACTTTGAGAGTTATTTCTCCCCATCTTAAGCAGGCGCAGCCCTCCAAAAACGACGTAAATCAGAAATGCAACCGCAAAGGAAAAGAGAAATGTATTCATAAAAAACAGTCCTTGAGAATGGGAAAGGTTCCGTGAGTCCATGACACCGTTTACAACAAGCCCCATGAGATTAAGCGGGGAAAAGATTCCTCCAGTCATGCCTAGTGCTACCATAAGAGCCATCATGATCGGGTTAATTTTACATTGTGCAGCCAGTCGTAAGGCAATCGGGGCAATGATAATGACCGCGGCCGTCCCCTGTGTACCTACACTGCACAACAGAAAACTCAAAGAAAACATGACCCATGGAATCAAACCGGTATTCCCTTTGACTAACCGGAGTCCCCAGCTTGTAATCAGGTCGATGGTGCCATTATTCTTAACGATTGCGAACAAATAGGTGACCCCTGCAAGGATAATGAATAAGTCTGCCGGAAATACAGCAAAAATGTCATCAACGCTCATCCCGCTAATGAGAGCGCCCACTAAAAATGCAGCGACGAAGCCTAATACTCCAATATTGATTGGTAAGAAAGAACCGATAATAAACATAGCCAATAGGATGATGATGGAAATAATTTCTATACTCAACTGTTTATCCTCCTCAAAATGTATTTACTTTTAAAAGCAAGAGTAACGTTTCCCCTATTATGAGTGGGATAGTAGTCTCTTCCAAAGTAACAGAAAGCGGTTTCAATTAACGATCAATAAGGAGTCCATTGTCTAAGCCGGTAACGCTGTTGTTCCATTTTGTTAATAAGTTGTTGATAGATCATAATTATACCTCCTTTTATGGTTTCGAATGAATATAATGCAAAATTCGTGCCTAATTTATCGGTTTTATTATTTAAGTTATAAAATCACTCTTATTAATAGGATAAAGATTTAGGAGAAACAATCATTGGTAGTAGTAAAATGACATAATGTCAAAGAGGGTTGTTGCAACATGTTGTGTATGTTGTTGCAATGTCGTTGTATTTCTACAACACTAAAAAACAATAATTATTTTTACTAGAGTTAAAGAGGTTGTTTATACGAGTTTTCAAGGGCAAATAAAAGGAATAGGTGCTCCAAGCAAATATTTAGAATTACATGATCCAGTTGTGACAATCGTTTGATTTTTAAAATTTAGTTCAATAGCTTTTGCATCGTTCTAAAGATGGCATATAACTTGCATAAATAAATATGAATTCATTTTTTGGGAGGGAAAGATAGATGCTTGGAATAGTCGGAGATGACATTACTGGTTCCAGTGATATAGGCTTGTTGTTTTCAAAGTGGAATTTCAAAACAGAGATATACTCTTATGAGGTTCTCGACAAATTGAATAAGGTCTCAAGCGATGTTCTTATTATTGATACAAATAGTCGATTTGATGACAGGGATACCGCCTACCAAAAGGTGAAAAAAGCGACAAGAAAGCTAAAAGAGCTGGGGTGTACAACATTCTTCAATAAGACTTGCTCAGTTTTTAGAGGGAATATCGGGTCCGAGTTTGATGCGATGCAGGATGAATTAGGAATCTATTTTTCTATTGTCGTTTTAGGCTACCCCGAGAATGGCAGGACGACCAAAGATGGTATCCATTATGTAAATGGGGTAAAGCTTTCTGAATCAGTATTTCGGAATGACCCAATTCATCCAATGGAAGAGGATCATTTAGTCGATATCCTTCAGAAGCAAACAAGTCGAAAAGTAGGCTCTATTCATTATTCAATCATTCAAAAGGGAGCAGAAGCATTAAAAGCCGAGATTGAATTAATGAAAGATAAGTATAACTATGTCATTTTAGATGTTGAATCAGGAGAATGCATGGAAGTAATTGCAAAAGCGGTTCAGCATTATCCTATTCTTTGCGGAAGTGCGGGACTCGGTTCCTATTTGCCGGCTTTTTGGGCTAATAAAGAAAAGAATGATCTTTTAAAGGGTGTAGATCTAAAACAAGAAAAAGGGGTTTTTATACCAAACGGAAGCTTAATGCCGCAAATGAAGGAGCAAATCGACTATATTGTTGACCAAGGTGCAGTTGATCTGATTCTTCATACAGAGAACTTGTTCACAGAAGAAGGGTATCAGCAAGAGATAGAGTGGGCAAAGGAGGAAAGCCAGAAATATTTAAATGAAGGACATAATGTAGTCCTGCGTTCTCCTTATACACCGGATCGAATTCAAAGCACCCGCAAAAACGGCTTAAAATATATGGGACTGGACAAGGTGCAAAGCTCGGAATATGTTTCCAAAGCATTAGCCGATATTACTTTCAATGTAGTAAATGAGTTAAAACTGAAAAAGCTAATCATTGGCGGGGGGAACACCTCTAACGCCATTTGCAAACGTCTGGGGATCGAAGGCATTCTTATAATAGACGAAATCGATCAGGGAGTATGTTCATGCCTTTCATTGAATGACAATCCAATGCTTGTCATCTTAAAGTCAGGCAGCTTTGGAAAAGAAGACCTTTTACAAAGGGCGATCGATTATATGAATAAGGTTGAAGGTGGTTATGAGAATGGTGTTAGAGAATCAGGAGTTAGCTCAGAAGTTAAGTGAGACTGGAAAATACTTACTGGTTAATCAATTGGCATGGGGAACTTCAGGGAATATGAGCGCCCGTATCGATGAAAAACAGATGCTTATTACCTCATCGGGGACGAATATGGGGAATCTCTCAACAGATGATTTTACTGTTTGTACAATAGACAGCGGTGACTGGTCAGGCTTGCGAAAGCCATCAAAGGAGGTTCCAATGCATAAAGGGATCTACCAGGAACGCAAAGACGCGAGGGTGATCTTACATTCATCTCCTTTCTATACAACTCTGCTAGCCTGCAGCGGGGAAAGGATTATGTCCGAATTATTTATTGAAACGATGTACTACCTTGAAAACGTTGCCTTTGTAGACTACCACCATCCAGGAACAAAAGAGCTTGGTGATGCTGTCAAAAAACAAGCCGCCTGTGCTAACATTATGATCATGAAAAACCATGGTGTCATCCTCTTCGACGATAGCTTTTCAGATGCAATAATGAGGCTCGAGACATTAGAAATGACATGCAGGATGATCGTGACAGCAAAATCTGCAGGAGTTGAACTAAAAAAAATCCCGGACCATGTTGTCCAAGAGTTTCGGGAAAAATCTATTTATAAGCCTAGGAAAAGTAAAATATATAGATAAGAGATTATGATTTTAGTACAGGGTTCTTTCATAAGTACATGATGTAAAAATGTCTAAAGTATTACTTTTATTTGAGTAAGACAGCTTTCATTTCAGCCTAACCTTTGGTGGAGAAGGATGAAGTTGAAGCTGTCTTTGAAACAACCATTCCCTCTTAATCTTATCACTTTCCAGTCCCATCCTTTAACTTCACTACCGATTAATCTCCAACTCTTCTTCATTCACACTCACTTACTCTATTATTACTTCAACAGACTTCACAACCACCTATCTATATATCCACGATCTACATCCCTGATGACAATCGCCAGTTTGTTGAGGAACCATTTTTAGGAATTTATGATAAAATTGGTGTGGGAATGTGTGTAGAATTTCAACTGTTTTTCTGGGAGGTATTCTTATTGAATTTGTATAAAGACAAAGGAAAAAGCTTACCCCAAAAAATAACTTTATTACTCCTTGAAACAATTATTATAATGATAGCCGGGTGGCTTTTATTGTTTCAGGGTGGACAACAATTGCATAAATGGATTGGATGGGGGTTTTCAGAAAGTAATACTATACGAAATACTATCTTATTTATCTTGTTTTTAATTGTATATGGACGTATGTATATTACACTATTTTATCTATTAAAAAGAAAAATGCCGTGGGGGGAAGCCTTTACCATTCCTTTAGCTTTTTCGTTATATTATATTGGTTTTTCACTTTTTTCTCTAACAACAAATAAATCTCTAATATTTCTAGATATAGGATCTATTTTTCTATTCTTATTTGGTTCATTTCTTAACACCTATTCTGAACTGCAGCGAAATGAATGGAAAAAGAACCTAGATACTGAAGGGAAATTATATACTAATGGGCTATTTAAGTACTCCATGCATATTAATTACTTTGGAGATCTAGTTTGGGTAACAGCTTTGGCCTTATTTACCAGAACACCTTGGGCGATGAGCATACCGATCATTTTGTTCTGCTTGTTTGCTTTTTATAACATCCCTATTTTAGATAAGTACTTGTCAGAAAAATACGGAAGTCAATTTGCCGAGTATAGAAGGGTTACCAAGAAATTTATTCCTTTTATTTATTGAATATTCATTTTCAAAGAAGTAATCGCCTTACTCCTCCCATAGGTAATAGGCAATTACTTCTTTTTGATTGTTCACCATCCTTTCGGTTAGCCTCGTTCTTAACGACAAGATAATTAAATAATATTTTCTTAGCGTCCGAACCTATTTAATCTTCAGATCTATTATTTAATGCTTCTTTTGTTGGTCTGGTATATAGAAATTCCCCCATAAATTTTGCAGAAATGAACTGGCAATTATATAAGATTGTTAACGCTTACACACCCCCATATGATGAATATATAAGAGGTGAGTTACTGATGAATAAGCGCTGTTCACAAATAATCCACTTTCTTTTAGAAAGAGAGGATCCCGTTAAAGTTATAGACATCGCAAAGAATTTTCAGGTTTCAGAACGAATCATTCGTTATGATCTAGTCTGTATCGATGAATTTCTAGATCATAAGATTCATAAAAAACTGAGAAGAAAAAGAAAAGAAGGGATCGCTCTTTCTTTAACAGGAGAAGAGCTAAGGCGGGTGAATCAAGTCTTATTGCCGAGTAAGCCTGGGTACTACATCCTAAATCAGGAAGAACGCTGCACATTTATCTTATCTGATATGTTTAATGCCAGTTCATGGAGAACGTACCAAACCTATGAAAACCTGCTGCAAGTCAGCAAAAGCAGTATAGAGAAGGATATCGTGAGGATAAAAAAAGACCTTACCCCGTTTCAGCTTAGATTGCATGCCGAGCCTGGCAAAGGAATAAAGATCGATGGCAATGAAAAAGACATTAGAAGATGCATTGCCTCTATACTTCAGAATTATTTAGATTTAAGTGCTTTGTTAAATGACAATCAGATATCCAAGTCGATACAAGGAGGGATTAGCAGTAAAGTCAAAGAGCTTATAGATGTAGAGCAACTACATCCAATCCTTTCTATTATTAAGGAAGCAGAAAGAAAACTAAACCGATCATTTTCAGATGAAAGCTTCAATCAGTTAATTCTTCAACTTGGTCTTATATTAAAAAGAATTAGTATTGGAAAAACAATATCTATTCAAAAGCAAGAATTTAATCAAGCAAAAAAGTTAAAGGAATACTCAGTTCTTGTCTCTCTCAAAACGATGAATCCACTTAAATTTATGTTATATGAAGAGGAACTTTGTTATTTTGCTGTCTTTTTAAAGGGTGCAAAGGAAAGCTTGCCACGTGAGTACAGGAATGAGAATTGGGCAGAAATCCAAATACTCGTTTTAAAGCTGATTGAAGAAATGGATAAGAGGACTCCCTATCATTTTGCAAAGGATAAGGAACTTTATAAGAGTTTATGTTTACATTTAGGCCCGACCATTTATAGGCTTCGTAATGATGTGCAGCCTTATCAAAATAATGTTCAATTTATTAGGAATACTTATCCGGAAATGTTCAATTATGTTAAGAAAGCCCTTCATTTGATTGAAAAGCATATTGGCATCGAAATGCAAGAAAGTGATATTAGTTATATTGTTCTTCATTTTTGTTCCTCGTTGGAGAGAGCGCGGAGAAGTATGAGTAAGTTTAAGATTGCTATCACGTGTGGACACGGTTTTGGTGCAGCAAAGCTAATTGAAGAAACTTTAAATTCTAAATTTCAAAATATAGATATTATCCTGTCAACTGCCGTTCATTTGCTTGAAGAAATGAAAAATATTCAAGCTGATTTGATCGTTTCAACTGCTCCATTGCATATTGAAAATATTCCAGTCATTGTTGTTAAACCAATTTTAACAAAACAGGATCTATCAAAAATTGAACAATTCCTTTATGAGAATATTCCTAGTTTTACAGGGCCATCTCAGGATCACACTACTTTTTTTAAAGAAGTCTTAGAAATTGCTAACAATAACTCAAAAATTTTTTCACAGGAAAAACTTATTAATGAATTATCAAACTGCTTTTATAAAAATGGAATGAACTTTAGAAGGGAGGCCGTTCAGCCAATGTTGGGAGAACTATTGCAAGAAGAATTTACAAGATTTGAAGTAGAGGCTAAGAATTGGCAGGATGCAATCATGATCGGAGGAGGCATTTTAGTCGAAAACGGTTGTGTTCACCCTTCCTATGTCAATGAAATGATAGATTCTGTAAAAACAATGGGACCTTATGTAGTGATACATCCAGGAATCGCCCTTCCCCATGCTCGGCCTGAAAATGGTGTCAAAAAATTAGGTATTAGTTTAATAAATCTAAAAAAACCAATTCATTTTGGTAATCCTGACAATGATCCTGTTTATACAGTGATATGTCTTGCAGCGACTGATAATTTCTCACATTTGAAAGCGTTATCTAAGATTGTTGAAATTATTAACAATGAAAAAACACTTGAGGAATTGCAAAATGCTAAAAACTATCAGGAGCTCGATCAATTACTTGAATAGAGGTGAAAACCAATGATTATAAAAAGAAACATAGGGATTATCACAAGCGGTGGTGATGCATCAGGAATCAATGCAGCAATTTACGGATTACTATATGAAAAACACTATTCCTATTATCTGTTTAATCAAGGTTTTGATGGAATCGTTTCGAATGACCCGATATTGGTTAAGGATAAGGATTTTCATAAGCATGTGGTTCAGGGAGAACATGTACTCAAGACGAGCAGAAGCAAACTTCCCTATTCAGAAGAAGGCAGATCAAAAATTATTAGTAGATTAAAAGAGTTAGGGATCGATACATTGATTGTATTTGGAGGGAACGGTTCCTCTAAAGCTTTAAAGCTCTTATGTGATGAAGGGATAAACGGTCTGCTTATTCCGATGACAATAGATAATGATCTATATGGAACGGATTATACGATTGGTCATGATACCGCTGTTGCATCTATTCAACGAGTGTTATCAGATCTTCATCAAACCGCTGCAAATATGCCAGGCAGAGTATTTATGGCAGAGGTATTCGGAGCTGATTCAGGTCATTTGGCATTGGCGTCTGCATTGTCCGGAGGAGCGGATCTAGTTATTCTTCCCGAATATAAGCTGGATATCGATGCACTCCACCAAAGGATAGAAGACATTTTTAACAGCGGAAAAGACTACGTTCTAATTATATGTGCTGAGGGTGTTAGATTGAAGGGTGAATACAAGTCTGGTGACCAAGGAATCTGTTTTGAGATTGGGAAGCAGTTGACTGAAAAATCCAGCAGACGGATCAGGTACAGTATGCTCGGGTATTCTCAAAGAGCTGGAGATCCAACAAGTCATGAAAATTTGACTTCCATGAGGTTTGGCAGCTTTGCCCTCCAAAATCTAAAGCGACCTAACCTTAATTATTTGCTTGGAGTCGAGAATGGAGAAGTTTTATTACAGCCTCTGGAAATCGTCACCGAAAGAAAAAAACAATTAAATGCTGAGTTGTTGCAAATTGCCTTTAGAAAAAACATGTTGATTGGAGATGTTCATATATGAAAAAAACAAAAATTTTAATGGTATGCGGTGCTGGCCTTGGAAGCAGCTTTGCTTGTGAAATGAGTGTTGAAGCTGTCTTGAATGATCTCAATGTTTCAGCTGAATTAGGTCACTGTGATATTTCTTCTGCAGCTTCGGAAAAATCAGACATTATTATTACTGGAGCAAATTTTGAATCTCAGTTTAACCACTATGACATAAAGTCCAGAATGATTTATTTAAAAAGAATGGTAGATAAGCAGGAAATTAAAGAGAAATTAGCTCCAATATTAAAAGAAATGGGTGTGCTTTCCTAAGAAAAACAGAAGGGGGTTGAAGACATGGAGATTTTAAAATTCATCGTTAATGATATTTTAGGCCAAGCTTCCATATTGGTGTCTTTGATAGCAATGATCGGCTTAATAGCACTAAAGAAACCAGCTGGACAGGTGATTTCCGGAACACTTAAAACTCTTCTAGGATTTCTGATCATCATTGCTGGAGCCGAAATTATCGTAGGCACATTGAATTTCTTGGGAGAGATTTTCCAGACTGGGTTTCAAATGCGAGGCGTCGTAACTGATGTAGGGGCGATTGCTGGTATTGCTCAACAAACGCTTGGCAGAGAAACAGCTCTTATTATGGTTTTGGCTTTCGTTATCAACGTTTTAATCGCCCGTTTTACAAAGTATAAATACATTTTCCTAACCGGCCAAGCATCACTTTGGATGGCAACCATTTGTTCAGTTATCGGATATATGGGAGGACTGCGAGGCGTTACCCTTATTTTAACTGGAGGTATTATTGGCGGTTTAATGGCTGTATTTATGCCTGCAATAGCTCAGCCGATTGTAAGAAAAATAACCGGTTCAAATGATATTGCACTAGGGCATTATTGTACACTTGGCTATCTAGTTCAAGCAGGTGTGGCAAAAGTAGTTGGAAATCCCAAGAAAAGTACAGAGGATATCTCACTTCCTAAAGGATTATCTTTTTTACAAGACACATATTTATCCATGATGGTTGTCATGATTCCAATCTACTTAATTCCAGCCATTGCAGCTGGTCCAGAGGTTGTGAAAGAGTTTGCAGGAACTACAAATTATCTTGTCTATTCATTTATGCAGGCCATTCAATTTGTTGTAGGTGTCTATGTTCTCTTATCTGGGGTCCGACTTCTTCTTGCAGAAATAGTCCCTGCTTTCAGAGGAATTGCCCTTAAGATCGTCCCTAAAGCGGTTCCGGCTCTTGATTGTCCTGTCTTATTCCCCTATGCACCAAATGCTGTCGTACTTGGATTTATTTTTACAACGATCGGAGCTGTCATTGGAATGTTTTTATTCCCGGTTTTTGGCTTGGCGATGATTCTGCCTGGAATGCTGACCAATTTCTTTGCGGGAGGTACTGCAGGAATCTTTGGGAATGCGATTGGTGGTATTAAAGGGGTCATATTTGGAGGAATCATTCACGGTTTATTTATCACTCTGCTCCCGGCATTACTGCTCCCACTTCTCGGGTCATTTGGCTTTGAAAATGTAACCTTCAGCGATTCTGACGTTATTACTGCAGGACTTTTACTCGGGAAATTTCTTCAAATGTTCCAATAAGCATCAGTTGATGTAAGGAGGTATAACGGTGTTTAAAAAGTGGTTTGGTAAAGAAAAATCTGATTCTAAAAGTAGTCATTCTGAAGAATCAAAATTACCAGAAATCATTCAACAAAAATTGACAGAGCTTGAAAAAGTTTTAAACCACGAAAGAAAAGCTGAATTACTCTTAGAGGCAGGCTCTTTATATTTGGAGCTCGGAAAGAGTGACCAAGCCCTTATATATTTGGAGGAAGCATTTGAGAGCGAAGAATGCCCTCGGGAGGTTCAGGTGAAATTAATGAATCTCTACAATACTAAAAGACGTGAAGCCTTAGTTTCAGGCAATAATCAGTTAGCTGAAACTTACTCCAATAAAATCGAAGGGTTACTTAAATTCGCAAAAGATTCTATTCGAAATAGCCATTATTAAGAAAGGATGATGAAAAAAATGTATACTGACTTAAAAGCTTTAGTAGATACAGCGAAAAAAGGAGGCTATGCTGTAGGGTCTTTTAACCTGCACTGTATGGAGATGCTCCCTGCTATGATAGCTGCAGCAGAAAAAGCCCAGTCTCCAATCATTATTCAAATTTCGACTGGAACTGCAAACTATATTTCAATGCCGCTTATCGTCTCAATGGTCAGAACGCTTGCCGAAAAGTCATCGGTACCGGTTGCTTTACACTTAGATCATACAACAGACTATGAGGAAATTAAAAAAGCTATCGACGCGGGATTTACATCAGTAATGGTAGACGGCTCCCATTTGCCTATTGAAGAAAACATTGAACTTACTAAAAAAGTAGTTGCCTACGCCCACCCTAGAAATGTATCTGTTGAAGCAGAGCTTGGTACAATCGGTGGTACAGAAGAGGGTGTTACAGTCACTTCTGAAGAAATAATGTACACAAGTCCTGATGAAGCAAAGTACTTTGTAGATGAAACTGGGGTAGATGCACTTGCTGTGGCAATTGGAACTGCACACGGCCAGTACAAATCAAAAGCTAAGCTTAATTTTGAAATTCTTGAAGCCATTCATAAAAAAGTTGATCTTCCGCTTGTATTGCACGGTGGAACTGGAGTTGCCTACAGTGATCTAGAAAGGTGTATCTCTGGCGGCATTGCAAAAGTTAATGTCGGGACCGAAATCAACATCGGCTGGATTGAGACAGCAAAACAAGAATTTGAAAAATCGAAAATTACAAATTCCCTAAGAAATGTACTAATTCCTTGCAATCAAAAGGTCGAAGATATCGTTTACGAAAAGATAATTCAATTAAAAAGCGCAGATAAAGTCAGATAAACATTGGTGAAAAAGAGAGTTGCTTTTTTAAGTAAGCTCTCTTTTCTTTGTTTGTAAGGTTTGTAATCTTTACGAAATAACTATTAACTGCCTAAATTGAAATGCTACCTGTAGTACTGGGCTTTTAAATAAGAGAAGAAGATCAAGAAAATCCTAACATATTGAGTGGATGCCAACTTATCTTCGAAAATAGCAGGTTTATCTTCGAATTTAGAGATTTATCTTCGAAATCGGCATATTTTTCTTCGAAAATTAAGAAATATCGATTTTTCGACAAAAATCGTCATGTGTTGACTCCACTACTATTCAGGAAGTCCCGATTTAGACCTGGAAAAATAGTAATTATGAATCAACTGAGGTACGAATCCTAACCTCAAGTAGATCAAGATGAAATCATTTATGTTCGAAAGTTCACAAACTGTTCATAGTTAAATGTAAACGCTTACCTATTTTTGTTGTAAAATAAATATAAGATATCTAATTAGAAAAGGGGCCTGAAACTGATGATCTTGAAAGAATTAAGAAAAAATCGATATATTACCGTTAATTATTTTGAAAACGGTTTATTAAAAAGTTGTGATGGTCAAGTATGGAATCTTAATCTTTATGAGCAATCATTAACATTGAAGGATAAACAGCAAAAGGAGTTTTCGATTCAATTATCCAAAATTAAAGCAATCAGTTAAATAGAAATAGGAAAAAGGAAAGTACCTAGGGTCTTATGAAGACTTTCTTTGTATTTGTTTCTTTGTTGTACACATTATCTTCTAGTACTAAATGAAGAATGCATTCAATTTGATGGAAATGCAAAATTAATGCAATTTAAGTCTAGTTATGGACCACAAAGAAGGTTTGTCTTAAATCTCTTCTTGATTCCTCGAATACCTCATGATCTATTCTGCTGATTATTAAATCCTCTAAGTAGCGAGACAATTGATTTCAAATTAAAAAAGAGCCTGCTTTTTGAAAGTTTCATTCGAAAGCAGGTTCTTTATATCAGACTCAATTTAACTTGTTCTAATCATCATTAACTCATATCAATACCGCCATTAACCGGAATATAAGCATTGATATGGTTGTTCCAGTCAGCTGCCATGCTTAAGATAGCGCCGGCGATATTCTCGGGTTTTGCTATGCGCTGTAATGGGGTTAGGCTTCTTAGCATGTCGTGCATTTCTGAAGGTTGATCTTTTGTTGCGTCTGTTAAGACAAGCCTAGGGGAAACAATGTTTGTGACAATATTTTTAGGGCCTGATTCTTGAGCTAAATATTTAGCAAATGTAGAAAGGGCGGCCTTGGCCGTTCCATGTGCAATAAAACCTTGGGCAGGGGTGCGCGATAATCCGCTTGAGATTAATACAATTTTTCCGCCGCCTTGTTTCTCCATAAGCGGGACGACTTCTTGACATAAGTGGAAAGCGGCTTTCATCTCATTATTTAACTTATAGGAAAACTCTTCCCAATTCATTTCCGTGAAAGGCTTAAAAGCAAAGTTGATATTTGCATTGTTAATTAAAATATCAATCTGTCCAAATTCGCTTACCGTCTGATCTACCAGTTTATTAACATCTTCAGGGCTTCTTTTTCAGAGTTTTATCACGTTCGACTGATAAGGTCTTCTCAATTGCCAAAAGTTCTTTCTCTATGCAATTAAATGGCCCTTAAATAAAAAATGAGCACTTATCCTTGTTCCAGGATATCTCCCTTTAATTGAAGATCTTGCAAAAATAATTTTAGATAAATAGCTACCTATGATATTGCACAAAAATCCGTTAGCCTAAGTAAAGTCTGTAAGAGCTTGTGATGAAGATTTGTTATATTTATTCCTTGACAAGAATATTCTTATTTAGGTATATTCAAATCAAGAAGAATATTGATTAAAAGGAGTTGGAAAAGTAAGAGGTGGATTATACAACAATCTTAAGTGCTCTTGCCGAGCCCAGTAGGTTACAGATTGTTGAATTACTTCGTAAGGGCCCACTAACAGTGGGGGAAATAGCAGATCATCTTCATTATTCACCAGCCTCAAGCATCTAAACATCTCCGTGTACTGTATGAAGCAGGAGTAGTGGATTTTTATGTTGAAGCGAATCGTCGCATATACAAGCTGAGGTCAGAGCCCTTCAAAGCTTTAGACTTATGGCTGGAAGAAAACCGTAATATTTGGGAAGAAAAATTCGACAACTTGGATCGTTATTTGCAGGATCTGCAAAAGAGAAAAAGAATGATAACTAGAATTATTGGAGGAATCACAATGTCAACTCAAATCAAAATCACTCATACTTTCAATGCTCCACGTGAACTTGTGTTTAAGGCATTCACCGAATCTGAACATTTACAGAACTGGTGGGGGCCAAAAGGATGGACTTTTGAGGTTTCTAAATCAGATTTCCGTACGGGTGGTGTCTTTCATTACAGCCAGAAGCCTGCTGACGGCGACGTAATGTGGGTTAAATTTGTATACAATGAAATTATTGCACCAGAGAAAATCGTTTACACTAGTTTCTTTTCTGATGAGGAAGGTAACTCTGTACGTGCACCCTTTAACGAAAATTGGCCTATGGAAACCCTGAATACCATTACGTTCATCGAGAATGAAGGAAAAACAACCCTTACAATGATTGTGATTCCCGTATCTCCGACTGAGGAAGAGATTAAAACCTTCGAGGATTCAAAAGAGATGGCTCAGGATGGATATACCGGAACCTTTGATCAATTAGACGAATATCTAACAAAGCTTTAAACCGGTTGATATAGCCGCAGCAAAAAACATCGACTACCGGTGTTTTTTGTTATTTTATCAATATCCTGCCCGTTAACACGACGCGTTGCTCGATAAACGCGCCCGATTGCTGAATATACTTTACTGTTAAACAGTATATTTGTACTGTTCAATAATTAGAAAATAGATATAAAAAATTCCACACATTTTCAAACAAATATTACAAGACCTTTCAAAGTGTCTCTATTAAGAGTTGTGGGAATTTATCATAAACTCTGCCAAGCAAAAGGAAAGTATGAAATTTAGTAATAATCCCATAAGACAAAGAATTACTTATTCATACATAAAATTATAAACTCAGTTTCTTTATTTTTTATGGCTTTTTGGTCATTGTGGAAAAAAAAAAGACGATTACCCCTGAGTTAATCGTCTCTTAATTGTAGTTATGCTAGTATCGTTATACTACACTAAAAATTTCTACATTCGAAAAAACTAACTAGACATTTGAGTTAAACTTAAAGGACTTAAAGCAACAAATTTTATAAGACAAAGTAGACATTAGATCGTTTTGGTTTTTGCTCACATCGGAAATGGGAATGATTAGCTATCCACTAGTAACTAACAAAATAATCTACCTCTTTGTACGAAGTGCCAATAAGCGCTTTAAATTATCATCAATAAATCTATTATCGGTACTGTTAATCCCACGACCGGCAAAATGGCCCCATACTGATTTGATAGGATGATATTCACTATTAGGTACTAGATTAGCCTCATATTCGTTATTATCTGCAGTGCAGAAAAGATCTGTACTTCCTGGCATGATATAAGTAATCGCTTCTATGTTTTTGAGTGCCCCATCAAACTCTCCGTTATACACAGAGTTTGCACTAATATCTGCATGTTGTCCTGTCCATAACATGGCTAGTACATTGTGCGGATCCATTCTCATAAAACTATTTTCCCAAACTCCTACCGCAAAATCTTCCAGGGAGGCAAATCCCAGTTCTCGAAAAAGCTCTTCTTTATAGAAGGTCTGCGATAATCCCCATCCTGCATAGACACGTCCTACAGCACGCATGTCTTCAGAAGTCAATTGGTTTAACTTAGTAGAATCTGAGCCAATTGAGGCCATGAGTGCTGCCTTAAGTCCATCGAGGACCACATACGTTTGCGGCCAAGTCTTTGCATTTCCACAGAAGGAAGCAATTCGTTCCACCATATCAGGATAAATCGCCCCCCATTGGAATGACTGAAGACCTCCCATTGACCATCCAACTACAAGAGCAATCTTCTGAATGCCGAATTTTTCGGTAACTAGTCGATACTGTAATTGAATGTTGTCATAGATTGTTACCTGTGGAAAATTAGCCCTATCGAATGGTTCTGGCGTATTACTTGGAGATGAAGATAATCCGTTCCCTAACAGATTGGGGACAATAATGAAATATTTCTGTGGATCTAGTGCCATCCCTTTTCCAATTAACCATTCATTATTAACATGCTGGTCGCCAAAAGCCGTTGGATAAACGATAACATTATCTTTCCTTTCATTCAATGTTCCGTAAGTCTTGTAAGCAAGAAAAGCATTTGGTAATGTCACTCCAGACTGCAATGTTACATCACCTAAATTATAAATCTCAAAATCTTCCATGAGTTGACTCTCCTTTCTAAATGAAACACAAACGTTTAAGATGTATTTCTTGTTATTAAGTATAAAGCCGTGTTATTTTCAATAAAAGTGAACAAATTTAATAACAGTATTCAATAATATTGAAAGTTTGAGGGGGAATTATGATGGAATTACGCCAACTGAATACATTCCGTACGGTTGCAACAACTTTAAATTTCAGTCGAGCTGCTGAAGCACTAAACTATGTACCCTCTAACGTCACGATGCAAATAAAAGCATTGGAGGAAGAGCTTAATGTCCGTCTCTTTGATCGCTTGGGAAAGCAGCTCGTTCTCACAACTGCGGGTAAACGTTTTTTAACTCATGTCCAGGACATTCTAAACAAATTGGACGAGGCCCGCAGCTCCGTTCATGACAATGAAATTCTAAGTGGTACTCTAACGATCAGTGCCAACGAGGTTGTTTGCGCCTATCGACTTCCAGAGGTCTTTAAACTTTTCCGTTTGCGGTATCCGGGAGTTCGCCTTATCTTTCGCTCCGTTCCAAATCAACAACTCAAACAAACGCTCTTTGAGGGTACCTCAGATGTCGTCTTTATACTAGACGAACCCATTCAATCAACGGGACTTGCAGTGGAAGCATTGGCAGAAGAAACTTTTCACTTTTTCGTCGCTCCAGATCATTCACTTGCGAAACGAACTATATTACATCTTGAAGATTTTCGGGAAGAAGTTTTCCTCATTAATGAAAAGGGTTGTCCCTATCGAACCATGTTTGACCGATCATTTAAGAAAGGAGACGTTAATAGTATTTCTCCTTTAGAGTTTCAAAGTGCCGAAGCCATTAAACAGTGTGCAATCTCGGGAATCGGTATTGCCTTTCTTCCTAAAATAGTAACTGAAGTCGAAGTTGAACGTGGTGAACTTGTTGCTCTTCCTTGGAGAATTTCAGACTTAGATGTATATACACAGATGTCATGGCATAAAGATAAGTGGCTTTCACCGATTATATTATCTTTCATAGAAACAGCAAGGGAGGTTATGGCTATAGAAGAAGACAATATGTCTAAATAGGTCAACCTATTTAGACATATTGTCTTAAATTTTTTTGCATTTCTAGGAAACAGGTAACTCAATACCTATACAATACTAGGCATCAATACATTTATCAGATCCTCTATACATAATAATCTAAAACACCTTTAACATATATTAAAAGCTATTAGATGATACTGTTAAGAAATATATAAATTTCCCACCAAAAAGTATAACCCCTTTACTTAAAAAACATTTTTTATTCATGAACAAAATTATTTAATGCAAAGTATTTAGTCTACTACGATATTAGGGTTACTCTAAAAACTGGCCCTAAAATGGAAAATGGCGCTTATCCTTGTTCAAGGATAGCGCCCGATTGTTGAATAATATAAATTGCATTAGTTGGATTTAAAAATACTAATGAAATAATCTTCTTTCGGTAAATCACCTAGATACTCAAAGCCATTTTTCAAATAAAAATCTTTTAACTTTTCATTTCCAGCAAATTCCGTTATTACTGAACCGATATTATTCCCTTGGTATTCAGGTAGAATGGCAATCTAACACAAGTATTTACTTTTAGAATCAATTGCTAAAGCAATCGATTTCTTTTATGCAAAAAGCACCTATTATTTCTGTGTCAAAAAATAATATATACGAGCATTGTAATTCTTTATTTCGCTTACCATTTTATTCTCATCCCATGGATAGTCCCATTGGTTAATACCATTTTTTTGTAAACGTAACGTAACCATATTTAACACATTCAGCACTTGTAGCTGATCGTTTAACTTAGCTTCTCTTATTTTTATCAACTTTTTAATCCTTTTATCTACCTATATAAAGTAAGTGAGATGAAATTTTTAGAATATAGGGATCTGTTGCCTTTTCCTTAATTAAGTCTATTATTTTCTTAACCTCTAGTTCACCTTTGTCTCTTCAGTAATTCTAACTATCATTGTTTAAAATTGCTCCTACATTTGAACCTATTAATTCCAAGCTTTTAAATCCTTGAGCTTCCATAAAAGGCTTAATATCTTCAATATTAAAATAATATGCACCTGTAAAACGTCCTTCATCGGCGTGGTTAAAGCAACCAGATTGAGAAAATTCTAATATAGTATCTATTATTATCGTTTGGTTTCCAATTCTCTGGTGATAAAAGTGATGAAAATATATGTCTAATTCTTGGCATTAATGCTACAAAAACAAGCCCATTCTTTTTGGTCACTCTTTTTAACACTTGAACCGCCTTAATTCGATCATTTTCTTCCTGTAAGTGATACATTGGGCCAAGCATTAATGATACGTCGAATTGTTCATCTTTAAGCATTAATTTCTCTAGCATCAGCTGAATAAAAACCATTAAATTGTCCTATTAAATCAAGTTCTTTTGCCTTATTTTCTGCAATTTCCACTAATTTTGGCGTAATGGTTAGTGTTACCTTATAACCTTCTTTAGCAAGCTCCATTGAGTATTTTCCTGGTCCGGCACCATTTTCCAGTACATATCCCGTTTTGGGCATATATTTTTTTATAAAGTGCCAATTTACTTGGAATTATCACCTTTAATTCCACAAAAAAGCTTTTAATGTAAAGAAAGACGCTTTTCATATTATAGAAAAACACCCGATTAAGGAAGATAGTTTTAATGTATTATGGCTGTACATTTAATCCTGAATACCAGCTAATAGAAGGTCAATAGGTAGGACTAAAAAAGTTAAAAAAGTCATGTTACAATAAAATGGACATACTAAATAAACTTCAAACACAGAAGGGATGCAATTCTACTTGGTTAACCATCGGTTTAATTTGAGCTACTTGAAGCAAATTATCTAAATGGTGCTCAGTAAAATTACTGACCCCAATTGCTTTAACTTTCCCTTCATTATAGAGCTTTTCCATTGCTCGCCATGTATCTTTATATTTATTAGGTACAGGCCAATGAATAAGGTAAAGATCTAAATACTCTAGACCTAACTTTTTCATACTCCTGTCAAAAGCCTCTAAAGTTTCTTCATAGCCTTGCTCGTTGTTCCACACCTTAGTGGTAATAAAAAAATCTTGTCTTGGGACAGGTGTTTCTTGAAGTGCTTCTCCTACAGCTTCTTCATTAAAGTAATAGGATGCTGCTGTATCGATACTTCGATAACCGACTTCTAGTGCAGAGAGGACAGCATCTTTTGTTTCCCCAGTTTTTCCTTCCATCTGAAAGACTCCAAGACCTATCCAAGGCATTTTAATTCCGTTATGCAATTTAGTTAATTCGGTTGATTACATTTCTTTCTCCCCTTTTTATCTTTAAATCTTCAGTGTAATTAATAGATAATCTACTAAAAAATTCAAGACAATATATCTTTATCTTTTTCACTTGCAGCTATATATTCTTCTTCTAACTTATCAAAGTACTCAAGTTTTGTTTTCACTTTTTCAAATGCATTATCAAGCTGCTCTTGTTGTTTGAGTAATTCCTTTCGATGTTCGATGAGAATTGATCTTCTCACATCAAAATTATCTCCTCCTTCAATAGTAAGGGTGATTATCTCTCTCAGGTCTGGAATTGACATTTCTGTAACGCGGAGGCATCGAATAAAATCTAACCAACCTAAGTCTTTTTCATGAAAAAGGCGATACCCATTTTTATCTCTTTGTACAAATGGTAATAATCCCTCTTTTTCATAGTACCTAATAGTTGAAGTAGGCAAATCCATCATCTCTGATACTTCTTTAATCGAGTAAATAGTCATTTTTCCCCTCCTTTACTGCATTAGGAAGTTATAAAAGCAATCAATACGATAATTCATTATTAATAATAAACTTTGAAGTTGACTTTAAAGCAAGTGTCTTCTCTTTCCTTTAAATGAAGACCATTTTACAAGTACAAATTAACAATTCAACTATATCCATTTTACTCTTTAAGCTCTTTTATTACTTTTGCAGGAACACCTGCAACTACACTATTATCAGGTACATCTTTTGTAACAACAGCCCCGGCTCCAACAATTACATTATTACCAATCGTTACACCTGGATTTATAACACAGTTTGCTCCAATCCATACATCGTTTCCGATTACAACCGGTTTTGTTATTGACAGTTTCTCTCTTCTTCCCTTAGCGGTCATAGGATGATTGACCGTAGAGATCACACTATTTGGACCTATCATGCAATAATCCCCGATAGTCACAGAAGTTACATCAAGAATTTTAACATTAAAATTTGTAAGAAAATCTTCTCCAACATGGATGTTAGTCCCAACATCACAATTAAAAGGTGGTTGCATGTACACATTTTCTCCAGTTGATCCAAACAATTCCTTAATTACTACCTTTTGTTCGTCTAAGTTGGATGGGTCTATATCGTTAAACTTTTTACAAAGTTGAGTTGCATGTTCTTTCATTGCTGCAATTTCTGAATCTAGAAAGCAAAATTCTTCTCCAGCCAAATATTTTTCCATTTCTGATTTCATGTGAATCTCCTCCTACAAAAATTTCTTTATTAGGGTACTTCTTAAAGTTCACTTTAATGCAAGAGTTAACTGTTCACTAAGAGATATTAATCTAATCTCTTGTATTAAAGTCGACTTTAAACTCTATACTTTAAATCGGCAATTACAAATCAAAGATAAATATTTAAATCTTTTTTAGGAGTGTTTAAACAATGGAGAGTACACTAACTCAAGGAAAACCATATAAACAAATAATAAGATTTACACTTCCATTATTAATAGGTAACCTATTTCAACAAATTTATAACATGGTTGATGCTTTTATTGTTAGTAGAACTTTGGGTGTAAATGCATTTGCTGGAGTTAGTAGTACAGCAGGAATCATTCTCCTTATTATTGGGTCAGCTCAAGGATTAACAGTGGGACTTTCCATACTAATTTCACATAGTTTTGGAGCTGGGGAAGAAAATAATGTACGGAACAACTATACGAATAATATGATTATTTGTGTGGTTAGTGCTTTGTTGTTAACCCTTCTTAGTTTATCAATCAATAGCTGGATTTTGGAGATAACACAAACGCCTGATGATATATGGGATTATTCTTACGATTACTTACAAATAATGTTTGTAGGTATCATTGGTCCTATGATGTTCAATTTTTTTTCAAATACTATTCGAGCTTTGGGAGATAGTAAAACACCGCTTTATTACCTTCTGATCGCTTCGATACTAAATATTATTTTGGACTACGTCCTTATTAGTTATACACCGCTTGGGGTACGTGGTGCCGCACTGGCTACGGTGTTATCCCAAATAGTATCAGCAGTACTGTGTGCAATAACAATAAGAAAAAAGTTTAAAATTATTTCTATTGAACATTTTCATTTTAAAATTTCTAGTTCCACCATATTAAAAAACCTTAAAATTGGCTTACCTATGGCTTTTCAATCATCTATAATTGCATTAGGTGTTATTATTATCCAGGTTGCAACTAATACAATGGGAACCACAGCCGTTGCAGCATACGCAGTAGGCGTTAAGATAGACGGTATTGCTGTTGAGCCTTTACGATCATTTGGAATGGCAATGACCACATTTACAGCACAAAATTATGGAGCAAGAAAATATAAAAGAGTTATTGATAGTGTAAAACAATGTATTTTTATTACTATAAGTATAGCTATCACTTTAGGACTACTTATGATTTTTGGAGGTAGACACTTATCAGCCATATTCGTTGGTGTAGAACAGTCAGAAATATTGTCAATGTCACATTCTTTTTTAATTATCCACGGCTCTCTTTATATTGTTCTGTCTCTGTTATTTGTTTTCCGTTACACCTTACAAGGAATTGGTCAAACAGCCATTCCAACAATTGCTGGTGTAATGGAGCTATTAATGCGTTTTTTAGCTGCCGTGTTTCTAGTTGATAATTATGAATTTATAGGGGCATCCTTTGCCACTCCACTTTCATGGATCGGGGCTTTTATCCCTGTTTGTATAGCATACGTTTTTACTTTACAGAAATTAAAGAAAAGTATTAAACCCTGACTTTCCAATTATGTTATATGTATTAAGGGCAATATATTTTAAACCGATTAATAAAAATAGCTACTTCCTCATGCGTTAACGTTTTGTTCTAGAATGAGTATTTTTTATAAAAAATACTCATCCCCTTCTTTTTAGGACCATAATTTTATTTAATTAAAACGTCACGCTGAATGCGTTTATATATATTTTCACTTAAATTATTATCTATCAGAACTAGTTCAAATAATTGAAACACTTTTAAGTAAATATTAAGTACACCAAAAGAAACCACCTTCAAAATTGAAGGTGGTTTCTTTTGCTTAAAGTAATTTTTAATTACCACTCTTGGAGTGTAGGGCTAACAATTACATCATTAATCAGTACATCAGGTGGCTGGTTAACCACGAATGCTATGGTTTCTGCAACATGCTCGACATCAATGGCTACTTCTTTCATGTAATCTAATGTGTCTTGTACATCATTATCAGTTACCTCGTCTTGCCAATTTGTTGATATTACACCAGGTGATACCATTGAAGCTTGGATACCATGTTTGACAGATATTTCTTTACGCAGACTTTCTGTAATGGCTTTAATCGCATATTTGGTAGAGCTGTACACCCCATGGCCATCACCAACTGCATGTCCAGCGATAGATCCTACATTAATAATTTGACCTTTACCTCGCTCTATCATATGCGGAAGTACAGATGCTATACCATAAAGTGTGCCCTCTAGGTTTACTTCAATCATTTTTTTCCACTCATCTACTTTTGCATTATCCCACATAGAAAACAACATAAGACCTGCACAATTAATGAGTGTATCCACATGACCAAACTCTTCAATTGCAAAGGTTAAAAGTTCTTGAACATTTTCTTCGTTAGTGACATCTGTTACTTTGTAAGAAGCTGTGCCAGAATTTGATTGAATGTCGCTTACAATTTTTTGTAGCTTATCTTCACTCCTTGCAGCTATGACTACTTTAGCTCCTCTTTCGGCGAGGTGTTTAGCTGTTGCTTTTCCGATACCACTTGATGCACCAGTAATGACAACTACTTTATTTTCAATATAAGACATTGTCTAAAACCTCCTCTAAATTTGTTAAGTATATCTGGGTTCTTCTTATAAAATTTCTGAGTTCTTTAAATGATATGAGCACCCAAAAGTATGCATTGCGCATACTTTAGGGGTGCAAACTCCAACAATAACGATCATGTTAACTATTAAAGCAACTTAATCAAATCGAAGTTTAAGGACGAGCTTTTTCTGCATGTCGAGCTGCCTTGATAGTTTCAGGTGTAGTGCGGTTATTTTCAGCTTCTTGCTTCGTTTTTTGGTCTCCACCAACAACATGATCTTCATCGTTCATTAGTGCATCATAACCTTGTTTAGCTACAAGTTCTTTGTCATTCTTGCTAGAAGAACCAATTTCTGTATCCCCCATTCCTGCATTATCATGGAAGTTCGTATCTGTTGCTCCAGGCAGTAAAGCTGTGACTGTAACTCCTGAATCACGAAGCTCTTCACGAAGAGATTCGGCGAATGAGAAACCAAATGCTTTAGATGGGCCATATACAGTTTCATATGGTGTAGGGGTTGTTGCAGAGAGTGATGAGACAATTAGTATTTTTCCTCTACCATTAGGCACCATATGGTTTACTACGCGTTTAGCCATATGAACTGTACCTGTGATATTAATAGAAATTAGTCTCATCTCCTCTTCAAGGCTGGTCTCGGCAAATGAACCACCACCAATACCAATTCCAACGTTGAGGATTGCAGCATCAACTGAACGATCTAAATCATTAACAAATGTCCAAAAGCTCTCAACACCTTCGTAAGTCGCAGCGTCTGCCTTATGAGGGTAGGCCTCAACTCCGTATTCCTGAATAACTTCAGCAGCTTCAAAAATTCGGTCGCTTGAACCGGTTATGGCAATATCATAACCGTCTTTTGCAAATAGCTTTGCAATCTCAAGACCTAGTCCAGATGATGCTCCAGTAATCATTACAAGTGAACGTTTTTTTGACATGTAAAATTCTCCTTTGTTTTTAGAATTGAACTTTACTATAAACGTTGAAGTCGACTTTAAGGCAAAGAATAAGCATTACAGGTGATAAATTTCCAGTCTTACATTCTTTAAATCAACAGTAATTATTCACTTCTATATAGATAGAAACAATCTTGAAACAATCTATTGTATTTGAGTTTGAAAGCTTGCTTTAAAGTCGACTTTAAATGATACATTTTCTATGTTTTAGAGAGATAACTAAATAAGAAGTAAATTTTAACAACGTGGAGTCATTGAACTTTAATAAGGAGGATAATTAAATGATCAATAAGTATAAGGGTAGTTATGTAAGTTATGTTTTAATGTTTACTTTTTATTTTTTCGCTTTGGGCATTTTCAGTTCAATTATGTCTATATATTTGTCAGGTATAGGTAAATCAGCTTCGGAGATTTCGTTTATCGTATCTTCTGTAGGGATTTTTTCAGTTTTAACTCAACCCTTTGTTGGTTACTTAATCGATAAAACACAAAAGCCTAAACTTGTCTCTGCTATTACCTTATTACTAGCTGGAGTAACGGGTGTAGTTTTTATTTTTTTTCATAATAATGTGCTTTTGTTCATCCTTAACGGTTTCACCTTGGCTTTTATCAATTCTGTGTCGCCAATTAATGAGAAATTAGCTACAAATAGTAGATTTCGATATGGAATCATTCGTATGTGGGGAGCTATAGGTTTTGCTATTGCCTCTCAAATAGCAGGTCTTGTATATGACCATATATCACCTAGTTTTAACTTTGTTCTATTTTTCGTTGCTATCATAATATCAATAATAGGTTACTATGGAACAACACAAATTGAAGTTGACATTAATAACTCATCGCAATCCCTGTCTTTTAAAGAAGTAAATTCCGCATTATTGAAAAACAAGCGTTATTTTCTATTTTTACTTTTAACATTTATATTCACTGGAATGACAGGAGTTAACAACACTTTTTTACCTTTACTAATTACGGAAAAAGGCGGGAGTGTCTCAATCGTTGGAACTATTATATTTTTTGCAACTTTGGTAGAGATACCAATTATTCTACTTTCACACCTCTTTCTAGATAGGGTGTCAGGCAGAGTTTTACTTATCATTTCATTTGTTGTTATACTATTACAATTCAGTGCCTATAGCTTAATTTCTTCTTTAAACATTATTATTGTAAGTACAGTTCTGTTCAAAGCCTTAGCAACTATGTTATTTATCATGATTACTCTAAAAATTGTCATCAATATCGTTGAGTCAAGCTACATCAATTCAGCATTAGCTATTGCTGCAACAGGGAAAGCACTTGGGGGGTTAGTGTTCCAATTAGTTGGAGGGAAAATTGTTGTGATGTATGACATTGAAACATTATACTTCTTTTTCACCTTTATCTCCTTATTAGGTATAATCATTTCATTTATGATGAAAATTGAGGGCAATAGCAAGAATCTTTTCAACGGACAGAACTCAGATTAAAGCAAACCCGGATAGTACTTTCATTATTCATTGATCGTCCTTAAAATGTTTTGTGTTATTAATTATGTTTCATTTATCCACAACACGCTGAGGGCTAAAACAAAACAAATGAAAAGCCTAATAACAGGTCCCTATAAACAAAATTTAAAACCATAATACTTTAATAAAAAACGACCTTCATAATATCGAGAAGGTCGTTTTTATTAAAGTTATATTTCTTATTGAGATAATTGACTGACAATTTGACCTAAAGCTTCGTTTATTGGTTTAGCAGGACGACCTAATAATTTTTCTAAATTATTACTCTCAAAGTCTAATCCACCATCTCGAATTCCTTTTTGCGTGTTTACGAGCATAGGAAGATAGGCTTCTGGTACACCTGCTCTTCTCATAATGTTTGCATAAGTTGTATCATCTACATGATTTACAGGTACTTCTTTCCCTAATACATCTCCAAGTACAGATGCAAATTCCTTTTGCGTCATTAGCTTACCAGAAAGTTCGTAAACTGTATTTTCGTTTCCTTCCCGAGTCAATACATTTGCTGCTGCCTCCGCTAAATCCTGTCTAAGTACCCAACCTACTTTTCCTTCTCCAGCAGATGTAATCCAAGGTGCTCCTGCCATTGCGCCTTTTATACTGCCAATTTCATTTTCAAAATACCAATTATTTCTTAAAAATGAGTATGGAATGCCTGTACTTAAAATAGCTTCCTCTCTAGCACGATGAGATGGGGCTAGGAAAAATTGGCTTTCACTTGCATTTGTTACGCTGGTATAAGCAATAAATTTTACTTTAGCACGCTGAGCAGCACTTACAGCATTCGTATGCTGTTTAACGATAGTTTCATGATCGCCAAACGTAGATATAATTAAAAGCCGCTCAACTCCAGAAAAAGCAGAATCTAATGTTTCTGGCTTATCAAAGTCACCGTATCGAATATCTACTCCACGAGCTTGCAACCCCTCTGCATTTTCTGGATTTCGAACACTAACAGCTATTTCATTTGCTGGAATTTTATTTAATAATTCTTCTACAACCAATGACCCTAATTGACCTGTTGCACCTGTAACTAATATTTTCATTTTTTTCCTCCATTAATTTTTTCTTATTGATTTATATATCTTAGATATATATTATAAGTACAGTCGCGATAATAAAAGTAGGCATTTAAAAAAGACATAGTCACAAAAAAAGCACTATTAAAAAGAAAGAGGATATACAACCTATGGCTAGATTTAACTTTGAAGGAAAACCGCCTCTTGAAAAACAAGAAGTGATCTGTCCTTTAACACTTACTCAAAATGTTATTGCTGGAAGATGGAAAGTTATCATTTTATGGCACCTAAGCCAGCGGACTATAAGGTTTAATGAATTTCAAAGGTGTTTACCTGGTATTTCAAAAGGAATATTAACAAGACAATTGAGAGAATTGGAAGATGACGGAATGGTTCACAGAGAAGTATATAAAGAAGTTCCTCCAAAAGTAGAATACTCTCTGACAGAGCTAGGGAAAAGGTTTATTCCGATACTAGATGCAATGGAAGTGTGGGGGAAAGAGTTTATGGAAATAAAATTAGTTGAACATAACTACTATATTTCTAAATGAATAATTTTAGGTGCATATAACTATTTTGCGCTTTTAGAACAGTAGAAAGGATTTTCAAGTTTGAACTTTTTTAAAGAATTGCTTATTTAGTAATATAATTCACTAATATTAATCTCACACCGATTAATATTAGTAAATTATCCAGTTTTGTTCAGATACTTTATTCAATTAAATGGCCCTTCGTATTATAAGGTCAACTAGAAATGAAAATATTTCTTGTTGACCATTTTTTATATCGATTTATGATAACCGTAGCCGGGGTAGAACGTAATGGC
>NZ_JACXAI010000023.1 GCF_014773385.1 Metabacillus arenae | reverse complement strand
AGGCATTTAAAAAACGAGACATAAGATTACGAGAGACCCCAAACAAAAAGGGGAAGCGTTACCATAAAAAGGTCAGAACAATACACAAAAGAGGAGTTACCAAGCTTCAGAAAAAAACTCCCACAAGTACTTGACTCGATCTCTCGAATCGATATATGAGAATTTTTATCCTAATCATGCTAAAATAGATGGAAACGCTTCATGCTTCATGAAAAAAACGAAGCTAAAAACTGAAATATTTTAAGGATTGCTTGGGGGAATGATCGTGGTAAAGCAGGCAGGTATCGTCAAAGAAATCGCTTTTGAATCTAAAGAGCTTCAAGAAGAGGTCACTCTTTTAGTTTATTTGCCAAAATCGTTTTCTCCTCTTTATAAGTATAATGTTTTAATTGCCCAAGATGGCCGGGATTACTTTCAATTGGGGAGAGTTGCAAGACAGCTAGAGCAATTATTAGCTAACAAGGAGATAGAAAACACCATTGTTGTCGGAATTCCTTATAAGAGTGTAGAGGATAGAAAAGAAAAGTACCATACAAATGGAGCCAAATTTGAGTCATATAAACGCTTTTTAGCACATGAGCTAGTTCCATACATAGACCGTGAATATCCAACCTATCAGATGGGATATGGACGGGCCTTAATCGGGGATTCATTGGCTGCAACTGTTTCGTTGATGGCAAGCCTCGACTATCCAAATATATTTGGAAAAGTCGCTTTGCAATCACCATTTGTCAATTCATATGTTCTATCAGAGGTTGAAAAATTTACTTCAAAGGAACTTTTGACTATTTATCATCAAATTGGTACAAAAGAGGATGAAGTGAAAACAACAGATGGAGAAGTAAAGGATTTTATTACACCAAACAGGGAGCTGTCTTTACTTTTTAAAGAAAAAGGTTTTTCTTATACCTATGAAGAGTTTGATGGTGATCATAAATGGACATACTGGCAGCCTTTATTAAAAAATGCGCTAATAGTCATGTTCTAAACCATTGTCCGAATCAACCAAACATTTGATATAATAGGTATACAAATTGAAAGCACTTAATTAGGAGGGAATCTTATGAAATACGGAATTGTGATATTTCCATCGAAAAAAGTACAGGATCTTGCGAACTCATACCGTAAACGCTATGACCCTCATTATGCGCTGATTACTCCGCATCTCACATTAAAGTCTCCGTTTGAAGCAACAGACGAAGAAATAAACGTGATTGCTAATGCGATTCGAGAGGTAGCAAAGTCAACCGATCCAATCGAATTAACGATTAAAAAATTCAGCTCGTTTTCACCTGTAAACAATGTCATTTATTTAAAAGTGGAACCAACGGAGGAAATTTTGAGCTTGCACAAGGCTCTTCACAGCGGAAAACTTGAAAGTAATCCTGAGTATTCTTTCGTTCCCCACATTACAATCGGTCAAAAATTATCTGATGATGAACACTCAGATGTTTTAGGTTCATTAAAAATGATGAATATTGAGCAATCAGAAACCATTGACCGCTTCCATCTTCTTTATCAGCTTGAAAACGGATCATGGACAGTTTATGAAACATTCCGTCTTGGAAAGGATTTAGAATAGAAATGGAAGTTAAGGTCGTTGAAACAAATGAAGCACTAGAAGATGCCTTTTATGTTAGAAAAAAAGTGTTCGTAGAAGAACAACAAGTCCCTGAGGAAGAAGAAATTGATGACCTTGAAGAGGAAGCCACCCATGTCATTCTATATGATGAGACTCTTCCTGCAGGAGCAGGGCGGCTGCGTATAGTTGACGGTTACGGAAAGATGGAGCGTATATGTATTCTTCCCGAATATCGCGGCCGCGGGGCAGGCAACATAATTATGGAAAAGCTTGAGGATGTTGCAAAAGAAAAAGGAGCCAGCAAATTTAAGCTAAGCGCCCAAACCCATGCGGTTTCATTCTACGAAAAGCTTGGATATAAAGTAATTTCTGAAGAATATTTAGATGCGGGAATTCCGCATGTGACAATGGTGAAAGATCATCTCTAAGCTATTTAAAGGCAGCTGTTATCAGCTGCCTTTTGTATGGATTGTGAATTTTGCATGAACAAGTTTTAAAAAATGATGATAAACCTGTAAACAACCGAGCATTCTAACAGTAAGACATTTCGCTCGGAGGGCTGCCATGGAATTTGCAAAGATTTCTGTAGAATTGATAATTGGTTTTTTTGGTTTGTTTGTGATTACGACTATCCTTGGAAAAACACAAATTACTCAGATTACTCCTTTCGATTTCATTTCAGCTCTCGTCCTTGGTGAGCTAGTTGGGAATGCCGTATTTGATGAAAATATTGGTTTGGTAAAAATATTGTTTGCTACTGCACTATGGGGGATATTAATTTACATGATTGAAGTGATCACCCAAAAGTTCAAAGGGACTCGGAAGTTTTTTGAAGGAAGTCCAGCCATCATTATTCACAAAGGACAAATCTTAAAGCAAGTATTAAAGAAGGCAAAATTGGATATCAACCAACTGCAGCATCTTATCCGTAGTAAAGGGGTATTTTCTTTAAGAGAAATAGAGTATGCAATCCTCGAAACAGATGGTACCGTCAGTGTTCTAAAGAAGGCGCCATTTGATACACCGACATTAAGTGACCTTAATCTTTCCGCAAACAATGTGAACCTTCCTATCACGTTAATTATTGACGGTGAAATTGTTTGGGATAATTTAAAAGAGGCTCGCCTTTCAAAGGATTGGCTTATTGGACAACTAAAGCAGCAAAAAATCGAACGTGTTAAAGATGTGTTTTATGCAGAATGGCAAGAGGGAGCCGGGTTGTTCGTTCAACAACTTTAAAGCTCTCTTTTTTAATCTTCTTTTACAAACCTTGTTCAAAAGATTGGTTGTATCAATTGATGTGAGAAGTGCGAGATATGACTTAAAGCAATCCATGTAAAACCGATTGCTCTGTTGATACAAACAACAATTGTTAGGATACGAGCTTTATTTTAAAAATAGAGTTTTCAAATGACCATTCAATTTTTTCATCTTTAAATAGCTTTGTAACATAGGCCATTACAGCTGTTCTATACAATAACCAGGATGAGAGGTTTTTTAATTCAACATGATATTTTTGACACATTCGCCTGACAAGCTCTTCCTGGGGAATTCCGCCCGCAGTATAGGCTATCGTATGATACACATCTTCAAGGATTTCTTCGTGGCAGCGTATGTTTTCGTCAACTGTTTTTGCATACGCCTCTTCAAATCTCCCATGGCCAGGAACTGCTCCGTCACATGGGATCGACTTGATTTTATGTAAAGTTTGAAGAGTTTTTTCTCCATCAATGATAAATGGAATTTTATGCTTTATTAGTTGTTCAGGACCAAAATAAGCATCTGCACAATAAAAAATATTGTATCCTATTAGCCCCAATTGATTGATGCTGTGTCCGGGTAATGAATAGATGTTGATCTTTAAATTCCCTAGCAGGAGATCCCCTTCCTCAACCACTTGATCAACTTTAACTCTAGTTCCCTCTAAAAATTTATTTCTTAATTCAGTTATTGGCTCATTTCCTTGAAATAGATAGAGCGGTTCAAATAAAGGGTTTTCTAAAATAGCCTCCTCTATTTTAGGAGCAAAAGTTAAGATTTTTTTCGTTGACTGCAAATAGGCAGCTCCGCCATAATGATCTGCATGAGCGTGCGTAATAAACAGGTGTGTTATTGGCAAACCTTCACTCTCCAGCTTTTTTAATACCTTTTTCATCGCATGTTTTTCTAATCCTGCATCAATGAGCAAGCCAGTCTTTCCATCATGAATATAGCCAATATTCACTGCTCCTTGAAAGTAATAACAATTTTCATTAATTTGTTGAAATTCCATGGGACAAACCTCATTTTCTTTTTTATCAGTTCATATCCTTCCTGCCTGCCGACTCGTTTTGCCTTATCTTCGAAGGATTAGCGCCTTGCGTTTTTCGGTCTTATCTCTTTTATAAGTGACCTTAGTCGCCGATTGCTTTAAAGACTCACTATACACCTCTGACCTCTGGAGGCAGCTTAACTTCATGTGCAACAATGAAAACAGCCTTTTCAAACATATTCGTTGAAGGTGATTCCTTTCCCTTCTTGAAATTGGTATTTGTTCTTTTTCTTTTTGCTGATAATAATGTCAGCTAAGCTATACTGATCATGTTTCCGTTGCTGTTCTATATATTGTCTGGTTAGGTTGATACTTGATATTTTCATAAATTGTGTATAGTTAGGAAGTGTTTTCTCCATCCGATTAGCATATTGAATATACTGATAGTTTGTTACCGGTGCAACATATCCCATCCAATCCCTCCTCTTCCATGTTATGACCCCACTCATAACGTGCAGTAAACCGATCTGGTAAATCTACAAATCAAAGCTTCTAATAAAGAATCTCTCTTTTTCATTTTTTAGAAACCTATGCAAAATCCCTTTTTCAAAGACGCTGAGTTTTGATAAGATAGAGGTTGTCATTTCAGATAAATTCATGAATATTTGTGATCATTTTTTTCTAAATGATTATTTTTTATTGTAAAAATCCTTTACTAAGATAAATTGGCAGGTTGTCAGGCTGCATCCCTGCCTCTAACCTTACAATGTTTTAATAGTGGCAAAGCTTACGAAAACAGCTTTGTGAAATTATGGGAGGGGACCTCTTTTTGGATTGTGCAAAATTTAAAAAGGAAACGGTCAGGCTTTCAACAATTACGCCTGATAGCTTGCAAAAATTATACGAGAATAGCCTGAGAGGCTATGTAAGATGTGCTCATTGTGATAATCCTGTAAAGCTTTACTTTAGTATGAATACTCCTCCGGCTTTTTCACATTTTGAAAATGGGGACTTTACCGATTGTGAAATAGCCTGCCTGACAGTTGAGAAACCTTCGGCTGCCGCTGGTCATCATGCATATGCTGAGCGAAACGGGTTTCGAATACCTAAGGGGCGGGCTATTACTGGTGTCTCTACCATTGAAAAAGAAAAGGTTTGGGATGAACCGAAGCCAATTCGTATTATCGAAAGCTATCATCCTAGTAACGAGCTTCTTTCTCATAAATTGATTGGAGAAATTTCCTTGAATACCGATCAGGAACGGGCAGTAACTGCTGTACATGGTTCATTGCTTGTATTAGCAGGAGCAGGCAGCGGGAAAACGAGAGTACTGACAGCACGGGCCGCCCACATGATACAAACTCATCAAATTGAGCCTGAGTCAATGATGCTTGTTACGTTCACATCAAAAGCTGCTCGCGAAATGAAAGACAGGATTATCATGATAAATGGATTGTCTTCAAACAAAACGAAACGATTGCTAACTGGAACCTTTCACAGTATTTTTTATAAAATTTTGTCGTTCCATCAGCCCGGAAAATGGCAGGGTCCGAATTTGATTAAATGGGACTGGCAGAAAGAGCAATACGTGAAACAAGCAGGAAAGGAGCTTGGACTTGATGAAAAGGAGTTTCCTTATGATCAGGCACTCCAGCAAATAAGCTTTTGGAAAAACACATTACTCCCTGAAGAAAAATTTGTACCAAAAGGTGATTGGGAAGAAAAAGTCCATTTTTTATATAGACATTATGAGAAGTTGAAGCACGAGCGAGATCAGTTTGATTTTGATGATATGCTTCTAAAATGCTATGAGCTTTTTAAACAAGAGCCCCATATTTTGAAAAAATATCAAGAGCGATTCCATTATTTTCTCGTTGATGAATTTCAAGATATCAATCCTATTCAATACGAAATGATTAAAATGCTCTCTGCAAAAAGCGGTAATTTATGTGCAGTCGGAGATGACGATCAATCCATTTATGCTTTTAGAGGAAGCGATCCTTCGATTATTTTAAATTTTAAAAAAGACTTTCCAAACGCAGAGATTGTTCATTTGAAAAAAAATTACCGTTCAAGTCATCCAATTGTTTCAACAGCCAAGCAGATCATTTCACTTAATAAGCACCGTTATCAAAAGGAGATTACTGCACATTATGAACGGAAGGAAGGGCCGGTTGTTTTTTCACCGTATGATGAGGAAGTTGAAGCGACGATGATCGTAAATGATATGAAAGAAAAAATGGAAAACGGCGCATCCCCGGAAGACTTTGCGATTCTTTATCGAACTCATGCAAACGGCCGAGCGGTTTTTGAACGTTTACACCAGTCAAGTATTCCTTTCGTCATGGAGCAGGATCATTCCTCTTTTTATGACAGAAGAATTGTGAAGAATTTGCTTGCATTCATGCGGCTTTCATTGAACCCCGATCATTCGGAAGCAGCGAGCCACCTACTGTCTGCCTTGTTTATTAAACAGTCAGCTTTGAACGACTTAAAAGCTCTTTCTATTTTTCACGATTGCACACTTGTAGAAGCATTAGGAAAGCTTTCTAACCTTCTTCCTTTTCAGCAAAAAAAACTCAACCAGATTATCCCTCATTTTTCTAAGCTTCAGCGATATCCGCCTGCAACAGCAATTGAGATTATTGAAAAGGATATGGGCTTTGATGATTATGTAAAAAAACGGGGAAATGAAGGAAATGCAATTGAAAAGGGATCTGATGAAATAAAGGACCTTAAAGTCGTAGCGAAAAAATTTGACGACCTTGCTTCGTTTCTGGAACACATTGATCATATGCGGGCTGCCGTTCAAGAAAGAAGAAATTTAGAAAAACCTAAAAAAGCTGTACAGCTGATGACCATACACAGGGCAAAAGGATTAGAATTCAAGAATGTTTATATAGTAGGTGCTGTAGACGGCTCTCTGCCGCACGACTTTGCATTAGAATCCTTGCGAAAAGGCGAGAACGCCCCATTGGAAGAAGAACGCCGTCTTCTATACGTCGCCATGACAAGAGCTAAACATGGTCTCTATGTCTCCATGCCAACGATGCGAAGAGGAAGAAAAGCTAACCCATCCAGGTTTTTACGGCCTATCATTTAGGGTGCCTGGCACCTTATTTCATTTTTGGTGCCAGGCACCAAAATGAATAAATGGTGCCTGGCACCCTATTTTTATTTTTTCGGGTTGTTGATCATTTTTGAAATCGTGTTGAAGTCCAAGCTTTCATTCCCGCTTACGATTGAGTTAACAATTTTATCTTCAAGGTCTTTCGGAACCCGTTTATTAGCAATTTGGGCAACGCGTTTAATAACACTTCGTACCGTATTCTCATCTTTAAAATTGGCATTTTGAAGAGAGTTTGCCAATGATAAAACATCTTTCATGTTTACACCGGTTTTCTTTTCAATGTTTTTGAAGAAATGATTATCCATTTATCTCGGCCTCCTTACATGTATGCTATATTCTATGAAGCATGCTTCATTGTGTGCCTACCTTGATGAATTGATCTATACCATTAATCAAATAGAAAGCACGAGAAATGGTTCCCGTACTTTCTGAGGTTGTTATAGTTTACAAATTAGTAGTCGTTATTGAAGCTTGCGCCTACGATGATCAACAAGATGAATAATACTACAATCAATACGAATGTTGAACCGTAGTAGCCTCCACCACCGTAGCCTCCGCCACCATAGTAACCGTAACCCATTAACAGCACCTCCTCTATTCTTCGTCACTTATACAATATGCGGATAAGTAGAACTTGGAATAGACCCGTGCATAGGGCATTAGTGGAATTTCCTTAAAAAATAAACAAGCGTATAAGAAAGGTGGAAAGTGCCCAGCTATTGGCTTATGACCTCGTGCCGATTGCGCCTGGAACTGGATTTCGCTAACTAGCTTTCATTCGTTAATGCTTTAATTAACTTAAATTTCAGCTCTACAATAAGCTTTTCAGAACCACTAGCAAGTGGTTTTCGATTAACAAAAAAGGGTTGGATGCTTTTAATTACCCAACCATTTCAAGCAGTACTATCTCTAAAAAATAGACTGATCAGAGTCATTTTTTTGACTTTTATTTCATACATTACCTAAAAAAAGCAAAAAGGAGTTTATTCATGGAAATACCTGTTTCTGGATTCATGTATCATGCAGATGGTTCAGATCCTATGCATTCCCACCATCTTTAAATTACTTCATGGAATGGAAGACCAGTTCATGTCCACGAATTTAAAGGAGTCACCTCTAGTGATGTTGGACATAGACATCAATATGCTGGAACTACTGAACCAGCCCCAAATGGAGTTCCGCATACCCATAAGTACTTTACATTCACTTCTTTCAATGATGGTCACAAACATCAGATCAGGGGTGTGACCGGTCCTGCTATTCCTCTTCCTAGAGGTGGCCATTATCACGAATTTAGCGGTGTTACCACCGCAGATGGAGCTACTCCGCATAGACATAGATATAGTGGAAAAACAAGTCTATAATTTGTCGGTGCCAGGCACCATTTATTCATTCTGGTGCCTGGCACCGACATCACCGCCATCCCCATAAAAATCGATATATAGTTCACCTTCTGAATCTAATTGTGCTAAGAATATGTCTTTTAGTTTTACATTTCGTCGTTGTAATTTAGACATTAACCATTCCTCCGTCCATCCATTGCCTACAAGTGTTTCCTTTAACCATTTCCCTTCTAGAATGATCGTTTGCGGTATTTTTACAGGGGGATATAGACCAAACAGATCTTCCCGTGTAACTGGCTGCTTTTCCTTCTTTAAAAAAACACTTAAGTCTCCATTTGTTTCCAATGTTGCAAATTCAACATCTTCTACTTGCAAGACATCCTTTTTTCTAAGCTGTTCAAGTAATTCATAGGCAGTATACCGTTCTTTTTTTAAATTCCCTTCGAGAATCTCACCATTTTTAATAAAGGGAGTCGAGGTGCCTTCTACTACTTTTCGAAAGGTTTTACTTCTTATCACCAAAAACTCAATCACTATCAATACAAAAAACCAAATTAGGATAGAGGTAATCCCATTAATCAGATGCAAATCTACATCCATGGAAATCGTACCAGCAATATCACCAACTATAATACCAACAATGTATTCAAAAAAA
This sequence comes from Metabacillus arenae, assembly GCF_014773385.1. Lineage (GTDB taxonomy): Bacteria > Bacillota > Bacilli > Bacillales > Bacillaceae > Metabacillus_D > Metabacillus_D arenae. The sequence continues at coordinate 95,822 of NZ_JACXAI010000023.1, read as the reverse complement.
GACAGCTTTGATAATTGCTTTTTGCCGAGAATCTTTGTTATAAAAAAAAGGCTGAATATCATTCCTGTTGATCGAATTGCTATCTCTATCCACTCTGGCATATTTGATGTCCCCTTTAATCATTCATATGAAATAGAGTACCTCCTATAAGATGGAAATATTCCTTAAACAACTCCAACATCATCTCTAGTTTGTAATTGACATGCATTTTCAGTTAACACAATGACTCTTTATTGACTTCTCTATAAACTTGGTTCAGTTGCATGAAAACATAAGGTTTTAGACAACCTCTTGTTTTATTAATTGCCCAGATACACGAAAAGACGCGTTCCTAAATAAACGCGTCCTTTCATATTTTTAAAATTTTTTTCTACTAGTTAAATAGCCTTTTTCATTCTGTTTAATTATTGTTGGATTTTGGTTTTCTTTATCTAGTAAAGTCTAATAAATACACTAATAAGATTGCTATTATAAAGAACTAATAAGCTCATCTTCATACCCGTTTTCAATATTTCCCTATCCAGCTACCAGCAAGTAAACTTCTATAATTCAAGAAAAAAGCCAATATTAAAAAATGCGCAGCTCATTCATTTTTTAAAATAGGGGAGAGCCCCTAAGTCGTTTTCTTTATTGTAACTAAATGGACTGGACCAAAAGGAATCTGGTTCTGACAGCGATCCCTGAACTTTCAATACTTCTTAGGGAATGTCGAACAATCTTTGCTTCTATTCATCGAATTATGACCGTCTTCTTTTTTTCTTACATCCACAGCCAGATTTTTTTATTTTTTTCTGTTTTGTTAAGCCGTCACTTGCCTGTTTTGGTTTATTACCATTGAGGGAAGGACCACTCATAGGTTTTTTCATGCATTCTCCTTCCTTCCATTTCAACAATATTTATGAACTATCATATGATTTCAAAGAAAAGAAGTTTCTAAGTCAATCCCCTATTCTAAATGGCTTTATATACTTTCCTTAGCGGGTCCAGTAATTTAATGAGAGTTCATCTACAATAACAGTTAAATTATTTTGATTTTTTCACTTTTCACTTCAACACTTAATCAATTCGTTCATAAGTGATATTGTCCTTGAAAATCCCGGTACTATCTTCTTCATAGCAGATATAGCTATTCCATCCTTGCTCTCAATAGTAGGCAATCTTTTTGACTGAGTTATTACAGAGCACCTTTGACCATATGGTATATGTACAACAATTAAAAAGAAAAGGTTAGAGTTGGTGAAAGAAGGGCTTAAATCAAAAATAAATAAGCAGAGTTATATCCTCTGCTTTATATTCTATTGACTCCCATTCACTATCCCTAACCTCCAAAAGATTCTAAAACATCTTCTACCTCTTTTATATCCACCGCATTTTTTGTTGATTTATTCTCTTTTTGACGATTCAACTTAGGTGAGTGATTTAATTGGAAATTTCCTTGTTCCATTATCATTTTAATGACCGAAAGCTCATGCAAAATTTGATCGGTCTTTGCTCGATTGGATGATCCTGGATTAAGGTAGTAATGTAAGGCAGAAAGAAGTAAATGTCCAAGTGTACTGTTTTCTGAATGATATTCTATTTGCTCCTCTATTTTTTTCGATACCAAATGGGACTCACCTGTTTTGACATCTATAAATTCGTCGGGAATCGTTAAAACGATTTTATTGTCATAATCAGTGTAGGTTTTCGACATTTCCATCAACCCTCAATTGAAACTAATTCGACCGGTTTGTTAAGCTGCTTTTTTAGATGATTCATTTTAGCTAGAATTAAAAGACCCATTACATTCAGTTTTTCTGCGTCCTCTGGGAAAACTAATTCTATCGGACGTCCTCTTTCTGCCCATTTCACCGCAGCTTCTTGAATGTGTTTTTGGGCAAGTTTAGCCGCTCCCCCAACAGCAATATACCTGACTGCTCCCTTCACTTCATTTGAGCTGCTCCGAACACGGTCGAAGTGTTCTAGATATTTAATCGCCATTGATTTTAATTGGGGATGGATATACTTGCTAATATCTTTTTTTACACCTGCAAATGGTTCCACGTACCATTCTGATTGACCCTCAGCCAATTTTTCTTCAAGTTCTGAGCGCGAGTCAAATTTATACAATTCATTCTTACTGACTTTTTGAATAATATTGTCAAGAAACTGGTTAATACCAAATGTTTCACCTTCGACTGAGGCAACCGGTTTATTATTTTTTATTCCTACAAAGTCAACTGAGTCTCCTCCCAGGTCACCGATGATGATCCCTTTTTGTGATTCTTTTACAAGATAATCATCTTTAATTCCTAAAGTAGTTTGGTCACGTGTTAGTCCTAAATAGGCACATGCTCCTTCTGCACCAACAACCACATCATTAATAATTAGTTTGACGACCACTTCCTTAGGCTCTGGAAGGCCCGGTACTTTATGGAAAATAACGGTATGTGTACCAAGCAGGCGTTGTTTCAGGAGATCTTTTTTCTCTTTATATTGTGTAGTTGGGAGCGAAACCGCTAGTTGGTCTAATTCATAATGTATTTCTGTATCTTGAGGGTTTGATAAATGGGCATGATAGGCTGCAATTCCAAAAAGAAGGATATAAGTTCGATCCTCCAGCACTTTTTGATTATTAAAAGATGTTAAACTTACATTTTTTTGTCTAGCAGCCGCTTTTCCTATATAATAAATTTCTCTTTTATCTACAATTGCCTGACTCTTCACCTCAACTATGAGGTTTTCTTCAAACACTACATCTTCTTCATCGTATGGCATTTCATAGAATTCATCATCAAACAATGCAACAGCATTTGGCATTTGATATTCACTTATGAATTCATTGTCTGATGCCAACACTTTATACCAGCTATTTCCAATGTCAGCGGCAATAAAATTATGTCTCTCCATGATTATCCTCCTCCTGTTGAATCCTATGCATGATGGTAATTGGATGGTGCAAGTACCTATTTTTTTTGAAGAAGGATAATTTTTAATAGTGACGATCTCTAGTGTGAATTCACAAATTGAAATGTCTATTTTTTAATGAAATTCCGCGTTTACACTGCTTCAATCACCTATCCCAAAAATTTTCTATCGCATAGGATAAACTGTACCCAAAATAAAAAGGAGGAATTAAATGATGAAAAAGAACAAAAAATGTATTAGTTTTAATAAATCCGCATCTATCGAGCAATGTGATTCTACTCCAAGACCCACAACTGGCATCAGTAATGCGGTTATAAATGCTCCAGTTATCTTGGCGACGTTAAGAGTTTCAACTAACTTGGTTGCAAATATTCATTTTCCAGACCCTGTTTTAGAAATCAAAGATATCAAAAAGAGGCTTAAGATTGTCCAATGTCGTCTATTATTGCCAACGAATCAGCTGTTTTTAAAAGGATTTGTCCGGAAAAATATTCAATATGCAACTCCTTGTCCCGGAGCATCAGATAGCTGCGTGTCATCAAACCTGCGCTCATTAACAGTAGATGTACCATGGGAATGTGTAACATCTATTGATCCGGATGATTTTGACACTCCGCCAATTGATCCGAGAACTAATACTAGTGAAGAATTTGATTTCTTTAGAGCTCAAGACTTAGGAGATGGCTTCCCTGAAAAAGATCAACTTCTTTCAAGTGACCTTTCCCAATTCCATCAAATAAGTACTCAGTTCTACAATCAACTTCCTTTTTGCGAATTATTAAGAAGTCGTATTGTTGAATGGGATGAATCAACAGACCGTGAGCCTTTACCGGATCATGGCCCATTTGAGGAAGGTATTTTCCATAATTTAGTCGAAAAGATGTTCTTACGGTTTGATATTAGAATCTTACAAAATCAGCCTGTTGCAGTTGGCGATAATGGGAACAATGGTTAATTAAAGAAAAAACGAACTAAAACCAAAGATGATCAAAAGAGTTTGCTTAGTGTATTATCATGACAGATTTCTTTATGAGGTATGTCGGTGATAATGCATTTTTTCTGCTTATTCGATTTTATTTTCCCCCTCACTTATTATTATTACATTCCTGTTAATTTGACAATGTCATTCATTCATTCTACTTATCTGAAATTATTGAATTTAAAGATGAACAGACATACTCGTAAAAAAATTCTGAGAATGTCCCTGGGCACTAGCCCATACATAGTCATTTGTACCGCATAGGATGAATTATCTTTGATTTTACGAGGAGGATTATGAATGTCAGACTCATATAAAAATAATAAAGTTAACCAAGATTGTAAAGATTGTGAAAATGTACCGCATCATCCGCATGTAAGTATTGGAAAAATTATTACAAAGGTACCTGTAGTATTAGCTGAACTCTCTATTCAAGTTAATTTGGATACGATCATAAAATTTCCTGAGCCAGTATTGGAAATTAAAGATGTTAAGAAAAGAATTAAATTAACACAGTGCCGTCTGTTGTTGCCAACGAATAAATTGTTTGTGAAAGGATTTGTCCGAAAAAATATTCAATATGCAAGTCCTTGTAAAGAAATCGAAGGGAACACTAAGAAGTCTATAGCTTCTGATTTGCATTCTTATACAGTTGATGTTCCTTTTCAATGTATAACAGAAATCAAAAAATTTTTAACAAAGCCAATCATGCCAGAAGTAAACGATCGTAAGGAGTTCGATTTCTTTGTTTCCAAACCATTATCATCTGGTTTTCCGGAAAAAGACGAATTACTTACTAGTGATCTTTCCCAATTTCATCAAGAGAGTACCCAATTTTATAATGAACTTCCTTTCTGTGAACTAGTTTCCAGCAAAATTATTGAATGGGATGAGGCGATAGATCGAGTAACTCTTCCAAACGATTCTCCAATTGGAGAGGGCTATTTTTCAAAAATTGAAGAAAAAATGGTTGTAGATTTTAAACTGAAGGTCCTTCAAAATCAACAATTACGAGTTTCTTCTACAACAAATGATGATCACGACTGTGATTGCGATTGTTTCGATGATCATGATTGCTATGACGATTGCGAATGATTTGTCATAAACATTAGAGGGGATGGGATATACTAATTCAATTTGGTATTATCCCTTTTCCTGTTTTAATAAAACGAATTTATTGGATATTGTCCTATTAAAACAAAAAATGAGAGGAGGGAACTAGAAATATGATAACCAAGAAAATAAGTTCAGACGTCAAAGGACCTGCAAAAAAATTCTCTACGCCGTTAATTTTTTCTCCTCCTAAAGTTAATAGTCTTCACATGAAAAAAGAAAAGAAGGACCAAACAATAGCTAGTGCTAAAAAACAAAAAAAAGAAAAATCATCGGCTTTAAATGCCCATGAAGATCAATTTGAAAGTCATATAGATTCTGATACTTATGCAGCGGGAAAATATGAAGAAGATTCAAGGGAAGAAGAAAAGGATGAGTCCTTAGAGGATGAAATCTCACTTGTAGATGAACGAAAGAATGATGAAAATCATCAAAATGATAAAGAGCTATGTGAGGAAAATAATTTAAATAAATCAATGAAGAAAGAACTTCTAAAAATAAACGCTCCGAAAAAGAAAAAGTCCTATCATGATTCTTGGAAAAAAGAACTTATTACTTCGGATTTAGAGGATGAAAATGATAGTCATTATGTTTTAGACAGTCGAAAAAGAAACAAAGAAGAAAATCACCATACTATTGTAAAACTTCCTGTATTACTCGCAAAGGAAGAAATAGATATTGATATTTTTGATTCATTTGACTTATCATGTCCATTAACCAATATAACAAAAGTTGATTGGACAGTTCAGAATGTAAAAGTTCAAGTACTTCTGCCTGAAACAACCGTTTTCCTAAAAGGAATATTCATTGCCAAAGTCGAATTTGCTAGTGAGAATGATTCACAATCTCTTCATACGGTAAATGTTCCAATTCCATGGGAAAAAATAATAGGTGTTGAATGGATTTATCCTCCTATTACACCAAGCAGGAATCAAAAAGAGTATATGTTTCAATCTAAGACTCAAAATGAGGTTAGCCTTCATCGTGAATATTACGAACAGTTTGCTGATCAAATTGAATATCATCTTCACTCTATTAACTTTGTATGGCATAAGGAATTAGAATCTCAATCTGGAAATTCAAAGCTTTGTATTCTAGGGAGAGCAAACATAGATATGGATTTAATGCAGCCGCAGTATGTCGAACTTAATTTAATCTGAAAATACCGATTAAGTGACCGTTAATGATAGGTGCCTCAAAAAATATGAGACACCTAGTCTTATTTGAACACATCACTAATTAACGATTTCTATCTCTACGCATTTTAATTCTATCGCGTAAGCATAAATCTGTATGAGCTGCATCATCGCCATCACCATGATCATCATCGCAATGATCGTGATCAAACTTTCTAGGATCAAATTGTTGAGTTTGTAATAATTTGAAAAATAGGAGAACTTCCATTTTTTCAGTGATCTTTTTGAAACGACCGAAATGATCAAAGTCTTTTAATAAATCCAACTCTGTAATTTCAGAGAAAATCAATTTACATTCAATCGGTTCATTATAATCCTCGTCTGTAAATGATCCAAATGTGCAACGGTCTGCTCCATGACCATCTTTATCTAGAAATCTATATTCATCAATCGAACTTTTTCTACTAAAAAATTGAACGGCAGGATTGAAAAGTTTTACAGTTTGGTTACAGCTAAAAGGAACATCTACGCTATAATCTCTTACAAAACCGCTGCAATCTTCGACATATTGAATATTTTTGTGCACGACACCAGTGATAAATACCTTAGCTTTAAAGCGATCAAACTCACGCACAAATGCTTTACACTGTTTTAAAGAAATGTTCTTACGAATCCATTTAATTTCCCTTGCCGGCGAAGGAAGTTTAATATTCGCTTCAACATCTGCTAGCAATTCTACTTCTGCAAGGACAACTGGAACGTCAATAACAGGCACCTTTTGTTTAGGAAATCGTTCTGGTTTAAAGGACTTATTATCACATTCAACAGTTTTTGTATCAGCTTTATCACACTGCATTGCCGGAGGGCAACTGTTATGGTGGTCGTTACAACCACAGCCTGTATTCTTTTTCATTAAATTTCACTCCTTTATATTTTTGAATCAAAAGCAATTAGAAGTATAATCCTTTATAGTGCATTACTCCTTGCTTTTGCCTTACTATTTTATATGCTCTAAAGTTATATCGGCATGGACTAGTGTCGATAGACATTCACACATATTTTGGATATTTCGGCTATATTTTGTTTAATATAACCTACAAGTGTGTAACACTTTTTACTTCTTTTTTTCTGATTTGACTTAAGTGTTAAGTCTTGTTGATCTTCTGGTTTAGCTATTGAATTAGGCTATTCATAGAATTAGAATGATTAATGCTAGGATTATAAGATTCTTATAGTTAGGGATAACCTCGATAGGTTAATTGAGTAATATACTTCATTCCCCCCTAAGGTTGTGACAGGACAAGCAAATGCAAATCTAAATCTTAACATTTATATTATTAACGACTATCCACTTGCTTAGAAAAAGTGATGGCAGGTGTATAGGCAAAGAATGTCAACAACTTATTGAACACTTTCTTCCTTAAATTTACGGAGGTTAAATTGAAAACAGAAATTCTTATAGGTACGATAGAAGATGCTTGGCGCCAAACCAATGAAACGTACCAGTGACAGTACCTTTTGCATTTTAAATTACTGTAAGAAGCCATTCCAAGTGATCCGGCTACTATTCAGAATTAAACTTATTAACCTCGTTCAGAAAAATTTCTTTGGACGGAGCTGTTTTAAATTATTAAATTTGTAACCCTCACTGCAAATTACACAACCAGGTTCAATAGTCTGCTAGCAATTTCGATAAGAGGAGCGCGTTTACATCCGAAATAACTTCTAATTTGATATACTGCAGATTGTCCTTCTTATTCAAATAAAGTCCTACAATTACTTTTATTTGATTTATACCATATTCGTGTTTACTGCCTTCCGTTAAGCTTAGAACGCTGCATCCATTTTCCAAATGCCGGATGGCGTAGTATCCACCTTCGTCATCCCTATCACCTTAGAATGATGTGGAGTATGAACCAAGCGATTTTAATCGTTACTTCAAGTGCTTCGGAAGGCATGGTTCCAGACACACCGTTATTATCGTTAAGCAACATAGAAGTTGCCCAACAATCACAGTATCCACTGTAACAGTTGCCTAATACCTCCAATGCTTGCTTTCATAAAATGTTAACTTTCGAGTTTTGGTCCCTTAACACTCTTCGCGGCCACATAGAGAGCGTCAAAAACCGTTAGACTTTAAATTCTTTGAAACTGATGTCACAAGCTTCTTCATTAGCAAATTGCTTTTATAATGCAATAAGTTTAAAGGGAATTGTTTTCCATTTCAGCACTCTGTATCACTGACACTTTTCCTAATATGAAGATCTTACATAATCAATCCTTATAATGGACAGCCTTTGAAATAATCAGCTTTTTTACAAGCTTGATCATGTTTATAAGTGGCATTTTTATAACAATTAGCATTTTTTGTAACGTTTTACTTTTTTGTAGCAATATTCATATTCATATTTATACCAATTTTCTTTTTTACAGCAGCAAGATTCTTTTTTATAACATTCTACTTTCTTACAGCAGCATTGTTTATGCATGTGACACTTTTCTTTCTTACAGCAGCAATGATCGTGTTTGTCATGATGGTCTTTTTTAGAGGAACATTCTTTGTCGAAGCAGTCGTCCCAACAATCACATTTTTTACAGCTACAGCCCATACCCAAAACCTCCTTTCTATTCGTTAATTTATTGTATGTAGCCATTTTTCTTCTGTATAATGAACCTCCCCACTTCAAAAAAGTAACAGAGCCCGTTTTTTACAAAGATCTGTCCCTTTTTATCCAGTATGATCCAGCATAAAACACCCTCATTTCAAAATTTAGTATTCTGACATTTAAAGGTAGATCGTTTTCTCCCATTAAAAAAACTGACTATGGTCAGTTTTTTAGTAATCCTTTGAGCGACTTTTTTTCTTTCCGCAGCCACAGCCTCTTTTCTTTACTTTTTTTGACTTTGCAGTAGCATTCTTTGATTTATTGGAATCAGTTGATTTAAGGGAAGGATTCAAGCTGCTTTTTTTCATAAATTCCCCACCTTTTCATGTTTTCTTTTTACAGATTTTCCTAAAATATAAAAAAAGAGAACTTAAAATCTGCTCGTATTATTGTATGTGTAACATTACTTGTTGTTCTAGTCGTTAAGCCTAATCTAGCAACCTATTTATAATTAACTCAGTGATTCGGAGCAATTCCAGCAAAGGCAAAGAGTTAAAAATGATAATATTTTTTTATTCTATCGAAAATCATTGATATCAATGTTTCTTAAGCTTTTTTGATTTCGGGTAAAAATTGAAGAATCATTTCCTGTCACTTTAAAATTAGTGTCATTCCACTAATTAATATAACTGTAACAATAATGAACCTCAGGACATTTGAAGGGACTTTTTCCGTTAGCTTACTTCCAATAATCGCTCCTGGAATCGACCCACATAAAAGATTACCTACTAAAAAATAATCAATGTGCCCTAATCCAGCCATAAGAAGGCCTACAAGTGTAACAAGTAAGAAAGCGTGGGTAATGTCTGTACCTACTACCTCCGAAGATTTTAAATTATAAAAATATAGGATAAACAAAGCAAATAAACTCCCAGATCCAACTGAAGTGATCCCTACAATCGCCCCTATGATCATCCCTGCAATGATCGTGATATGACGTTTATCCTTTAACGACTTCATTTTCCAATAATTAATTGAATTCGGTCTAATAAAAAATTGAACAAGTGTAATGACGGAAACCAAAATTAGAACATAGCCGAGCAATAGGACGATTAAATCTTCATGATAATGACTAGAAAAAAAATAATAAAAAAGGAGATTTGCTAGAATAGCTACTGGGATACTTCCGATAGCTAAAAATTTAACCAGTTGAAAATCAACAGTTTTTTGTCTAATGTGCTGGACCGCCCCAAATAATTTAGTTATAGAATTGTATGCGAAGTCTGTACCAATAGCTACTGCAGGATTAATTCCCAAAAATACTAATATGGGTGTAAGTATAGAAGCTCCCCCAACTCCGGTCATTCCTACTAATCCCCCAACTAAAAAACCCATCAATATAATTTCAAGACTCATTCCTTTACACACCTCAAATAACTTCCGTTTTAAAATAAGGGCCATCGTTCGTTAAATAGTTTGATCTTAAATTGTTTAATGGATTGAAAAAGAGTTAAATCATTCACATGTATAATGACCTAAATGATTTTTGATCCTCCTTAGCGTGATTAATTGGGAAACTTCCCTAATCAGAAAACTAATGTATTTATATTCCGCTCACCTCAAAGTGTTTGGACTTATATAAAGAAAATTGATTATATACATATTCACTTCATGCAGAGTTCCACTTTTCATTGAGGAAATTAAGAAAATAGTGAAAAAAAAGATGCGTTAAACACCGGATGATAGTAGGTTTTTATCCTAATGTACGATAAGAAATCATAAGCATTTCTCAAATAAGGCCAATATTTTGCTAATGAACCTAGTAATAGGACTTTGTTTTGTTTAACAGTCTCATCCAATTTCTCCAGTGTTCCTCTGAGCAAAAGTTTTCAGCCAACTTCCTTTAAATAGGAGGGTTTGAACTTTGAAAAAACGAATGAAAACTAGCTAAAGCATACCTAAATTCTTCTATTGATATAAATTTTGATTTGATAATAGGCAAACCTTTTATACAGTTATTAGTTTTATTACATATGTTAAATACAAATAATAAAAAAAGTTTTATTGTAAAGGAGGGATAGAATGGAAATTCGCAAAGCTGTTATTCCTGCTGGGGGACTTGGAACTAGATTGCTTCCCGCAACCAAGGCATTGTCGAAAGAAATGATCCCTATCGTAGATAAACCAGCCATTCAATATATTGTAGAAGAAGCTATCGAATCTGGGATAGAAGATATTATTATTATTAGCAGCCGCGGCAAGCATATAATAGAGGATCACTTTGATAAATCCTATGAATTAGAAGAAACCCTTTTAAAGAAAAACAAAACCGAAATGCTTAATTGGGTTCAAAAAATATCAAATCTAACAAATATCCATTATATTCGCCAGAAAGAAGCTAGAGGATTAGGAAATGCCATTTATTGTGCCAGAAATTTTATTGGTAATGAACCTTTTGCTGTTTTACTAGGAGATGACATTATCATGTCACCAAAACCGTGTTTGAAGCAACTGATTGACGTTTTTAACAGTTATCATTCACCCATAGTAGGAGTACAAACAGTTGATCAGGAAGATGTATCAAAATATGGAATAGTTAAACCGAAAAGTAGTGAAATAGGAGGGAAAGTGATCCATATTGAAACACTGGTTGAAAAGCCAGAAAAAAAAGCAGCACCCTCTAACTTAGCTATAATGGGACGTTATATTCTAAGCCCAGACATTTTCGATATTTTAAAAGATTTGCCTCCGGGTTCAGGGGGAGAAATTCAACTAACAGACGCTATTAACATCATGAATCAATCTCAAAAAGTATTAGCGTACCAATTTGATGGCATACGTTATGACGTTGGAAATAAGATAGGCTTTATTCGCGCGACATTGGACATTGCTTTACAAAGACCCGACCTTAGGGACGATGTTTTAAAATATTTAAAAGCAGTGATTAAAAAAGAGAGGTTAGGGGGATAAAGTATTTTCCGGCCGTTATGGGCAGTTATCCTGAAGATTGAAGCTGGCGTTTTTCTGCCCGTTAAGAGCGGGATAAGAAATTTCATAGCCATATGTTTAACCGTGCTTCTCTCTTGAAGGCGGTTTTCTTACTATTAGATAATTCCTTTACACCCTTAAAAATCTAAACCAAATTTAATAATGAAAAATGAACCTCTTAAAATCTCGATTTTCTAGACTAATCAACGTATGAGATAGGCTTTATACTTGTTTTCTGTATATGCCGTTTCCATTAAATTGACCGATTCATAGACTAATTGTGACGATTTTAATAGGTTTAAGAATATTGAAAGGAGAATGGGATCTTGAATAATAATGATGGGCCCGATACAAATATTATTTGGCATCGTTCATCGATAAGAAAAGAAGATCGGCAAAAACAAAATGGCCATAAAAGTGTCATGATTTGGTTTACGGGGCTATCAGGATCAGGAAAGTCCACAATTTCCAATGCCCTGCAGCATGAGCTATTCAAAAAAAAAATCAATGTTTATTTATTAGATGGGGATAACCTTCGCCATGGTATTAATAGAAATCTTACTTTCACTGCAAAGGACAGGCAAGAAAATATAAGGAGAACGGCTGAAATAGGCAAGCTGTTTGTTGATGCTGGAATCGTTGTACTTGCTGCGCTTATTTCTCCTTTTGAAAAAGAGCGTTTAAACGCCAGAGCACTATATGAACCAAATGAATTTATTGAAGTTTATGTAAAGTGTTCAATCAAAGAGTGTGAAATGAGGGATCCGAAAGGACTTTATAAAAAGGTTAGAAAAGGGGAAATAAAACAGTTTACTGGAATTGATCAGCCTTATGAAGAACCGCAAAACCCAGAAATTATCATTGATACAACTAAATTGTCTATTGAAGATTCTGTTAAAACTATTGCAGATTACCTTTTCAATAAAGTTCATATTATTCCAAACACAAGGGAGTGATTAATTTTGACATTAAGTATTCCTCATGGAGGTAAGTTAGTCAATTTAATTGATTTAGAGTACAACGTATCTGTCATTACTTATGAAATTGAACTAGATGCAATGGCACTATCTGACCTAGAATTAATTGCGAATGGAGCATACAGCCCACTTGCCGGCTTTCTAAGAAAAGAAGACTATGAATCTGTACTCGAGAATATGAGATTAGCAAATGGAATTATTTGGAGCATCCCCATTACTCTTCCTGTTCCAGAAGAAACTGCTAAGAAACTAAAAATAGGGGAAAAGGTGAAGCTAACATATGAAAAAGAAACTTATGGGGTATTGGAGCTGCAAGAACTGTATTCACCTAATAAAAAAGAGGAAGCAAAAAAAGTGTTTCAAACAACTGACCCAAATCATCCTGGAGTCAAAAAACTCTTAGAACGTCCAAATGTATATGCAGCTGGATCAATTATCTTAACGAGGATTCCACCAAAAAATCCCGAATTTGGCCAATACTATAAGACGCCAATGGAAACTAGAAAAGAATTCGCAAAGAAGAATTGGCATACAATTGTAGGTTTCCAAACAAGAAATCCAGTGCACAGAGCGCATGAATATATCCAAAAGACAGCACTAGAAATGGTTGATGGCTTGTTTTTAAACCCTTTAGTTGGTGAAACAAAATCGGATGATATTCCCGCTAATATTCGCATGAATAGTTATGAAGCGTTATTAAAAAACTATTATCCGGGTGACCGAGTCTATCTAGGTATATTTCTCGCGGCCATGAGGTACGCCGGGCCAAAAGAAGCTATTTTTCATGCCCTTGTCAGAAAAAACTATGGCTGCACTCATTTTATCGTTGGAAGAGATCATGCTGGAGTAGGCAATTATTATGGTACCTATGATTCACAAAAAATTTTTAAACAATTCAGTTTTGAAGAGATTGGCATCACCATTCTTTCTTTTGAACATAGCTTTTATTGCACAAAATGCAATAGTATGGCTTCTAGTAAAACATGTCCCCATGACAAGAAAGACCATTTACATCTATCAGGAACAAAAGTCCGAGAAATGCTGCGTAATGGGATTACCCCACCTCCAGAGTTTAGTCGACCCGAAGTAATTGAAATCTTAATTAATGGGTTAAAAAATTCTTAATAAAAAAAGCGCAAGATGACGGTGCAATTTTTCGGATAACGCTAGTCCTTTGGCGACATCCATTTGGTCGAGACGGTAAAAAGATTGTTATTTAACCTTTTGGAAGGATTGACTAATGACCTGTAGCCGATAGCGTCTAGAGCTTAACCATAATAAGCCTCTTTGACACATTCATTTTTAATATTTTTTGTGAAACTAGGCAAAAGAGCTGTTTCAATAGAAAACAGCTCTTTCATAGTTATCGTTCGAATCCAAACTCCCCTATTGTATGCTCTTCATTATGGAAGTCTGAGCCGCCTGTCATCAGTTTATTATACTTATTTGCTAGTCTTTTATATCTGACAATGTCTTCTGGCCGATGTTTTCGATGCCATATTTCAATGCCATCAAAAGAAAGCTGCATTAACTCTTCCACAATTGTATCATCTTGAATAAGTAAAGGATGTGCTAGAACGGCTGCCCCGCCCGCGTTGTGAATCAAGTTTATTCCATCTTGAGGTGAGAGAACCATTTTATCCACTGCACAAGGTTTGCCATCACCTAAATAAAGATCAAATACTTCTTGAGTAGTACTGGCATAACCTTTATCTACCACTGCTTTAGCAATATGGGGCCTGGCAATTACTTCTCCTTTACTATATTTTTGAACATCAGCTGGAGTAATAGTCATCCCCAATTCACAAAATTTGTTTACAATCAATTCCGACCGGTTAAAACGATGTTCTCTCATTTTCCTGATAACATCAGATAACTCCTTTGATTGGTGAATATAGTAACCTAAAATATCGACGCTAATTCCTTTATATTTAGTACTTAATTCAATACCTGGTATAACGGTTACATCTAATTCTTTTCCTGCTTGTATAGCCTCTTGAATTCCATCGGTTGTATCATGATCCGTAATGGCAATCGTAGTTATTCCTTTTTGTGCAGCCATACTTACAACTTCTCTCGGCGAAAAACTACCGTCAGAAGAGGTTGTGTGTAGATGCAGATCAAATCTGCCGTTCTCAATGATTTTTTTTATTTCCAATCAGCTTCTCCCCTTTAATGTGTCTAGAAGATGAATAAAAACCGGTTTTCCCACTAATAGTTTTCAAAATAAATCTTTCAATGCTCTCTCTTCCAAAGGATATTAATATTTTTGGGATAACCTTTTCCATCTATTTAATCTCTTATTCAAGATTCATTATCCATAGAATTAAGTTTTAATGGCATGGCAAATCATTTCATTTTTTATTGTATCAGCCAAGTCAAAATTATAGTATTTACTTTGATTACGATTTGTAAATTCAACTTTATTATTATATTTTAAACTAGTAAGTTCTTCAAAGGTTTAAGATTTATATATCCATTCAAATGGTTTTCCAATTGTAAACTTAGTGAATTCCCGCTTGTTAATTTGGATTACTTTATTAGTGGGCAGTTTTAGTTTTTTCATTACTTTTAGATGAATCGCATGGAACGTGTTATCGTTACTTAAATAATATTTATTCCCTATCTTACATACAAGACGATCAGGTAAGATAGCGGTTTCGACTAAATTAGGGTAAATCGGAGGACCTTCAGGTAAATTATTAAAAAAAGATTGGGGAACTTGAATAATTTCCTTCTCAGAAAAGTAATATCTTTTTAAAGCTTTTTTATTCATAATGACTCGTCTTTGTTTGTTTTGAAGATAATAGATTGAGTCATCTTCACCTATTTGAACTAATTTTTGATTTGGAAATTTTTCCGGATCCATAAATACCGATTCATCAATTTTTACACCTTCAGTATGTTTATATAAAATAGGATCAGGTATCGTAACAATTGATTGTTTGTGATATTTTAATATTTTCAACATTTCCTCAGTAATTTCTCTACGAATTTGCCCTTCTATTAAATAAACTTTGTTTAAAAGTCCCTTAACCAAAGTTCCATTTGGAATTTTCTCAGGCAAATAGGCATTCATTTTTTGAAAAGAATTCGGCCCTTTTAAACTAATATCCAAAACCTCTTCAATCGGATAAAATGATTTGAAATGAACGAGCCTTTTCCAAAAAGCTGCATCGCCATTGTGCCAATTTACTGGGTGTTCATCCCAATAACCCCCATATTTATCATAGACCTTTTTCGCAATACTCCTTCTATGCATGACTGAGCAATGATCCACAATATTTTGAGGCTGCTTTAAAACTCCTTTTGTATGACGAATACTTTCTGACACTGTATTAAGCTGGTTATCAACCATTTTTACCTTTTGCTTTGAATAAACAATATCAACATTTGGATTCGAGTCTAAAAATTGAACCATTACTTCCAGCCGGTTAGGCAAATAAGTCGTATCATCTGTTAAATAAGAAATATACTCACCTGTAGAAAGAGAAATTGCTTGATTGATTAAAGCTGCATATCTTGTTGTTTTATAACGTTCATTGTCATTTATCTGGCTATTATAGTAATGAATTCTTTGGTCGTTTAGATAGGACTCTATGACCTTTAGTGTGTCTCTATTTGAAGCATCATCCATAATAAAAAGCTCCCAATCCTTAAATGTTTGGGAAATGACACTTTTTATCGAATCGCCTATGGTTTTGGGTTTATTGTAGCTCGTTAAAATAACCGTCACCTTTGGCATATCGGGTAACCACCTTTTGATTGTCTTTCACACTTTTAACTTACTTCGCCAGCAACATGGGAAATGAAAAATTGAAATTACATAGTATTACATCATTTACTTGTTGATTTCTGCCCCTTGTACTTGTCTTATCCAAACTCTTATAAATATGATGATTTAAATAATAAAAAAGTGTCGACCTTTGCTTTTTTTTCTTTTGCCGAGGACGTCACTTTATTTTCATCCTTTTATTCCATCTTTTTCTTAATTAAACTAACAATAGAATTGACATCTTTAAACATGTCGATTTCATTAATTCCTATCTTTATATTAAATTCTTCACTAACAGCGGCTATAATACTTACTGTTCCTAAAGAATCCCACCCTTCTAGATCGTCACGTGTTGTATGCTCGGTAATAACTAATTTCTCATCATCTAGAATATCCCTAAATATTTCCTGTAACTTCTCAAGAATCATTCATACTTCCCCCTTGCTATGAATTTATTTTTCTTTTCTTTTACGTTACTAACCTCAATCACCCATTTACTTCGATCTTCAGCTTCTTCAACAGCTTCAAAACCTAATTTTTGATAGTGATCTATTACCATGTTATTTTTTGCTGTTTTATAATAATACCCATAAATTTTTTTGATTTCTCGTTTCTTACTTTCTTCAACGATCGCATCAAACATCGCTTTTTCCATATCTCTTTTCAATACTCTGCAGCTCATAAGCCATAAATCAATATGCAGGTCTTTTCCTCTTATATCCCCTATTACTACTGAAATGAGGCCGTTATCCCCATACTTATCTTTCAGTCTTCCATAAAGAGTTACTTTACTTTTGGAGTTACTTATCTGCTCAATCTCAGAAGGAGAATACCTTCTTGTAGTCAGATTAAATTGATTTGTTTTATTCGTTAGCTGTGCAATTCTTTCAAGGTAAATTGATTGAAAAGAATTAATCTCAGCAATCATGTTTAAGGATTGTAAAAATTCATTATAATTGTTAAATTTCGCTTTTTCGGTTTCTCTCTTTTTATTAGCTTCATAGTATTTGTTTCTGTACATATCTTCCTTAGAAATTTTTATTGGTTCAAAATAACCGTTTCGATCAATATAATCAATAAACTTCGCAGCATCTTCGCCAATATTTGGAACAGCCACTAATGGTAATTGAGATTTTACAATATCGCGTTCAGCAGGATTATCATCAATAAAAACCAAACTGTCTATTCCAATGTTGATTTCTTGAGCGATTTTATCTATATTAATAAACTTAGGCTCCCAATTCGCCTTTATACAT
The DNA here is from genome assembly GCF_014773385.1 of Metabacillus arenae. Classification (GTDB taxonomy): domain Bacteria; phylum Bacillota; class Bacilli; order Bacillales; family Bacillaceae; genus Metabacillus_D; species Metabacillus_D arenae. Next base: position 78,085 of record NZ_JACXAI010000023.1, on the reverse strand, counting down.
GAAAAATTCTCTTTATTTAAAGTCATCTCTGGATGATTTAACCCTTCGATTGCATTTTCGTATTCATTTTTGGAAGCAATTGCAAGAGTAATCCCTCTGTGAGTTAATTCTTTTATATACTTCTGAAAACCTGTATAACCCTCAGCTAAAGCTGTTTCTTTGCCGATTTTTATCTGATCAACCCCATCATCACCAATAATTCCGCCCCATAGTGTATTATCTAGATCCAAAACTAAGCATTTCTTTGATTTTCCAAAAACGGATCTAATAATAATTGACAAATTTTTTGCTAAATAGGGTATCGCATGATGTGATAACGAATATTTAAAATGATACCAAAATGACATATCATGCCATTTATCAAGTCCAATCCAGGACGATAAATAATTAATATCGTTTATTAAAACTTGTGGATTGTCCTGAATATACTCGGAAAACATGAGATTTAATTTATTAATAAAATAGGTTAACCCGTTATAATTGACAGTATCTAAATTTCCCAAGCTTCTGTTTCTAGGATATTCAAAATTATTTTGAATCACGATGCAGTTATGATCGGAGATTGCTTTTTCCCATAAAGATTTGTAGTGGTCAAATTCCTTTTCTAATTTGTCTTGAATTTGCTTGTTATCATCATGAATTTCAGGGGAATTTAAAATGTTTTTAAAGGAAGTGTGAATAAAGATGATATCTGGATTAAATGCTTTTAGTTCATCACTAAACATAATTTCTTCAAAATATTTATTGTAGTCTGATTCATAAAATTGAGGCTTAATCTCTTCATTTAACAGAAAAAGCTCCAACATCTCCTTAATTTCTGCTGTTGTCGAACCTCCAAGTACCGCTATTTTTTTATGAATAAAATGATCTTTTTTTAATAGTTCTTTCTTCAAAGACCTTTTTTTTCGAAGTAAGTAGGCAGTATCCAAAGGATAGTCAAAATGTTCATTCAAGCTTTAACTGCTCCCTTCTAAATTCGATTGATTTGCCTGAACCTTCTCCCATAACTGATTGTAATCAACTTTCCCGTTTGAAAGTCGTGGTATTTCACCATCTATATTCAATACTTGAACTACTTTTATTGGGATTTTGTATGTTTTTGAGATTAAATTTTTTATTGCATCCGCATCTTTTATTGCATTGCCAACGATCGCAACTTTCTCATCATTTCCCACACTATAGACGGTTATCTTGAAATTCGATTCGATAAACCTTTCGATATCATCTAGGTTAATCCTTAAACCAAATAGCTTAATAAATCTTTTTTTTCTGCCAACTATATAATAAAACCCGTCTTCGTCACATATGGCTAGGTCTCCAGTTTTCAAGTTCCCTTTTAATTCGTCTTCTTTTATTAAATCCTGCCAAGACTCTGCATAACCAAGCATTACATTCGGACCCGTATAGATTAATTCACTTGTTTCTGAGTCAATGTCTAATTTTCCGTTTGGAATAGGAATTCCGATAGAATCAATTTTTTCACTTAATTGATTTGGGGGTACGTAACTAATACGCGCTGTAGCTTCCGTTTGTCCATACATGACAAAAAAATCGATATTCTTTGCACTCAAAGCTTTTTGAAATTTCTTTTTTAAATTAGTATCTAATCTGCCCCCAGCCTGTGTCATCATTTGCAATGAAGAATAATCCTTTTCTAGAAAACCAATTTTATTTAATATTTCATAAGTAAATGGAACACCAGCAAATGAAGTTACTTTATATCGATTAAACAAATCCCAAAATTGCTTTTTTACGACACTTTTTTCTGTCAGTACTAACGAAGCACCCTTTATTAAATGGCTGTTAATAATAGATAAACCGTACGAATATTGCAGGGGTAAGGTGGTGATGGCTCGGTGTGATGAGAGTATATTTAAATAAGTTGATATTGATTCAGCATTCGCCTGTAAATTTTGGTAAGACAAGCGGACCATTTTAGGGCTGCCAGTTGTTCCTGAAGTTGGAAGCAACACAGCTAATTCTGGAGAAAAGCTCCTTGCTAATCTTTTCTTTTTCATGTTTAAACGAAAGCAGTATCCTAACTCATTATAAGAATTTTGAAAGTTGTTTATGATTAAATCATCTGGCGCCCATATCCAGTCTGGTTCATATAATTTTATTAGCTTTTCGTTCAGCACCTCATTAATAGTAGAATCTAATAAACAAATCACTTGTTTCTTATTTAATGCGGCTAAATAAGATATAAGGGTTGCCATGTTATTTTTACAATAGATAAACCCTAACCTTCTTGGCATCTCATCAAAATTTATTTGGCCAAATTTGCTAATAAATTGGGCAAGCTGTGAGTAAGTGTATTCAGTCTTGCTATTCCTTTTATCTTCAATCACAGCAACTTGACTTTTTATTTTTGATGAAATTTTCCAAAGATTCAAATTATCTTCCTCCTCTCTCCTACTTTGCTAGTTCATAGGAGGATTATTCACCCCGAGCTTTTTCAATATTGCTTTTGCTTCCGCAAAACTAGTCATCTCCATAATATCTTCTGCTTCAAAGGTAATTTTAAATTTCTCTTCAATCTCAGCTACTAATGAAATATGTGCTAAGGAATCCCACTCAGGTATACTGTTAAACCTTAAGTCATCCTTAATATTGCTTTCATCGATTCCTAATGTCTCTGAAAATATAAGTTTAAGCTTTCCTTCCATTCAGGTAACCTCCAAACCTTAATTCCTCTTTAGGTATTCATTTTCGAGATTAAGTCATTCTGATAAAGTTTATCAATTATTGGGAAAAGCTCCCAAACAGGTACATGAATTAATTGACTAATTTCAACTAAATCCTTCTCTCCATCTGCATATGCTAAAAAGTTCATCATATCCCTTACTATTCTGCCTGATTCTTTTGTACTTAGTGTCGGATATAAGCCTCTCTTTCCCAATTGGGGTTCTCCAAAACAATTAACTTTATAAGTTTCATTTCTCTCAATTAATTCAATACATTGTTTATAAATGTCTAAACTCCCTTGCAAACCCGCTGCTGTTACTAGCTCCAAATTATCTAGTGAGGTGTGGTACTCCGGATATTCACCGAACTTTGACCTCATAATACTTGCAACTGGTAAATCAATACCTGGACTGCAATATTGCCTTTCATCACTGCCGCGTTCTAAAAATGAATAAGTTATAAAATCTAACTTATTAAATGTAAGGATATTTATTGCTACCCGATCGGCTAGTGTATTTCCGTCTCTGGAAGAAAGATAAGAATACCCACGTTCATCGCCAACGCATGAGATATTATAGCCCGCGATAATATTCTTCTTCATTTCTGCAAGATTTCTACTGAGATAAGTGATGGATCCGATTGTTTCTGGAATAAAAATAATCCGTAATGTATATTTTCTAGGACGGCTTATTATCCATTTCGCTAAATACGTTGTCAGAACTGGTCCTGATAATTCATTATTAGCCATTGAAGGATGGCAGACATAAGTAGATAAGAAAATTTCTTCTTCACATTCTCCTGGAATGATAAGCTCACCATAGGTTAGGCTGCCTTCTTTTAGTTCGCTATCTATATACACCCGATATTTACCTTCTTTTAGCTTCTTCCTTTGATTATGGCTAATACAAAATCCCCAGCGCTCTTTATAATATGAAGTAATATATGGAATGGCATCTGGCTGATCTTCAAGTGAATATAAATGATTTTGTAACTCTTCAAGTGTTACCACTTTATCCACCGGAATAGAATAACTTATCACATGTAAGTTATTTTTCTTAAAATCAACGACTCTATTCCCATCTTCATCAAGTATATAAGCATCTCTAATATTCCATTCCTTAGGGATCTCCCAATCAAATACCTTTGTGCCTGAAGGGACTTCGTTTATTTTCAATGGGATCACTTCTTGAATGATTCTTAATGTTTCCCTAACCCCATCTCCAGTTATGCTTCGGCAAATTGGGTATAACTTCTTCATTAATTGGTGCATTTTCTCTCCTTCTTGCAGCATGTTATATTGCACCCCCATGCATTAAAAATTTGGCCTTTATTGCAAGGTTTGTTGCTGTAATAAATTGCTGGATTCGAAAATGCTAATAATCAAAACAAACGAAGCAAATATTAAGCTTGCTTTTTTTCAATGATATATAATTTTTTCGCTTGATTATTTTGAATGTCATCTTGTATTACACTGTAAGCATTATATAAATCTATTAAATAAAAATTCACATTGTTTATCTGTTTTAAAGTCGACACTCCTTTTTTTCCCATTTCTTCTCTGATAGGATTTAGATTTGTAACTACTCCTTTTTTAATATCCCTCACATACATTGAATAAGTTCTTTGATCTATATTTCCTTTATGATCAATATAGTCACCTGTGAAGTCTTTCATATACCTATAACTAACTTTCTCACTTTCTTCTACATAATGCCCAAAAGTAAATGAATATTGAGGTCCTTGGCCGATTGTTAACATTTTTGCCTTGTTATGGTGCAGGTAAGCGAAAGGTGAATCTGGTCCAAACGAACTCTTATTATCCATCTCAAACAGCATGTTCTGATCATTTCCCCAAACTGCAAAAGAATAGATAGGATGTTTTGTGCGAGTAAAATCGTTCCTTTTTAAAGCAACATTTGTAAGTGCACCTGTTTCAGAAGGTGTTTTGTTATAATCAAATACTTTACCCGAACAAAAATCCCAATTGAACGTAGGAAATAATAATGTTCCGCTTTGTCCGATTTTTTTTATCATACTGTTAATGAACAAATTTAAATCTAATTTTTCTCCATTCCTCATAGCATAAAAAGCTAAAAGGGTTATATCAGAGCCAATTAAAACAGTATCTCCCTCTTGTATATCTAAATGGTCTACGATCTTAAGGTAGCTAACATATTCAGACATAAAAAGTTTCCTCTTCCCCACATGCAAGTTTTTGTATCATAGTAAATCCCAGCTAACAGGAGTACCTTTTTTTACGTTGTGTTTTACTTGTTTTCCTAATAGGACATCAAAATATTTTGGAGGTAAACCATTTCCTGGCCGGATTGCCCTCAGGTTTTCTTTTGTAAAAATTTCACCAGCTTTCATATCCTCTGCTACATACAGCGAACGGCGATGTTTTAAAGAAGCCCTTTCCTTAGCTGTTGGACCATATGACACCTGACCTATTGATTGCCACGCCCTTTCAACTTCTATTACAAGAGACTTCATCTCAGATGGTTCCATTGAGAAAGCTGAATCAACTCCGCCATCAGCACGTGACAGGGTAAAATGTTTCTCAATGACTGTGGCACCTAAAGCGACACTTGCAACTGCTACGCCATTGCCCATCGTATGATCTGATAGTCCAACTTGACAGTTATATAATTCTCTCATATGTGGAATTGTGATGATATTGGTGTTTTCTGCGGTTGCAGGATAAGTACTTGTGCATTTTAATAAGACTAAATTCTTACAACCTGCTTCTCGAGCCGCTCGAACAGTCTCATCGATTTCAGCTGCATGTGCCATTCCTGTGGAAATAATCAGCGGTTTTCCGGTTGATGCAACTTTTTGGATTAGTGGAAGATCGTTGTTTTCAAAAGAGGCTATTTTATAAAGGGGGACATTTAATTTCTCAAGAAAGTCTACAGCTGTTTCATCAAATGGTGTACTAAATGGGATGATATTTAATTCTCTGCAGCGCTTAAAAATTGGTTCATGCCATTCCCATGGCGTATAAGCTTGTTTATACAGCTTGTAAAGTGAATTTCCTTTCCATAAATTCTCGGGGTCGTCTATAAAAAATTCTTTTGTATCCATATCTAACGTCATCGTATCCGCAGTATATGTTTGCAGCTTAAGCGCACTTACGCCAGCATTGGCAGCAGCTTCAACAATCGCTAAAGCTCTTTCCAGTGAGTGATTATGATTACCAGACATTTCTGCTATAATAAACGGTCTATTATTCTTACCGATAACCGCATTTTCGACTGCAAAAGATTTCAAGGTTATGAACCTCCTCTTCTTACATACAACCCAACTTTTTTATAAGGGCTTCTGTTAATTCATTTAGAGAATGGATCGCATAATTTGCTTCATGTGCTGGTGATAAATTGATATCAGCATAATTTCCCTTTTTTAAACGGATAGTTTTAAATCCTAGTGGTTTAATACCGATAAAATCTTTATTTGGATTATCACCAACATAAACAACCTGATCAGGTTTTACATTTTCGATATGACAAATTTTATTAAAGCAATATGGGGAAGGCTTAGCGTGTTTTATTCCATATCTGTGAGTAATAAAGCAGAACTTAACACGGTTAAACAATTCTAATGCTTTTAATTTGTTATATTGAACCATTTTATTACCATCTGTCACGATATATTTTGGAAACTTACTGAACCTTGTTAAACATTTGTCTGCTTCAGGATCTATCGTAATAGTTGGTTGATGTGTTCTATAAATGGTTACACATTTTTCAACTATAGATTTAGAATAGATATTAAATTTTTTTAAAGTGTTATCAAAAATATGTCCTCTGCCGTTTTCATTTAAATCTTCAACCATTAAGGGATAACTTTCTTTCTTTGGAATATCAAAATTTTTTTCTAAATAATCACATACTGCACGGAAACCGCTAAAAACAAACGTTTTTTCATCATACAATGTATCATCTAAATCAAAAACTAAAACTGTCATAATAGCATATCCTCAGCATAGCGAATTTGTGTTTTTTCATTGCTGCAACGCTCAAATTTATAATGATCGATATTTAAGCCAGAGGATTCAATGAAAAACCAATAAAAACTGTCAAGTCCTGCAGCGATGCTTAACGTCGAAGCACCGCCAAATCGACTGTTACATTCAATGATGTGTACCCTGCCATATTGATCTATAATTGCCTGAAAAACAACATGACCATATAATCCTAAGTCTTCTGCAATTTTTGAAAATAATTGTTCTACATTGTTATTTTTTTCTGTTGAAGTAATTTGTGACTCACCGTTTTCAACTAATACTCTTCTGCGAACTATTAATCCCTTCGTTTGTTTCCTTTCGGTAACATATACATCAATACTATATTCCTCGCCTTCTATATAAGGCTGGAATATCGGTTTTTCCATTTCTAATGATTTTTTTACAGCTTCCTCTTTTGTTAATTTTATCCCAATATTTTTTGAACCTGCACCAAACTGTTCCTTTACAACAAAGTAGTAACTATTTAACAGATTTATATTTTTTACAGTGGGTATGGCAGGATAATTCAATTGAAGTAATTTCGAATAAAAGGATAACTTATCCAAGCAAACTTCAATCGTTTCTTTATCTGAAATATGAACATTTATCTTTTGGTTTAATAGTTCTTCTTTATAATTCGCGAAAAAAGGCAGATCACCATCCCGTGTAGGAACAATCGCTTTAATATTGTTATTTGCACAATAGTTGGTTAATTCATTTATACTAATTTCATGAATTGACGGCATTTCCCAAAATGAATCAACAAAAAATTTCCCTATACAATTTGGATTGATATCTGCGCCGATAATTTTACCTTTATTTCCAAGTTTTTGACTTGCTTTTCTTACTGCTTTAATTAAGGGCACTTTTTTTGAGATACTTGTAATTAATATGTTATAGCCTTCCATTATATCCCCCTACTTGAATATGATGATATAATATTGCTTATTATGAATGAGCCGCAGCCTTCCATCAATGACAGACAATTATCGCTCATTTGAACAAGGTCTTTTGAAGTCATCTTATTTATTAGTTCCATATAATGATAGGTTGTTACATTTTGAGATCTACCTAGATTAATAATGCACCCTTGTAATTCCATTGCTTTTGTCACTTCAATTTGATTATCCGCAATTATCGTTACACATGATGGCAGACCAAGATAACATCTTTCCCATGTAGTGCTTCCACCAGCACCAAAGGAGAAGTCGGCTTTGTTCATTAATGCAGCCATGTTATTGATTTGGCAATGAAATTTACTATTTGGTAATTTGTCTGATAACACCTTTAGATGATCTTTTCTGGGATTGGTATTGCCAACAATTACATCAAAGAGTAGGTCTTTCCGTTTAAACATTTTTATACATTCAAGGACTTTTTCCGTTTCATTTGTCGGATCTGTCCCGCCAAAGAACACTAGAATCCGCCGTAATTCCCCTTTTCTGTACCTTATCTTTTTTCTTTCTTCGATAAATTCTTGCCTGAGCAACGCATATTTAGGACCGAACAGCCTTTTCGTTTCATTTGGTATTAATGATTGATAACGGGCTGCCATGTCATGATAAAAGTTTTGATCTAAAATAATATCACATACATGCTGTCTGTCAGCTAAATCATCGATAATCATTATCTTTTTTGCTGCTGCATATAATTTTGTCTCCCACTTTATGTCGATTTTATAATGGTCAACAATCAGCCAATCAACGAAACCGATTTGCTTAGAAATGATCGACATTGTTTGGTCTGCATCTACCTCCCACGGTATCCCAAGCCAGCTGTTATCATTTAACTTTTGATCGTTTGGTAATCTGTAGACCTTATATCCCTTGCTCTCAATCATGTCATTCAAATTGCCTTCATGCTCCCTGCAAATAAAAGAAATGCTGCTATCAGTCTGCTTCAATTGATCTGCAAGTGTTAGACACCGCATAACATGGCCAGTTCCAATTTTCAAAGAAGCATCAACTCTAATACAAATGTTCATGAAAATCACTCTATTTTTTATATTTGTATTGCTTAACGAATTGTAAAAAGTGGCTTTAATGGGGTACATTTAAGGATTTTTTCCAGCTTTTCATGATCAACAGCAGCTTTTATTATAGAAAAAACTTCATCATAAACTGTTAATAATCTATGGATATCAGCATCACTATGTGAGTAGCTCATATTATGTGTACCAATCATTAATATCCCCCGAGCAAATACTTCTTGTAAGAACAATGTTTTAATATCCCATTGACTATACCGATTTACGTTGTTAAATAACAAAAAGGACCAGGAAGGATGGCCTGAAATGGATAATATGTGCCTAATATTATGTTTTTCAATTAAACTCCGGGTCCCTTGCAATACTTTTTGTCCTTGTGTATTCAGCGTATTAATGACAGGCCGGTCTTGATATTTCGTCAGAGCCGCTAATGAGGCTGCCAATGAGAGAGTTTCTCCTCCAAAAGTAAAAGAAAAAAAGATCTCTTCCATAAGCTTCATAATCTTTTCCGAACCGACTATCGCTGACAATGGGTAACCGTTAGCCATTCCTTTTCCTAATGACGTCAAGTCTGGAGTAACACCAAAATACTCTTGAGCACCCCCATTCGCATATCGAAACCCAGTCACTGTCTCATCAAAGATAAGAATTGCACCATTTTTATGAGTCAGTTCTTTCACTTCTTCCAGAAAGCCATTTTTTGGCTGAGTGGCATTCATGGGCTCTAAAATGACCGCCGCTACTTGATCAGGCCAGTCTTGGAATATTTTCATTAGTGAATCGATGTCATTATAAATAAATGTATCTGTCAAATCTCTTACTACTTTTGGTACTCCCTTATTTCGGGATGTACTTCCGATGTACCAATCCTGCCATCCATGATACCCGCAGACAGCGATGCGATCACGGCCTGTATATGCTCTTGCAAGCCGGATTGCTCCAGAAGTTGCATCTGAACCATTTTTTCCAAAACGTACCATTTCCGCACACGGAACCATGCTGACTATCTTTTCAGAAACCTGGAACTCAATTGAATGTGGGAGGGAGAAAATAACCCCTTCTTTTAATTGATCTTGAACAGCCCGTGTCACATCTGGATCATTATATCCTAAAGTAACAGCAGCCAGGCTGTTAATTAAATCAATGTATTCATTATTATCTGCGTCCCAAACATGGCTCCCTGCTCCTTTTTGTAAAAAATACGGAGAGACCCCATAAGGATAGTGTGTTTTACTTTTACTAAATGTTTGACTCCCAAGCGGAATTGTTTTTAGCGCCCTCTCCAGCATCTGCTCTGAACACTGATAACGTTCTGACATACTTATTCCCTCTTTTTATTTTTTTTGCCTAACAATAAATCAGCTTCCTTTGATTTCTGAAACCCCTCATTTCGTTTTATATCCTTATTCAAATTCTTTAGGTTTGGATTTTCATCTAAAAAAGTCAGTATTTCTTCTGATGTAAAGTTCGGATTTGATGGATATAGCGCTTCATAAATCTTTGTTACTAGTTCAAAATCTCTTTCCTCGTCGACCGTCCAGCGGAGCTGTGACAAATCTTTATGATTTTTATAACTGCCAATTCTAAAACGATTAGGCTGTTCATAGATAAATGGTGTAACATGTTCGCGGTGAGATGGAAGAACAGCCTCTCTCCATGCATGTTCTAAGCAATAAAAACGAAAGATTTCTACATCTAAGCCGTCAGGATAAGTGGGTTCAATTGTATTACTTGTATAGTCATAATTGCCTTTATTATGAAAGGCGATAACTTTGTCAATTAATTCCGGATCAATAAGAGGACAATCACCAGTTAATCTTACGATATTTGCTGGAATATAATTTACAGCTGCTTTATAGAAACGGTCTAGTACATTCATTAGATTTCCTCTAAAACATGTAATATTATTTTCCTTACATAATTGTTCAATGTCGTTATCTAAAGCCTCTTTACTCGTTGCAACGATGAACTTATCGATTTTTTTTGATCGTTTTATACGTTCGATTTGTTTCAGGAGCATAGGAGAACCCAAAATGGGTTTTAGAACTTTTCCTGGTAAACGAGTGGAAGAAACCCTGGCTTGAAGGATAGCCAATATCATTTATATAAATCTCCTTTACTATGTCTAAATATTTTTATGCTGCTTCCTTAAGCATTTCGCCTAAATCCACATTTTTGGATTAACTAATTCCTCTGATACATCTTTAAACAGAAAGCGGATTTGTTTTACAATATCGTCGCTTAACTTTGGAATGGCCATTAATTTGAGATTGCTTTCTACTTGTTTTTTTGTTTCACAGCCAATCAATATGTTGTTAACTTCAGGCATATCCCTTACAAAAAGCATAGATAATTCTGAAGGACTTAATCGTGTTTCTACAGATAATTTTTTAAGCTTCTCTAAAGGTTCTTTTGCTGTTTTTATTAGATTCTGTGGTACATCTTCAGGATCTAAAAAAAGTAATCCTTGGAGATAAACGCTTCTTGCATATATGTCCATCTCATGATTTGCTAATTCCATTAATAACCCGGAATTAATCAAACGATGATCTAATATATTCATTGGTATTTGCACTACATCAAAGGAATCAAGGGAAATGACTTGTTTTACTTCATCTGGGTGATAAATAGATACACCGATTTTCTTAATCAATCCTTCATTTTTTAAATTGACTAAACTCTCAACTGCTTTTCCATTATAAGAAGTCATATCACCCGGATTGTGTAATAAACAGACATCAATAGCGTGGATATTTAATTTATTTAATGAAGTTGTCACCATATGTTTTACATAGGTAAGAATATCGTTAGGTGCAGGGTTGTTATTGAAATGAACTGAGGGGATTTTTGTTATGATCCTTGGTATTTTTCTCTTTAAAGCTTCTTGACTACTTATAAATTCACCTAGTAAGCTTTCACTTTCTCCGTATTCTGGCGCTGTATCAAATGAAGCGATTCCTTTTGAGACAGCATAATGAATCATGTCTAACGCATCTTTTTTATTAGGCTTACCCGTTTTATTTGCAATTCCATATTTCTGTCCTAATTGAGCTGTTCCCATGATTAATTTAGAAATGTTATTTTTCAAATGATTATCCATCTCCCTTTTAATTAGGTTATGGGTGGATGATTGAAGGAAGTGATAAACTAAGTCTTTTTCTTTGAATAATGATGGATAACCTTCCTTACTGCCCTTATCACATCATGAACATCCGCTTCCTCCATTGCTGGGAATAAAGGAAGAGTGATGATTTCTTCGTATAATTTTTCAGCCTCTGGGCAAATCCCCTTTTTATAGCCTAGTTGTTTATAATATGGCTGCAGATGCACTGGTATATAGTGTACATTTACCCCTATATTTTCTTTTAAAAGAGCTTCGTAAATTTGTTTTCGGTTCCCATTTAACATTTCCAGGTTTAAGCGAATGATATATAAATGCCAGCTCGAATCAGAATGAACTTCCTGAAATGGAACATTTATTTCTTGAAGATCTCGAAAAGCGCTATTGTAAATTTCTACATATTTTTTTCGTGTTTCTAAAAAAAAGTCTAGTTTATTTAATTGACTAATACCTAGAGCTGCTTGAAAATCAGTAATCCGATAGTTAAATCCTAAAAACTGCATTTCATAGTACCATGGTCCATCTTGTTTCATTAATTGCCTTGGATCACGGGTAATCCCATGTGTACGAAATTGAAGCAATTTTTTGTAGAAACCTTCATTGTTTGTCGTAATGATTCCACCTTCTCCAGTCGTTAAATGTTTAACCGGGTGGAAGCTGAACATTGTCATATCACTGATTGAACCAATTTTATTCCCTTTATATTTAGCGCCTAATGAATGAGCTGCATCCTCAATAACAATTAAATTATTTTCTTTAGCAATTTTTATAATCCTATCCAGCTGTGCAGGTTGACCTGTAAAATCAACAGGAATGATGGCTTTTGTGTTAGCTGTAATCAATTCTTCAATTTTTTGCGGGTTGATATTATAAGTTTTTGCGTCAATATCTGCAAATACAGGAATTCCTCCCATATAAAGAACACAGTTTGCACTAGCCACGAAGGTCATGGGAGTTGTTATCACTTGATCATTAGTGGAAATTCCAGCAGCATAGCAGGCTCCGTGTAATGCGGCCGTACCATTTGCAAATGAAACAGCATACTTTGAACCAACATATTCCGCTATTGCCTCTTCAAATTTACCAACTTGCGGTCCTGTAGTAATGTAATCTCCTCTTAACACTTCCGTAACTGCTTGGATGTCCTGTTCATCAATCCACTGTTTTCCATAAGAAAGAAACGAATCTCTCACCGGTTTTCCGCCGTGAATCGCTAATTTCATTTGATTGTTCATATATACCCCTTACTCTTACTTAAAGTAATTCGATGTTTTTATCCATTCTTCCGTTCTTTTCATTCCTTCTTCTAAACTCACTTGAGGTTCCCAATTCAATAATTTTTTCGCTTTTTCATAGTTACATAATAATTTTGGTATTTCGCTTTGAGGGTGAATATGTTCCACATGAACAATCCTTGAATCATCTTGAACAATCAGTTTCGCTAATTCATTGATTGAGATATCCCTTCCTAAACCTGCATTTATTATTTCGCCATTTGCTTGATCGGAATATCCTGTTTGCACAACAAATCGTGCACAATCCTCGACATAAAGAAGGTCACGAGTTTGCGTTCCATCACCATATATTTGAAGAGGTTTACCATCGAGCATATTTTTTATAAAGATGGCAACAACTCCACCTTCCCCTCCCGTTTTTTGATAGGGACCGTACGTATTAAATGGCCGAATAATAACGGTAGGAAGATCATATGCATAATAATAGGACAAGACCATATTTTCAGCGGCAATTTTTGCACCTGCATATGGAGAAGCTGGCTTTACTGGGTCTGTTTCCTTAATTCCACTAGGACTCGCTGCACGATCATATACCATACAGGTACTCATAAACACCAATTTTACATTGTGCTTTTTACTCTTTTCCAAAACATGAAAGGTACCAATCGTATCATTGTCAAAAGTCGTTTTAGGATTATCGATACTATCTTGCACATTGATACTTGCGCCTAAGTGGTAACAGAGGTCAAATTCATTTAAAAATAACGATTCGAGCAGGTTGACGTCTTTAATGTCTCCTTTAACGAACTCCATCAAGCTTTTATGGTTTAGAAATTCGTCCAAGTTTTCTTTACTTCCGTTTGAAAGATCATCCAGTACCCAAACATGATGACCATCTTTTAGCAATTGTTTAACAACCCATCTGCCTATAAACCCAGCACCACCTGTGACAAGGACTTTCAATTAGACTCCCCCTATCCTATATAAGGTGTTCACCTAAGATTAACTCACGAAGCATTTCGATGGAAATAGGAGATTGACTTTCTGAACTATAGGTTCCGTACTTTGGCTTGGTTGCGTTTGAATATGTTTCTTGCCTTCCATGAACTCCTGGTATAATATACATATCAGACAACTCCCATGCCAACATTGATTCATCATAAGTCATTAATTCCTCATACATTTTTTCTCCCTGTCTTAAGCCGATTTCTTCAATTGTAATTTCATCACCAATTAATTTATATTTTTTACAGGCTTCTTCTATGACAACTGCGACTAAATCGTCCAACCGAATGACTGGCATCTTTAACACAAAGACTTCTCCGCCTTTTGATTGTTGAAGAGCCTTAATAGTAAGTGTTGTCGCCTGTCTTAATGTCATCATAAACCGAGTCATCTTTAGGTCAGTTACTGTAATTCTTTTATTGTCTTGAATCTGTTTAATAAATAATGGGATAACAGATCCTCTTGAACCCATTACATTTCCGAAGCGCACACTAGCAAATGTTGTTTTTTCACGGCCTTTACTATATTGACCAGCTGAAATCAACCTTTCAGCGGTAAGCTTCGTTGCACCATACGTATTTGTTGGTGATATCGCTTTATCAGAACTTGTAAATACTACTTTTGATACCCCTTGAGCTATCGCAGCTTTGATGACATTATAAGTCCCATTAATATTTGTTTGCACAGCTTCATAAGGGTTATATTCACAAGCTGGAACATGCTTCATCGCAGCAACATGAAAAACGTAATCAATATCCTGCATAGCGCTAAATACACGATCATAATCACGAACATCACCGATTAAAAAACGAAGATCCTTTCTATTTCCAAGGTTATTTTGCAGTTGATATTGTTTATACTCATCCCGGCTAAATATCCTTACAACCTGTGGCTGGTCCAATAGAATATGGTTAAGCAAGCTTTGACCAATTGTCCCCGTTCCTCCGATGATCAAAATTTTTTTATCTTTAAAGAACACCATATATCCTTCTTTCTGTAGAAAGTTTGCATTTAGATTCATTTAGTAGGGAGACTCTTTGTTGGAATATTTATTGATTGAGGTTTAAATAATAGATGAATTATTACTTTTTCCTTCTATTTTGTTATGAAGATTACTTCAGTTTAATTATCGGGCAGACTTAATTTCATATAGATTAAAAGCTAATTTATTCACCATTATTTCACTTTCCATTTTATCTAGCTTTCTCATTTTATTTAAAAAAGCGATAATTTCATTTTCTTTCATCTCTAGATGTTTTGGACCTTTTTGTCTTAAAGGTTTATTTTGTAAAAATTCATTTTCTGAGGAGCTTTCACTCTTAAAACTAATCTTATTTAATAAACGGAGAATGTTTTTATAGGCATAGTTTTCGTCCATCGCTGAGTAGTAATAAGATAGAATTTCTTTTCGTCCCTTAATACTTTGCTTTTCTTCTGAATCTTCTTTAGATAAGGAATCGATGTATGAAAATATTTCTTTTACTGTAAAAGCCTTATAACTTACTTCATTTGGTAAATATTCATCAACTTCTTCAGAGGTAAATGGAATATAGGATAAAACTGGTTTGTCTAGTAACATGGCTTCAATCCCTGTCGTACAACCATTGTGTATGACTAATTTTGAAGCCAAAATCCACTTTACGACGCCCCCTTCATGAGTAACAAATACATTATGACAATTTGTTAGTTCTTTTCGATAACTATCGCCATTTTCAGCTGGATGCGGGCGGACTACAATATTGAGCTTTGGATATTTCCTGCTTAATTCTTTAACCATTTTAATAAAGTGTTCATAAAGCTTCTTCATATCATCCTTACCGACCCCAAAACCACCCTTTCGATTATAACTTGCGAACCTAGTATTAACTAAAATATAATCTCCATATTGTTTTTTTATCTTTTCGACTTCATTACTGTGCAGGCTGCGAAACTTTTTCTTTAGTAAATCAAATCGGGGATGTCCAGTTAAATGAAATTTGTCTTTATAATGAGGATAGGCTTTTATAAGAGAATCCCTTTGTGATTTTCCCCAACAATATACTTGATCTAGCACTTTATTACACACTTCATCCGTTCTTTTACTTAAATATCGATCTTCCTCTAAGAACAAGGCTTCTTCATCCAATTCAACAGCTGCATGACCTAATTCTTTTACAATTGGCTTATATTTTTTGGCATTTCCGCCGCCTGAGTTTCCCTTAAATAAAAAGATGCCTTTAGGCAGGGATTCTGCATTTTCATATAACTTTTTTTGCTTTCCAATAACTACACTGTAGTTTTGTTTAATTGCATAATAGGTTAAGAGTAATTTCGCATCCAACTCCCTTGTAATGACTTGCATAGGTAAGTAAAGCCATTTTTCAGACAAAAAAGACACCCTTTCTTATTCTAATATTCGAAAATATCATATCTTAATAACTCATTATATTTATTTCATAAAGAAGTTGGAACACAGGCATTAGTGGAAAATTCCCAATCGGAAGACAGTTTTCAGGGGAATAAGAAAAGCTCAGAGAGCCTTGTCCAACCTAAGGCTCGCCTTGTGACCTCAGGCGGGTTAAGGCGCTGGAGCTGAACAACGATAACATTCTTTACCACGTTAATACTTTAATTTACTTAAAATTTCTTAGCTGATAAAATGAAAAAATGCGACTTTCGGGAACAGAAGCCGCGAAGACGCATTAAAAAAGCATAGTAGAAACCTGAAATATTTGCCAATAAAGCTGTTTTAAACTTAATTTATTAGGGGAAAAATCTGTGAGCCTTAATTCACGTTTGAAAGTAGTAAAAGGATCAATTATAATGTTCATCGTAAAATTTTCCAATTAAACTTTTAAACTCTTCTATTAGATTCGTAGTCTTCCTTTGCTTTAGTAGCTTTATAAGATCGTCTGTTACATATTTTCCTTTTCTTGCTTCTAAAATGGTGTAAAATTCCTCTGATAAGATCGCCATTCTAATTGCATCCTGTTTTTTTCCGTATCTAATAAATGGCTGTCTCATAAACCCTTCGATCTTGTACCCAAGCAATGTTAACTGATTGATCCATTGCCACAATCCTTCGTTTTGTCCAGCTTCTATTCTATTTAGATTTAATTTTTGGAAACCGTATTCAGTCATCAAAGCCATTGCCTCAAAAGGGGCCCCCGGAGTATAAATTTTATTTGCCATTACGATCGAAATAAACGCTACTCTGTTAACTAAATCAATCTCTTTTAATGTAACAACTCCACACATTTCACCTGTTTTTTTATCAATGATAGCTAACATAATCCAATCTTTTCTGTCTAATGCACTTGTTACATAATTTATTTGATTCTGGCGAGTATTAGGATATACGCCTTGATGGAGATATTTCGTCACTTCATCATCATTGAACCATGCATACCAGTCACCATTTATCACATCATCTTCCACATTTGGTACTCTCAAATCTACCTTACTTCCTTGTAAAAATACTGCCATTTTTAACACCTCCATATTTCAATATGATTCTTAAATAGTTGTTTTACCTCCAATCCCTTCGATCAACTTCTCGCCTCCTTCTAAACGGTACGCAAAATACCACCTGATTGCTTCATTTTATGCACAAGAAAATCATTTATGGTTACCAAGAAAAAACGTAGCCATTTTCACCTATTTAGAAATTTTTCATTTTACCTGTATGACTGACTTTTGAAGCTCGACTGTTTTATCGTGGAACATGAATATGGAAATTAAGGAACAGGACTGATACAATCCCTCCCATAATAAAATAGTTATGAAGCAGACTTTCATATTGGAGCTGAAAATAGTGGTAATTAAAATTCGACCTTTTAAGGAGGAACCACTGTTAATCCATCTTCACATGCCAAAAACGGGTGGAACAACATTAAAAAATATTATCACGAAGAATTATGGGAAAAGAAAATCAGTAAATGTGTATGTTGAGAGAAGGGTACTAAAACATGTACTAAGAAATTTATCAAAAAAGAGAATTGATTGTATACAAGGGCATATGCCATTTGGGGTTCATCAATTTTTTGATCGGCAGGCCAGGTATGTAACGATGTTAAGGGACCCGGTTGACCGAGTATTATCTGAATATTATTTTATTCAAAGTATACCTACTCATAAATTACATGCTGAAGTTGTAAAAATGAGTTTAGAAGAATATCAAAATAATCCCTCGACTACAAATTTACAGACACACTATATTTTAGGTGAAAAATTCGGGAAGTCCCTTTCAGAGGAAGATCTTAAAAAGGCAAAAAATAACCTAAAAAATCATTTTCTTGTCGCCGGTTTAACGGAGAGATTTGAAGAATCTATTGTATTAATGAAAGAAGAATTGGGGTGGGACAATATTAACTATACAAAAGTAAATGTTACAAAAAACAGATTGACAAAAAAGGAAATTTCTAAAGATATTATCGTACAAATTGAAAAAAACAATTTGTATGATATGGAACTTTATCAATTTGCAAAAGAACTCTTTGAACAAAAAATTAATTCTCTAAAATGAAATCTAATTTGTAGAATATAATAAAAAGAGCTTTCCGAAAGGTGAACATATTCCTTAGAATCAGCTCTTTTTAATGATTATTAGATTTAATCTTGTGCCTGACACCCTTGAGTAGAAAAAAGTACTTATCGATCTAATCGAGGTAATCCATCACTTACTATCTGATTTCGTACATTCAATGAGAGGTTTATAGTCGTCTGTTTTGCAAACAATTGAAGATTTTTTAAGAAGCCTGTCAGTCGTAATACGCCATGTATGATGCCCTGGTGTTGCTGTTTTCAAGTATGCATAATTACATTTATCGGTTGAATATAGTTTCAACCCCAGATTTTTACACCGTTTTAAAAAAACTTTATCTTCTCCTCTATTTCTATGAGGGAACTTTACCTTTTCAGTGATTTGCTTTTTAAACAACAATGTACCTCCCAGCATGATCCCGCTTTTTAAGAACCTATTTTCTCTCCCCGGATTATAAACTGCCAATGTTTTCAAATTTTTCACGTACACGTATAAAGTCTTTTTTCCAACTACATCTGCATTCGTTTGCTTTAAGGCATCCAACGCATGTAAAAGGTAATTAGGCGCATAATAATCATCATCATCAAATTTTGCAATATAATCATACTTTGCTTTTTCAATCCCGTAATTTAAACATTCACCCAAAGTCGTTTTTTCCGGTAATTGATACACTGTTACTCCTTTTGACTTTTTCGCTCTTTTTCTCCATTTTCTAATATCCATACTGTTTCTGTTTAAAATAATGATAAGCTCTTTTTCTTTCTGAACTTGTCTTTCATAGTTTTGAAATACATTCTCTAACATTTCTTGTCGTATTGTACTACAGACTACAGAAACCATTTTCTTAACCCCTTCCTTTTTAAAATAAAAAATCTCCCGAATTCCCATTAGGTATTTGAGAATAATAAAACAGCTATTAATCTTCTGCATGGATTTAGCATTCCCATGAGTTTTCTCCTAGCCTTACTAGATAAGGTGAATCATAATCTAAACAATCGCTCTATTTATAATTATTTCCACAACACTTATTTTTTTATTATCTTTGCAAATAATCATTCATCTTTTGCTTAGTTGATTCAGGTAAAGTTTTTAATTTTTCTTCGAAGAGTTCTTTTCCATATTCATATAGTTCAATATCTAATTCATTTTTTTCCTTTAATTTGTCAATAATTTTTTCTGAAAAATCCTCTTTTGCCGGACGGTTTTTCGTTACATTTTTCTTTTTGTAGTTAATGTTTTTCCATCCAAATTCTTGACTCATAAGGAATAAAGATTCATCAAATCTTTCCATGATCCCTACGACAGAAAAATAGTTTTTTAGATTATGTTTTGCTATTGATAGTTCTTTTGAACTTTTCCCTGAAATGAACAACGTTTGCAGATTTTCTGTCTGCCTTCTAAATTTATCGTCTAATACAAAATCCTCAAAACTTATATCTTTTACTTTATCGTATAGATTATGGCCTGGACTTCGGAGCAAATAATAATAGATGGATATGACACGATCAATAGGGTCTCGAAGCATTGTAATATACGTATATGGTTTGTTGAGATAACGGTGTATTCCAAAATTTCTGTGCCCGATTAGGCAAATATACTGGTCTGCCTTTCTTATCAATTCCGCCGTTTTTCCGTCTTTATGAAATCTCCAAGTCTTATCTTTTGGATAATTTCTTTTTATAGTTGCTTTTAATGTTTGCCCTCCTGTTTTTGGAATATGGAGGTAAATCAGCGTCTTATCATTTTCCGACATTTTTGATTCTCCTTACATGTCATTTAAATTTATCTTATTAAATAAAAGATTAATTACAAAAAAAGTAAAAGAAAACAATTATGTCCCGTAATAAATTTTTTATAAAGAAGAACCTCCTGCATTATGAAATCAGTTTTTAAATTTCCTGTTTTTTATCCTTTGCTGTTTAACAAAATGATTCATCTCTTTTCTTGATTTAGAGCTTAAGTTCTGAATTTTCTTTTCCAACAGCTCTTTTCCGAAATGATACAATTCGATATCTAACTCATTATTTTTCTTGAGAGTTTCAATTACATGTTCAGGAATATCGTCTCTTGTAGGACGATTTTTTGTAACATTAATATTTTTTTTAAGCGAAAAATTTTTCCAACCTAATTCCTGATTAATCAAAAATACAGACTCTTCAAACATTTCTGTTATCCCAACTATGGAAAAATGCTTCATTAGATTTTCCTTCGCTTTGCTCAAATCTTTTTTGGGTTCGCCCGATATAAAACAAGTTTGTCTATTGGAAGTGTGACCCTTGAATTCATCTGAATAAATAAATTCTTCAAAACTCATGTTTTTCACCTTATTATGAGCCATATTATTCGGTTTACGAAGAATATAATAATATTCTGAAATTACCTGTTCTACTGGATCACGGAGCATTGTGTAGTAAACATATGGCCGATTTGATAAATACTCATGGATTCCAAAGCAGATATGACCATTTATGCATTTTAATTTTTCTAATTCTTCTTTCGAAAAATTAGTTAATTTTTCTTTCATCTCCTCTTTATTTGCAAAACATATTTCACTTGGATCATACTGTTTTTTTAGAATTCTTCGTAAGGTAGAACCAGCCGTTTTTGGGATATGAACAAAAATTGCAACTTTCTCTTC
This sequence comes from Metabacillus arenae, assembly GCF_014773385.1. GTDB lineage: Bacteria > Bacillota > Bacilli > Bacillales > Bacillaceae > Metabacillus_D > Metabacillus_D arenae. Next base: position 56,886 of record NZ_JACXAI010000023.1, on the reverse strand, counting down.
CAGCATATCCTTACCTCCTTTTTATCTGTAATACTGAATCATACACTTGCAGCGTTTGGCGGGCTGTTTTTTTCCAAGAGTATTTCTCCGCTTGTTTCAAGCCTTTTTCACTCATCGCTTTACAAAGAGGATCATTTTTAAGCATTAGGATCATTTTTTCGGCTATATCATGCGGATTTTTGGGGTCAAAATAAATGGCCGCATCCCCTAAAATTTCTTTCATTGTGTTCATATTGGAACTGAGAACCGGGACTCCGTAAGCCATTGCTTCCAATGGCGGAAGTCCAAATCCCTCATATAGGGAAGGGAAAACAAAAAGTTTACTGCCACAATATAAATCCGGTAATAACTTATCAGGAACATACCCTAATGTCCTTACATATTCCAGAAGTGAAAGTTCTTTTATTAGATTTCGGTAATTTTCAACATCCTTCCCTGTAATCACCAGTTTGTATTGTTTTTTTATGGGATCTGGCAATAGGCTGTATGCCTTTAGCAAGGCTGAAATATTTTTATAATGTTGTTTTCTTCCAATCACAAGAAAATAGGGGTGTTTAATATCATAATTTTCTTTTACTACTAACTTTGCATGAACATTGGATTTTCTTTTATTCAGTGGGTCTATCCCTTGATGAATAACAGAAATTTTTTCTTTATCGATTCCAGTTAATCTTGTAAGGTCTTTTGTTGTTTGTTGGCTTATCGTAATAATATGCTTGGCACCATGAAGATAAGGGGATAAGGAATTTTTCCATCTGTCAACTACTTTTTGCGGGAAATCTTCTTGAAATATGAGTGGAATTAAATCATGAACAGTTGTAATGTAGGGGTGATCTATTTTTTGAAAAAATGTATTGCCTGATCGTGTGTTATGAAACAGGTCAACTTTGTATTTTCTCATCATTTGAGGTACAAAGTTCTTTTCCCACTTCCCTCTCTTCATTGCTTTAGATGATAGTACGGTTAGATTCTTGTATTTTTCAAAATTAATTTTTTCCCCATTTGTTAAGACGTAATATTTCGTACTTTTATCTAGTTCAAGAAGGTTTATGATCAGGTTTTTCGTGTACCTTCCAATTCCTGTTCCTTTATTGGTTATCTCCCGTCCATCAATTGCAATAGAGGGGGATGCATGATTTCTTAGTTTCATAAAAAATTCATCGCCCTTCTGCCAAGTTTTCTTGAAATTTTATATCATCTCTAAATCTCTTGATATAACGATCTTTGTGATATCTTCATTCATCCGCCGGGTTTCCAATTTGAATTTCAATTATTTCAAGATTTGTAGTGCCTTTGATTTCATGTCCGGAATTACCTGGTATTTTTAGAATATCTCCTTCCTTAATAATTGATTTAACTCCATCTATCGAACATTCACCTTTTCCAGAAATAATCGTCCATATTTTTTTGAGATTATGATTCTTTTGATAGCCGGTTGTTTTCCCGGCAAAAATTTTTATTCTTTTGGTTATTACTTCAAGTCCTTCAGGATTTTTGCAATATTCTAATATACGGCACAACCCCCATTCTGTTTCTTCCAATGAACCTTTTTCTATATGGTGAAGGAAATCTTTGAGGCGGATACTTGCTTTCTTATCAGTAACTAATATGCCATCACTACTGGCAGCGATAACAGCATCAGATATACCGAGAACATTTACAGGAATAGGAAGTTCATTTATAAGATGGGTATTTTCTGAATCTCCACTAATAAACCCTTTCCCAATTAAAAAATTGTCAAGTTCCTCTGTCAAAGAATTCCAGGTACCGAGATCCTTCCATCCCCCCTTATAGGGGACAACTACGATCTTTTCAGCCTTTTCCACCACCTCATAGTCAAAGCTGATTTTTGGTATTTGATCATAAATCTTAACCAGCTCCTTGAAGCTGGCTGGCAGCCCTTTTTCTTTCATCAATGAAAGAAAATACCCTATTGTAAACGAAAAAACTCCGCAATTCCAAAGCGCTCCTTGTTTTATCAATTCTTCTGCTTCTTCCACTCCCGGCTTTTCAGTAAACCGTTCAACAGAATAATAATGACTGCCGTTTTCTGCATCCATCTTTGCTGCAGGAACTATATATCCGTATTTTTCTGAGGGTTGGGTAGGAGATACACCAATTAATGCGATATTCGAATGAGAATTTTCTAAAATATTCTCCATCTTCATGACGGTTTCAAAAAAATGTCCATCAACATATTGATCAACTGGAAGAATACATACAACCTCATTTACATCCACCTGCTGGTTAGAATATAAATAACTTACAGCTAATGTGATAGCGGGAAAGGTATCTCTTTGAAGAGGTTCCAAAATAAGCGGAACTTCTTTTCCTAATTGGCTTTTAATAATTTCTCCATGGGACTCACTCGTTATAAAATAAGTTTGGTCAGTTAATTGAAGCGAATCTAACTGTCTCCAGACTCGTTTAATCATAGATTCTAATTGATTGTTTTCATTTTTTAATATTTCAAGGAATTGTTTGGGACGGAAATTACTCGATAAAGGCCATAATCTTTTTCCAGAGCCTCCTGAAAGCAAAACAAGCTTCATATGTTTCTCCTTCCACGTACAAATTATCGATATACATATAACCTATGTAAAATTTAAAAAATGAACTAGTGAAACCGTCTAAATAACTGGTAAATTAGGCTTGAAATAATAAAATATACTGCGATGGAAAACCTTTAAACTAGATATTGTTATAAGTCCAAGATAGTCACAAATCTCCGGTTTTAAAAACTGTACAACATATGAGCACTTGCTTTAATAAACCGCTCAGTGCCTACCATTTGGTAAGATTAGTTTAAGTAAATAACGAAAAGTATTCTTGTCTAATCACTTGATATGCTGAATTTGAAGGATATTTAAAACTAAAATCATTTTCTTAAACAAAAAAAGCCCGTGGAACCTGATATTTATCCACAGACTCGCTATATTAGAATGATAATCAATGATTACTTGAATTCTAAAAGATGAGAGATATAATGATAGGTGAAAGAAAGGAGAAAACGATTATACTTCTAACAATATAAGAATCTAGCAAGTTTTTTAATCGTAAAATAGAAATTGCCTATTTCAGTAACCAGCATTTCTATCCTTTGATTTAATATTTGCTTCAATAAACCATGCTCCCCCTTTTTGATCTAACCCTATATCAAAACCTATAGAACGACGCTCAGGATAAAATGGTTCTAATTGCTTTGTTGCCAGATGGACAACCTCGTCAATTTTGGAGACTAAATCTTTGGCTGATAAAAGAGGATGATTCAAAGAGGATTTTCGAATCGCTTCTTCAACAGGTAATATCTTCTGAGCAGCATTCGTAATGATGAAACCATTTGCTGCTAATTTTGCAAATCTTTTCGTGATCCCCCATTTAGAAGAATTTCTGCCGCGCCGAATCACCACTCGAACATCAAAAGGACAACCCTTAATGGTAGCCAGTGGAATCTTTTGCTGCACTATGCAGCACTTCTTTATGTCTTTAAAGTGGTTGTAAACCTCCGCCTTGCTGGTTATAATCGTTTTTTTATTTTCTGAATGTATTTCATATAAGTTTTTATCTATTACAGATACTTGGGTTACACCAACCCCTAAACGGCCGGCACATGGTTTCACTATGACTTGATGATACTTATCCATAAGTTCCCAGAAAGATTGTTTTTTTAATCGCTTAGTTTCTGGTAAGTGTTTTAGGAGGGCCCTTTCTTCTTTTAAAAATTCATAATGTTTCCACTTTCGTTGATTTTTACCCATTACATGCACTTCCTTTGCTTATTAAAAAGGCTGCCTAAAAATGTAATAACCTGCCTTTTAATTAAGTTTATTCAAGAAGTAAAACAGTTGAATGAGACGAATGTGGATTTATGACAGGCTATTCTATTGATCTTATAACAACCAAGAGGTTGGATACCTTTCACTGTACCCAACCATTTGTTTGCCTGTCATAAGTTCATAATGTTAATTTATTTAACATCCTGATCCGTTTGGACAAGTTGGGAGAATATCACTAAAACACTCATCACAACTCGTAACAGGTACCGATCCTGCAAATTCTGTACCTGATGGTGGTTCGGGGCAAGGATCATCAGCAGGTACACAGATGGTTTGAACCACAACTCCACCTGCACAATAAACACAACACTTAAACGGTCTAAGTCCCAATACAAATCACCTCCATTCTATTAATCTACCCATAGTAAATGCAGACTGGAGATAAATAGAAACGGCATTTATTTTAGGATACAAGCACATTTTTACCCTATTTTTATTTGGTTTTATTTCACCTGCACAATTACTTCCTCGGTTTAAACGAAGTCCAGTTTTCCCCGTCTAAGAAAGCTCCCCTCCCGATCACACAGAATACTACAAGTCTCTCCAAGATTGAGAGATTACTTATAAAAAAAGAATTAATATTTGTAATTGAGTAAATCAATTTCCTTTTTAAAATAATGTTGAATCATTTCTTTTTGAGATTCATTATATTGGGTTGTATAAGGTTGTCGATTTTTTCTAAAGTTACCTTTTGCCTTTGGGAGCCAACCATCAAAAGGAATTGCAACTTTATCACAAACGGCTTTTAAATCACTTTGTAAACTTTCATATTTACCAATATAGTCCACGACTGGAATATCATTAATGGTGTAAACTGGGAAATTAAAAGCTCCTTTATATTTTCCTCGTTCTAAAAATTGATTAAAACTTTCTTTTTTATGGTTTTTTACTGCAAAATAATAAAGAGAAATTACCTTGTCCCAAGGATTTCTATCAAAACAAAACTTATAATAAGATCCCCATATCTCATCGCCTATTAGTGCCTTTATTTCTTTTGCAGAAATGTGATTATAAAAATTCTTTGTCCCCAGTTGATAATTCTGAGGGGATTTACCTAAAGTCTGTCTAATCTTTTCATCTCTTTGTGATATAGGAGTAATAATATCACTTTCACCACAATACCTTGATAATGAAATTTCAATACTAGTACCCGCTGTTTTTGTAGTTTTTAAAAAAATAAACCTATATTTATGTGAAATGATCATTCCTTTTATCATTCTCCGTTACATAAAAATTTCTTAAATATAACTTATGTAGAATTTTTTTAAAAGGAACGACATAATACCTAAAAAACGTTCGTAATCTTCCCTTTTTAACAGGAAAGGTTCTTCTAATCTTTTTTTCTAACATTCACCAAAGTTAAAATCTTTCACACAGATTTAGTATAATTAATCGATTATCAACCCAAGTTTTTTCAATCGCTGTTTAGCCTGCTTCCCAACTTCGTTTGGTGAAAAATGTTTTCGTATTGTTTTTTGGCCTTCCAGCCCAACATCCTCAGCTAATTTTCGATTAGCGCAAATTTCAGCCATATAATGAGCTGCATGTTCAACGTCTGGATCAGCCCATATTTGGTCAAAACTGTACGGACCATAATCTTTGCCAATCTTAATTAATTTATAATTAACGAGAAGGGAGTTATGGCTTGTCATAAAATCTTTGTTTCCAGACCAGTTGGTTGCAATAACAGGTTTACCTAAGTACATTGCTTCAGCTAAACCAAGACCAAAACCTTCGGATCGATGCAGGGAAACAAAACAATCGATGGAATGTAAAAGACCATTTATTTCATTTCGATTTAGTACTTCATTAATCAAAAAAATATTTTTATAACCCTTTATTTCTTTTTTGAGTTTTTCTATTTCCTGAGGCCTTTTACGACTATTATTAATTTTTAAAATCAGGCCAACATATGGATCATTTTTCTTAAAGGCTTTTTTAAATGCAGCTATTACTGCTTTCGGATTTTTTCGTTCTTGCAAACTTAAAACATCATACATAGAAAGAAATAAAAATCGTTTGGTTGGAAGCTTAAAATAATGTCGATTCATCTTATTTGAAAGAATGAGTTCAACAGAATGAGGGATTTTAATAACTGGAACGGGAGATTTTTTAGAAATGGCCTCTTGGACAAAGGTTGATGGGACCCAAACTTCATCAACTAATTCAAAGCTTTTGGACCATTTATCTGGAAATTCCTGAAGCTCCCAAGCCCAATACCCAATATTATAACGGCCATGAAATAAAGTATTCCCATAATGTTCAAAAGCAAGAGGCATATGACTGGCATTCACATGAAAAATATTACAATGATAAACAGGATTTGTTACTTCCTTTGTAATCCATGTTTTATCTTTATTTTTAGTTATTTTATTCATTTCAAAATTTATAATCACAAAAGGGATTTTTGCAGCATGAAAAGTATTTGCAGCTATCCTGCCAGATTCACCAATTCCCGTTTCAGTTCGTATACTGCCAATTAAGTTCACTCCTTTTTCCAATTATCCCCCTCCTCGGGCATTTTACTTGTTCATAATATATTTCTGATATTCCTATGAGATTACCGTTAAGCAAAACTATTTGCTATTAATAGATAGAAAGTTGAAAATCCTTTAAACATCAATAGGCTTTTTATTCATTTCTACAAATTTACCATTTATTTCATTATATTTATCTATTCCTTTTCTTTATTAAATGCATAGTATACAGTGAGCCAGGTGCTACATAAAATTTAAAGGAGGTTTAATAAATGAAAACTACACCTTATACGTGGATAGGACAAATTCACAAACCTAAACGGCGTAAGAATGATGATCAGAGTGACCATAAATGTGATGACGATTATACATGTGATTGTAATTATAAATGTAATGGCTTTGCTTGTTCCTTTTTTGCAACATTACCTAAAGGCACAACAGTGACGATTATAGGTGATTCAGGAACTATGTATGATATGGTCGTATTCAAAAGCTTTGATTGCAAAACCTGTGCTGTAACAGTAATAGATGAAGATGTTTCTCCACCAGAGAATTCTATTATTAAAATCGATTGTGAAAAAATCGAAAGTGTTTCCTTCACTTCAAAGCCTTAGATGAAAGTAATTTATATACAATCGGGATACCAGCAAATATACGCATATTTAGAGAAATGGTTTGAAGAGGGTTTCAAAGCAATCGGCCTGGATATCGAAACTTTTCCCTCTACACTTCCACAAAGTATCATTGAAAGAAAATTTGATGATGAGAAGCCGTTATTTGCTTTAACAATGGTTGGAAATAAATTAGAGGAATCTACCCTTACTTTCCTTAAAAATCGACAAATTCCATTGTTGATATGGTTGACAGAAGACCCCTTTTATATAGATAGCTCTATTGAGAAATCAAAACTTGCCGATATGCTTTTCACAATTGATTTTGGTGCATATAACTTTTATAAAAAAAATGGGATCCAGCATGTTTATTATTTGCCGTTAGGAACAGACTCAGAGACATTTAAACCAAATATTTCTAAAAATCCATTTACAAGCGATTTGCTTGTGCTAGGATTTCCTTATCCTTCTCGAATAAAGTTGGTAGAAACCCTGCTTGAGGAAACAGATTATAAAATTACAGTTGTAGGAAAAGGCTGGTATAACAGAATCAAAAAGAATAACCGTAAACTTAATAAGTTAACAATAATAAATAAATGGGTTTCCCCCAGTTTAGTTTCTGAATATTATAATGGTGCTAAAATCGTTCTTAACCCTCATCGCGAAAGTAATTTTAAAAAAAACAAGAATTCTCTTGGCATTAAAAATCAGAGCATGAATAATAGAACATTTGATATAGCCGCTTGTGGAGCTTTTCAACTCGTTGAATATAAAAAAGATGTTTATACACAATTTAAGGAAGAAGAAATGATTGCCTACATTGATCTTAATGATTGTATTAATAAAATTCATCACTTTATGCAAAATGAGACTAAAAGAAAGAATATCGCTTCTCTTGCGAGGAAAAGGGCCATTACCGATCATACGATGAAACAACGGGCCATGGTTATTTTGAACACTTTCCTATCTAAAAACTGAAAAAGGCAGTTACTTTAATAAAGCGCCAATAATGGCGTTTTTTTAAATCAATTATACTCAAATGATTCGACATTAATTTAATCAATCCGTTTGATACAAGTTCAGAAAAATGGATTAATTTGCAAATAAATAAGCTGCCATGAACAACATCGTTTTTTCATAAGGCTCTTTTCTAAATGTTTGTTGCTGTTAACTTATAAGAAGCATTTGAATAATGGCAATTAATGATTCGCCGATTGCTTCAAGTCTCACCTTAGGGAGATCCTCTAAATCTCGGAGTAATAGACTATGCTTAAATAGCAACAAAGTTTGCGAATAAGCCTTTCATAATGAAAAAGGCTTTAGTATCCTCGGTTAATCCCGGCTTTTCATTATGAAGTAAATATCCTTCTATCATGGACAATTATGCTTTCTTGTTTTGTTTATAAAGATATTTTTTCAGCAGTTCATTAAAAATAATCAGCCCCTCATTAGACAATTATAGACGGATACCCACACCATATGGGGATAAAACACATACTCTGTTAAGGACTTAGTCACAATAACTATTTTTTTAAGGAGCTGAAAATTAATGGGTTGCAAAGGCAAAGATAACAATTGTGTATGTCAAGCACTTGAACAAATTTTGGCTGAACAAGAAGCAGTTGAAGAAATTAGTTGTCCTACAAGTTGTTTCAGCAATTTATTGAACCCAGTTGCAAGTCCAGGAAGGGACACAATTCCATTCATTCTATACAATAAAAAAGGAGAGCTTTTCAAAGCTTTTGGTAATGTAGGTGGCTTTACTGGAGACATGACATGCTTTAAAACCATTTTCTTCCGCGTTGAAAGTTTAGATGACTGCTGTGCAACATTGTCATTGTTACGTCCTGTTGATTTTAATGGAGACACAGAAGATGTATGTGATCCGTGTGATCCAGACTTCTTCGGTCTTGAAAAATCAGATTTCTGTATCGAAGTAGATCTTGATTGCTTCTGTGCAATTCAATGCTTATCACCTGATTTAGTAGGACGCACTGTTGACAAAAAACATCATTGCAAATAAGTGATAGTTGACTGCTGGGTTCAGCAGTCTTTTTTTTTGAAATTGGATTATAATCGACGTGCCCTTAAATATTTTTAGCAGATTTTGACTAAAACCTTTCCTTCCTAATTATCTGCCTATATAGGCAAGGGAAATCTTAAGTTTCCAGAAATTCAGGTTGCGTTTATAAACCAGCTTATAGGCCAAACGCTTAATAAAGTTGTTGAGGTACATATTAAACGCCCTAAGTTCAGGGTGCACTATACTGGTTCTTTTATTTAGTGTTTAAAGATTGCGGCCATGATGACAGACTGTTTTTAACTGAATTCTTACGTAAAGATCAATTCTTCTCTGCAGCACATTAAGATAGCTGCCTGCCGACAGGTATACAAGGTGCCTCTGCAATATAAAGCTGATTCAGGTAAGAGTTGTATCAGAATATTTTATTACTGGAGCTAAAAGTAATTAGCCTTTGTAATGGGTCAGGCTAGTTTTAAAAACCTAATACATCTATCCCTTTAATATTTTCAAGTGGGATGTTTAATGGTTTTGGCTCATTTAATGAACGTATTGTAACTATTCCATTTTGTTCAGCCATAATGACTCCTCGATAAGAACCTTCAATTGTTTTAATAAAACATAATGATTTCGCCATATTTTTTGGCATTGTCGTAAAAAACTCAACCTTTTCAGCAATACTCATCTTGGAGAGAGGTTTTCTTTTTTTTCTTTGCCGCCTAGATGGTTTTTCTTCTATTTTTCTTTCAGGTTCTTCATTTTGCTTTGCAATTTCTAAATCATTCTCAGCCTCTTTTGCTTCTCTTATGGAAAGCTCTTCTACTGTGTTTTCCACCTGTGTTTTATTCTCAACCTGTATGCTTTTTTCTTCCTTCCCTGGCTTCTTAACTACAAATGCTTGCATTTGCGCTCTAACATCATTATATTCCGGCTGTACAATATACATAAGGGGAGTTGTTTTCTGCTTATTACTCATTGAATTACCTCCATCATGAAGAGTCTGCACTTACAATCTATGTTCCATCAATAGGTGATGTGCCTATTTCATATTAGAAAAATACAAAATAGTTAAGCAGCTGCATTTTAAGTGGAGAAAACCTGCTTCGGCATTGTGGGATTAATCTAAAAATATTGGTTTTTAAATTACAGTAAGAAATGCTTTTCATGACTTTGCTTTTGTTCCAGATCATTAACGTTCAAGCTTTAAATTCCGATGAATATTTTTCCTAATCCTTAAGAATTTCATCCATGCATTTTTTGTTCATCTGGCAAACATCTTACTGTACTTGAAAATAGCTATAGTTTTTTAGGGACGTTCAGTTAAAATTAAGGCGGGTGGAATTTTGTCAGGAAGCTGCTCATATTTATTTTAAACATTTCATAATGTATACAGAGAACGTTGTGAAGGTGTGACATAAAATGTCAACTTGGTTGCAGTTAGTTATTTTTGCTCTCGCCTCTTTCCGTTTAACTAGATTAATTGTCTTTGATAAGATCACAGAATTTATCCGCCATCGTTTTCATAGAGAAGTGGAAGAAAAAGATGAAAACGGGGATACAGTTACCTATATTGAAATAAAAGGAAAAGGCTTAAGAGCATGGATCGGTGAACTATTAAGTTGCTATTGGTGTACAGGTATTTGGTGTTCAGCTGTTTTATATGGAATTTGGTTAATATGGCCTGGTCCTACAGAACCCTTACTTGTTATATTAGCGATTGCGGGATTGGCAGGAATCATCGAAACTAGTATTAGTAAGCTGCTAGATTAAGCACATAGATTTGCAGCTTATCATTAGAGCGGGATGTTAGGATCAGACCCTCACACACATGAGTGAAGATTAAGAACAGGACCTCAGCCATACTGGATGCAAAGCTAATGATTAAAGGGACTACTTGTGTTTCAGTAGTCCTTTTTATAAAATTAGATAGTTTAATTTATTAAAGTGTTAATGTAGATGATCTTTTCCAAGCTCGCCTTAACAAATTAAAACTTAATCGTTTTTAACTTTTTTATCCAATAAGAAAAAAAGTTAGATACCTATGTATCTAACCAACCTTCTTAAAAACCTAATAAAGTAATCGATTTTATTTCTTCTATTTGTAATTTTATTTCATTTGGTTCGCCTAAAGTACGAATGTGGACCAATCCGTTTTCTTCCGTTATAATTATGCCTCTGTAAGTATCCGTTTCCGTCTCAATTTGACATAGCGTTTTCGGAATGTTTCTCGGCAAGTTGGTAAAAAAATCAACTTTTTCCGCAATGGACATTTGAGATATCGGCTTCCTTCGTTTTTTTTCAGGCTTCTTTACAACTTGATCTTCCTCATAGGAATTACTTTGTGATTCCTGCATCTTTTCGTTTTTTTCTTTAACAGCTACTGGTTGTTTGTTTTCTATTGTATCTATTTTATTTTTTTTCACAACAAGTGTCTGCATTTGAGCCTGAACTTCATTGTAATCCGGCTGAACAATATACATGAGAGGTTGAATTTGATTCTTCTCCTTTTGTTTGTTCGTCATCGCTCTACCTCCGCCTAAAATAATCTGTTCTTCACCATTTTATGTAACAAGTCTTGTAAATTTCCTGTTTTTTTAAATACACGTAATATATCCCTCGCTATCTATCAAATAGCTAAGCGTGAAGAGCATTATACCCGGCTAGAGCGCTGGACTATGAAAATCCAGAAAAGGTTGCTGAAGTTATTTACATTCAATCACTAAGACCCTAATGTGATTTGTAAGGATGATATTACGACATGTCAAAACTTTTTTGTCTGAGTCTTTCCTATTTTTATAGAATACTTTCCAAAACACCAAAAAAGGTCAGGACTTCTCCTGACCATGTTCGTAGTAAACTAATTTTAGTAGCTGTTGTTAAGAAATGATGCACCAACAATGATGAGAAGAATGAAAAGCACAACAATTAACGCAAAATTGTTATCTTTACGTCCGCCGCTCATAGAGTTCCACCTCCACATAGAAGAATACTATATTTTATGAAGGATGGTCTTCAGAGGTTTGGACAAAAAACTATAAAAAATATAAATGATGCAGAAATGGAGAATAAAAGAAAAACTGATGAAATGATTCAGCTTCAACGAAAAGTTCACTCAAAATTCGAGTAGTAAAGGCCTTCCATTTATATTAAATATTGTTGCTCCTTTAATAAATAATATGAATTCATATTTTTAACTGGTGTAACAACAGCATATAAGTTATCATTTGAATCCTTCATATTACTTAGAATTACCTTATAACAAGGTGTATGTTTTATATCTTTTTTCAATTCCCCAAATAGTACAAGATTTTTATTTATTTTTCCATTTGTAATTAGCCTTTTTTCATTTCTCACTTTTTTAAAACCCCTTTCATGATAATCATTTTTTTCACAAATCTAAATATATTCAATAAAAGGAAAATTAATACAAAAAATTCATCTATTTTTCATATTATAATTTTACCAAATAATGTATTCTCATTTTTAACTGAAGGATAACAGTAATATGATCTTTTTTAAATCAATTTGATTAAAGAATAGGTATATCCAGCTGAGCATTTGTGTTAATAGTGAATATTAACAAAATAAATATCATACTAGGTTATACCCTTTTAATATGGGATAAAAAAAGGATGCTCTCCTATTGAGAGTCACCCCTGTTTTTATCTGGACATAATATGGTAGCCGGAGTCTACGTGAATGTTTTCTCCTGTGATGCCTCTTGATAATTCACTAAATAAGAAGAGTGCTGAATCACCGACTTCTTCTTGGGTTGTTGTTCGGCGAAGCGGAGCACGCTCTTCTATTTCTTTGAGAATAGAGTTGAAATCACTTACACCTTTTGCTGACAATGTACGAATTGGACCTGCAGAAATGGAGTTTACCCTAATTCCTTCCTTACCAAGGTCGCTTGCTAAGTATTTCACGCTTGCGTCAAGGGACGCTTTCGCAACACCCATAACATTATAGTTAGAAACTACCCTTTCGCCGCCCAAGTATGTAAGTGTCACAATGCTTCCACCTTCTGTCATTAAGCCTCTTGCCGCTTTCGCAACAGCTGTTAATGAATAAGAACTAATGTTGTGAGCAAGCAAAAAGCCATCACGAGTCGTATTTAAATATTCGCCATTTAATTCATCTTTGTTCGCAAAAGCTACACAATGGGCAATCCCGTGGATAACCCCTACTTCTTCTTTAATTCTTGCAAAGCATTGTTCAATTTCTTCGTCCTTTGTCACATCACAAGGTAAAATAATGGAATCCTTACGATCAAAAGTTTCTACTAATTCTCTTACAGATTTTTCAAGTCTTTCACCAACGTATGTGAAAATTAACCGAGCACCGGCATCCTGCAATGAACGAGCGATTCCCCAAGCAATGCTTCGTTTATTCGCAACACCCATTACAACGATATTACGACCTTCAAGTGAGAAATTCATTACAAATCCTCCTAAGATTAATACATGTTATTAGTACCTGGTTATAATTATAGCATATTTTTCCCCGCCATGCTAATTTAAAAACGGTACCAGGTACCAAAGGTACCTGGTACCGAATAGTGTGGTACGTTGACCGGAATTATATCCTTTTATCATTTATTTCTTTAATTTTGTTTAGTTCCATCTTAGGTTCACGATTTTCTTTCAAAAATCCGTTAATTTCTTGTTGCACATCAGTGATTTGTGTATAACAATATCCGCTTACCCAATCTAATTTTTTTATAGAATCAGTGACTTTTTGAAAACGACTTAAAAAATCCTCTATACTTGAAACTTGTGCTCCGTATCCCCATCCTTGTTCACTTTTAAAAGCAATTCCTCCATATTCACTGATAATGACTGGCTGACCTTTATAAGAGTATCCTTTTGCAAATGCGTATTTATGCTGATTAAAAGGAATTTTATTTTGTAAAATTGATTCTTTTACTTCATATCTGTCTAATAGGTTGTCCCCATCAGCCTCATAATCATGCAATGTGATAATATCAGAGACTGTATGCTCCCACCCATCATTAACAATCACAGGCCGCATAGGATCAATTGCTTTTGTTAGATTATAGACTGATTCTGTAAAGAATTGCTGCTGGGCATTAACAAAAATAGCGGAGATCCCCCATGATTCATTAAACGGAACCCATGTAACAATTGAAGGATGATTGTAATTTTGCTTTACAACCTCTATCCATTCATTGGTAAATTTTTCAATAGCTTTATCTCCAAATTCATAAGCAGAGGCCATTTCCGACCAAACAAACAAGCCCTTCACATCGCACCAATATAAAAACCTTTCATCTTCAATTTTTTGGTGCTTTCTTACCCCGTTATACCCCATAGCGATTATGCTATCAATATCTTTTATTAATGCCTCTTCTGATGGCGGAGTTAAATGTGTTTCATCCCAATAGCCTTGATCTAAGATAAGCTTTTGATAAATAGGGGTATTATTCAAGAGAACCTTTCCGTTTTCAATCGAAATTTTTCTCATACCAAAATAAGAATACACATGGTCAATCTTACGTTCTCCTTTATAAAGCAACAATTCTAAATCGTAGAGATTAGGGTTTTCGGGACTCCAAAATTTCACCTTCCACGCTTCAAACTCATGATCAATTTTGATTTTCACCTGATCATGTGATCGGTTTACTTTTAGAGAAACTTCCCTGATTGGCTGATCTTTAAAAGAAACTTTTGCAACTAATGTTAAGTCCTCACCTACATTTACACCTTCCATTTCGTACCCCATGAGAAGGGAGTGATTATCAATTTCAGGAGTCAGCTTTATACAGCCCAAATGAGTTTCATCTTCAAGGTATTCAAGCCATACTGTTTTCCAGATACCAGTCGTTTGTACATACCAGCAGCCAAAGTTTTCATCCAACCAGCGCTGTTTACCTCTCGGCTGGAATGTACTTATTGAATCCTCCACTCTAACTACCAAACTATTCTCGCTATCAGTTAATAAGAAATTTGTAACATCAAAAGAAAACCTGGAATACCCGCCTTCATGCCTTCCTACGAATTGACCATTTACCCATACTTCTGTTAGATAATCTGCTCCTTCAAAATGCAATATCTTCTTCTTTTGGTCTTTATACCTTTTATCAATGGAAATTGAACTCTTATACCAAACACATGGATGGAAAGCTTCTTCACCAACTCCACTTGCCTTCGTTTCATAAGTAAAGGGGACAGTGATTTTTTGATTGCCAGGAAAGGAATCAAACCACTTTGATTTTTTTCCGACATTTTGATCATCAAATACAAACTCCCATTCTCCATTTAGATTTTGCCACTCTTTTCGAAAAAATTGAGGTCTTGGATAATTTTTATTATTTTTCATTATTTGACTCATCCTTTCATACCTGTGAAGCTAATGCCTCGTATAATTTGTTTTTGAAAAATTAAAAATGCAATAATAGCTGGAATAGACGAAATAGAATTAATCACCATCGGTCTTACATAATCGACTGAATAGTTAGATATTAATGTCGGGATTCCGATTGGCAGAGTGTAAAGATATTCAGATGTCACAGCTAAGAAAGGCCATAAAAAGTTATTCCATGAACCAATAAAGGTAAAGATCCCTATTGCGGCTAAAGCGGGTTTAGCCAAAGGAAGAATAATATTCCAATAGATTCTCAAAGTCCCGCAGCCATCCATTTTAGCGCTTTCAATAATCTCATCAGGAACTTGTTCAAAGAAGCTTCTTAATATTATGACTCCAAGGGGACCCGCTATGGATGGAAGAATCAATCCTAGATAGGAATCAAGTATTCCGATATCCTTTGCTACCTGATAGAGAGGAATGATTGTAGCCTCTCCAGGTATCATCAAACCTGCCAGAATCATGTAATAGATGGAATTTTTATATGGAAACGACATTCTAGCAAACACAAATGCGGCTAGAGACGTCACAATAAGAGTTAGTAAGGTTGTGACAGCTGCTACAAAGAAACTGTTAAACATCCAAGTTAAGATTGGGGACCCAGTCAAAATACTTTTATATGCATCCATAGAATATGGAGGCAGTACCCAATCTTTCACACTGTCAATTGCTGTACCCTCTATTTTGATTGAAACAAAAAGCATCCAGAATATCGGAATTAAAAACAGGAATGAGACTGAAACCGGCAAAAGATTCCGTCTAACAATGTTCATCCTTTACCCTCCTCTTTTACGAGTTACTTTAAATTGAATGACCGTAACGAGCACTAAAATAATAAATAATCCGTAAGACATAGCAGCAGAATAACCGAGATTATTTTTCACAAATCCCGTTTCATAAATGTATTGAATAATAGGACGTGTCTCTGTACCTGGACCCCCGCCTGTCATTAGAAAAATCTGGGCAAATACTTTGTAAGAAGCTAGAATCTGAAGCAATAAAATCACAAACGTAATAGGTTTTAATAATGGCAGAGTAATATACCGAAATTTTGTCCACCTTGCAGCACCATCGATATCCGCAGCCTCATACAAATGTTTCGGAATATCTTGAAGAGCTGATAAATACAAAATCATATTAAATCCAACTGTCCACCACAATGTCGTTCCGGTTATAAACACCCATACCAGAACCGGATCTTGTTGAAAGAAAAATTCCCTTTCTATTCCAAATACGTTGAGCCCCGTTGATAGTAATCCTGTATATGGTTGTACGACAAAAACAGCAACATAAGATATGACAGAAACTGATAATATACTTGGCAAAAAGAAAGCACTTCTGTACAGCGTCTTTAATTTAGAATTTACGTTAGCCAAGAGAGCCAGGGCCAGAGCAATCACAATCATTACCGGGGTCGAAATCATAACAAAAAATGTCGTGTTCCAAATTGAGTCCCAGAAAAAATGATCATTGATCATTCTTTCGTAATTTTTCAATCCCACAAATTCCATTTTTCTAAATAGATTCCAATCATAAAAGCTCATTTGTATCCCTTTTAAAACAGGAAAAATTGTAAACAACATATATAACAGTAAAAAAGGTGCCAGCAAAATATATGGTTTCACTTTTTTAATACCAGATTCTTTATACATTTATTCACCTGCTTTCAGGCTGTAGTTTAATATTTTAATAGCTCGTTTATTTCTTTTTCCATGTCATTTATTGCTTTCTTCGAGCTGGCTTTTCCTGCCCAAATTAAATTTAACTGTTTTATGACAATGTCCTTCACTCCTGCATTGTGTATCGAAGAAGCAGGAAAGGCTACAGTATCTGCCACTTCTACATAAGAGCTTCGGTATGGCAGTTCATTAAATTCAGTGGATTCAACTACTTTATCATTTACGGGGATGTGGCCAGCCTTTGCCCAAATGGCTCCTTGCTCAGACGCATATTTCATGAACTTTATAGCAGCTTCCTTTTTTTCTTCATCCATTGTTTCAGAAATCGGAAGTGCCAGAGTATGAGAATCGCCCCATGTTGCTTGCTTTTCGTATAGTTTAGGAAAAGCCATTACTCCAAATTCAAGACCTTCAGTTGATTCCCAAATTCCTGTTGCCCAAACACCTGTTGTGATTACAGCCGCTTTTTGGGACTGAAAGGTACGGTAAAAATCAGGAAGGTTTTTAGGAATCACTTGATGTTTATGAAATAACGCCTTAAGATAATTCGCTGCTTGAACCCCCTTTTCTTTGTCTAACACAAATTGATCCTCGCTTATAACCCCCCTTCCTCCTAATTGATGATATAATGCCCACCAAAGGAAATACGGATCAGAACCTTCCGAGGATAATGAATAGGGTATTATACCTTCCGGCAGTTTTTCTTTTAACGTTATGAAAAAAGACACTAATCCTTCAGGTGATTCCTCTACTATTGGTGTTCCATCATCACTTAGTAACCCAGCCTCCTTTAGCAGCTTTTTATTGTAATAAAAGACAAAAGGATGGGTATCGATCGGGATAGCATAATGTTTGTCATCAATGATCGTAGATTCAAGTATGTTTTGATTAAATTCCTCCCAGTTCACAGACTCCTTCTCTAAGCTTTGAAGAGCACCTAACTTTGCAAACTCTGGAAGCTTTTCAGTATGAACAACACTTATATCAGGTCCGCTTCCTGCCGAAATGGCCGTTTGCAGCTTTGTGTAATACCGTGCATTTTCAACTTCCACATTGTTTACATAAATATTAGGGTTTTCTTGATTGAACTTATTAACAATTTCATTCATAAACTCTGCATCACCGCCGCCAAACAATGTCCAGTAAGTGAGATGAATCTTACCATCAGCTTCAGTACTGGCCATTCTACCGCATGCAGCAGATGACACCATTACTATGCAGATAATTAGGAGAGACAGAAATTTGACTTTCAAAAACAGCTACCTCCTTTATTGCAATATTTTTGTTTTAAACATATTTTATGTTTAAAACAATGATAGCGCTTCCAAATAACTTTTGTCAATAGTTATCAGAAAATTTAATCAATAAAATGGTTTTTCAAATAATAATAGGATTGAAAATTCATTAATTCTGGTGATACCAATTATGATCAAAAGCACAAAATCTTCTTACTCTTAATTTTTATCTAATTAAAAAAGCTTGAAAAGAATCGAATCTCTTCAAGCTTCTAACTTATTATGATTAATAGATCACTTTTCACGAAACCTTCACCGTAAATTAAGAAATCCTTCTAGCTCATAATTATTCATAGATTACTCTCATTAAAATGTCTTGCTCATAATTATTCATAGATTACTCTCATTAAAATGTCTTGCTCATAATCCCCCATCCCTTTTCCAAATAAATTAATGCCTCCACAATGTTTGGCCGATTCTTTTACACCTATTTTAATTGTAACAAAATCTGATCCTTTCATGTTTAACTGACTTAACTGAATCGTACTTACTTTTTCATCGTCAATAAAACTACCTTTATTGGTCACCTTCCATTTCTTCAACAGGCCATATTGCGTATTGTTATCAGGTAACCACATTGGATTAAGTCTTCCGCGGCGATCTCCAAAGTCGCCGGGGCTTGTCCAAGTACCAATTTCTATGTTATTGATCCATACCGTTATATCTGAAGGCCATTCATGATTATAATTTGGGGTTTCAGAGCACAGCTCAACTGAAAAGTCGATGGATGCAATCTCCTTAAAGTTTTTTTGAGGAAGAGGAAATTTATATTCCACAAATCCCTTTCTAAACCAAATAAGTTGGGCTGTCATTCTATCTGGATGATAAAAAACATAAGGCTTGTCTTCTACGTCTAAGATACCGTTGGAATTAATAATTCCACATGTTGGATATACTTCACAATTCATATATTGTCCAATTGGCATTTCAAGTTCAAAGTATTCTTTTGGATTATTATAATCTTCTTGCTTGTTTAAACTCATATGTACATCATCAAAAGACCTTAAACATATTTTCATTGTCCCTCTAGTTGCTTTTTTTACTTCTGTTATAATGAGCCCTACTTCTTCAAGTACACGAACATTGAGTGAGATAGTAGAGGGTGGAAGTTTTAATTCTTCTGCAATATCAACGACACTCATTCTTCTCCCTTTCAACAAATCCAATATTTCTATTCTTAATTGGGAAGAAAGAGCATGGGCAACTTTTTGTAGTTTATCTGGTTCATCCATACTAAGCTCTAACATAAGAAAGCACCTCCAATACTTTTTACTTCTATCACTTCTTCAATTTATGTAATAATCATATTATACTACCGTTTACATTGCCTTTGAAAGATTAGACGTAATGATACTGGGTATTGTGTATCCAACATGAGGAGGAACGAAAATGGATGTAAGATTTCCGATTGGCAAGCCAGTAATTCCTGAAGAAATGACAAAAGAAGCAATTGACTCATTTGTTAAAGAACTCGAAATGTTTCCCGCTAAATTGAATGAAGCCCTAGAAAATTTACCAGAAAAATCTTTAGAGGCAACCTATCGAGAGGGAGGATGGACTGTCCGCCAGCTGGTTCATCATTTAGCAGATGCTCACATGAATGGGTTTGTCCGTTTTAAATGGGCGTTAACGGAAGAAAGCCCGGCAGTCAAAACATTTGATATTAATAAATGGGCCGACACCTATGAAGCTCAGGGAAGCCCCATTGAAGGAAGCCTTATGCTGCTGTCAGGCTTGCACGCGAAATGGGTATATCTCCTCCGCTCACTGACTCTTGAAGACTTTGAAAAAACCTTTTACCACCCTGACAGAGACAAAACAATGACTCTATTCACTTGGCTTTGCAACTACACATGGCATGGAAACCACCATTTACAGCACATCAAAATTGCTCTTCAGAATACATAAGTAGACGGTGCCAGGCACCTCATTGAAAATTTGGTGCCTGGCACCCAAATGAAAAAAAGGTGCCTGGCACCTTTTTACTTTTCGTTGTATGCCCAATGATTGGTTGGGCCGTGTCCTTCTCCAAATTCTAATGTGTGTTCGATTGCTGCTTGAATGAATTGTTTGGCTGTGTTTACTGCGTCTTTGACGGATTTTCCTTTTGCAATTTCTGCAGTGATGGCTGCGGCATAGGTACAGCCTGTTCCGTGGGTGTGTTTTGTTTGAATCCTTTGACTTTCAAACTCTGTGAAGTTTTCTCCGTCAAACAGAAGGTCGATCACTTGATCTCCTTCTTTCCCATGACCGCCTTTTATTACTACATGTCTTGCCCCCTTTTGATGGAGCTTTTTGGCCGCAAGTTTTCGGTCCTCAATGGTTTGAACAGACATTCCAACAAGAGCTTCTGCCTCAGGCAAATTAGGTGTAATCACATAAGAAAGTGGAAGTAATTGTTCGATTAGTGCCTCTACTGCCTCTTCTTGCAAAAGAGATTGCCCGCCTTTAGCGACCATGACAGGATCAATAACGACCTGGTTCCAGTCGTATTCTTTCACCTTCCTAGCCACAAGCTCGATCATGTCACTATTAAAAAGCATTCCAGTTTTAATAGCAGCAGGCGGCAAATCAGCTGCCACCGCATCGATTTGATTTTCCAGAGCTTCAAGTGACATCGGGTAAACTCCGTGAACACCTAATGTATTTTGTGCAGTTACTGCTGTTAGGGCAGACATTCCAAATACTCCAAGCTCTTGAAATGTCTTGAGATCAGCCTGAATTCCGGCTCCTCCACCTGAATCAGAGCCTGCAATTGTTAATGCCCGAGCATATTTCATCTATTAAAGCACCTCTTTTCCTAGCCTAAATATTGATGATATAAGGTTTTTGCTTTTACAACATCTTTTATCCCATGCAGCAGGATGCGGCCATCACGGAAAACAACGAACCTATATTCATCTACTTTAAAAGAAATGAGATAAGGATTTGCTTGGATTTCCCGTACACTGCCATTTCCATTCAATTGCTTTTCCAACAGCTCAAAAGAAATTTCTCTCTTTTGGCCAGGTCTAATTTGAACGGTATCTCGTCCGCACAATACTGCAGTCTTTGTCATGTTTTCAAAGGATAAATTCGGATAAGTTGGCGATTCTCCACAGCTTGGACAATCCTTTTTTTTCATGCTGTCAATTGAAATCTGAGTGAATTGATTTGTCCAAACATCAAAGGAGAGAAGCTTTCTTCTCATTTGTTCATGATTACCTGTAATCCATTTTAGCGCTTCTGCCGTTTGGTAGGATGCGACCATTTGCACGGCCGGACTGATAATGCCCACAGTATCACATGTCATACCATCAGCAGGCAAGTGATTAAGCATACAGGCTAGACAAGGAGTTTCTCCGGGCAAAATTGTAAACGTCAATCCATAGCTGCCAACACAGCCTCCGTAAATCCAAGGTATTTTGTACTTTTGCGCAGCATCATTGATTAACAGTCTTGTTTCAAAATTGTCTGTTGCATCAATGATTAAATCACAATGATCTTTCAAAAGAAGTTCGATCGATTGTGCGGTAATATCTTCAACAACTGATTCGATTTCAACCTCACTGTTTACCGCTTTTAATCGCTGCTTTGCGGCAATTGCCTTTGGCAGACGGTTTTCAGCATCTTCTTCTGTATATAGCTGCTGTCTTTGCAGGTTGCTCCATTCTACATAATCCCTGTCTGCCATCGTTATTTTTCCAATACCTGCTCTTGTCAGCATTTCCGCACTGGCAGATCCAAGCGCCCCAGCACCGATAATAAGAATGTGGGAATTTCTTATTTTCTTTTGTCCAATTTCTCCAATTGATGAAAAAAGAATTTGCCTTGAGTATCGATCCATTACTGAGTAACCAAGCCTTCATTTGGGCTGCTTGCTGCGGCATAGCGCTTCTTTGGAACACGGCCAGCTTCATATCCCAACCTTCCTGCTTCAATTGCCATTTTCATAGCAATTGCCATTTTTACAGGATCTTTTGCACCTGCAACAGCTGTATTCAGTAGAACTCCGTCAGCTCCGAGCTCCATCGCTATAGCGGCATCACTTGGAGAACCGATGCCGGCATCGACAATAACAGGTACATTTGATTGCTCAATAATAAACGATAGGTTCAATGGGTTGATGATCCCCTGGCCCGCTCCTATCGGTGAGGCTCCTGGCATGATCGCATGAACACCAAGCTCTTCCAGCTTTCTTGCTAATACGACATCATCGGACGTGTAAGGAAGAACAATAAAGCCCTCTTCAAGTAACATCTCAGAAGCCTTTAATGTTTCAACAGGGTCTGGCAGCAAGGTTTTATCACACCCAATTACTTCTACTTTAATCATATCGCAAAGACCTGATGCTTTAGCAAGCCTTGCAATTCGAACCGCTTCCTCTGCCGTTTTGGCTCCTGCAGTATTTGGAAGCAAAGTATACTTTTTTAAATCAAGCTGTTCCAGAAAATTGGGCTGTGATTGTTCAAAAATATTCATACGGCGCACAGCAAACGTTAATATTTCTGATTCTGATTGAGCGACCGCTTCCTTTTGGATTTCAAAAGTGGGGTATTTTCCCGTTCCAAGTAATAAACGTGACTGAAACTGTTTATCTGCAATTTTTAACATGTGAATCATCCTCCTCCAACAAAGTGTACCAATTCTATTTCATCATTCTCTGAAAGCTTCGTCTGCTCATAGGTTTCTTTTGATAAAATATGACCATTAAGCTCTACAATCACGATTCTCTCTTCTAATTCATAATTTATGAGAACATCATAAACGGTTTTGACCTTCTCAGGCAACTCCGTCACTTGTCCATTTAACTGGATATTCATTAACTCACCTCCAGTTTCCTGCAACGGTCAATACTAAATTCTTCTGTGTATTCGCTAGTGAATGACCTTTTTTCAACAAGATCTCTAACCATCGTTCCTGTTACAGGTGATAAAAGAATCCCATTCCGGTAATGTCCTGTTGCAAAAACCAAGTTCTCATCCTCAGGATGATAACCAATATACGGTTTTCCGTCACTGGTTTGCGGCCTAAGACCTGCCCAAGCTGTATCAAATTCAGCTTTCGAAATCTTTGGTAAAATCTCCTTTGCCTTCTCAAGCAGCCATTGAATTCCACTGGCTGTTGGAGAATGGCTCCATTCATCATGAATCATTGTCGCACCAACAATTATCCGTCCATCATTCTTCGGAACAAGATAGCAGTGGTCAAAGAAAATCGTTTTTGTCAGCCATTTTTCACTAGTCTTTAAGGACAAGCACTCCCCTTTTACGGGAAAAACTTGATTTGGCAAGCCAAGCTGTTGAAAAAAATAATGGCTCCATGGACCATTAGCGACTACCACCTTTGCACAAGACACCTTGCCATTTGGTGTATGGAGCAAAAAATTCTCTCCATCCTTCGCAATATTCATCACCGGTGAATGCTCATGAATAGCAGCCCCAAGCTTGGCAGCACCTTTTGAAAATGCTTGATTCAAAGCGATTGGCGAAACATGCCCGTCATCAGGAAAAAACAACGCTCCTAAAGCCTTACTAGTGACTTCAGGCTCACAAGCTTTCACCTCATCAGGTGACAACCATGTTTGGCCTTGCCGTCCATTTGTTTTCCCTATTAAATCGGCTTTCTTTTTTTCTGAAAAAACTAGCTTTAACATTCCCTCTCGGTTATATTGAATGTCAATTCCGCTTATAGAAAGCAATTCTTGCTGAAGAGGTAGAAACATCTTTTGGCTATCAACCGAAAATTTAAAGAAGAGATCTTCTTCCTCCACTTCACTATGTGCTCCCAGCATCCCAGCTGCTGCCCTTGTTGCTTTTTGACCGATCTTCTCGCTTTCAAAAACGGCAACATCAATCTTTCTCTTTGCTAATTGATAAGCTACAGAGTGACCGATTACCCCGCCGCCAATGACAGCGACATCACAGGAACTTTTCATGAAAACCTCTCCTTATCTCGTCTTTTAGTTGAAGAACAGCTTTAAGAGGATCTTTTGCAGAAAGTATGGACGACATCACGGCGATACCCTTTAACGGGATAGGAAGAAGCTGCTGAATGGTTGTACAATCGATGCCGCCAATTGCAATGACTGGTACATTACTTTTTGCGGTCACTTCCTGCAGCTCTTTCGTACCCCTTGCCTTTAATCCAGGTTTTGATTGCGAAGGAAATATATGCCCATAAAGAACATAATCGGTACATTCTATTTGCTCTGCTTCGTCTGCCGAATGTATCGATGTACCAATTTTCAAATGTGGAAATCGCTCCCGCACCACGCTTGATTTGAAGCTGTGTGATGGAAGGTGAACCCGATGGATTCCATTCATAAGCGCTAAATCTACCCGATCATTCACGATTAGCCTTTGTTTAGGTATACCCTCGTTTAACAATTGCTGAATCAAATCCTGCTGCTTAGAAATTGTTTTTGTTTTTTCTCGAATATGAATATAGTCAATATGTTCTTGAACAGACTTCAAAATCGAGGTTAACTCTGAATTCGATTTGCTGCTGTCTGTAATGAGATGGATTTCCAAGCCAGCACCCCCTTTGCCTATTTCTCTACTGGAGATTTACCATGGAGCTTCCATGTTTCTTGAGTGTAAGCCATTTGCCAAAACTGATACTCATAATAGCTGCTTTTATAAAAATTATCCATCATTCTTCTTCTTTCTTTTTCTGACGCTGCTTCAGCCAATTCATTCAGGCGCTGGATCTGTTCTTCCACAAGCTCCCTGAACCAGTCGCCATTGTATGCAGCGATCCATTGCTGAAAAATAGGCTCGCTTGGAGTGCAAGTCTTCAAATGCTCTCCTACCTCTAAATAGAGCCAGTAGCAAGGGAGAAGAGCCGCTATGACTTCTCCTATCTTTCCGCTAAGTACAGATCTGTACATATGGCTTGTGTATGCATATGCAGTTGGAGAAGGTTCAAACTGCTCCACCTCTTCTTTAGAAATACCTAACAGCTCTGAAAATTCCCGGTGCAAGGAAAGCTCTGCTTCATAGGTCCCTTGAGCATGTGCAGCCATCCGGTTTGTCGTGTGCAAATCGTCTGCCATTGCTCCTGCATATGATTGGACTTTTGCAAAATTTGAGAGATAATAAGAATCCTGCAAAACATAGTACTTAAATGCTTCCAATGACAAAGTCCCATCGCCAATCCCTTTTACAAAAGGATGATTGAAGCTCTCCTGCCACCACTTATTAGAATGAATACGACACTTTTCAGCAAATGTTGCCATCATTAATTCCCCTTTCAATTAAAGAATTTGAACGAAAACTTTAACGTGGTAATACTTTAATCAAATTAAACATTCGGAAACTAAAAAAACCACTCTCCCATAGGAAAGTGGTTACGTTAATCAAAAATAAAGTTGATCCGCAGCCACTTCCCTACGCTGGTTTGAACCAGATCAGGTTTTGAGGGTCTAGAGGTTTCGCCTCCATCTCAGCCCTTAACAAGGACTCCCCTAGTGGGTAAATTTAATTTAGTTTTAGGTAAGATTCACATCGTTTATATAAGCCTTTTTTAAAAGATTGCAGCCTTTTGCTAATAAAAGTCTTTTTACTAATGAAAATTGGCAGGTTGCCAATAGCCACTCATTCGTGTCTCCAACTTCATATGATTCAGGTAACACCTGTGATGATTATTTTTTTAATCGCAATAATATTTATAATATCAATCTCTTCTTAAGTTTACCATGCAGATGAAATCTTGCAACACTAAAATTGAAGCTCACGCTTCAGCTCGGTCACATATTCGCTGGAGCCCGTTACAATTAAACGGTCATCCATTTTTAATTCTGTATCTCCATGAGGGACGATAGAATCCTTTCCTCTGAAAATACGAACAAATATGACATCACCTGTGAACGGGAAGTTTCGCAGCATAACCCCATCATATTTAGAATTGTTCATGTTGATTTGGTAAAGTGTTGTTTCTTGGTTTGTCAATATCTTCATGACACTAGGTGCTTCAATAAGTGCCCTAAGTAAGGTTTTTGTTGATAAAAGGACGGAAAACACATCAATGTTCTTTTCCTTCAATGAATCAGCTAAGTCTGGAGAAGCGATGCTTGCAATGACCCGCTCTACCTCTGCCTCTCTAGCAAACGATGCAATGTCTGCATTTTTTTCTTCATCACCTGTTGCAACTACAACAATATCGGCATCAAAAACAGCTTGCTCTTGAAGCGTATCAAGAGAGTAGTCTGTTAATTCTTTTATTTGAAATAGAGATTCTGCAATCTGTTTATCAATTTTATCTTGCTGAGTATGGTAAACAGTTGTCTCATATAAACCTGGATCAAGCTCGCGTGTTACTGGCAGCGTCATTTGATTTGCACCAATAAAGGAAATGCGAAGTTTTTTTGATGCTACACGCCGCTCTGGGAAGAGCTTTTTGAACCCAATCGGTGTAACGATACTTGTGATAACAGCTACTAAAATCAACACACCTGACATTTGATTATCAATAACTTCTAAACGTTCTCCAATCGTTGCAGCCGCAATAACAAGAGACAAAGTCGATGTTAATAAGAAGCCTGATGCAAGCGTCGTTTTTTGATCATACCATTTAGACAAATAGTAAATAGGAAGCATTTTAGAGATGAGCAGGCCAATAATAAGCAATGGAATCATCAGTAGAATCATCGGATCTTTGAATAACGACCATATATTAAGATCGACGCCAACCATTACAAAGAAAATCGGAATAAGAAAGCCGTATCCAAAGGAATCAAGCTTTTGCACCATTTCTTTGTTCGGCGATAGCAATGAAACGAGAACTCCGGCTAGGAAAGCTCCTAAAATATTTTCCGCTCCGATTGTTTCAGAAATCGCTACAAGTACAATGATAAGGGTAAACACTGCCCGCGTACCAATTTGAACGGTTCCCCTTGACATTGTTTCAATAAACGAACGGTTTTTAAATGCTTTTCCGAGGAAATAAAGACCTACTCCAGCTCCAAATAAGATGAGAAGAAGCCACATATTGCTGTCTCCCCCGCCATAAATAGACGCAAATACAGCAAGTAAAACCATTGTAACTAAATCTGCAATCACCGCAACCAACAAAATGATTTGGCCGATGTTCGACTTCATAATGTTCGCTTCTTTTAAGGTAGGCACAACCACGCCAAGTGAAATTGTCGAAATAATCAATGTCATTAAAAAGGCATTCTCAATGAAGCCGGTTAATACAAATAAATAAGATAATCCTAATGAGAGCGCAAATATTCCCAGAAAAATAATGCTAGATACTATAAATGTATTCGGTGCGTCTTTCCCGCTTTCGAGCTTTTCCTTCTTTTTCCCTCCTGCAAACGCCGTAAAATCAATCTCAAGACCACTTAAAAACATGAGAAAAATAAATCCAAGCATAGATAAGGTCTCAAGCCACATATCCTGTTCAACAATATTCAAACCGCTTTTTCCAATTACTAAGCCCATAATAATTTCAGCAACGACAACAGGCATAAAGTTCATCCTGAATCGGTGCATTAAAATGGGGGTAAGAAAAGCGACAATAATCACAATTACTAACGAAGTGACTGAAGCTGAATGTTCCATTTTATAAACCTCCTCACTTCTCACTAGAAGCTTTTTGGTATATCGCCCATTATTAATATTGGCTCGTGATTTTCATTACTTTTGAAAACATATTTAGGATTTTAGCATCTTTTTAATTTAAAATGAAGAAAAACACCTTTTTGATTTTTTAGAAATGGGGAACTTTATATAGGGTACCACCAAAGGCTGAATTTTTTCTTTAAATATATGTTAAGTTTTATCAATAGATTAAATGGACGGAAGGAGTTACTGTAGTGAAACTAGATATAATCGGTGATATTCATGGCTGCTTTCATGAATTTTATCAGCTTACAAATAAGCTTGGTTACAATTGGGACAGCGGTGTACCGGTTCATTCAATGAACAGAAGGCTTGCTTTTGTTGGTGACCTGACTGACCGCGGACCTGAGTCGTTAAAAGTTGTTGAAGCTGTTGTAAAAATTATTAAGTCAGAGCATGGCTACTATGTTCCAGGAAATCATTGCAATAAGCTGTACCGTTTCTTTTTAGGAAACAAGGTTCAGCACAAGCATGGTTTAGAGACAACTGTAGCTGAATTCAATGCTTTATCTCAAGCTAACAGGAAGAAAATCTCCGCAGATTTTATCCATTTATATGAAAGTTCTCCTTTATATCATGTGTTGGACGAGGGAAGGCTAGTCATTGCCCATGCGGGGATCCGTCAGGATTACATAGGAAAGCAGGGAAAAAAGATAAAAACATTCGTGCTTTATGGAGATATTACCGGAAAAACCCTTGAGAATGGCAGGCCGGAAAGAAGGGATTGGGCATTGGAATACAAGGGGGAGCCGTTGATCGTTTATGGACATACACCGGTTAAAGAAGCTCGGTTTGTTGGTAATACGGTAAACATTGATACAGGCTCCGTATTCGGAAATAAATTGTCTGCTTTAAGGTATCCCGAAAAAGAAGTCGTTTCTGTTCCTTCTTCATTGCCGTTTGATGAATCTCGGTTTCGGGAATGATGATTTATTTGGCGTTCATGTAGTGATTAGTGTGAAAAGACAGGTGCTGCAAATGACTGTATTGATGGGGTGGTATTTGTGTAACCTTTGGATTTATGAGCTAACTGTCAGATTTCTCTCACATTAACTCCTTTTATGAGGAGAATTCCCGGCTTTTCGAGTCAACACTACCATTAGAGTTCGAATTATGAGCGATATAACACCATTAAATACCGGATCTCCGAATTTGTTACTGTCCCTCGTATCTTAACTGATAAAGGTACAAGCAAGTTGGATCTATCAAAAGAAAAAAGGCAGGGTCTTCCCTTGCCTTTTTCAATCATTAAGAACCAATCGCCTGCAAACCAGCTTGGTTTAAGAAGTTCCATGGTTTGTTGTAATGCGGCTGGAAGAAGAAGTCGACAAAACCTAGTTCGTCAATGGTCATTTCGTTTTGAATACAGACTGACAATGTGTTGACAGCTTGTGTAACATCGACTTCTGACATGACCTGTGCGCCGACGATTCGGTGCGTATTTTCTTCAAATACGACTTTCAATGTAACTTCATGGAAGTCTGGCATAAATTCTGGGCGGTCATTTTCTTTGATTGTGATAGATTTCACATTCATATTTAAAAAGGAAGCTGATGTCTCTGTTACACCAGTAGATGCGATGTTTAAATTGTATAGTTTAATACCGGAAGTACCTTGTGTACCCATGTAGCGAATGGTTGGTTCCATAATGTTTTTTGCAACTAATGTGCCCATTCTAACCGCGTTTGTTGCCAGCGGGATGTAGGCGGGCTTTTTAGTGGGATTATAGGTAATCGCACAGCTGTCTCCTGCAGCAAAAATATCTTTGTCACTTGTCCTCATATATTCATCTACGACTATTGCTCCGTTTTCAAGCATATCTACTTGCCCTTTTAAAAGCTCTGTGTTCGGTTTAAAGCCGATACAAAGAATGACAAGGTCAGTTTCATACTCGTCTTTAGTTGTAATAACTTTTGATACATGTCCGTCTTGACCTTCGAACTTCGTAACCGTTTGTCCTAATGCCAGCGAAATCCCCTTAGAAGATAAGTTGCTTTCAATCACATCTGTAAATTCTGGGTCAAGGTATTTATTTAGGATTCTTTCTTCACCGTCGATTAAGGTGACGTCTTTCCCATAATGCTGAAATGCTTCGACTAGCTCGATCCCGATATAGCCTGCTCCAACAACTGTTATTTTGTTTGCATGCTTAGCTTTTTCAATAATGGTGTTTGCATGCTGATAATTTTTAGAGAGCAATATGTTGTTTAATCGGATGCCTTCAATCGGAGGGATGACTGGCCATGAACCTGTTGACATGACTAATTTATCATAAGAAGCCTCTATCACTTCATCTGTCATTAAATTTCGAGCACCTATTGTCTTATTAGTGCGATCAATCTGGATAACCTCATGATTCATTTTCATAGTGATTCCGAGTTCGGCTAATTGTTCTGGAGAAGAATAAAATAAACTTTCTGCTTTTTCGACTACTCCGCCAACATACAAGGCAATTCCACATGACAAAAATGAAACATTATCATTTTTTTCGAATACTGTAATTTCAGCGTCAGGATATAAGCTTTTCATATTTGAAACTGCTGCTGTACCAGCATGAGTGCAGCCGATAACAATGATTTTCATAGTTAAATGGCCTCCTGTAATTTGTTTGTGAAATACTTCACAATTATATGTGAAGTATTTCACATTCCTTATCTTTATTATAATCTTTTCTGTTTAGAATGCAATAGATTTTGTGAAGTTTTTCACATATTTCATTAGGAAATGAAATAAATAATTATAAAATACTTATTGATACCTTTTTTGAATAGGTTTCAGGATGTTTCCCTTGTTTTTCTTTTCTTTAGTTCATACGCAACCATCACTTTTCAAACCCATCTTCGATTTCCCATATTTATCTTCGAAATTTCAATTATATCTTCAAAAATTGCAATATTGATTATTCACCAAAAACTTTCACAAATAACAAAAAAGAATGCGGTCTTTCTATAGAAAAGATCGGCATTCTCTTTTAATCAAAACAGCTGTTGTTTACCTATTAAAATGCAACCCATAATAAGATCTAGAAAGCAAAGCATAATTTCCCTTTTTCGACAGCATGAACAATGGGCCTCCCTTCACTTGCTAATCAAAGGAAATCTCTGCTCCTTTTTCACTAGATTCATAAACCCCGACCAATATTTTCATCATTTCTACACCGTCTTGAACAGTACTAATTGTTTCGGCTTCACCTTTGATACATGTTACAAAATGATCAATTTCATTTTGGAATCCTTTATTAAAATCAAATGATAGTGCATCAATTTGTGGTGTAGAATTTAATATCGTATTATTTTTTTCTGTTACAATTTGAAGTCGCGGTTCGATTTCTGCACCACCTTTGTCACCATATAGGTTTACAGCAATTGATTCTTCCTTTGCATGGAGAGTGAAACTGACATCGACCATTAAAGAGGCTCCATTATCAAATCGGATAATGGCATTTGCTAAGTCTTCAACCGTATTCTTGTCAGGATCATAATCTGCTGCTTTGTAGAATGATTTGTTTTCAATATTTGAGCGGTTTCCTAATTTATTGTAGGTGTTGCCGCTGATTGATTTGACTTTCGGCTTCCCCATTAAATACCAGCACAGGTCAATAACGTGAATACCTATGTCGATTAAAGGTCCGCCGCCTGATCTTTCCTTATCAGCAAACCATCCCCCAGGATTACCTAGGGCTCTAATGCAGGATGCCTTTGCATAATAAATTTCGCCAAGATCACCCGAGTCAATGAAATTCTTTAATACTTGAGTATTTGTGCCAAATCGGCGAACGAAACCTATTTGAAATACTTTTTCGCTATTTTCCTTTACAGCTTTTTCTATTCCATAAGCTTCTTCAATTGTTTTACATAATGGTTTTTCAACTAAAACATGCTTCCCCGCATGTAATGCAGCAATTGAAATTTCCGCATGTGAGTTATTCCATGTACAAATACTGACAGCATCAACTTCTGAATCTCCTAGCAAATCCTGATAGTTTTTATAATATTTCAGGGCTCCATATTTCTCTGCTTTTTCCTGTGCTCTTTGTTCATTAATATCACAAACAGCATAGATTTCAACATCGTTATTATTTTTATAGGATTCAAAGTGCATTTCAGAAATTGATCCGGCTCCAATTACACCAATTTTTATTTTCCCCATTTTTGTTAACTCCTTTCCCTTTTAAAGTTCTTCCCAAATTCTTTTAACATTGTCCATGCCGATTTTAGATTCTTGCTTACATTCCTCTAAGCCCTCAAACTTCCTACCCCTGCTACTTTTAACAATTCCTACACCTCTTTTCACTATAATTCCCCCATTTTATGGTAATGCTTTCCGTTCTTTATACTAATAAACCATGATTGGTTATCTTAACCTAAATACATGAGCGATTGGAGTCTTTTCTTGCTTTTCCTCCAATGTTGGCATTCTTACAGATATTCCTTCCTCGGTTTGGCTAAATTCAAGATTTCCTTCCCAGCCTAGCATGTCTATACGACGAACCTTTTCAGTATAAGGGATGTAAACATATTCATCCTTATAACGAACATCCTCGCCTTGATATAATCGGAAACAGTAAGCTGTTTCACCTTTTTTTGTAAAAGCGAAGCCATCTTTGAAATATGGTGCACAAATACGTGTGCCATAAACGGCTTCACCATAAACTTTCAACCAAACGCCCAGCTCTTTTATCCTTTTAATTGCTCCCTCAGGTAAACGTCCGTCAGGTTGAGGTGCTACATTTAATGCAAGATTTCCACCTTTAGATATGATTTCAATCAACGTGTGTATAATTTCACGTGTAGACTTATAATTATCCTCATATTTAAAGGAAAAAGAAGTCCCCATCGTTATACAACTTTCCCATGGTACACTCATCGGACTTTCTGGAATCGTCTGTTCAGGAGTAATATAGTTTTCAAACTCCCCGCCTATGGTACGGTCAGCTGTAAGCAACCAAGGCTGTATTTCACGGGCTTTTTCCACCACTTCTCCGAGGCGAATGTCCTGTTTCCCTTTACCGACCCAACCTGCATCTAACCACAACACATCAATACGGCCATATTTGGACATTAATTCCATAATTTGATTATGGGTAAAGGTCACAAACTTTTCCCATAACCATGGGTATTCATCAGGATCATATGAAGGACCGCGCCACATCTCCTTGCCGCGATCCATGCCGGGAGCCCAATAGTATGGTGTATTCCAATCTGCCTTAGAAAAATATGCTGCAATCCCCAAGCCCTTTTCACGAAAAGCATCAAAAACATGCTTGCATATATCAGCATACTTATGATTGTGAAAAGGACATTCTGATGAAGTAATACGGTAATCGGTCTCTTTCGTGTCCCACATACTAAAGCCATCATGATGTTTCGTCGTGAAAATGAAATATTTAAAACCACCCTCTGCGGCTAGGTCAGCCCAAACTTCAGGTTGAAATCGAACCGGGTTAAATGTTTTATTTAGATCGAAATATTGTCGCTTAAATTCCTCACCATCTTCTTCCCAGTCAATGTCCGTACGTGACCAATCGCTATCCTTATCACTTAGAGCCCATGATTCCACAACTCCAAGTTGAGAATAAGGCCCCCAGTGCATCATCAAGGCTAGTTTTTGGTCCTTAAACCATTCGAGTCGTTCCAAAATCACTGGGTCTTTCGGTTTGAACCATTTTTCTTCAGCACTATAATTATGGACACCATGATTTACTTCTTGGTCTTTCGATTCTATCGTCATATTTTCATCCCTTTTCAACTTTAACTTCTCTATGATAATTTCAATCTTAAAAAATTACTTTATAGGAATTATGCTTTATCCCAGAAACGTCTTAGATTATCCATGCCAATTTTACAAGCTTCTCTGCATTCTTCCATTCCTTCAAATTCCAATGTTATATAACCGTCATAACCGGAATCTTTAATAAGTTTAACAATTTCTCTTATTTCAATATCACCTTGTCCAACAATTGCACCTCTTAAAAAATTACCATTAGACGTTTTAAACCATTTTCCTGCACCTGGATCTTCATAATAAGGACGGAAATAAAAATCCTTAAAATGAACAAGAGATGCATACGGAAGGTTCTTCTTTACACCTACAATAGGGTTTTCGTCTACACACATGAAATTCCCTATATCCAATGTCGTTTTAAAGTTCGGTCTATCCACTTCTTGCAGGACGCGCTGGACCCGATCACTATGCTGTACAGCCACTCCATGATTTTCAATGGTCGAGGTAATCCCGAATTTTGCTGCATAGTCAGCGATACGGCGGCTTCCTTCGATGATTTGCGGCAGGCTATTTTCAAAATATTGAATCGTCATTTTCTCATGTGGTAATGTAAATGCAGTGACATCATGGCGCATATGTTTGATGCCCATCCGGTCTAAAAGATTTACATGTTCCTTTAATCGTGCAACCTCTGCTTCAAATTCTTCCTTTGTAGCTTGGACAAAATTTGCTGGCATTGAATAGTTTGATAGTTCGATACCAACCTGTTTTGCTTTTTCTCGCACTTTATCTGCTAGTTCCAAATTATCTACTAAAGTAAATCCATAAGGAACAATTTCCATATGTTCCCCACCATTGTCGGCAATCCACTCGACAACATCTAATACATCCATTTCTCCTGATTTTACTGCTTCTAGTAAACTA
This sequence comes from Metabacillus arenae, assembly GCF_014773385.1. Taxonomy (GTDB): domain Bacteria; phylum Bacillota; class Bacilli; order Bacillales; family Bacillaceae; genus Metabacillus_D; species Metabacillus_D arenae. The sequence goes on along the minus strand of NZ_JACXAI010000023.1, from coordinate 22,328 downwards.
TACGTACTTAATCCTACTTTCACTTTTCTCCACCTCTAATTTAGTAGATTTACATTCTTTCCATTAACTGTTCCGTTATTACATCCATTGTTCGATATAATTCATCGAGCTCGTTTAATTTTTCATCACATTCAAAACAATTAGAATTCATATTAATAAATCTTTCGATAGACTCTTTATCCCAGTTGTTCCATGATGTCACCAGCATACCGGGCAGTTTACCTTCTGCCCCATGTTCTTTAGCCTGCCGTTTACTTTCCTTTAACAAATCCAATCCAGCATCTGTTTTGAACCAACAGGTAGGAATAACAGTGAAGCCTTTTTCAATAAAATTCCCAATGGAAGGATAGGCATCTAATTTTTCATAATGCCAATCCATAATTACAATATCTTTAGGGATAAGATCAATTGCTTTATGTGTACCAAACGTATCCCCTTCCCATTGGTTATAGCCCATCTTTTCACTATCATTTAAACGATCTCCCCATATAAACATTTCAACACCTCGATCTTTCACTAAATGCCTGTACATATCATTAACTGCCTTTGCAAATAGATCGGCTCTATCTTTCCCTTTGCAGCGAGGGCAGTTATCATCCGCCATTTCATAAACTTCATCCATACCAACATGAAATGCATCAGCACGAAAAGCATCGATTAGTTCATCCATTAGCTCAAATACAAGTTGATTAACGTCTGGATGTTCCGGACACCAGCTTCTGCAAAAAATTTCAGGCCATTTTGCATCAAGTGGTACATGCGGTGTTTCATCAAATTCAGGATACGCTTTAAGTATTGAATTACGTGCTCCGCCCCACCCTTGGTGACCAAGACATTGGAATAATGGGATAAGTCGTATCCCGTTATTTTTGCAAACTGCTGCAATTTCTCTTGCATCTTGCTTTGTTAATGTGCCACCAGTGACTTCTGGGTATGATTCAAATACAAAAGACGTATTACATTCCAAAAGTAAATGGTTTATTCCTTTTAGGGCCAATACCTTTTCAATAAATTCCTTGAATGGATCAACCAAGTTATGTGACCCGAATCTTAAATGAAATGCGCGTACAGGTTCTGTTCCATTCATTTTTTGTCCACTCCCCATTAAACTTCTATTAATTTAAATGAAGCTTCTTATTTCCCACAAGTTTATTGTTGTCGTTATATACTTCTTTTTACAAATGTTTGTTTATCATTATGACATTTTTGCTACTTTGCTAAAGGACTACCTTTCACAAACAGATTACATTTACCTAACAAAAATTCACTGAACATCGAATTGGCCCATGAAAACCAAGGTCTTGTAAACTTTTCTGGTTCATCGACATGAAATCCTTCGTGCATAAGATTCGTGTTTGCATCAGTGCTTTTAAACAGTTCAAGAATTTCTTCTTTCTCCTCATTTGTTAATGCCGTCATCCCCTGAATAGCAAGAGCAATGTGCCAGATGTAATCTTTAGGTGTATGTGGACTGCCAATCCCCTTAGCTCTCTTACCCTGATAGTAATAAGGGTTATCAGAGCTTAAAATAAAATTTCTGGTATTTTGATAAACTGGATCTTCCGCATCGCAATAACCTAAATAAGGAAGCGCAAGAAGACTGGGCACATTAGCATCATCCATTAGGTTGTATTTTCCACGTCCGTCTGTCTCGTAGGCGTAAATTGTTCCATAAGTGGGATGTTCTACTTTACCGAATTTTTGAATACCCTGATCAACTTCATTCGCCAAATCAAAAGCTTTTTTTGCAAGAATTTTATCATCAAGAACTTCTTCTGCTATTTCTTTCAATTGTTTTAGGACCACTACAGCAAACATATTGGAAGGGATTAAGTACCCATACTGACAAGCGTCATCACTTGGACGAAAACCACTCCAGGTCATTCCTGTGTAGCCCACAGGGGCCCCTTTCCCCTCATGGGATAAAGTATCCTGTGGGGGACAGTTATCCCTTTCAAAAAAATAGTTGGATTTTTCTCCATGATTTTGCTCCGTCTTCCAGATTTCAATTATTTTTTCAGCAGCTTCCTGAAACATTTCATTAAACTGAGATATTCTTCCGGTTGACTTCCAAAATAAATAGGACAACTGAATGGGATAACAGAGTGAATCAATTTCATATTTTCGTTCCCATAGAAGGGGGGTCATCTCTGTCTTGTCATCATGATATCGTTTTCCATTTGCTTCTTCGTTAAACGCATTTGCATATGGATCATGGATAATGAAGGATAATTGTTTTTTTATAACACCTTCAATCATGTCAGCCATTTTTTCATCATATTCAGCAAGGATTAAATACGGGCGAACCTGTGCAGCGGAATCTCTCAACCACATTGCAGGTATGTCACCCGTAATCACAAAGGTCGTTCCATCATCTTGAGGTCGAATTGTTGTTTCATACGTATTGGAAAAACAGTTTTCAAACATCGCTTGTACTTTTGGATCATGAGTGAATGATGTTTTTACCTCGTCTATTAATGCTTTCATTGATCGTGGTAATTGTCCTTGCATAAAGTACCTACTTCCTTTTTTAGTCGTTTTATAATAATGGGCGATTTAAAAAGCTGTGCCCTGTTTCAAGCTGTACACTTTTTGCACAATTTTTTTCGGATTCATTTTTTCAAATCCAATTGTAACGATTTCATGCTTACGAACTGGGACTTGAACAGCATTATTGCCATCTAAATGTAATGATTTCTCTTTTCCTTCAATCACATTACTTTTATATGCATGATTAAAAGTTTCTGAAGACTTGACTATAAGAGTATCGTTTTCATCAGCCATATTGAACCAGCGCACCATGACATCACCAGTCTGTTCAGATACTTTCATAGAAGAGAGTGCTAGATTTGCAGATTCCCACTGGACAAAAGAGTACAGAGGTGCCAACTCCCCATCATGAAGACCTGTCTGTTTCAATGACCAAGGTACCTGATATTGATACGCATCTTGATATGCCTTCGTTGCACCGGCTTTTCCCTTATGTGGATAAATGCGAAATGAAACTGAATGTTCTCCCAAACACTGAGCTTCAGGTGTTGGGAAGTAGCCCCAATCACCAAGTTCGCCTACAGACCGCAGTAATGTTACCGCGATCGTATTTCGGCCATCACGAATAATTTCGTACTCATTTAATCCAAGATTTGCAACAGTTAGGCCTTCTACATCATTCCTTACATCAACAAATGCTTGCTGGTGCTGTGAATGATCTGGGTTCGTCCATTCTTGTGGCGGTTCGTTGGTTCGTTTTGCTATTTCAAAGATTGAATCGGCATGATGTTCATCTGTTTTAATATCTGTTGGAAACAATGCTCTAAGACGATGATCTCTCGCTTGGTTGTTGAAAGATGTTTTCACGCTTATTCCCTTACTGTTCTTTGTTAATGTGACAACAGTTTTGATTGTAAATGGAACCTTTTCCTTCGCGCGTGTAGACTTTCTGCCAGTAAACCAGACCAGTTCTCTTTGCTCTTTATCTAATAACTTTGATGCGCTTATCGGGATTTCCCACTTATGCACAATCTCATATGCTGCCTGGAATGGAGTATCTTCGATGATGTTAACGTTTGCAATTAAGTCTTTTGTTGTTAGTGCTTGTTCACCATTCGGCTGCCTATACATGTATTCATTTCCAATATCTCCTGTATCTTCATATATACATAGTTCTTTAAATGTACGTCCATTTGCTTTATCGGTTACAGTTAAGGAACCATTTTCATTAATTTTTACGTTTACATAGTTATTTCCCATTTCATTTTTATTCACAATCAAGGAGCTATTATCCGTATGTTTTGAAGAAGAAACCAATGCATATGTCTTAAACCCTAAAGCTGGAACGTTTTCCGCTTCAAACGTAAGGTGAACCCGCCTGGCCATATACGGCTGGCGGAATTTTTCTTCTGGCAGATCATAATCAAAAGCGATTCCTAAGTCTACTAATTTACAGTTATATTCAGTACCAGTTTCATCAACTAATGTTCTTTCTTCTAATGGAAATTCTTTAAGCTCTTGTTTGTTTACTCCTGATGAGAAATAATTTCTTCTCACATCTAGCGTAATAGAAACTACGCCTGTACGATCCCACCCAGTCGTGTTATATACCGTAAATGGCAGCGCATTTTCTCCCCATTTGTTAAAACTCGTTGTATTAATATTTTTAGAAATGGACTCGAGGCTTTCATCAATGATCATCTCAGCAACATGATTACTCTTCTCGAATCGTGTAACCATTTCACGGTGAACCTCATCCACACTGCAGCCACAAATACTGTCATGCGGGTGATTTTGCATTAATGTCTTCCATGCGTATTCCATTAAATGATGGTGGTAATTGCCTCCATGCAAATATGCAAATGCAGACAAAGGTTCTGCCACCTTCTCTAGGAGTGTCTGGCTATGTTGATTCATTTGTTTAATATAAACGCGTGCTGATGCTGTATTAACAAGTGTACCCCATCCGTCTGTTTGCTGGCTTCGCAACTCTCCATCAATTATCTTTAAATTTTTCGGCAATGATTCAGCAAGTTGGCCCACATAATCATTAAAATTAGAATGAACAAATTCGATATTCGGATATAATATTTCAGCAACTTGTATTGCTTTCGGTAAATCTGATTGTATAGGTTGATGATCACAGCCATTCATCATGAGCATATGTGGTGTTGCCGCATACTTTTCTAAGGATGGAATATGCTGCTTCCAATATTTTTGTGCTTCTTTTTCATCTGTTGGTACTTCATTTCCATTACAGTACCAATTTGCAAATAAAATACCGAGAACAGAGGATCCATCTGGTGAGCGCCAAAGCATTTCTGAATAAGGAGATTCATAATGATCTGCATCACTGACTGTATTATTAAACCCTGTCGGCCTTACACCTCTTCCAAAGACAGCATTGTTAATTCCAGCCTGGCTTAAGATTTGGGGTGCCTGGCCAATATTTCCAAATGAATCTGGGAAATAGCCGACCTCTGAAACGCCACCCCATCGAGATGCATCGTTCATTCCGTATTGAAGATTGCGAATATTGGCTTCACTGCTTGTCAAAAATTCATCCTGCAAAATGTACCAAGGACCGATATGGAGCCTTCCCTCTCTGACGAACTTTTGAAGCTTTTCCCTCATTTCAGGGCGAATTTGCAAATAATCATCTAAAATAATTGTTTGTCCATCAAGATGAAAGCTTTTAAAATCAGGGTTGCTTTCCATTGTCTCCAAAAGCTTATCCATCAGCTTCGTTAAGAGGACGTGGTGCTTCTCAAATGGCAAGTACCATTCTCTATCCCAATGGGTATGGGAAATAATATGGATATACTTTTTAGCTTCCAATTTTAAACCTCCATAACCTGTTTATGTCTAATATAGTTAGTGATTTTTATATGATCTTTTTCATCTGCTCATTAGGAGAATTCAACCAGAAATGTTTTAATTTCATATGGTTTTATTTGAAAAGCGATGAGATCTTCATTTATTTTTTCATCTAAGGGCCTTTCCATTAAATCGCATTCCTCCCATGACACAATAGTAAAGTCACTGCCGATTTCCGCCTTGGTACTTCTGCCCTCGAATTCATGGATTCTTAGGACAACCTTGTCACTGAACTCAGCCTTTTTAACAGCGTCAATCATGATATTACTTTCAGAACAATATAGCATCGATTTTTTTTCTTGAAGATTACTCCCTTTCCTATAGGTAAGTGGATTATTTAAAAGCCATGCTTCCTTTACTGTTCTGCCTTCCTTCCAGCTTCCTTGATGTGGAAGCAAGGAATACGTAAAATCATGATGTCCTTGATCAGCCCAAGGATCTGGATGAATTGGCGATTTTAACAACGAAAGTCTCATCACATTATCCTTAATATCGTATCCATACTTACAGTCATTAAGAAGACTAACCCCATAGCCTCCTTCTGATAAATCAGCCCATTGGTGACCAACACTTTCAAAACGAGCAAAATCCCAGCTTGTATTCCAATGGGTTGGGCGTTTCACATTCCCAAATTGAATATCATAAGTTGCTTCAGTTGAACGAATGTCAACTGGAAAGGCTACTTTCAGTAATCGTTGTTGTTCATGCCAGTCTATATGTGTTTTAAAATCTATTCGACGGTTATTTTTATAAACAATTAACTCTTGCTCAATGACAGATGCTGCTCCATATTTCCAAACAAAAAGTATGTTAGCTTGGAGATTGCCTTTTTCAATTAATTTAACGGATTGTAAGGAAATAATTTCTTCCATTTTTTGTTGGTAAAAAATATCGATATCCCATGCATCAAACATCAGTGGTTTATCTTCAAATACTTGCAAAACGTTACCATGTGCATTTTCGGCTAGTACTTCGCGTTTATTTTCTTTATCATAAATGCTTGTTAGCTGTCCCTTACCATTCCATTTAATATCATAGAATGGTGACTGAACACTGCTTTTTGTAAATGTAAATGGTTCGTTTTGCTGCTTGTCCATCCTTTCTGGTCGGAACTCCAATTTCATATAACCCATCGCAGGAAGGTTCTCTATTTGAACATACCAGCCGTCTCCTGTATGTTGAGCAGTAAGCTCATTCCCCTCATGATCAATCCACTTTCCTTCATCTATTTCTTTCTGATTAGAGATAAAAATGACATCGTTACGTTTCCAGGGAGCCGAATTGAATACAGTCCACGTATATGAGTCTTCCTTCTGAACAAGTGATGTGGAAGCATTTTCCCATATGTCATTACCAAGTTTCTCTGCCGCTTCATATTCTTGTTTAGCGTCATCATATACTTCTTTAATGGATGAACCAGGAATAATATCATGGAACTGGTTACGTAATATCGTTTTCCAGCCTTCAGTTAATTTATAGTGTGGATAATCCGAAAATGCTTTTCCTTGAATACTGCTTAAAACACTTAACCATTCACTTTCACGATAAAGCAATTCGAGCTTTCGGTTCATCCGTTTCATAAATGCCTGAGAAGTATATGTTCCCCGGTGAAATTCAAGGTAAAGCTCGCCATCCCATGTGTGGACATACTCATTTGTTTCTTTGATTGTCTTATGCAGTCTTTTAAAATAATCACTAGCACTAGAAGGCTTTGCATGGGGCAATCCAGGAATTTTGTCAATCCTCAGGCGCATTTCAAGCATTTCACGATTGACACCGCCTCCTCCGTCTCCATAACCATAGGAAAGCAAGAGTTCCTGGTTTATATTTTTATCCTTATACGCTTCCCATGATTCTTGAACGACCTGTGGGGTCATAAAACCATTGTACGTATAGTATCTCGATTCCGGCCAAGGCTCAGTTGTCGTAATAAAATGAGTCAATATTTCACTGCCATCTATCCCGCGCCACTTAAATGTATCATGCGGCATACGGTTGAATTGACTCCAGCTTATTTTCGTTGTCATAAACGTTTTAATTCCTGACTTTTTCAGGATTTGCGGTAGAGCCCAACTATAGCCAAAAACGTCTGGAAGCCATAAAAATTCACTTTCCTTATTGAATTCTTCACGAAGGAAATTATTTCCGATTAATAATTGACGAACGAGCGACTCCCCAGAAGGAATATTGCAATCAGCTTCCAGCCACATTCCGCCATCAGCTTCCCAACGTCCATCAGCAATTCGTTCTTTTATTTTTTCATAGATTTCCGGATAATCATGTTTCATATATTCATATAATTGCGGCTGACTTTGTAAGAAAACATAGTCCGGATATTGCTCCATTAGACGCAATACGGTTGAAAACGAACGTGCTGATTTTTCCCGGGTATGCTTTAAACGCCATAACCAAGCGACATCGATATGTGTATGACCTATACAATGAAAAGTAACAGCATGGTTTTTCTCCTTTTTATTCAGTTGTTCTTCCAAATAGCTTTGCGCATGATACACTGATTCATAAAACTCATTAGAACCTGGATTCAACCAGTTAATATGATTAAAAGATTGATTAAGTGCATTTAGCAATTTATGTCGTTCTGGCTGATTTTCACTCAAAACGAGGATTGTTTCAATGACAGCTTTTGCATCAAAATAAAATGTATCAACCTGTTCATCAAGCCAAGCAATTTCAGCGCACTGAAATTTATATTCTTGTTCAACAGGGTACCCTCCACCTTCAAGGCCAGTCCATAATCTGAAATCAAATGTTACAGTTTCCCCAGCATACTCTTCAGAAATAAAAACTTCTTTATGATTGGAATCTACACCTTGATAAGGTTGACCATTAAAAAATAATAAAGATTCGAAGCCTGAATTATTCCCTCCACCAGTTCTTCCAAAATCAAACAGTCCGACAATCTTCTTATTAGTCCAAGTATTTGGAATAGTGACTATAGTAGACAACCATGCATATAAATCGCGTCCTTCCCACCGTTCACCTATTTTTATGGTAGGCGAATACTTATCATGTTCAGGTGGATACGTACCAACCTCGCCCGTTTCATCTATGACATATTTCCATTCCGACAATTTAGTCGTATCCCGATATCTAAACTTTGACAATTCAGTAATTCTTGCTTTCAGTTTCTCTTCTGTGAGCAACATATAAAATAGCCACCTCTAACTTTGCCTTGTGATATATTGATGAAGGCTCGTATGTATATATCCCTTGTTAGGACCATACGAGCCATCTATTATTTTGCTGTTTTCGTAAGCTTTTTTGCAATTTCACAAAGTGATGATTTCGAGAGATAGTGTACCTCGTGAGGTCAGAGGAGGGATTAGAAGCAATCAGCGATACTGATTGCCTTTATTTAAACGTCCCATTCTATCTCAGGGAAGCAACATCATTTAGAAAAGAGCCTATTGTTTACATTTCATTTTTCAGGTGGTTGCCTTTTAACTTTCAGCCCAACGATCGTACGCATCTTGATAGATTTGAACATATTGTTCAATATTCATATTTTCAATCGTTTTGACATATTTGTCCCAATTTGACAGCGGCTCAACTCCAGTGATGAATTTTGCCTCCATTTGCTCGACATACGATTGCAGGTCAACTTCAATCGTGTTAGCTTGTTGCTGTTCCTCTTGCGTTAAATAAACGAGTGGATAAGGAACTTTTGCAAATGGCTCAATTTTGTCATTTGTTTCTGATTCAATAAAATTATCAAAATCTGTTGGTTCATTTCCTTCAATTGGACCACTTAAAGAAGGTGGAGAAATCCCGTAATCTGGAGTTAATGTCCCACGATAATCTTCTGCTGATTTAAAACCTTCTGGTATATCCAGTTTTACTCTTTTTCCACCTTCTTTATCAGCCCATTCCCAAAGGTGTCCTTCTGGTCCCATATTTAGAAATTCATAACCTTCTTTTGAATAGAAGTAATCAACCCATCGGATAGATGCTTCCGGATTTGGATTATTACTCGTGATAGAAAAAGTACCCCTTTGAATTGCCGTGCTGCGTGGAATTACGGCTTCCTCTGAAATAGAGCTAGTCAAAGGATAAAACATTGGGTTATTCATTGCTTTTTCTTCTGTTTCTCCTGTTGTAAAAAATGAATAGTAGTCAGGGAATAACCCAACTCTGTTTTCCTGTCCTTTTGCTTTTTTCTGCTCATCTGATTGGGAGAAAGTCTCTGGATCTAACAATTTTTCCTCATAGAGTTTATTCATGTATGTTAAATATTCTTTATAGTTCTCTGTCATTGGTGCATACCTCACCTTACCGTTAACTTCTTCAATCCCCCATTCTTTTATGCCAAAAGCACCTAGCAACCATGGACGAGTGCTATCCATTTTAACGTCTATTAAAGGAATTTCATCAGCCTTTCCATTACCGTTAGGATCTTCTATCTTAAATCGTTTTAATAATTCAAAAAGTTCATCCGTAGTCTTAGGTAACTCTTTGATCCCTAATGCATCAAGCCATTGACCGTTATACCATAAAGGCCCTCTGTACCAGCTAGATGTTGGACCGATAGATACCCTTGGTAATGAGTAGATATGACCATCAACTGTAGTAATCGATTTTTTAACATCGGGGTTTTCTTCTAGCATTTTTTTAATATTTGGAGCATATTCTTCGATGAGCTCTTCTAAAGGTAATAATACCCCTTGCTTTCCATAGTCAACTTCCATAGCTGGTGTGAAATCACTTGTCCCTGCTCCATAAATAATATCTGCGACATCTCCACTAGCAAATGCTAAATTTAATTTCGTTTTAAAGTCACTCATTGGAGGTGTTTCATATTTAAAATTAATATTAGTCATCTTTGAATATTCTTGTAATGTCGACATGTCTTTCCATTCCGCTAAACCAGTACCTGGTGCCATTAAGGATAATTCTATTTCTTTGTCCACAATTGGAAACCCTTCTTTATTTACTTCAACATTTGAAGAAGGTTTTTCTTTACTGACATCTTTTGAACTGCATGCCGCAACTACTAAAACAGCTGTTAAAAGCAGAAAAATTAATTTTTTCATCCTTGAATCCCCTTTCATTTTTATTTGAAACTGCTTTCATGTTAGCGTTTTTTAGGAAATGTTATCAATATGTTATTTTCATTAAGCATTGTCAAGAGATAATAACAATTATCATTCCACTTACATTTCAAGGCTTTGCAACTCTAATAATATGTCAATCTTGTTTCAATATGTATGCCTTTACATTCTTTACTGAAATGCCTTTGCAGCTATTTAGAAAGGAAAACTAATTATTGTTTCTCATTTCAAATGTTGGCATTACAAACCTCTAAAAAAATCTTCTTGTGGAAATCAGCTCAATTCATTACTTTTTAGTTGTATTAAAACATGAAAATGACAAAATTAACGGTTCTCCAACTGTCTCTATTGCTCTAAATCTTAGATTTTTCGTCTTCTCAAGCGGAAAGCACTGAACCCGTTTATGACCAATAGCAGTACCTTCGGCTATAGTTGACCACTGGCCTTCTCGCAAGCTATCAATCTCGTATTTTCGTACGCGCTCTCCACCAGAAATATCCTCCTGCAACACAATGGTATTAACGAACGCCTCGAATGGCAATTCCAGTATGATTTCACTACCAGTTCCTTCTGTAACAGTGATTGGAATAGAAAATCGTCTCCGAATTTCATCTCCAAATTCGAGTACTCGCTTTTTTTCTTCTTCAGGTATCAGCCCTCTATTATCTGGTGCAACATTTAGTAATAAATTCGTTCCATGTCCTACAGAACAATAGTAAATCGATAGTAAATCGTCTAATGACCGTAAACTACTTTCATCATTCTCTTGCCAAAACCAATGATTTCCTCTTATTGAAACATCACATTCTGCTGGCAGCCAATTTGGTGTGCCTGGCAGCCACTTCACACTATCATCTGAAAACATACTTATTTTTGCGTTACTACGTGTGTTCCACCAAGGATAAGGTGCTACTCCGTCTTCATTTCCAACCCAGCGAATCGTTGGTTGCCCCATATTAAAAATCATTGCATCTGGCTGATACTTTTTCACTAAACCTATAATTCTTTTCCAATCATATTCTCGTCCTTCAGAGCCCGCTCCATCAAACCAAACTTCTACAAGTTGACAATATTGTGTTAATATTTCAGTTAGCTGCCTACAGTAAAAATCATCATATTTCTCCTTATCAGGGTGGCACTTTTCATGACGGTCCCATGGTGATATGTAGACACCAAAAGGCATATCTTCCTCTTGACATGCTTTAGCACATTCCAAAACAACATCACCTTCTCCATTTTTCCAAGGACTAGATTTAACTGAATAATCCGTTGTCTCAGTCGGCCATAAGCAAAAACCATCATGGTGCTTTGCAGTTAATACAAAGTACTTAAAACCAGCATTTTTTGCAATCTTTATCCATTGTTTAGCATCAAAGGAAGTAGGATTAAACTTCTCTGGGGAATCAGTACCATCCCCCATTCTTGGTCACAAAATGTATTGATCCCAAAGTGAACAAAAAAACCTAACTCTAGGTTTTGCCATGCTAATTGATTTTTGCTTGGAAGTGCAAGCTCCTCCATCTTCATTTCACTTTCTCCTTTCCATATCAATGGAAAATACTAATAATTAGCCCATAGTCCCGCTAACCACCATACCTTCAGTCAATTTTTTATGAACCAAAATATAAATGAGAACAATGGCAGGAATACAATAACTAGCCCAGCAAACAGGGCACGCCAATCTGTTGCATACCGATGAACCTCTATTAAGTTAGCAAGTCCAATCGGAATCGTTTTCTTCTCGTCACTTGTTACAAGGGCTAGAGCAAGCGCGTATTCATTCCAATAGTCAAAAAAATTAAAAATAGAAACTGTTGTAATTCCATTATTTTCTATATGTGAGGTAGTCTTAAAAATTTTGAAGTTTTTCCTTCATTTCAGGGTATGTAAATAATTCTAAAATAATTGTTTTTCTATCAAGGAGAAAGCTTTTATTATCAGGCTTATTTTCTAATGTTTCAACCAGCTTATCCATCAGCTTAGTTAAAGGACATGGCGTTTCTCATATAGCATGTACCATTCCCTTATCTCAATGGGTATGTGAAATAATGTGGATAACCTTTTTATCTTCTAATTTTAACCTCCAAAACTACTTTATTACGTGATATGTACTAATCTCATATGGATGAAATTTCCGACTGATTTGTCCGTCTTTCATTAACAATTTAGTAACTGGCTGCTCAAGTAAATTCGTTTCATTTATAGTAGTGATCATCTGTCTAAATTGCAATATAGCAGAAGTTTCACTTCCTTTAGATTCATACATTCTCAAAATAATCCCGTTTTTATTTTCAGCTTGTTTGATTGAATCAATGATTACACTCTCACTGTTTGTGTTTATAAATGCCATTGAATCTGGTAACTTACCCGAATGTGCAGATGTCATAACAACAGTTATTGGAGAATTTAACTCTTGGCCTTTTTTAACTGTATTTCCGTTTCTCCAGTCCCCTTCATGAGGGAATAAGGAATAAGTAAATTTATGCTTCATTATATCTGCTTGGGTATCTGGCCATTTTGGAGCACGTAAAAGTGATAGTCTTATTTTATTTCCTTTTATGTCATAACCATATTTACAATCATTTAATAAACTTACACCATAATTCCCCTCTGAAAGGTCAGCCCATCGTTGACCACATACTTCATACTGAGCTTGTTCCCAACTTGTATTATTATGAGTAGCACGTTCAATCGAACCAAACGGAATCTCATAAGTCGCTTTAGAGCTATAAATATTTACAGGGAATGCAACCTTTAAAAGTTTATGTTTTTCCAACCAATCTACTGTTGTTTTAAAATCTATTTTTTTACTATCATGGTAAAAGGTAATTTCTTGATTCACCAATGAATGATTCACTTTCCAAATGAATTCTAATTTATCGGAAACAGATCCTTTATAAATTACTTTAGAGTCAATTAAATGCGGATTTATTGTAAGCTGCTTTTCAAAGTTCGGATCTATGTCCCAAGCATCCCAATCAGTTGGTAAGTCATCGAATAATTGCAGCTCATTCGCATATTCTCCATCTTTAATAATCTCTTTATCTGCTTTCTTATCATATAATCGACTAATCCAACCATTATTAGTAAATTCTACTTTATAAACAGGTGTCTCCCAATGACCACTGAATTCTTTAGAAAGTGCTACTTCTTGTTGAGCAGTATCCTCTAACCACACTGTTTTATAACCTATTTCAGGAATACGATCGATGTAAACATTGAGTGTTACATTTTCATCATCACTTACGATATAATCTGTTTTATAGCTATTCCCTTGTTTATCAATCATTTTTTTAGTTAATAGCTCTTTTCCTCCAGTAATAGTTATCATTTCATCACGAGTCCAGCTAAGGCTGTTTAGTAGAATAATTGGTTGGCCAGTTCCTTCAGTGTTAATCGATTGAGTAATATACTTAATTGCTTCCTCTTTTAATCTTGTTCCTTTTTCAAATAACTCATTATATTGTTTTTCTGATAAATCATATACAGGAGAAATCGATGTACCTGGCACAATATCATGGAACTGATTAAGCAGAATTAGTTGCCAACCTTTGTTAATTTCCTCCATAGGATATGTTATACCTAAAGTGATGTGAGCTAAGCTATTCCAAATCTCTAGTTCTCTATAAAGAGACTCTGCTTCTCTATTATTCTTTTTTGTTTTTGCATGAGAAGTATAAGTACCGCGGTGGAGTTCTAAATATAAATCCCCATACCAGTTAGGTAATTGGGGCTTTTCAGAATCTATTCTGTCAAAAAAGTCATGGACCTTATCAAATTTTACATCTGGAAGGCCCGGAAGATTGCTAGACCGTTCTAAATACTCAATCATTTCCCTTGTAACACCACCGCCTCCATCACCATAACCATATACCAACATCCTCTCAGGGTATTCGTTCTTTTGGTTATAATCCTCCCATGTACTCTTAATATCTGCTGGTTCTGTTTGCTGGCCAAGAATATTATGTAAGTAAGATAGTATCTTAGTACCATCAATTCCTTCCCAATAAAATAGATCATACGGGAATCGATTGGTATCATTCCAATTTAGTTTTGTTGTCATAAAATAGTCTGTTCCAGCTTTTTTTAGTATTTGTGGTAAAGATGCACAATAGCCAAATGTGTCTGGTAACCACTCTACTCTGGGCTCTAAACCAAATTCATCTTTAAAAAATTTTTTACCATAAAGCAGTTGACGGACAAGGGATTCTCCCGAAGGAATATTCAAGTCAGGTTCTACCCACATACCACCAATAATTTCAAACCGACCTTCTGCAACTTTTTCCTTCACTCTTTTATAAACTTTTGGTTGATATTCTTTTAAGAAAGAAAATAGCTGAGGTTGACTTTGAGCAAATTCAAAATCATTATATTCTTCTAATAAAGTACAAATACTAGAAAATGTACGGGAGCCTTTTCTTATTGTTTCTTTCATTGGCCACAACCATGCTATATCAATATGTGATTGACCAATCGCTCGAATTGTCCCTTCTCTAAAACCTGATAAATCATTAACGGTTTGTTTTAATCCTGCCTCCAACTTTCTAAGTAAATTCTGGTCAAGGAGTGTTTTTTTACTTGGCATACCAAGCTGATCAACTACCAGTTCCATAGCTTTGTGAAGTAAATGGTAGCGAGTATCACTTTTATCTAATGATGTAGCGGTCTTATAACAAACTTCCAATGTGTATAAAAGACTTTGAACTTCTTTATTTATCAGAACCAAACTACTCTGTTCTAAATATCCTGGTGGTGGATCTGTTTCTGGACTTGCAACTAGGTTAAATCCGCGCAGATGATCCTTAGGAATCCCAACTGGGTTGAATACTTCAATTTGAATATGCAACACTTTGTTTCCTAGTTTATCAGGAGGAATTATGAGTAGATTACGATTTCGATCAAGACCTTGTGTTGGTATTCCTTGTATTGAGATAAGGCTTTCACAATAAGATTGCTTTCCATTACCATTTACTTTAAATAAAATCCCTACGGTATTATTTTGCCAACTTTTGGGAATCTCTACCTCTTTTTCAAGAAAAACTGTAGTACCAGAATCCGCAACCAAATCGCCTATATTTATTATTAAACCTTCTATATTTTCGTTATAGTAGGAATACTCTCCAGGGTTTACATATTGGGCTTTTTTTGATTTCCAACCTTGGATTTCAAGTAAATCCTTATATTGATTTGCATGTAATATCCGTATTAAACGTTGAATACGGTGCATTTTATTTTCCCTCCTAATCCTGCTTTTTTCATTTCATTCTAATGATGTAAACGATCTTTTATGATTAAGTCTTTTTCGATCACGGTATTAGAAGACCCTCCTACCATCAGCTTTACTAATCCAGGTTCAACTTCAAAATTCATCTTAATATCCCATATAGCTAGCTCCTCAAAACCAAGAGTAAAAGTGACAGTCTTAGTTTCATTTGCATTTAGCCATACTTTTTGAAATCCTTTCAGTTCTTTATTCCTTTGTGTCACTGTAGCTTCCACATCTTTTATATAAAGTTGGACTACTTCATAACCATCTTTATCGCCAATATTTGCGACTTCTACTGATATCTTAACTTGCTTGGAATTCTGCAGTTCCTTAAAGGTGATCGTTTCATTTTCTTCAGAAAGAAAACGATATGTAAAAGATGTATAACTTAAACCATGACCAAAAGGGTATAATGCCTTTCCACTCATATCAAAGTAATCTTCTTTAGCACCACTATCCTTGTAGTTATAATAAACCGGTAATTGCATTGACGAACGAGGAACAGAAACAGGAAGCTTGCCATTCGGATTAACATCACCAAATAGAACTTCAGCTATAGCTCTCCCACCCTGTTGACCTGGATACCATCCAATTAAAATAGCATCACAATATTGGGTAATCATTGGAATTGAATAAGGACGTCCTTGAATAAGAACAGAAATGATCGGCGTACCAGTTGAACTAATTTCTTTCATTAACTCCTGTTGAACTCCACCAAGTTCTAAATTAGCTACATCAACATTTTCTCCACAATCCATTTCTGTTTCATTAAAATCCTTAACAGCACCATTATTTTCAAATTCCATTCCAAACTCTCTAGCACTCGATCCACCTAAAGCCAATACTACAATATCAGCTTCCTTAGCGATCTTCTTTGCAGCGGCAAACTCGGATTTATCATTACCCCTAATTCCACATCCTTTTGCATACAATACATCTGTATTCTTGCCAACGATCGATTTTATACCATCAAGGATGGTTACAACATTTTCTCTGCGCTGTGGTGGTGTATAATCTCCGAGTAAATTGTATATATTGTCAGCATTAGGGCCAATAACAGCTATTTTCTTTATCTCATTACGAATTGGTAATAGTTTATTCTTGTTTTCAACTAATACAATAGACTGTCGGGCCATCTCTAAATTCGTTTCGATAGCGTTATTATTTCTTATAACAGTTAAAGCCTTTTCTTCATTTTTAGTTGGTATGTCATCAAAAAGTCTTAACTTAAATTTTAAATACAATACTCTTGAAACTGCTTGATCAACAAGTTGTTCTTCGATTTTCCCACTTTCCACACCAGCTTCGATCCCCAAATAAACATCATCCCATAGACTTAAATCAACTCCCGCTTTTAAGCCATATGCAGCTGCTAATTCCTTATCTCCAGTTAGCGATAGCAACCTATCAAGTGCAGTACCATCTGCCATTACAATTCCTTTATAATTCCACTCTTGACGGAGAATCTTAGATAATAGATGATGGTTTGCGTGACAAGGAACGCCATCAATCTCATTATAAGCAGCCATACAAGCTAGAACTCCAGACTGTACCCCCGCTTTCATTGGTGGTAAAAAAATCTCACGTAATTCTCTTTTACCAATTAATGCTGGTCCTGAATTGTGCCCCCCAACTCCTGCCCCTTGAGCAGCAAAGTGTTTTAATACTGCGAGAACTTTTGGGGTATCTTCTTTCTCTCCTTGCATTCCACGAACTACAGCCTCCGTCATTTTCGAAGATAAATAGGGATCTTCACTAAAACATTCTTCAGTTCTTCCCCACCTAGGATCACGAACAATGTCTAGTGTGGAGACTAAACCTAAGTGCCCACCCCTAGCTTGTAACTCATCCGCCACTTGTTGTGAAACCTTTTGCTGTAGCTCTGGATTCCAAGAGGCTCCAGATCCAATATGTGTCGGAAATATAGTGCTATCCAATGCTTGATGCCCATGTGGACATTCTTCAGAAAATAGCACAGGTATACCTAATCTTGTATTTTCTTTCAAATACGTTTGGATCATATTAGTCACAATTGCACTATCTTCTACATTTATACCATTTGAAAAATTAACATTTGACCAAGGATCTGCTCGAAACAAACCATATAAAGCACCCATACTATCAAAATTGGCCACTTGTTCTTTGAAAGCTCTTGTTAATTCATAGCCGTATTCTGTTTTTCTATAGGCATCCCATCCATACATTTTTTGATTTAATTGACCTACTTTTTCTTTCAAAGTCATTTGGTTTATTAAACTTTTAATTCTTTCGTGTATAGGATAATTATGATCTTTGTGTATTTCCATATATATTCCCCCAAAATAATAGATTCCAGATAAAACATCCGAGTAATACCTTTCACAGTACATTAACTCTTTTCAAATACACTATATAACAATGAATCGTATACCTATCTTATTTAGGTATACGATTCATATTTTATTATCATATGAACTTATTCAGTCTATCTGGAAGTTGAGAATATTCTATTTACTAATTAACTGTCTTTCCAACGATCATATGCATCTTGATAAACTTGAACATATTGTTCAATATTCATATCTTCAATCGTTTTTACGTATTTATCCCAGTTAGATAACGGTTCAACTCCAGTGATGAATTTTGCTTCCATTTGTTCTACATAGGATTTTAGATCCACTTCAATGGTATTTACTGTAGCTTGTTCTTCACTTGTTAAATACAAAAGTGGAATTGGAACTTCTGCATAAGGATCAATTTTTGCTTTCGTTTCAGCCTCAATAAATTTATCAAATTCTGTTAGTTCCACACCTTCAATTCGATCCGTTACAGTTGGTGCAGCAATTGCATATGCTGGTGTTAATGTTCCTCGATAATCTTCTCTATTATCAAAACCTTCAGGTACTTCGAGATATTTCCTTTTTCCTTTCTCACCTTCCTCCCAAAGATATCCTTCAGGACCATCATTTAAGTATTCACGACCTTCTTTAGAATAGAAATAATCAACCCATCGAATCGAAGCTTCTGGATTTTTATTGTTACTTGTGATAGAGAAAGTACCCCTTTGAATTCCTGGGCTTCGTGGTATTACGGTTTTATCAGAAACAGAGCTAGTCAAAGGATAATACATTGGGTTATTCATTGCCTCTTCTTCAGTTCCTCCTGTTGTAAAATATGAGAAGTAACTTTGGAATAAACCAAGTCTGTTTGCCTGTCCCTTTGCTGCTACCTGCTCACCCGACTGAGAAAAACTCTCCGGATCCAGCAGCTCTTCCTCATAAAGTTTATTCATAAACGTAAGATATTCCTTATAATTATCCGTTATTGGTGTATATCTTACTTTTCCATCAACTTCATCAATACCCCATTCTTTCAAACCAAAGGCACCCAACATCCACGGACGGATATATGATTCTTTGACATCAACTAGAGGAATTTCATCTGCTTTGCCATTCCCGTTAGGATCTTCTGTTTTAAACCGTACTAATAAATCATATAGTTCATCCGTAGTCTTAGGTAGTTCCTCCACACCTAAAGCATCTAGCCATTTACCGTTGTACCACATTGGTCCTAAATACCAACCAGATGTTGGATGTATATTTATTGCAGGTAATGAATAGATGTGTCCATCAACTGTTGTAATGGATTTTTTAATTTCAGGGTTTTCATCCAATATTTTTTGAATATTTGGGGCATATTCTGCTATTAGATCTTCTAAAGGCACCAATTCTCCCTGTTTTCCATAATCTACTTCCATACCAGCAGTCAAATTACTTGTCCCAGCTGCATAAATAATATCTGGAATATCACCACTGGCAAACGCTAAATTTAATTTCGTCTGGAAATCACTCATTGGTGGAGTAATATATTTAAAATTTATATTTGTCTTCTCTGCATAATCTTGCAAAGTAGGCATGTCTTTCCATTCTGCCATGCCAGCACCAGGTGCCATTAAGGTTAATTTTATTTCTTCGTCCACAATTGGAAATCCTTCTTTATTTACTTCAACATCTGCAGTAGGTTTTTCTTCACTTACATCTTTAGAGCTGCAAGCCGCAAGTACTAAAACAGCTGTGAAAAGTAGAAAAAGTAATTTTTTCATCCATGCATCCCCTTTCATCTTTTCAAATGATACCCCTTGTTTCTTTTTAAGTGTTGCATTTTTGAATACACGATCACCCCCTTGAAAACTCAGAATATTAACCTTTTAGTGAGCCAATCAAAACCCCCTTAACAAAATATCGTTGTAAAAATGGATAGACAACAATAATTGGTAGTGTTGAGACAATCATCACACCATACTTAACAATCGCGGCAAGTTGTTGCTTACTGTGCAGCGCCTCAGCCATACTTCCTGATAGATTTGTGTTTTGTGATGACATTTCCTGTAATACAAGTATTTCTCTTAATACTAATTGAAGTGGAAACATTTCTTTGTCTGATAAGTAGATTAATGCATTAAAATACCCGTTCCAGTGACCAACACCATAGAATAACGCCATAACAGCGATAATTGGTGCTGATAGTGGCAAAATGATTTTGGTAAACATTTTAAAATTCGACGCGCCATCAATGATTGCGGCTTCTTCCAATCCTTTTGGGATGGACGTTTGGAAAAACACACGTGCAATAACGATATTCCAAACTGCTGCTGCGTTTGGTAAAACCATTGCCCAAATGGTGTCAATAAGCCCCAAGCTTTTCACGACTAAGTAAGTTGGAATTAATCCGCCACTAAAGAACATTGTTAGGACAAACATACCCATTAGGAGATTTCTTCCAAAAAAATCTTTGCGTGATAGCGCATAAGCTGCCGGGATCGTAACTGCTAAGTTTATAAAAGTGCCCAGTGCAGTATACAAAATCGTATTGAGATACCCCCTCCAAATATCGCCATTTTCAAAGATTAGCTTATAGCCTTCGAATGTAATATCTTTCGGAAGAAGCCACATTTCGCCTGAGTTAACAGCTGCTGGATTACTTATGGAAGCACTTATAATATAAATCAATGGATATAGTACGATCATTAATGCAGCGGTAAGAAAAATAAAAACAATCGCCTTAAATGTTTTGTCAGTTTTCGTTTCATGTATTGCTGTACCCATGTTCTAAATACCTCCTCTTACCATAGGCTTGTCTCACTAGTTTTCTTTGCGATCATGTTTACAGTTATTAGTAAAATAGCATTAATAAAGGCGTTGAACAGCCCAACTGCCGCTGCAAAACTATACTGGGCGTCTAATAAACCAGCTTGGTAAACAAATGTCGCAATAACATTCGAAGTCTCAAGGTTTAGCGGATTTTGTAATAGTAATATTTTTTCAAATCCCATCGCCATGATGTTACCAACGTTCATAATTAGTAAAATAATCATTGTTGGAACAATTGCCGGAATGTTTATATGCCAGATACGCTGAAAACGCGTGGCACCATCGACAATTGCAGCTTCATGATGCTGTGGGTCTACCCCAGAAAGTGCGGCAAGGTATATAATTGTTCCCCACCCTGTACTTTGCCATACACCTGAGAATACATAGACTGTTTTAAACCAACCAGGCTCACTCAAAAAAGCGATTGGTTCAAATCCTAGTAATTGAATTCCATGGTTTATGATACCTGTTGCCGGAGATAGGAAAGCTATGATCATCCCTGCCATAACAACAACTGAAATAAAGTGAGGTGCATAGGTTACCGTCTGTACAGTTCGTTTATATAAACCATCTTTTGCCTCATTTAATGCTAACGCTAAAATAATCGGTAATGGAAAACCAATAATTAATTCGTAAACACTTATGCCTAACGTATTTTTGATTAAATCCCAAAAATAATACGATTCAAAGAATCTAATAAAATGATCAAATCCAACCCATTCACTTCCCCATATTCCTAGACTTGGAACGAAATTTTTAAATGCAATTTGCACCCCATACATAGGAATATAATGAAAGATAAGAAAGTATAAAAATGCTGGCAATACGAATATGTAAAGCTGCCAGTTTTGCAGGATTTTTCTGTTCTTTTTTACTTTTTTAGGTTTATTTCGTTTTAATTTATGTGGTTTCGCAGAACTATTATTAATTTTTTCTTCCTGTAATGGGGAAGTTGCCGCACTTGAACTCATTCAATAACCCCTCCTTCTGTTTTGATATGAAACTGCTTTCATAGTATATTTTTCAGAAAATTTGAACAATATGTTATTTTATTTAGCATTGTCAGAACGTCAATTCCGTCTATGATTCCGCTTACATAATAAGGCTTTGCAAATCTAGTAATATGTCAATTTTGTTTTAATATGTATGACTTTACATAGTTACAATAATGCCTTTACAACAGCATTTTGGGTGAAAAAACCACTTATTTTCAAGAACGAAAAGCTCTGGGGCGCTAGTCCTTCGGCAACAAGCATTCGGGCGTATTGGCCCTGAGACCTAAGGGCCGATGGCGCCTGGCCGGCAAGGACGTCACGGCCTTATGCCTGCCGGCACTAGGACGTCCTGGCCGTGTGCGGTGGACATCGATAGCTAACTTTAATACATTAACATTTTAAACATCTTAAACTCCCTCATTAAAGTAAGGTTTCTCTTTTGTTTTCTCGGTTTTTCTCAGTATTTCAATTTTTATAAGATGAGCATATTGTGGATCGACAG